>NZ_CP101156.1:2400000-3000000 GCF_024298845.1 Natronosalvus amylolyticus
CAGTGGGTAGTGGGTGATCGGGCACCAATAAAAAGAGTCCGCTACGGGCCTATTCCCACCAGCGGCCGCGCTCTGGGAATACGATTTCCGACCAATGGGTCAACGCAATCGAGCACCGTCCATTGTACCAGTTCTTCGCTGCCGCCCTGAACCGCACCCACTCACCTTCCTGCACCATCGTCTGATTGCTCTTCGCCCAGATCGTAAACTTCGTTCGCCCAGTTTCGTCTTCAAGCAACCCAACCTGTTGAATCGCTGGACTCGAGGGTTCCCACAACTCGATCACACGACCCTCGACACTGACCTCGCCTCGCCTGATCGACTCGAGTCTCCCAATCGGCACGATCGTCCCAGCCTCATGCTGCATCTCTTCTTTCGTATCCATCACCGCCTCGAACATGTCCGCGCCCTCGAGAAACCGACTGGCAATCCGCTTTCCGATGACCGCTCTCGTGTACCCACCGTTGACGTCCGCTGCCAACCGCTGTGCCTGCCGATTGACCTGGCCCAACTGCCCCCTCTCGAGTTTCTCCCGAGGATCGACTTCCTTGACTGGCCGCTGATCACGATACCTCTGTTCAACCACTGCTCTCGTTCGCTCTGCTCGTCCCTCCTGTCGACCGAACGCTGCCTGTACACTGATTCGCTCGAGTTCTTCCTCTCTGGCTCGAATGCGCTCTTCCTGGGCCAGGGTCACGCCATAGATCCGATCTTCGCTCGTGTCGACCATCCCCTCTGGGTGGTTTGCATCGACCTTCGCCTGAATCTCCATCTCCACCGTAGCCCGGAACTCCGGAGTCTCGTCGACGATGTCCTCATGCTCCGCTTGACCCGCTTCCTGCTCGTACGCCTGTTCATCGACCGAAACGACCTTATTAACTGATTGCTTACTAGACATTGGATTATACGTCCAAAGGCGCTCACTCGGCGTCTTTCCGACACCACGACTCTCCAGCCCTGGCTCTCTCGCTGTCCAACTCATCCATCACACGCGTCTCGCTCGCGCCTTCGCAAGCGCCCGTCAGGGCGCGAGCGAGACGCGCCGATGACAGATCCAACCAGTAACGCGCGGCGCTTCAATCGGAGCGAGCGGCCAGTTTTAAGCCGTTTTCGCGTCTGAGCGCGAGCGATGACCGAAAGCGCGCTTAATACTGGCACCCGAAGAGCGAGAGTGAGTGGAGGACAGAAGCGGCGAGCGGGACGTGCCGTCATTGAGCAGGGAACAACCTCCTTCGACAGCCAGCTGATTAGTCCACGTGGGTGGGATCGAAAGGGGGCTGACGCGCTGAGCGAACGTTTGCGTTCGCGATGCTCGGAAGTCGCGAAGCGTCTTCCGTTGCTCGAGGAACCCCGATGACGCAAGCACCGCAACGGAGTGAGGCACACAGCGAGATATTCGCGAGTCAACGAGCGAAGGCCATCGAGACGCTTGCGTCTCGCCAGACGCGGGACTCGAGGGCGCCAGGGGTTTTCTGTCAGCAGTATAGTGTGCGGCTGAGAAGATCTACAGATAGGCAAGGCGAGTGCCTCGGGGCTCGACCCCGAGGCGGTTCACTCTAGCAGAGTAAGAAGTTGATTCACATAGGGACTGTTTTCCCAGCTTCGATGCGGACTGATTGACTCGATAAGCGTTCGTGCCTCTGTATGGCTCATATACCCGTTGCGGGCATAGTCACAGATGAGCCGGGGTGTAGGGATGATTCGTGGGCCGGTGAGTACGGCGTGCACGAGCGCGAAGTTCGTCCCGCCGAACTCGTCAGTCAGGAAGCCATCGGCCGCAACCGCGTTCGCAAGCACAATACCGTCCGTTTCGCCATCATCGAGCCCAAACGTTGGACGTGACTCAGGCGTGTCCGATCGTTCGTACGGGTCCTCGACAGTGTAATAGTCTCGAGCAGCGAGAACGTTCGTCGCTGCCGCTCCGTGAATATCGTGGTACTGAGCGAGATCACGGAGTTCTGAAACGACTTCTGGTGGAACGAGAACCTCACACGAGGTAAGCAGATACTGGAGTGGATCCGGTGACGTATCTGTATCGTATCGTTCATCGGCACGAGGAACAGCGAGACTCACAAGGGTGCTGGTATCGGCGACTACTGTTCGAAGTCGTAACCCGCCGCTCATTGCTCACTAGACGTGTCAGACGCGCTCGTAGGATCTACTGTTGTGGTATCACCAGCATAGATGTCGAAATCATCCGGTGGCGCAAGATCGAACGGTTCACTCTCTAAGTCTGCTTTGAGGAGGCGAAGGCGCTGTGCGGTTTCTGCGCCGACTAGCTGTTTGACTGTCTCGAACTCAAGTTGGTCGTCGTAGTACCGCTCGGCAACTAGATCTTGGAACGTTTCACTCTCCGCTGTATCCTCCAGATACTCGCGGATGGCTTCCACGAGTAGGTCCGTTCGGTCTTTATCGAAAAGGCTAGCGACAGCATCCAATCGCTCAACGAGGTACTCCGGAGACTGGAAATGGACACGTCGAGGCCCGTCACTTGTGCTCATTGTATGTGCAAGTTCTGCACACAGGCCAATAACGTTTTCGACTCATGCACATAGCTTGTGCATAGATGGGGGCGAGTCGCGGGGCTCGAGGGTACCAGGGGCTTTCGTCGTATTCTACAGGCAGTTGACCTCCTCCCGCGCCTGAAGTCCTGTCTCTTACCCATAACTCAGCATCAGCGAGAAAAACAAGTAGATACGTCTGAAATCAAAGAATTGGCCAGAATGTCAACTGTGGGATCGAAAGGGGCCGACCGGTGGGCGAAGCCCGGCTCCGGAAGCACTGCAGTCGAACGAAGTGAGACGAAGCGCACAGCGTGGGCCGCGCGAGTTGAGCGGTCGAGGGCTTTCAAACGAATTGACTCGAGCAAGCCTGTAACTCTACCCGACAATCCATCAAATAATAAACCTCATAGCATGCCCACATAGCACACGCTTCAGCGCGTCTGTCGAGAGTTAAGACAGTTCAATGGAGTCGAATAGACACTTATTACGAAGGACTCTAGTTACGGTATATTGGAGTTCCTCGAGTGAGGCGATCTCGCTCTCGTGAGTGGTGATGCAGTCGCTTTGGGTCTCCGTATTTGAGTATCAATGGCGACAGAAAAACACACACCGCCACCAGATAGTGAATCGACTTCTCCGTCTGCGGATACAGAGATCGAGACAGATGCAAATGTAGCTGTAGCGAGAAAATCGGTCTCGAAAGGAGAGACAGACTCGAAGACGACGGATACGTTGTTGACTGAGGACAATTCAAAGAGCCAAACAAAGCAGGCCGAAAGCGATCCCGAACTACTGGATACGCCAGAATCGACGTCCAAATCCGACACAGAGTTGCGAACGTATCTCGAGATACGGCCGTCGACGAAGGCGCTCAATGTATCGGCGGTGGCACAGGCGATGGAGTTGCTTTACAGTCGATTGGAAGCAGCCACAAAGAGCGGGCTCTGGAATACACTTCGAGGGAGGGCTAAGGCACCGCTTGTCGAGTGGCTGCTCGTTGCTGATGGGAGATCAGATACGAGTATTCGCTATCTTGTCGGGACGACAGACGAAGCGTTTCTCGATGATCTCGAGGCGATTTGTCGGACGTGCCTGCCGAATTCGTATGAACTCATGCAGGTGCAGTGGCATCCACGGTGTCTCGAAGACGCCCTGGAAGCAACATTGGACCAACCAAAATCGAGGCCGGCCTCGAGCTCACGTTCCAGTAGCGAACCCACGATAGACCCAGATAGAGACGAAGATCCACCATACGTAGCTGGCGTCGAATATCGCGGGCATGCCCACCTGGGTCGAGATTGGCTGACTTCGTTCAAGACGTTCGAAGAGGTATTGCCCACAGGGATGGAGACAGCCCAGCCTGAACAACATACACACGAGTCGCGACGGGTGCCACTGGCGACGCTCATAGAGACGTTGTGTGAGGCGGCTGTGCCGGTTATGTATCAGGTTATCTGTCGTCCTGCAGGCTCTGTTCAGTCAACGGCCGATTCCTATCAGATCGAACTCGAGGGCGGGATAGTCACGACAGGGGACAAGATAGCCGATTTCATGTTTTCGGGTACGGAGCCAAAAGACCCTGAGACAGTCGAACCCACACCGGCCTATCGAGATCGACTCGAGTCACTCACGCGTCGGGATCACCGACATCCGTTTCAGGTATCAATTCGAGCGGTTACACTCTCGAGGGAGAATCCACAGAGAGCAAAAGAAACCGCCCACCAACTCTCCGGGGCGTTCGATCACCTCAGTGGGGCGTTTCACGAGATTTACGGCCACGTCGTTACTGATGATGATCTCCACAACCAATCTCTGCCACCTGGCAGCACGATATACAAGCAACTCACTGACCGGGTTTGTAACGAGATAACCTACGATACACTCAAAAACCGACCACCATGGAGAGCATACGAGAGCCGGGGATTGGTTATGTCGACTGCAGAACTCCCTACTGTTTGCTTACTCGATGGCGTTGGATTGACTGGCCATGGCCAACGGGCACTCGAGGCACGACACTCAGAGCGGACGGGACTTCCATTGCCACCACCACAGATATTGGACCGCTATTCTGGAGTTGGGCAAGCACTGTGCGTTCCGTTGACCGATGATCGCCAGCCCCACTCACAACCGTTTGTGTTGCCACCTGCGCTCCAGGATCGACATCTGATCGTCATCGGCGATACGGGCTCTGGAAAGTCCGTCCTCACAACGACTGCCCTCCTTTCGAACGTCGAGGCCACAACAGGCCCAGAGATCCTGTTCGATTACAAAGGTGGGGGAACGGCCACTGAATTGCTCGAGGCCCACTACGCGCGGCGTGGGGGCCTCGGTGACGTCCAGTATTTCGACCTGACAAAGACCCTTCCTGCACTCTCGATATTCACCATCAGACCATTGCTCGAGGCAGGGCTCTCTCGTGAGGAAGCGCGGTCACGCATCGCCGGCCATTATGAAGAGATTCTGTCGGGGTTGATGGGTGAAGAACAGTATTATAGCGCAACGGAGTCCACGAAGGCGATTCGAAATCACCTCCGGGCGTTATTCGACCCGATTCACGGCACAGAGACGGTCTCTCACAAAGACCTCTACGATGCATTGCAACTGACGCTGAGTGACCGGACACCACCATCGACATCCGATGAGCGCCTTAGCGCGTATTTTGCGGGCTTACTCGAGCGTGATCGAGACGTCTTCAATATGGTATTGGGTGGGGCTGTCGCTCGAGTCGAGACCATTGCCACCGATGACCGACTCGCACCGTTGTTCGATCACGTCTACGTTCCCGAAGAGGAGGAAACGGCAGACGCACAAATCGCAGACCGAGACGCTCCTCAAAACCAAACAGACGCTACTCGAGAAACCACACAAACAGACCGGGACGACGAAGACCACAGAGGCCACGAGTCTGTACAAACAGACGTCACAAACGGAGAACACACGGGCGACGCTCGAGAGACCAACGAACTGGAGCCTCGGGTGGGGCGTGAAATCTCGATCGAAGATATCGGCAAGTCTGATGAAGAGCGTGACCCCTACTTCGATTTTACCGAGATTATCGACGAAGATGTCATAATCGTCTTCGATTTTGGTGGGATGGAAGAGCGAGTAAAGCGTGCCCTGACGATGGTGTTGCTCTCGAATCTCTGGATTGCGCTTAAAGCACGCACTGAGGAAAGCGACGGCGACGAAACTCGAGAATCACCACAAGTCAACCTGTATCTCGAGGAAGCGAAAGACGTCGCAACGACACAGTTGGTCGATACACTGTTGTCACAGGGGCGTTCGTTCGGCCTCTCTCTCATGTTGGGCGTGCAGTTTCCGGGCCAACTCCGTTCGGCCGATCCATCGAATCAGACGTACGAAGAGGCGCTCAACGAGATCGGCACGTTCGTCGTCGGCAACGTGAGTATTGAAGCAGACCTCCCAAAGGCGCTGGCTACCGACGATGTGCCACCCGAAAAAGTTGCTCGACGGCTTGCAGCAATGCGTCACGGTGAGTGGCTGGTCCGCCCAGCCGCCGAGTTCGGGGAACCTGCACCTCGTCCATTCCTCGGACGCTCACTCACCCCACCGGCCGGCCACCCAGTAAGCGATCAACCCCTTGAAGGCAAACAGTACCAGTCGTTCAAAGCGGCGTTCGACCTCATGTCTATCGAGACCTGGGACAACGCAGGGCTGGCATACGAATCAGACCCGGTTCTCGCCGACCAGACCGATGGTACTGCAACCGATGATGAAACGCCCGAAGAAGACCAGTCTCTGCGCGTTGACTCGTTATTACCACACTCAAAGCGATTGCCTGAGTGTGTATACTACAACGAGGAGATTCATGCCCTTTGTTGTCGATCCTGTCGGAACCGCTATGATCCCACAATCGAGGGAATAAAACGCGCAATTACCTGTTGTCACACCCTCGAGGAAGTCGACCCTGCAGATATCCCCGTCTGTGAAATCAACCTCAAACTCACGACCGAAGAGCGAGAAGAATCCCCGTGGACCGACCGACAGCTACTGTTCTTACAGACGGTCTACAACGCCCAGCAACTCCGATGTGACCCACTCGAGTACGACTTGCTTCGTGACTCGATGATCCGCCTCCAGGAGTACGTCGGAATCGATACCGAAGCGATTGCCCCACTGCTGGAAGCAGACGTCCTTCGCCACGATGCAGATCACCCTCATCGCCTCTACTCCGTCTCGCCTGAAGGACGAACAGTCATTGGCGAGAGCTACCGACAGGGCGTCGATTACGGGCATGGAGAAGGCGACCTCGAAGAGTCCTCACAACACGTCTTCGGCATCGAAGTTACCCGACAGTACCTCGAGGCCACCTACGTTGATGACCCTGATTCGACGGTGACTGAGATTATCCCCTATTATGACATCGATGGCAACCATCGTCTCGACCTCGCTGGTGTTGATGGCGATGGAGAGATCGTCATCACAGCAGAAGTCGAACGGATCAACAACGACGTCCACCGTGCCGTCCCCGCCGATTTCGATAAGATGGCTGCCTGTGAACCCGAAGAAGCCATCTGGATCGTTATGAAGCAGGCCGATGGACACAAAGTCCTCTCTGCGCTTAACAATCCACCCGAGGGGCCGCCTCGAGTCACCAAAACGTATGCGAAAACGACACCACCCCAGCAGTTCCGCATTGACACACCTGGGTTGACTGCGGTCTATCCGGCTGAGTGGCTCAGAGACCAGTACTGAACAGTGTAGTCATCTGGCTACATTCTCGAGGCTGACCGACCTCGTTGGAGGCAACGAACTACCTCACCGTACTCGCCCACGGCTTGCTCCGTTCGCTCCTTAGGCAGGGGCGTAGCGCCCAAGTCCAATTAAACGCCATCTTCTTCGAGATTCGCCGCAAGTCGTGACTGGAGCGCGGCGTTTATCGGAATCAAAAGGAGCCACGTCAGAATCCCGAAGCTGGGATCGAACGCCGCGACGATTATCGCCAGGAGAAACACAAACGGGGACGCGAGATACCTAGCTGCTTGAATCTTCACAGCTCGAGACGCAAGTCCTTCTTCAACGAGTTGTTTCCACGACGCGTACGACCAGAGGAGTGCAAGAGTGAACCCGGTAAGTGCGAGCGTGCCCGACAGAAACATGATTCCGAGCTGACCTGGGTACGTCGCAAAGACGCTCGAGGCGAACGGGACGAACGCGACCATGAGGAGAAACAAGAGATTGAGCCACACTACTCCCCTGTCGTGTTTCACGATGTGGACGAAGACGCGACGGTGGTTGACCCAGTATGACGCAATGACAAGGAAGCTCAGGACGAAGCCGAAGAACTCGTGCCATTGCTCGAGGATGAGATCAGGGAGAACCGAAATCTGGCTTCCCACCGGAATGTCCGGAACAGTGATTTCGAGCACCAACAACGTGATGGCGATAGCGATGACGCCGTCGCTCAACGCGAGTAATCGATCCGTTTCATCTGACTCTTGACGAAATGATAACACCATGGATTGGCAAACGCCACCAATTTACAAACAATTGTTCGTCGATTTTCACACGTGTGTTCCGGACTGTCGTTCGGTTCTCACCAGTTACAGTTACAATTAAAGGGAGTACTGGTGGTGAGTCCTTCCTCTGGATGTTGCACGTGTTTTCTGCCAGCTACCGGACAGATAGAACGAGGTATGGAAGATACACAGCGCGTATACAGCACAAGATTCGGCTCGATCGACGAAAGTGGTGATCGCTCAGAATGGGGGAACGTAGTTACCGGAACTGCAATCGAGCTATCAGCCATCTCTAAAAAATGGCGCTTCGCTTTTCGGGCGATTCGAATGCATCACAGGGATAGTGTGAAAAATTGCCGCTTAGTCCGCGTCGCTGATGAAGGACAGCACCTCGTCGGTGAAGCGGTCTGGTGCGACGAAATGTGCCGCGTGTCCGTGCCCATCGAAGGTAGCGAGGCGACTGTTCGGTAACGTGTCGTGGAGTTCCTCAGCGCTCTCTTTGAGCCACCCGCTCTCGCTCCCTGTGGGAAGTAACGTCGGCGTGGATAAGTCTTCGAACGGTGTGAGATCATACTCCCGCCTCTCCGCACCCGCTTCTAACTCGGGCAAGAGTGTTTGTTGGAATGTCTCCACGTACCGGCCCCACATCGGTCCCGAGCGAATCGCGTCGAGTTCGTCCGACTCGAATTTGGCTATATCGTCGAGGAAGAGTATGAGTGCCTGCTCGTTCTGCCCCGCCTCTAACAACGCCATCATCTCTCCGACCGTCTCCTCTATGCGGGCTAAACGCTCCTCGGAGATGATGGGAGGCTCGTATAGGATCACACTCCGTAGATTGTCGATTCGCGGGGCCGCACCCAGTGCAACGAGAGCGCCATAGGAATGGCCGATGAGCGTCACTGCGTTGTCGATCGACTCGACAACCGCGACCACGTCGTCGAACTGTGGTTCTGCTGTCCCACTGTACTCGTCAGGGGAGCCGCTGTCACCGTGATACCGTCGGTCCATGGCATGGACCGTAGTGTGTTCTGCGAACTTCGAACGGACATCGCCGACTTCCCAGACCGCACGATCAGTGACGGACCCATGAACAAGGACGGACGGCGGCCCACTCCCCGACCGCTCGTACACGATTTCAGTCCCATCTGTGGACGTCACTGTCGCTATCTCTTTGCCTTCATCGGACTCTGTTACTTCAGTCATGTGGCTTCTCACCCAATAGAGCACTATGCGAACTAATCACATAGGTGCAACTGATGACGGATTTGCAGAGGTTGAAAGAAACCTAGTCAGTGAGAGATAGGTCTGCCAATCCGACGCAGATCACTCGGAGCAAGCGAAGTCTATTTGCATCATCCAAGCTCTATATCCAGCAGCCAACACTTTTCATCTAGCGAAGATTTCAACAAAGTCGACTGGACCACATACCAACACACAACTATTCTACAAACACCCCTCGAGGGAGGTCCTGAATTGACAAGGGTTTGTCTCCGGAATGCATAATCGTCGACCGCGGCCGCAAGTAGTGTGTGAAAATTTGTGTCAGGGTAAACTAGGACTCTCAAGGGTAAGGAAAAACATCTCGAGTGCTGCTTCAATCAGTGTATCAACGTCTCGAGTCACACTCGAGAGTCGGAATCGATACCTCGAGCAAAGTACCTGATCATCGAAAACTCGTGAGGCACCGTACAAGATTCCAATAATTATACTCGTCCTGGTCGTGGTCCCCATCGGTAGAATGGGGGCCCAGAGTCACAGTCATCCTGATCGGGTTGCTCTTTCTGGTGAACTTGTAGCTACTGTCTCTGGTGTACAACCTATTGGAGACACTCGAGAAACTCGAGGCCGCATTCTGAACGCGTCGTTCCATCGATATCGAGATGACCAGGAGCCTCGACCAAATCCCTCAGAGCCACAAAGGACGTGTGAGGCCGTATATGGGGTGTCGAGAGGCCTGAAAACTCGCTCGAGGCACGAGAAACAATTCAGTTAGGGAGAAACTCCAGAATTCGAGTACTCAGTTGGAGGCACAAACAGACTCGAGCAATCCCATTCATCGATGAAACCTCCATTTGACCAAATATCACCCCCGAATTTAGGAAACAAATTCACTTTCGAACCATAAAATCGATAGACAGAGGCCGATTATGGAAAACAAGACAGTCTATTGAGGACTCAATAGTTTCGATTATTAGTACACTCTAATCACACCGTAGAAGAGTCGAGACGTCGTTTCTCGAGGAGTCCACTCCGGTCAAGCTTGAGGTTCGCTTCCTCGAGACATTCTCACGAAGAGCCACCCAAAACCGATAGCCGAAGGCCGATTATGAACTCCGCAACAACCGCTTTTGCACCCCCACTCGAGTCTCCCAAACTCACCCGACCACATCTCACACCCATACGACCGCTCAACGCTTCCCTCGACTCGAGAGGTCTCCCATCCACTCCCCCCAAGCCTAGTTCTACCGCTCGAGGGTGGCACAAACGTATTTGCGGAGTTACTACGTCTTTATGCGAGAGGTCTGGTGACGGTTCGTTGCATTACAAAAGGGATCGCCTCATGTACTGAACGTGACTACTCATCCCGGGAGAAGACTATATATAGAACGCTATTTCAAGCAAATCAGAGACAGTTGGCGTTCTCGCGTAACTATTCACAACACTCACCAAACCACTCTCGAGAGAGGGACTACATCTCAAACCGAACACGGAACCACAGTCGATCGGCCTGGTGGTGGGTTGTGTGCTGGTAATTAATGAACAGGTCTATTGCAGCCATTGTCAGAGAGACACCACTCAACCCAAATATCATAAATATCTATACTTGCACATACTAACTATACTATGCGAGAGATATACTGGGCTGTTTTACTCGTATGTGTGGTAGGTGGGTTATTCCTATTTTCAGGTGCGTCAGGGGCGATATCCCAAGAAGTCAGTGAACAACACACCCTCGAGTATTCATCTGAGGCAGACTACGAGATTGATTCCATGGATGAGTTTGACTACTATAACAGCCGCGGCTGGGAGGATCAAACAGGCAGTGGTCACGTAGTGGTCGTCTTCAACACTGACCTCAACCTCACAGAAGCACGAGACGATACGATCGTTTACGATAACTCAGTACCGTTAATTCTCAAGGGAGATGTGACTCTCGAGGGACTTCAAGCGCCCACAGTCGACGTCAGCGAGGAGGAAGCCAATTTAATGCTGGACGAGCTCACTCTGGAAGGTGCCGCTGCGGACGGCCCCGATACTGCGTTGATCGAGAGCGAGGGAGCAGTAAAGTTGCAGAATGTGACAATTAGGGATACAATTCACACCGCTGCCTACCCGACTGATGTCTTCGAGGAGACGTACCGCGTCTCGCTGATTGATTCGGGCGATGATGTCGAAGTTGAAGATAGCGAGTTTATTCTAGCAGAGCGACCAATCGAAGCGGCAGGTGACGTGACCATCCGCTCGTCGGTTATCAAGAACGCGAGCAGTGGGGGAATCAAGGCCGGTGGCACAGTCGACGCCCAAGATGTAACGCTAAGCGACATCACTGGTGATAGTGGACTCGCCGGTGAAAACGTCGTTGCTGATCAAGTTACGATCACCGATGTCCGGGCTTCAAGCGGGGGAGCGATCAGTGCCAGTGAAGACGCCACAATTCGAGACAGCATTATCAATAATGCCCATGCTAGGTACAACGGTGGTGCCGTGGTTGCCGGGAGCCACCTCCGAATCGAGGACACCCAAATTACTGAGGCAACGTCAAGTCAGTCGAATTCGATTTATGGCTACGACGAACTGACGGTCGTCAACTCCACACTCAAGGAGGCAGATGCATTGCAGCCGAGTCTGGCTGGCTACGCCGATGCGTCGGCAACCCTGAAACGTTCCCATCTGGTCAATGTTGAAACCGTTCGAGCCGAAACGATTACGGCTACGAATGTATTCGTGGATCACACACAAGACTATGCCTTTGATGCACGGGAATTGACGGTCACTGACAGCGAGATTCGCCACACTGGTGGACTTAGCGCGAGTAGAGAACTAATCATTCAAAACACACTGGTTCATGATGTCGAGACGGTTGGTGGAAGCGCACCTCGTGGATCGATTATAATCGTCGGATCGACGCTTACAAATCTTGACGTTATTGATACGTTCAATCCTTACCACAGCCTCGAGATCCGAGAAACGACAATCGTCGGGACCAACAGTCCACTAATACCTGAAATAAATGATTTAGACGACCGAACTCTCGACTCGGTCAACGTTATCGATGCCGAGGAACCGGTGTTTGAAGGAACGGTTCCTGATCGAGACTCAGTGTTCATCGATACGGCGGGTAACTGGGAGAACTTGAGCCCTGATCTCTACTGGAGTACTGAAGAGCCCTTCGAACAATACCTGCCACCAGTAGCTGTCATCGATGACGCCACAATTAAAGAGTCGAACGCGGTTCAGGGCGAGGAGATTGTGATTTCGGCAAAGTTAGTTAATCAAGGTGGTTCAGGTAACCTCAGAGTTGACTTGCGCGACAACGAAACCACACTTAAAACTGAAGCGGTTAGCATTGAGCCTGGAGAAACAGCGACGGTTGATTTCTCGGTCGAGCTTTCGGATATGACGATTGGTGACCAGAATCTCACCCTATCCACGTTTGACGATGAGCACAAAATGACGATCTCGGTTGCAGACGATGAAGCAGACGAAGGAGACAATGATACCGAGACTGGCTCAGGTGACGATGATACCGGAGCAGATATTAACGGCATCTCCTCGGAACATGGGGACGACGCTGACGAGACGACGAACGATGGCGACGGCGACGACGTACCACAATCAATGACAGGAGTTGATGGACTCGCGACAGGCTTCACAGTGTTTGGTGCGGTGTTGGCGCTTCTCGGCGTAAGCTACTATCGTGTAAGACGGTAGATTATCCGTTTGTTCGATAGTTTTCTACGACTGGACTGAAACGTTTCCATATGGACGATCTGGTCGAAGCAGCCTTGGAGTATGCGGAGACGAAAGACACTCCCGAACCAGATTCAGCGAGTGAGTTTGGTCAACCCGAGTGTGTGGTTATCGGGTGTGGACCCAAAGGAAGTACTCCGCTCTCGAGGCTCGAGACTGAACCAATGACCGTAGCGGTTGGGTCAGTAGACACAGTGGAATCGGTAGATGTCGACCACACGATTGAAAACGTAGGTAACACACATGTGGCCAGTTTAGACCGGGATGCAGAGATCCAGCTCGAGGGTGTGCTCGAACCTGCCGATTTCGTCATCGTAACCGCTTGTTCGGAGACGCCAGCCAGCACCGAACTCGCAAAACAGGTGTGCGAGAAAATCGACGAGGATCAGCAATCGGTTGTAATCGTACTTCGCCCGGAGACAAACTCTATCGAACAGTACCCCGGGTTGAACGAGGCTGCAGAAAACATCATCCCAATCGATGAATCGCATGCGACCGAGATTTGCAATCCCAACCGGTTGCTGGAAACGAAACGATCGTCCCCTTTGGATCCAGGTGAGCAGGTCATGGTCGCACTAATCGACGCGTTCGTAAGAACACTCCACGGACCGCTTCCCATCGGGACTGATCTCGCTGCCCTGCACGAACTGTTCACTGACCGAGGACACTGTCGGCTGTATTACGGGGCCGGACATCGCGGTGAGTTACCAGCGACAGTCATTGACGGTGAGACCAGTGGCTGGCTTTCAGACGGTCGGCTGGAGCGTGCAGACGGAGCGTTTGGTTTCGTTCGGTTCGGCTCACCGTTCGAACTCCGCGAATTCGAAATAGTCGAAGAGCATCTGAAAGACCAGTACGCCTCACAAACGATACCGAAAAACCGCTGGGTGGTGACAGGCACATCTGATGAATTGTTTCTCGAGGAGTTTAGCGTACTGTTGGTGATATTTGGAGAAGAGTGAATTACTTGGGGTCACGCCCCGAGGTACTCGACTTGTTCGTCTGTAGAGGCGGTGTATTCGCGCCATTCACCATGTGCCAGTTCCACGTAGCCACGCTGGCGCATTAACTCCAACAGTGCAACGATATCGGACCGAGAAGACTCCTCGGCATATCCTTGCTGCTGTCTCCTCGTAGATGACACCTGGCGTTTTGATTGAATCCTCGAGGATGTCAAGGACGGCTGTCTGTAGGGCGGGAAGTGAGGGTTCACCCATTAAGGAGAAAAATCGAGCAACGTATATGAATGATTGGTGCGCGGAGTGGGAAAGACGGGAGCTACGTGCCGGCATTATTTTATCAGTTGAATAGAATTATAGTATAGTATCGGGTGAAAATCATACAGGCGACCGTTGTTGAGGAACGGTCACTGGAGAAGCATGGTAGCGATGCTCGGTAGACTGTTACGAGCAAGATCTCCCTCGAGTATATTTAACAATGAAAGCACTCATCATCGGTGATATTCACCTTCGGACGACTGGCCGTAATATTGTGGTTGATGACCTTCCAGTCGACGGCTACGATATCGTGATCGCGATTGGAGACGTTATCGACGAAAACATCGATCATGCCAAATCAGCTGAAGCAGGCGAGAGGTACGAAACGAAAGGGCGAGCCTTCTTCGAGGCATTAAACGAACGAGGGAAACCGGTTGTTGCTGTGCCCGGCAATCACGACCCGCTCGCATGTACTGAACGACTCACTGAGGGATTGTCCAACATCGAAGTGTTACACAAGACGACCTACGAGGTGCCCGAAACGATAACCGGTACCGAGGACAGACTCACAATAGCAGGTTGGGGCTGTGAGACGTTCGATTTCACACCAGCAATTCCAGCACCGGAGTATCCAACGATAGCACCGGCACAGTTCGATTCGCATGAGGTTACCCCAGGGGAGATCGCCACCTATATCGAGACGAGAACGGCCAGGTATCTCGCTGGAATCGACGATTTCGAAACGCTCGAGGCGGCATTCATCGAGACACCAACTGGCAACTCGACCACTCTCCAGCTATTCACCGAGCGCATCGAACTGCTCGAGGAACGGTTTGAAACGGTGTGTGAGATCATGAATCAGGCCCAAAATCGAGTGGTGCTTTGCTCTCACGTCTCACCGTACGGCGTCCCGTTCGACAAACGATCCAAACACGCACACGATGGACAGTATCACTTCGGGTCGCTGGCACTCAAACTGGCGATTCTCGAGACGGCACCACTTGGCGTAATCTCAGGACATACGCATCAGGAGGGATTAACCGGAACGGAAACGTCGAACGGATATACGTATCTCTACAACCCTGGCGCTCCGGGAGTGGCCACCCTCGAAGTGGACGCGAACGGTACCTTCATCACCGAATCAGTACCAATCGAGTGAGTCGCCTTCTGTCGTTACCCGACCCGGTCGAGTCCGGCTTCACCTTTTTTTGACCGAAAATCTTCGATGGGGACTGCCTTGTCGGGGTTTTTCCCCTCGAGGAAGCGTCTGAATTTCGTGTAACACTCGTCACAGAGACCGATATACGCCGGTTTTTCTTGTGGGTATTCGGCGTCGCGGTGCCAAAGTTGATGCGTCTGAGACTGTCGGTTCTCACACCGGTCACAAATCATGGTTCCTCCGGTCGCCAATTGTCAATAGATATAGAAATACGTTTCCACTCTTCCCGGGTTCATTTCAATCCCCGAATCACTCATCACTAATTTCGAACACGGCCTCGACGCGCTCGCTAATACGAATCGGTGATGGCTGGAAATCACTCTCGGGATCAAATTCCAGGGCCTCGTCAACGAGACTCTGAAACCCTTGCTCCGATGTGGTTGTCGTAACGGTACGCACGGGTCCGATAGAGACACCCTCACATTCTGCAATATGTGCAGCGAGGGAACGGGCCCTCTCGGTTGCGGTCGCCACCGCTTGGCTGCGCAGTTGCTGTGTTTTCTCCTCACCTAAAGCAAATCGGACGTCGACAGTCGTTGCTCCGGCATCGATAGCTGTTTCCGCGATTTTAGAAGCAGTTGCCGGTGCACAATCGACTTGCAGCCGTCTCGTTGCGCGAAACGTGTCGTCTCCCTCTGAACCGAACTGGTTGCTAGGGTCGGCAAGTCGTACTTTCACAAGTCGAATATGATCGTCCGATATTCCTGCATCTACTAACGCCTGCCTGATCGTTTCGGCACAATCTTCAGCAGTAGCGGTGGCCACACTCGGGACTGTCGCCGTTCCTCGGGCCTCGAGGTCCACGGTAGCTTTCGTCGGAAGGGCTTCAGCAGTCCCTGTCGCATCAGTCGTAATCGTCGGCGTCGTCATACGATTTCTTTTCAGTCGAAATGTATAAAACCACGTACCAAAATTTGCTGGGTAGCAGCGAACCAAATCACGGACTTTCCTCTCGACTCGAGTCACCAGACCCGTATCCAGTCCCAACGAAAGTACCTACGACCCGTCCAAAAGCCGCGTCCCAATTTCGATTGGCAACTCCGTGTTCTCTACTTTCGAAATGACGGCGTCGACATCATATCGCGTGCGTCTAAGTTCCACAGATTGTTCATCAGTGTCGAGTACTGCGTACGCTGCTCGCGGATCGTCATCTCGAGGTTGTCCGACGCTACCCGGATTGATGAGTAATTTGTCATCGATCGTCGCCGCGTGTTGGACGTGCGTGTGACCGAGGATGAGTCCACGTCGATCCTCGAGATACTTCGTGAGCGTCTCGAATTCGGGCGGGAAAACGTATCTGTCTTGGATGTTTGGGTGGTCATGCACGAGTAAAAACTGGTCCTCGGCAACCGTCGATTTTCGAGGGAGCTGTTCCAACCACCGAAGTTGCTCGTGAGAGAGCTGACGCTTTGCAAACTCGAGTCCGGCTCTGGCCAACGGGTTGGAGTAGACGTGGGGAGTGTGCACCATCCGATCGTGGTTCCCCTGCACGATATCATCGGCTATGTTCATCACACGGTCGACACAGGCCGCCGGCCACGGGTTGTACCCGACAACGTCACCGACGCACACTACCGAATCGACCGCTGGCATGTCCTCGAGTACCGCCTCGAGTGCGGGCAAGTTCCCGTGGACGTCTGAGAGAATACCGACGTACATACGCGATACCAGTCAGTAGACAGACTAATATGTTGGTTCTAGAAGCCAAGATCACGGCGTGAACGGACAGCGATTTTCCAGAAAGATAATATGATTAGGTGCATGTTCATAGGAGAGTGGTGATTTCGGGATGGATGGCGACATCGTAGTCTCTCGAGGCCCTGACGAACTCGAGTCAATACGGGGTTTGGACGTGAGTATCGAGCTGAAATTTGACTGGGAGCATACGGCACTCTTACGTGGCGAGGTCAATCTCGAGACCCATCTGCAAAGTGTCGATGTCGATCCCGAACGGATTTGTAGCATCCATCTTCCACCGGGGATAGGCCGAGGTCGGACCGACCTCGAGATGGCACTGACGACACACAATCGAGGAACGATTAGCGCGTTCGTCCACGAACAACTCGGTGTCGTCCCGAATGCCCATCTGGTCGTGCATCCGCCGAAGCAGTTCGTATACAGCGACCAACTGGAGTTGATTGCAACCGTTCTCGAACTTACTGGTCGAGAGATCGCCGTCGAGAATACATCGGTGCCCTCAGACTGGTATGCGCCGGAAACGATCGCCTTCTTTGGGTACGTCGGCGAACGCTACGAACGACTTTCCGGGTTGTACCTCACGATCGATAGCGCTCACCTCCCCACAGATGGAACGACGGCTTCGGTACAATCGGCTGATCATGACGCCATTTCCACCCTCGAAGCTCGCTTAGCAGCGGACGGACTCGAAGTACCGACAGACTTTCGAGAGCGAATCGATCGACGACTGCAGGCACTCGAGTCGTACCTGCCAGGACAGGACGAACTCGAAGACAGCACTGACATGCCGTATGGGCCAGTGTTGCGTACCCTCTGTCTGAGCGGTGATCGAACAAAAGAGATTCACCTCAACGATCCACTGACCGACGCCGTTCCTGACCCGACCGGCCACAAGCCCTCCCCGATATTCGAAGCTGTTCTCGAGTATGCCATCGATCACGAGATAGCGATCGTGCTTGAACCGAGTGAACTCTCACCCAGAACGTTGCGTGAACGAGTGTCCGACTTACGAGAACTACTCGCTTCGATTTCATAGGCAATACACAAGCGAAAAATCCACCACTCAATTCGAAGGATACGATAATTCCGCATGTCGTTCAAACCACCGAACGTAGGGTGGTGATCCGTTCATCCCGTTCAATTAGCTCAACGACGGTGTCGACGAGAACCGGTTTGTAATCCAGTAACTCGACAGAAACGTTGACACAATTGGTCGCTGGGTTCACCAGTGGATACGCTTCCGGATGGGTGTTGTGGTGGTGTCCATGGATTACCCACCCATCCCAGAATCGAGGAGCGTTTTCCGGACGGTGTGTACAACAAAATTCCCGATCGCCCTGGGTGAGAAAATAGTACTGGTGGGTGTGAACGCCATCGACATATCTGCTCGGTGAATCGTGATTTCCCTCGATAAAGACGATGCGACCATTGAGTTCGTCAAACCACGCCCGAAGGGCAGCCTCGTCTGCAAAATGGCCCAGATCACCGAGAAAGAAGACGATATCATCGGCAGAAACGGTCGTATTCCAGTTATCGATGAGGGCCCGATTCATTTCGGTGACGCTATCGAACGGCCGATCGCAGTGCTCGATGATGTTTGCGTGGTCGAGATGGAGGTCGGAGACGAGATAGCGCGCCATGCTGGTGAAAATGGAGTGTGATGGTTCTTGGAACTATCGGGGCACTCGAGGAGATCACATCGTTCGTATCATTAAGTTAGTGTATCCCCCGCATTTCATTTGGATATATGTACGAAGTCAGCGAGAGGCTGTACTACGGTGGCCTTGAGGCAGCAGGGACAGATCTACGTCGGGACATCGATCACGTGATTCAGCTCACGTACGAGAGCCCGGAAGCCGGGTATCCGGACGACGTTTCGGTACATACGTTTTCGATGATGGATGGACCGCGGAACGACGAAACTGTATTTTGCGGCGCAGTGTCCAAAGCGGTCGAATTGCTCGAACAGGAATATACTGTGTTAGTTCACTGTTCGGCAGGACGGAGTCGGTCGACCTGTGTAACAGCAGCGGCATACGCGCGACACGAATCGGTCTCGTTCGAAAACGCGATGGCACGGGTTAGAGAAGCAGGTCCAGTTAATGCACACGAAGCGCTGTTACGTCGCGGGAAACGCGCCGTGGCCGAAGGTTCGGAGTAGTGGCTCCTCACGAATCGGCCCATGACGGCGAAATAGAAGACGAAGTGAATAACGAGAAAACGTGAATCAGATTTCAAAAGCCGACATCCCTGCTCGAGTCACCTCACTCGACGGTAACGCTTTTGGCAAGGTGTCGAGGTTTGTCGATCGAGCGACCGAGTTCGTTGGCGACCCAGTATGCGACCAGCTGTAACTGGACGTTCGCGACCACGCTGCTCGCGATCGGCTCGAGGTCGGGGACCGAGAGGACGTGGTCGGCGTAGCGTTCGACATCGGCGCGGCCGTCGGTGATGGCGACGATCGGGACGCCGCGGGCTTCGACCTCTTTGATGTTGCCGATCGTTTTGTTGGCGGCGCGGCCCTCGCCGGTAACCAGGGCGAAAACGGGGGTCTGTTCGCCGACGAGTGCCAGCGGGCCGTGTTTGAGTTCGCCGGCGGCGAATCCCTCGGCGTGTTTGTAGGTGATCTCTTTCATCTTGAGGGCGCCCTCGAGGGCGACCGGGTAGTGCAGGTCGCGACCGATGAAGAAGTACGATTCGGCGTCGCGGTAGGTTTCGGCGACGGTTCGTGCCTGGGTAGTGTCGAGGACCTGTTGGATGGCGTCGGGGATCGACCGAAGCGATTCGATCAGCTCTCGAGACCGGTGATCGCTCAGCAGGGCGGCGACCATGGTGAGCGCGACTTGCTGGCTGGCAAAGCTCTTCGTCGCGGCGACGCTGATCTCGGGGCCGGCACGGATGTAACAGACGTGGTCACACTCTCTGGCGGCCGAACTGCCGACGACGTTCGTCAGTGCGAGCGTGGTTGCGCCGGCACGCTGTGCCTCTCTGAGCGCACGGAGCGTGTCGGCGGTTTCGCCGCTCTGGGTGACGCCGAGGACGAGCGAAGACGACGTGAGCGGGAGCTGGTCGGCGTGGAACTGACTCGCCAGGATGGCCTGTGCGTTGATGCCCCAGCGTCGCAACAACGCCGCACCGAACAGCGCGGCGTGATAGGACGTTCCACAGGCGACGAGCGTCACCGGTTCGTCCCAGTCCGTCCCTTCGAGGAGGTCGAGGGTGACTCGGCCGGTGAGTTCGCTGAGTCGGCCGCGCAGACACTCACGAATGCCGGATGGCTGCTCGTGAATCTCTTTGAGCATGTAGTGGTCGTAGCCGCTTTTGCCTGCGTCCTCGGCGTCCCACTCGATCGTCTCGATCGAGGTTTCGACGCTCGTTCCATCATGGTCCGTGACCGTCACCGTCTCGGGTGTCAGAGTAGCGAATTCGCCATCCTCGAGGTAGATGACGCGGTCTGTGTGTTCGATGAAGGCAGGGACGTCGCTGGCGAGGTAGTGACCGTCGTCGCCGATGCCGAGCACGAGCGGGGATTCGTGTCTGGCAGCGTAGATGGTGTCACTGCCTTCGAAGACTGCGGCGATCGCGTAGCTCCCTTCGAGTTGCCTCACGGCGCGACGAAACGCCCCTTCGTGCTCGAGGCCGGCCTCGAGATAGCTGGCGATCAGGTGTGGGACCACTTCGGTGTCGGTATCGCTCTCGAAGGAGACGCCGTCCTCGGCGAGGGAGCTGCGAAGCGACTGGTAGTTCTCGATGATGCCGTTGTGAACGACCGCGACGTGACTGTCCGCGTCCGTGTGTGGGTGGGCGTTGGCATCCGACGGTGGGCCGTGTGTACTCCAGCGCGTGTGGCCGATGCCGACTGCGTCGGCCCCCGACACTGGATCGGCAGACTCGAGCGCCGATTCCAGCGCGGACAGTTCACCCTCTCGTTTGTGGACGTCGAGTTCGCCGTTGCTCAGGGCAATGCCGGCCGAATCGTAGCCCCGGTACTCGAGCCCGGAGAGGCCCGAGAGCAGTACGTCTAGAGCGTCACTTCCGTCACCGTTGCCGACGTAGCCGATGATGCCACACATTAGCCACGCACCTCCACGTCGTTGTCGACGGTCCCACGGACGGTCGAGCCTGCCTGGACGTGTGCGTCCGCGCCGACGATCGTCCCCGGACAGTACGTGACGCCACCTTCGTCTCGCGTCTGGTCGGCGAGGAGGGCACCGAACGCAACGTCCCGATGGACGCTATCGTCGACGATGACGTCGCCGGGCCCGCCAACGACGGTCGAGCCTGGACCCATGTTGACGCCGCGGCCGGAGACACACTCACGGAGGGTTACCCCATCGCCGAGCCGGGTATCGGCATCGATGACGGACCGCGTGATGGTCCCGTTTGCACCGACCGTGACGTTCTCACCGAGACAGACGTTCGGCCCGACGACCGCACCGGGGCCGACGACGCAGTCGTCAGCGATAGCCACCGGTTCGACGACGGTTGCCGTCTCGTGAATCTGTGCCGTCTCCGCGATCGTCCCGTTTTCGGCGTCAGCCTCGAGCAAGTCGTCGGCGATGGCGAGTAAGTCCCACGGGTAGGTTGCGTCCACCCAGACGCCGTCAGAGATGACACCCCCGACGGTGTCATCGCCCTCGATCACGCTCGAGAGGGCGTCGATGAGCGAGTGCTCGCCGGCCCGGGGATCGACCGCCCGAATCGTCTCGAAGATAGCAGGCGAAAACACGTACACACCGGCGTTGAGGTAGTAATCTCGGTCATCGACCGGGTTTTCGACGATTTCGGTCACCGTTCCATCGCGACAGATGACGCCACCGTACTCCGTGACGTCGGTGGTCGGAATCAGGCCGAGGGTTGCGAGGGTCGTCTCTGGGTCGTGGCCCTCGAGAACGTCAGAAATGATATTGCTGTCGACGAGTTGGTCCCCGTAGACGACGAGTGTGGGTTCGTCGAACGTGGACTCCGCAGCCAGTAGAGCGTGGCCGCTGCCGAGTTGTTTCGACTGTGTCACGTAGGTGATCGGCACGTTTCGGTAGCGTGGGCCGAAGTGCGATTGTACCCGATTTTGGCGGTAGCCAACGACGACGGTGATGTCCCTGATGCCGGCTTCGATCAGTGCGTCGAATACGTGGGCGAGAATCGGCTTGTTCGCGGCGGGAAGCATCGGTTTCGGCCGATACTTCGTCAGCGGTCGCAGTCGGCGACCCTCCCCAGCCGCGAGAACGATAGCCGAAGATGTGTGCATACGCACAGGAATCCATTCAACAGACCTTATTCTTTCGGCTTGCTATATCGGTTTCCAACGAGTATACGGCACCGGGATATATAATATATTTTTATTTAGAAGTCAGCGGGAACAAGCCGCGAAAAGTCCCTCCAGCGTTGTGATTGGTACACCTCCATCGCAGCCTCGAGCGAGGGCCACTCCTCGGATGCGAATCAATCGATCGTCAAGAGGGTCGCAGTCGGCAACACCTGAGTTCCGTTGACATTCATCGCAACGGAGGTTTTTTACGCTGTGTCGGACACTTCGATGTATGCACCGCGGGTACGCGTTCGGACTCACTGTCGCTGTCGTCGGCGTACTGTTCGCCGCGACGGTACTCGCAAGCGGCAGTTACGGACTCGCCGTCGACGATTCGATTGCGGTTCCGGAACAGACGGTCGAGATCGAGGGCTCGAGCTACGAAATCGACGGCATCGGTGTCGTCGAGCCTGGGGACTCGATCTCGATCACCGTCGACTCGAGCGAGGATTACCGGCTGTTCCTGTACAATCAGGATGAAGAAAGCGAGTTCAACGCGGGCTGGACGAGCGATACCGAACGCGTCACGATCGGTACCGATGACGACGATCTCGATACGGACGAACTCGAGGCTGGAACGTATTTGCTCTCACTCGAGCCCCGTGGCGAGGGACGACAGGCCGTGTATCCGATCGTCGTCATGGGCTATGATCTGACCCTGTCGTATCCGACAACGGTGGAGGCAGACGAGAACATCGAGATCACGGCAACCGTCGAGCCGATCGCCGAGTTGGACGAGCCCGAGACCGTCCAGGTCGCCATCTGGGATGGGACAGACGTCACCGAAGTGCAACTGGACCACGATGGTGACGGTCACTACAGCGCAATTCTCGAGTCAGGTTCGCTCGAACCCGGCTCCTACAACGTCTACGGTGGCGTCTCCGAGGATTCGGGCGGCGACTACCGGACGGCACAGGCCGTAGCGAACGGCGGGGCGCTAACGGTCGAGGAACCGGCGGATGACGACGACTCGAGCGACGATGACGCAGATGACGACGACGCAAACGGTGACGATCCGGATGGCTCGGACGACGATGATGCAGCTGACGACGACTCGAGTGACGATGAAGCGGGTGACGACGCAGACGGTGACGACTCGAGCGATGAGAGTGAAGAGAGTGATGATGACGGGTCCGGCGACGAATCGGACACTGAGGACGACTCAAGCGACGACGCGGATGACGATGTCGATAACGGCGATGAAAGCGACGGCGAAGAGCGGGAAGACGATACTGATGACACCGAGTCTGACGGAACCACGGACGATAGCGACGACGCTGACGATGTCGATGACGGGACGGACGACGCCACCGAAAGCGATGACGACGAGGGGCCAGCCGATGACTCGAGTGGGGAAACCGATTCCGAGGACGATGGACCGACGGTTATCGACCGTAACGAGACGACGGCTGACGAAAGTGACGACGCCCTCGCAAGCCCTGCACTCGGCGTGCTCGGCGCACTCGGCGTTCTGGGAGCAGTCCTGCTCGCTCGAGTGAATCGGACACGCACTCGGTGACTCACATTTGTGTCTGGAAAGAGAGGGTTTTCCCGAAGGTCATAGCCTCGAGTGGTCGCCCCCACGAGCATAGCCGTTCACTCCCTGGGTTCCTGTACCATAGAACCGAGACCGGAGGGCTCGATACGCACGATTCCTCCGAGTAGAATGAAATGTCCGGAAAGACTAAGAATAGAGAGTTTAATCGTAGCGTATGAAGTGTCGCTGTCGTCTGATTGTTCTCCTCACCGTTGTTGCAATGGTGACGCTTGCGCCGATCGCTGGCATCGCCGGTGCAACAGCTGGGGCGAACACTGGAACACAATCGTCCCAAACAACCAGTTTGGATGACGATGAACTGTATTCGGTAACCGATAACATCTCCGTCTGGGAACGCTCTGCACTGACCCTGCGAGCGGACCCCACGACAGGAGACCCTGTCAGCGTCGACTTCTTCGTCGACCTGAACGACCCGGATGACAGGACAGTTACAGAATTCCGAGAGGAACTGTCCGTCTACAAAGCGGGCGAAACTGTAACGGTCAACTTCGGGGCCCAGACCGACACGGGTGACCTCGCCGGTGAGGAGGTGCAGATACTCACCGCCGAACTCAATGAGGACGTCACGGCCGACGACGTCAACCTGAGCATGCTGCCGACGTCGGCTGACGACCTGGCAGACGAGCTGACCCAGGAGAACCTCGACAACCTCAACGAGAACGTTACCTTCTCACTCGAGGACGCAACACTCGATTCGAACGGCGAACTCGAACACGAGTTCACGGCCGATCGTGCTGGACTATACACGGTCGTCGTTGCAACCGGCGACGGGCTCGACGAAGATAACGGCAACCTCGAAATCGTCGGTGACACGACCATCGTCGGCGCCGAATCGCTGGCCGCCCAGGAAAAGCCATCCGACGTGACCGTCGACGACGACGACCTCCTGCCGGGTGACACCGTGAGCTTCAATGCCACCGCAGGTGAACTCGATGGCGACATCGACCACGCCGTCGTCCTGTACGACGAAGAGACGCTCACCTCCGTCGACAACGACCTCGTGATCAACATCACCGAAGAGATCGACGAGGACTTCTCCGAATCGGATATCCAGATCGAACACGACATCGCGACCGTCAACGGCGTCCACGAACTCGAGAGCGATGTGACTGTCATGGGGCAGACGCTCGGTGCACAGTCGGTTTCCGGACAGACACACCTCGGTGACGTCATCGATTTCGTCACCAGCGAGGCCGGTGACGCCGCCGGCGAAGACCTCGAGGGCCCAACCTCGATCGCTACTGACGACGTCGTGTTGAACGCGTCCTCGACCGCGCTGGCAAACGTCGGACCGTCGGCGACCATCGACGTCGAAACGTACGGGAACTGGACGCCTGGTGAGTATCGCTGGGTTCACGTCGCCAGCGGTGACTCGAGCGACGAGTTCCAGACGAGTACGGGAACGATCTCGCTCGGCGAGACGGCCTTCGACGTGAAGATCGACGAGGACGCCTCGACGACCGAAGTCGAGACCGACGAAACGGCAACGATCGTCGCGAACGTGACCAACGTCGGCGATCTGCCCGCCGAAACCCCTGTCGAGTTGACCGTCGACGGTGACTTCGAATCGGACACGACTGTCGACCTCGACGTCGATGAAACCGAGACCGTCGAATTCGATGTCACGCGTTCGGATGAAGGCGAGTACACGGTGACGGTTACTGCCGCCGAGGCGTCCGATTCCATAACGCTGACGGTGGACGATCCATCGCCGCCACCGATAGGACCACCTGCTCCACCGGGCCCACCGGATGACCCACCAGAACCGGGTCCACCAGAAGAAGTCCCCGGTGATGTCTACAGCGAGCGTGCGGTAGCCGAATTCGATGAGAAAGCCGAGCGGATGGTCGTCACGTTCATCCAGGACTCGCCAGTGAGCGACGTCACGCTCGACACAGCCGACCCGGTCGAGGTCCTCGTCCAGGAGTTCGATGCGCAGAACCCACCAAAGGAGCTGCCACGAACGCCGGGCGCTCAGATCTCACTGCAGCGAATCGCCCTCTCGCCGGGATACGAACTGACCGAAGGAACGATCAGGTTCACCCAACCCGCTGATGCGTTCAGTAGCGCCGCCCTCGAGGAGGAGGCACTGACTGCCTACCGATTCGACGAGGACACCCAGACGTGGGAACCACTCGAGACGACCGTGCTCGAGGTAACTGACGACCGTGTGACGGTCGAAGCCGACACGCCACGGTTCTCGTACTTTGCCGTCGCTGAAACGCGTTCACCGACTGCCGTCATCGACGTCTCGCCGGACACCACGGTCGAAGCGGGAGAAACCCAGACGTTGTCCGCAACCTACTCCGACCCAGGGAGTGGTGAGATCGACGAGTACGAGTGGCGACTCGACGGCGAGTACCTGAGCGACGAACCCGAGGTCGAACAGACCCTCGAGGAAGGCACCTACGAGGTCGAACTGACGGTCACGAACGACGCTGGCAACAGTGACACGGTGACTGAAACGCTGACCGTCGAAGAAGAAGATGACGATCCACCAGTGGATCCACCGGAAGATGAAACCTACGAGACCGAGATCGTCGTCACCGACAGTGACGGCGAGCCGATCGCCGGTGCCACCGTCGAGATCGACGGCGAGACGTACACCACCGACGAGAACGGCGTCATCACCGTCGAACTCGAAGACGGCGAGTACACCGCGACGATCACCGCAGATGGCTATGAAGAGATGACCCAGGACATCACCGTCGATGGCCAGGACGTGGCGATATCGACAGAGCTCGCCACCGTCGAAGAGGATGACGGCACTTCGTGGCTGACGATAGTGCTCGTCCTCATCCTGTTGGCAGTGCTCGCTGGCGTCGGCTACTTCGTCTACGTCGAATACGAAGACGAGATTCAGTCGTTCATCGACGAAAAGCGTCAATAGCGATTCGACAGCTGGCCTGGTGACGATCGACCCTTTTTCGACACGCCTGAAATCCACAGCACGACGTTTCTCAGAATCAGCAAACGCGGCCCGGTTTCAGAAGGTTGATTGAGCAGACACGCATTGTCGAGGGCAGTGAGCGACGATTCGGGCGACTCGAGAGTGCCAAAGGACGAGGGCAACCCAGAGGAGGAGAGCGACACTGTCAATCATGGGGCCGAGAGTGACTCCGATACTGATACGCGCGATTCGATCACGGAA
This sequence comes from Natronosalvus amylolyticus, assembly GCF_024298845.1. Lineage (NCBI taxonomy): Archaea > Methanobacteriati > Methanobacteriota > Halobacteria > Halobacteriales > Natrialbaceae > Natronosalvus > Natronosalvus amylolyticus. The sequence goes on from NZ_CP101156.1 coordinate 2,427,107, forward strand.
GGCAGCCTGGTTCGTCCGCTCTTTCATCTCGCCTGGCCGATCGTCGTTATTCAGCTGTTGCAGGTAACGTACAACGTCGTCGACACGCTGTATCTCGGCCGCCTATCGGCTGAAGCCGTCGGCGCGATCAGCCTCGCCTTTCCCCTGATTTTTCTCCTGATAGCCGTGGCAGGCGGATTTACGACGGCCGGCGCAATCTTAGTCGCCCAGTACACCGGTGCCGAAGGCGATCGCTCGGCGGGACTGGTCGCCGGTCAGACGCTCTCGTTCGTCGCCATCCTCTCGGTGTTTATCGCCGTCGGAGGCTACTTTTACACCCGGCCAGCCCTCGAGTTGCTCCCGAGCGACCCAGACACGGCCGCGACCGTCATCCCGCTGGCGGCCGACTACATGGAGATTATCTTTCTCGGCATCCCCCTGATGTTCGGCTTTTTCGTCTTTTCAGCGCTGATGCGCGGCTACGGCGACACCCGCACCCCTATGGTCGTCATGATCGTCTCGGTCGTGCTCAACGTCGTTCTCGACCCGTTCCTCATCTTCGGCTTTTCGAACAATCCGCTGTTCGTCTGGCTCGGCCTCGAGGGACTCGAGGCAACCCTCCACGCTGGAGTGAGCTTCGACGGCTACGGTATCCAGGGAGCTGCACTGGCGACTATCCTCGCTCGAGGGGTTGCAACGGGGCTCGGCATCTGGCTGCTGTTCGCGACTGACCGTGGGCCCGACGTCACGGTTTCGCATCTGTGGCCCGATTTCGAGTTTATCGAGGATATCGTTCGCCTCGGCGTTCCGAGCACCGTCGAACAGACCACGAGCGCGATGGCGATGATCACCCTGACGGCGATGGTAGTTACGTTCTCCCCGCCCGTCGTCGCCGCCTACGGCCTCGGCAATCGCCTGATATCGCTCGTGTTCTTACCCGCGATGGGGCTGGGGCGGGCTATCGATACGATGGTTGGCCAGAACCTGGGTGCCGACCGGGCCGACCGTGCCGCGCGGTCGGTCTGGCTGGCCGCCTCGACCGGAGCGGGCGTCATGCTCGTCGTCGCGGTCATCGCCGTCGCCTTCACCGAGCCCATCGTGAGCGTCTTCCTCGGGGACGTCCCCGACGCGCCGGCGACCATCGCCTACGGGGTCGAGTACGTCAGGATTCGGTCGGTCGAGTTCGCCTTTATCGGCGTCTCCCAGGTGATACTGGGTGCGTTCCGCGGCGCTGGAAACACGAAGACGGCGATGGTCATCTCGATGCTCACCCTCTGGATCGGTCGCGTCGGGAGCGTGCTCGTATTGGCCTTCTCCTGGTCGGTCACGGTACCCGGCGTGGGCCTCACGCTGTCGACGTTCGGCCTAGGCGCGACCGGCGTCTGGATCGGGATGGCGCTGGGGAACGTCCTCGGCGCCATCGTCGGCGTCGCCTGGTTCACCCGCGGCACCTGGAAAGAGAAGTACATTGAGGAGGACCCACTCGAGGACGAAACCGTCGGTGAGTCCGACCTCGAGGCCGCGGCCGTCGAAGAGTAAGGGATAGCTGGTCTTGTTGAAACCCTCAAGCGGTGATACTTTTCGCTCCTCGTGATGAATACAGAGCATGTATGCATCACTGGTCTCCGCGCGAGCCATTTAGCGCGTCCACCCTCGTCGTGATCGCACTCGTCGTGCTCCTCGCGGGAGCGGTCAACGGAGTCGCTGGCTTCGGCTTTGCCCTCGTCGGAACCATGGCGCTGTCGACCGTCCTCGAGCCAGCGACAGCCGTCGTGTTCATGATCGCTCCCATCCTCGCGGTGAACCTCTCGCTGGTGCGCGAGCTCTCGGCCTCGGAGGTACGCACGTGTGGGCGACGGTTTGGACCCCTGCTGCTGGCCGCAACCGCCGGGACGCTCGTCGGGATGTGGGCGCTCGAGTGGCTGCCCGCCTCGCCGTTGCGGGTCGGCCTCGGCCTGGTGACGCTGGCGTTCGTCGCGACGAACCAGCGAGTCGTGGCGATGCCGGGAGTCGCCGGGGTGAAAGACCGCTGTTTCGTCGAGTCGACTCGATGGATGACGGTCGTCGGCGGGCTCTCGGGACTGGTGTTTGGAGCGACCAACGTCGGCGTCCAGCTGGTCGCCTACCTGCGCAGTTGCAACCTCTCACACGGGTTGTTCGTCGGCGTGATCGCGATGGTGTTCGTCGGACTCAACGGTATTCGGGTCGTCGCCGCCGCGGCGCTCGGGCTGTACGAAGTGCAAGTCGCCTCGCTCTCACTGGCAGCCACCGTGCCAGCAGTGGGTGGTGTGGTGCTCGGTTCGCAGCTTCGACATCGTCTCTCCGAGGGGTATCGCCGCCGCTTCGTGTTCGGTTTGCTCACGATCATCGGTGTTCGGTTGCTTCTCGGCGGATTCGGCGTGCTGTAGCGAGAGAGCGATAGGCAACGGCAAACCCCCAGGGCAGGCCAGCAAGCCCTCGAGTCAGAAACCCCGAAACACCACAACGGCGAGCACCCCACCACAGAGCGCCAGCAAGATGTTATCGGTTCGCCAGGCGATCACCACGACGACCGCAGCAGCTCCCCACTCGGCGGGACCCCCTGCTGCGAGTTCCGGTCCGAGAATCGCGATGACGATGGCTCCCGGCAACACCGAAAGGCCGGCCTCGAGACGCTCACTCACCTCGAGACGGCTCAGAATCCAGAGGCCGCCAACCTTGGTCAGGTAGGTCAGGACGGCCATCCCGAGGATGACGGCGACGACCAGTCCGTCGAGGGCGAAAGCATCCTCAGGAATCAAAGCGGATCACCTCGAGCAGTGCGGCCGTCAGCCCGCCGAGCAGGATGTACCACCGACCGGGGACGTATGCCGAGGCAACCAGCGCCGTCGCGAGCGCGACCAGCCACGGGACCAGCGTCGAGCGGCCGTCCCAGAGGTCGACCGCCAGCGCGAGGAAGACGGCCGCGAGGATGAAATCGAAGCCAAAACGGGCAGGGTCGCCGACAGCGTCACCCGCAAGTGCACCGACGACCGTCGAGAGGACCCAGAACGACCAGATGGCAATACCACTTCCCAGCAAGAACGCACCCCGGCCGGTGCCCGCCTGGAGGTCGCGAATCGTGAGCGCCCAGTTTTCGTCGGCCATCACGAACAGGCTGCCGTACACCTTCGTCGGCGACAGGTGTCGAAACCAGGGCTCGAGTGCCGCCCCCATCAACGAGTATCGCAGGTTGACGGCGACGGTCGCAAAGAGGATGGCAGCGATCGGGATCGGATCTGCCCAGAGTTCGACCGCGATCAGCTGTGAGGCGCCGGCGACGACCGTGGCGCTCATCAGTGTCGCCTCCGCAACGCTCAGCCCAGCCTGGTTGGCGATGACGCCGAAGGCGATGCCGTAGCCGGCGACGCCGAGAGCGACGGGGATGCACGTCAGAAAGCCGACGCGCAGTCCCTCGAGAGAGAACGTGACCGGCGACTCTCGCTGGATGACGCTCGTCTCCGCTTCCGACGACATCGTTTCGCCTACCGAGGATTCGTTTTCGTCAGCCGGGGACCCGTTTTCACTATTCTGGGACTCGTCTCGGTTGACCATCGAAGGGTTCCCTCGAGTGGTTGGTGCCAACCTGAATAGGTGTCCCGGTTTACCCGACGAATCGGCGAGACTGTTCGACGATATGACTCACAAATATCGGTCTCGAGCAAGCCGGTTCCGTGTGAGTAGTACTCGAAAGATGGAAAACGAAGTCATAGTATTGCTTTCGTAGTATTTGATAGTACATTCGTATTCACGGGTATGAGCGGTCGCTGAAACTCGAGGAAAGCGGTACTGATACTCGAGAAAAGGAGCACCGATACTCGAGGAAAGAATCGTGATTGTTCGAGTGAAAATCGGGAGACGAAACCGATCAACGTGTGAGACAAACACACTGTCTGACGTAGACTTAAGTGAATCCGGTTCAGTAGTACGCGCAGACACACTCACTGGTGTGCGGAGGACCCCAGGATGGGATTGTTTACAGGACTCAAAGATAGTATCTCTCGCGTCACGGACCGGCTGTTTTCGGATCAGGAGCCAAAGCGAATCGGCATCTACGGGCCGCCAAACGCGGGAAAATGTCTGGCAGAAGGCGAGGACGTGCTCCTCGCTGACGGGACGTACGAACCGATCGAATCGCTCTACGAGCGGGTTGCACGAGAAGAAAGCGACCCAGTCGACGTCAGCGACGAACCTCACGAACGCTGGCTCGAGTGCAACGAGACGACGATTACCGTCCCGTCTGTGCGCGATGACCTTACAGTCGAGCCGAAGGAAGTGTCACACGTCTTCAGACAGCGGTACACCGGCCCGATGTACCGAATCAAGACCCGCCTCGGCCGTGAACTCACCGTTAGCCCCGAGCATCCGTTCATCTCGATGACCGCGGAGGGAGTAACCGAACTCCCTGCCGAGGACCTCTCCGAGGGGACGGCGGTGGCGACGCTCGGCGAGTACACGCCAACGAGCGCGAACTATTCGCTCAAACCGAACGACGCTCTGTACGCAGATGGCGGAGCCGTCGTCTACGAATCGACCTACCACAATCCCAAACCGGTCACACCGCTGGAACTCGACCCGGCAGTCGGGCGATTCCTCGCACTGACGATTGCGGAAGCACAACACGATGCCCGGTCGATCGCCTTTGCGAACGATGACCCGGAACTCAGAGCCGAGTTCGAAGCAACCGCTCAGCGGTTCGGCATCGAAACGACGGCCTACGAGTACGACGACAAAACACCCATCGTCAAAGCCAACAGCCGTTCGCTCGTCGAGTATCTCAAAAAACTCGACTGTGAACCGGCTTGTTCGGCCGAAAAACGGGTTCCACAGTCGATCCTCCTGGCCGACGACGAAACCGTCGCGGCGTTCTTGCGAGCCATGTTCGACTGTGAAGGAAGCGTCCAAGGAGCAGAGACGGATGCCCGAGGCCGGTATGTTACCATCTCGAGTGCGAGCCGTGAGCTCATCGTCGGGATCCAGATCCTGCTGTTGCGCTTTGGTATCGTTGGCAAAATCCGCGAGAAACGTCACGACGGAACGGACTACTACGAATTCTGTATCGGACGCAGTGACCAGCACCGGCGGTTCCAGGAGACGATCGGCTTCGATTCGGAAGCGAAAGCGGATCGACTCGAGAAACTGTGTGCGGCCGGTTCGAGTCCAAACGTCCATACCCTCCCACTGATGGAGGAACTCGAGGACGCACGCGACGCCCTCGGAATGACCCAGGGAGCGTTTTACGGCGACAATAAACACGTTGCCAGAATGCGACGCCGGAACAGCATCTCGGTCGATCGACTCGAAACGATGGCCGAAACACTCCCGGCTGTCGATGAAACCGAACTCGTACATCACATCGCCGACTCGACGCTCGAGTGGGACGAAGTCGTGTCCATCGAGACGGTCGACTACGACGGCTACATTTACGATCTGACGGTTGCGGACAACCACACGTTCGCCTCGAGTGAGGGACTGGTCGTCCACAACACGACGTTAGCCAATCGAATCGCACGTGACTGGACGGGCGACGCCATCGGGACGGAAAGTCACATTCCCCACGAAACACGACGGGCGCGCCGGAAGGAAAACGTCGAAATCGAACGCAACGGCAAATCGGTGACCATCGACATCGTCGACACCCCCGGTGTGACGACCAAAGTCGACTACGAGGAGTTCACCGACGAGATGGACAAAGACGACGCAATCAGACGCTCTCGAGAGGCGACCGAAGGGGTTGCCGAGGCCATGCACTGGCTCCGCGAGGACGTCGACGGCGTGATCTACGTACTCGACAGCGCTGAGGACCCGATCACGCAGGTCAACACCATGCTAATCGGCATCATCGAATCGCGGGACCTGCCCGTGTTGATCTTCGCGAACAAGATCGACCTCGAGGGGTCGAGCGTCAAGCGAATCGAAGACGCCTTCCCCCAGCACAAGACGGTGCCGCTATCGGCCAAAGAGGGAGACAACATGGACGAAGTGTACGAAAACATCGCGGAGTACTTCGGGTGAACCATGCCTGAAGCTACTAACGCAGACGACGACCGCCGTGACGGCGTCCAGATCGACCTCATCAGCGGGGAGCGAATGGACGGCATGGCCAGTATGGAAAAGATTCGGATGATCCTCGACGGCGTTCACGACGGCAACATCGTGATCCTCGAGGAGGGACTGACGCCGGACGAAGAGAGCAAACTGATCGAGGTGACGATGGCCGAGATCAGCCCGGACGAGTTCAACGGCATCGAAATCGAGACGTACCCGAAATCGAGCACGCGAGATTCCTCGTTGCTGGGTCGGATCATGGGCAACGACGAGACGCCGAAAAAGCTGACCGTGATCGGGCCGGCAAACCAGATCGAAACCTTGCACAAAGACGAGAACCTCATCAGTGCGCTTGTCTCGCGGAGTTAGTCAGACGAATGCCACACCAGTGTACCAACTGCGACCGAACGTTTCCCGACGGCTCCAAGGAGATGCTGTCGGGCTGTCCCGACTGCGGCGGGAACAAGTTCCAGTTCGCGCCAGCCCAGTCCTCGAGTGCAGGCGGAGTGACGACACAGTCACAACCGAAATCGAGTACCGACGAGCGTTCGCGTGGAATCACCGACGGGCCCCCAGCGGAGTCGACGGCGGCGGGGGCTGATTCCAGTCAGAGCGAGACTGCGTTTCCAGAATGGCCGGATTCGGCCAGGCGTCCGGAAGACCGAAGCGGGGCCGATGGGCGGGCACCTGACCGGGAGAAGACGGTAGCTGAACACGCAGCACCCGATCGGATTCAGGAACCGGATTCGGGCGACCAACGAGCACGTGAGCCAGGGGACCAGCGTGAACGTGAATCGAAGGATCGGCGACCAGAGTCATCGAGCGATCAGTCAGTTCTCGATGGGCCTGTTGGACGCGAACACGACCAGCCCGAACAAGAAGACACGGCGCAGGCCAGTGCCCGGAGCGATATCGTCTCGAGTGACGAACTCCCACCAGTGACCGACACACCGAGTGAACCGGACTCGAGCGACGGCCGCGTCGTCAGCGAACCCGACTCGAACGATGAGCGACCGTCGCTCGAGGAGTTGCGCGAGGAACTCAACGAGCAGTTCGAGAGCATTAAAATCGTCCGCCCGGGCGAGTACGAACTGAACCTGATGGAGCTGTACAACCGCGAGGAGTACATCGTCTCCTTGCAGGAAGACGGTCGCTACGTCATCGACGTCCCGGATTCCTGGCGGGACGAGTAGAAGAACACGATTTACCCCGTTAACGAGAGTTGTTCACATACCCCTGTGTTTCGAGTGCAGACACCCATTCATGAACAAATATGTGGTTTTACTTTGGGATAAGTGTTCCAGTGGAAATAGAGGTTGGCCCGCGGCACATGATCCTTGAACCCGAGAGAACGACTCGAGGGGCCCGAGACAGTTTTCACACCGCAGTCGTCAGCCAGGCCGATAGTCGATACAGATGGATTTAAGCGACCTGACCGACGACGTGCGGGTATGAGCACTGCAACGAAGGTCGTCGTAAGTACGATCGTTGTCTCGGCATTGCTGGCGCTGTTGCTTATCGCCCAATCGATCGTCGCTGCCTGATGTTCGAGGAACGCCAGCTCTCTTCGGCGGTCGACGCCGTTCGAGAGACCTATGCACCCGACGTCCGCGTTTTCGACGTCGGACAGGACTTCGAAACGCTCCCGCCAGCCCAGGCCACCGATCTCGGCCTCTTCGTCGAGGGCCTCGAGCCAGCGAGCTACCCCGACGACTGGCTGCCAGTGGACGCCCCCCAGCTCCTGGTCCGGTACGCCGGCAGTGACTTCACGATCGGGATGCCCGGTGACGGGAGCGTGGTCTGGACTCGTCAGACGGAGCCGCCCGTCGTCCTCGTCAAACCGCGCGTACAGGGCTCACCCGAGTCGTTCATTGACTTCTTGCTTGCCGAAGCGATCGTTACCTGTTCGCTCGAGGTCCCCGAACACTTCCTGGGGTTTTTCGAAGCGGACTATCGTGCGCTCGACGAGGCCGTTCCCCTCGACCCGGCCGACACCTACCAGATCGCCGCCGCGCTGTACGACGCCTGGGTTGGCATTCGGACCCGACCCGTGTTCGAAGCCTGGGAGTCGACACACCCAGCGCTGTTCGACGCGTGGGAAGACGCCGGCAATCGCCTCGAGGGACGCGTCAGCGGACTCCCAGGGGCGGTCGCCCGCGGGGAGACGAGCTTCGGGGATGGAACCGAACTCGCCTGTGCTGCCGTCAAACACGGGCTCGAGTTGCCGGCCCCGTTCGCGGCCCTCGATACGGACGCCTACCGCGAGCACGGCTCGTCGTACGCGGTTCGATGGGCCGAAAAGACGTTCGCAGCTCTGGCAGAGGAGTAGTGTCGTCCCGCTCGAATAGGACCGCCAAGAAGTTTCAGAACGCCGTGCTCACGTTTCCGTCTTCGTCGAGGTCGACGACGCCATCGAACAGCGCGCGGAACTGCTCGACGACATCGTCGTCGTGAACTTCTTCGGATAGGTGAAAGAGGCCGACCGCGTCGTGTTCTTCGAGCAGGGTGACCAGTCGCTCGACCGTCTCGAGGGCTGCGTCGTCGCCAGCGTAGTAGGCCAGTTCGGTCACCGAGTCGAAACTCAGGCGAACCTTTCCGTCGTGGTTTTCGAGGAAGCGCTCGACCTGGGCGACGATGCCGTCGACGTCGTCGGGGGCAGCGACGTAGTGGACGCCCTCACCCGAGCGTCGGGAGTAGCCACGTTCGATGCTCAGGGTGTCGAGGATGACGGCGCGAGATTCGTCGACGTCGTAGTACTCGAGTTTCTGGGAGACTTCGCGGGCGGTCGTTCGCGTCGAAACCACGAGGAAAGAGTCGGTGTCAGTTTTCAGAAAGTCGGTGTCGATTCGGTCGGTTTCGCCCGTGGAGGGGTGCAACAGGAGAATACCGGTGCCACCGGGTACGGTTTCTGGTGTTCCCTCGATTTCGAGGGCGTACTCGAGTGTCATGATTAGCGGGAACAACTTTCGGCATCGACTTAAGTATGCGGATATCTGGCAGCCTCGAGTCTCCGCTCGCCACCTCCCAGACGTCGACCCGTTAGTCAACAACCCCGACCTCAAGGGTCGGGGCTTGTCAGTGAACTCCCGCTCTGCCGCTAGACAGCGGAGGCGTTGAAATCGCCGTTCGCGTTCACCGTTCCTGACTTCAGGGCTAGTTGACTGGTAGCCCGTCCAGACCCAGACTTGAGCCAGTTCTGGACAAGACGCCACGCCACGTTCCGGGCAGCATTGTAATCAGCGTGCAGTTCCTTCCCGCACTTTAGACACTCGAACTCGTCACCATCACGATTATCCTCGTGCGTAAACCCACACTCACCGTGGCTACACCGCTGTGACGTGTACTGTGGAGCCACGGTATCCACTTCGATACCGTGCGCTTCGGCCTTATACTCGACCTGTCGCTGAATCTCTCGGAACGCCCACTGCTGGAACTTAGACGCGTTCGAGATGCGCGTCCAAATCCACGTCAATCGCTCGAACGCGATATGCGTGCACTCGTTCTCAACGGCCTCTCGAACGACACCGTTCGACACATCGTGCAGGCGATGGCGACTCCACTCGGCAAACCTGCCTCCGAGTGATTGGATGGTGAGGTGTGCCGAGCGCGTCCCAGTCTGTTGCAAGTGTCCACGACAACGTTCGTACTCGTCGCGTTTGTGGTTGAGTTCGTCCGCGTTTCCAAGAAACGCTCCGGTGCTGGTAACGGCGAGGTAGCCGTCCACGTTCAAATCGACACCGAGAACCACTCCGTTCTCGGTCTTCTCGTCGGTAGAAACTGGGTCAACGTCATTCTCAACGGCAACGTGGAGGTAGTATTCTCCGTTGCGCTTGTGGAGCGTGGCTTCTCGCTTCTCCCACTTGTCCTCGTTCCAGTACTCCTCGAACGGTGTTCCCTCGTCGTGGTATGGGAAGACGTACTCGGCTTTCACGCGACCTTCCACGGTGGAGAGTGTCACGTGGTCGTCGTTGTACGTGATGGTGCGCCCGTTGTACACGATGACAGTACCCCGGAACTCTGGTTTGCTCGTGTTCGTATCATCTTCGAGCAAGTCGTGGCAGTTCGACAAGGCGTCGGCGGCGAGGTTTCTCGCGGATTGGACGAGACTGGCTTGGAGATTGGTCTGTTCGCGGACGTCGGTGTACGTGGCTTTGTGGAGTTTGTTTTTGGCTTTGACAAGGTGGTCTGGGTCGTCGCTCCATCCGTGGTCTGCGACGTGTTGGGCGGCTTGACGGAACTCTTCAAAAGTCTGGTCAACAGCCGAGTGTTGTGACTCGGGGATGTTGAGTTTGACTTGGATGTTCCTGACCACCTCTGCCATACTTCATAAGAAGTGGTAGTAATAGATAGTGTTTGGCAGCATGGGAGAGTTGGCCGTGCTGTGATGCGTGGTTATATTCCCAAGTGTCGGCTTCCTCCCCGAGGTCAAGCCTCGGGGTATCCGCCTCGACCGCCGATGAAATCGAAACGTACTGCGGGATTTCACGCATAACTGCAGTTTGGGAAGCGACGCAGTACTCCGTCACACGTCGACGTGTAAATCGAACGCGACATCCGCTATCGGTTCGGCTCACCCGTTCAAGCTTGATGAACCACTCAGCCCGTTGGCCGGTCGTCAGTCGTCGGGAACCAGGCCAGGTCGTGGGTTGCGGCCAGTTCGACCGACACGGGTTCGTTCAGTTCGATCTGATCGGAGTGGTTGTGCATCGCTTCGACGACGTCGCCTGACTCGAGTTCGATACGGTACAAAATCGTCGGACCGAGATATCGACGGTAGGTCACACGGCCGTTGGCGTCTCTCTCGGTCGTCTGCCTCGCGAGGACGTCGTCGGGACGAAGCAAGACGTCGATGTCGGTTTGGTCGTACTCGAGGGCGAGTCCGTGGATGCGGTCTCTGCCGATTGGACCGAGTTGGGTGTGGACGATGTCGCCCCGGACACGCCCCGAGATGAAACTCGCGTGGCCCAGAAAGCCCGCGACGAACCGTGATTTCGGCTGCTGGAAGATCTGTTCGGGCGTGTCGACCTGTTTGAGTTGGCCGTCGGCCATCACCGCAACGCGGTCGCTGATCGAGAGTGCTTCCTCCTGATCGTGGGTGACCGAAATCGCGGTGACACCCGTCTCTTTCAGGATGCGACGAACCTCCTCGCGCATCTCGACCCGGAGGTCGACGTCGAGGTTCGAGAAGGGTTCGTCGAGCAGCAGGATTTCGGGTTCCGGTGCGAGAGAGCGCGCGAGGGCGACTCGTTGCTTTTGTCCACCGGAGAGCTGTTCGGGCGAGGACTCGCCCTGGTCGCCGAGGCCGACTAACTCGAGTAAGTTCGTGACTCGACGTTTGCGCTCGCCAGCGGGCCAGTCGCTGATCCCGAACGCGACGTTTTCGGCGGCCGTCATGTGTGGGAACAGGGCAAAGTCCTGAAAGACGACGCCGACGTCTCGCTTTTCGGCGGGGACGAAGGTGTCGTCATCAGCGACCGAGACGGGCTCCCCGTCGATTCGAATCGTCCCCGTCGTTGGGCGCTCGAGGCCGGCGAGAAGCCTCAATGTGGTGGTTTTGCCACAGCCGGAGGGGCCGAGCAGGGTCAGGAGTTCTCCTTCCTGCACCTCGAGTGATAGCGTTTCGACGGCACATTCGTTTGCAAAGTGTTTAGAGACGCCTTCGATCTCGAGAATCGGCGTCTCCGAGACCGACGATTCGGAGTGTTCGACGACGGACTGTGGCGCCTGTGTGATCGTTCGTTCCTGTTCAGCAGACATAGGTAGCCTCCAGTGGGTGATCGACGGCTGAGCGGGCGAAACTGCGAGACGACAGGTGAGATGGCGCTCCGTGAGCGGCGAATCCGCTCCGTCGAGCGTTCTGTCTCCGTGTCATCGTCCGTTCTCGTATCAACGTCGGTACCACGAGTTGCACAGGAGTATGGGCGCCTAGGATTTAGGCCTTCCTAAAACATAGTGAAACGCTCGAGGACTCGAGCAACCACGTGACCCCATCTCGTGACGGTCTCCACGCGGCAGTGCAAACGAAAGATGTGAGCGGATTGCGCGCGTGTAGTGCCCATAGATGGAGAAATCGAGGGTTTTTGGTCTACCAAATTCGGAAGGTATAAGTCATTTAGGGCAGCCTAAAACTAGATAGATGACGAAACAGACACGGCGACGGTTGCTCGCAACGACTGGTTTCACCGCTGCTGGACTGGTCGGCCTCGCTGGCTGTCTCGGCGATGTCGGCGATAATGGCGGCAACGGCGAGGGATCGGACACTGCCGTCGCCGACGCCGAACCGCTCGGCTCACCCGTCGACGGACAGGCACTACAGTGGGACGATCTCGGTGACCTCGAGGGTGAACTGACGATTTACTCCGGTCGAACTCGAGATCAGATCGACCCCGTGTTCGTCGCCATCGACGAACGCTACGACGACCTCGATCTCAACGTCTTCTACGACGATAACGACGTGTACGTCAACCAGATTCTCCAGGAGGGTGATGCAGCTCCAGCCGACCTGATGTACTCACAGGACCCTGGTGCACTCGGAGAACTCGAGCGAAACGGTGCGCTGCAGGCGCTTCCCCAGGACGTCGTCGATGCCGTACCCGAAAGCTACCGCGATCCCGACGGTTTCTGGACTGGCGTCACGGGCCGCGTTCGGTCGATTATGTACAACAGTGACCGACTGGGCGAGACCGACTTCGACAGCTGGGATGAGCTGCCGACAGACATCTTCTCGTACGCAACCGACGATCGCTTCCAGGACATCATTTCGACCCGCCCGAACTCCGGGACGTTCCGCGGGTTCATCCAGGCGATGGTCGAACTCGAGGGCGAGGACGAAACTCGGGAATGGGTGCGTGGGATGGTCAACGACCAGAACGCACAACTGTTCTCGGGCGGTTCCAGCCAGGCAGAAGCGGTCAACCGCGGGGGCGACGACGACCCGATCGTCGGCCTGGGCAACAGCTACTACGCAGCGCGCATCCTCAACGAGGATCCCGACGCACCAATCAGCGTCGCGTTCACCGAAAACGACCCCGGCTGTCTGTTCAGCGTTGCTGGCGTCGGCGTCATGAACGACGTCGACGACCCCGAACTCGTCGCCGAGTTCATCCGTCACCTGCTGGCCGCAGAGGGGCAGGAGTTCATGATGGATGCCAACGGCGAATATCCGGTCGTCGAAGGCGTCGACTACGTCGATGACCTACCCAACCTCGAGGATATCAACCCACCGACCTTCGATCTCAGTAACTTCGACATGGACCTGCGCGAAGCACAGGACCTCCTCAACGAAGAGGGCATGACGGTCTAGACAGGAGCAGTTTCAACCAAAATATCGCCATGGCGGGACGTTTTTTGCATTTTCGGATGTGACCGGCCGAAACGATTTCAACGAACCGGTAGTCACTCACCCACGACTCCAGTCGGGGCTTCCGCCTTGCGTGTCTGTGCATCGTGGACCTGTCGAGACACTCGAGTGACGTCGGCTGTGACCAACCGGCTGCGATTGACCGACCTGGCGGTGAGCGCGCTATCAGTGGGTTCAAGCGAACTGAGCGCAAAACAGCCCTAACGACACAGCGGTACACCCCGAGCACCGATGAAATCACCGACCACCTATCTCGACGATCTTGACACGAGTCGACTGTCACCGAGCAACGCCACCCAGTCGACGGCGGCCCTGGCGCTGCTCAGCGCGATCGTCGCCTTCCTCGTGGTCTCGCCGATGTTCTGGTTGCTCTGGCAAGCATGGACCGTCGACCCGTCTCGGGCCTTCGATATGTTTACCTCGAGTCAGACGGCGTCGGTGACGTTCAACAGTCTCCTGTTGATGCTGGGAGTGACCGTCGCCTCGATCGGACTCGGCGTTCCACTGGCCGTGTTGACGACGCGAACGGACCTCCCCTATCCCCGGTTTTGGACCATCGTCGCCGCGCTCCCGCTCGTTATTCCGAGCTACATCGGCGCGATAGCGTTCGTTGCGATGTTCGGTTCCGGTGGCGAAATCGACAGCCTCCTTGGCGTGACTATCCCTCGAGTCGACGGCCTTCGTGGGGCGGCGTTCATCATCACGTTATACACCTACCCCTACGTCTTCCTGACGACTCGAGCGGCCCTGTTGTCGATGGACAGCTCACTGGTCGACGCCGCCCGGACGCTCAACCACAGCCGGCTGAGCGCGTTTCGTCGGGTAACCTTACCCCAGATCAGACCGGGTATCGCTGCGGGTGCGCTGCTCGCAGCCCTGTATGCGGTCTCCGATTTCGGTACCCCCGCGTTCATGCAAGTGAACGTCTTTACGAGTACGATTTATACTGAATTTCGCAGCTACAACGTCGAATATTCGGCCTTACTCGCCTTACAGTTGATCGCCCTCGTCGCCGTGATCCTCGTCATCGAGGCCGGTATCGGTCGAGACGAAGACGCGAGCGGTGCAACCGGTCAGGGAACGACCATCCGTCTCGGCGGCTGGAAGTGGCCCGCGATGGGCGCAATCACCCTCATCGGAACACTTGCACTCGTCGTCCCCGTGGCCATCTTCACACGGTGGCTGCTCATCAGCCAGGGTGACCCCATCCCCTCCCTCGAGTTCCAGTGGGAGTTCGCCTACAACTCCGTCTACCTCGCCGTGCTCGCCGCACTCGCCGCCAGCGCGTTCGCCCTTCCCGTCGCCTACTACTCCGGCCGGCGTCACTCGCTGCTCTCGCGGCTGTTCGAGCGAGCGACCTACCTGGGCTTTGCCGTTCCGGGTGTCGTTATCGGGCTCGCACTGGTGTTTCTCGGAACCAGAACCCTCCCCTCGCTGTACCGACAGGGCGTCTGGCTGCTCGTCTTCGCCTACGTCGTCCGGTTTCTCCCCCAGGCGGTCGGCGCGGTTCGCTCCTCGGTTTTACAGATCGACGCACGGACCCTCGAGGCCGCCCGAACGCTCAACGCCGGCCGACTCGAGACGTTTCGACGCGTCACCCTCCCACTGATCGCCCCCGGCGTCGTCGTCGGTGCGGCACTCGTGTTTCTGACCACGATGAAGGAGTTGCCGATGACGCTGATGTTACAGCCGGCCGGATTGGACACGCTGGTCATTATTATCTGGGGCGCACAACGCTCCCTCGCCTACCGGTTCGCCGCTATTCCCGCGCTGTTGTTGATCCTCATCTCGGGACTCTCGATGTTGCTGCTCCTTCGACAGGAAGGGTACGACGTCAGTTGAGACGATCGACGCCCGAGACACGGTTACCTCGTGGAACTCTCGAGGATGTCGACGCCGAAAAGCTATGGAGTGCTATGGGGCCAGATGCTCCGATGCCCACGGATGCGTGCTGGCCTCCACTCATCACTTTTTAGGCAGACCTAAAATAACTACCGGTCCCCGGCCGTAGCGAACGAAACTTCCTTTCCCGATGCGCTCGAGTGAACGTGTATGAGCGTTCGCGAAGAGTTCGACGCGTGGGCGGCCGACGGCCGCGACAAAGGGATGGAAACGCGCCACTGGCACACGGCGAAACACGCCCTGGCACGGATGCCCGTCGAGGCCGGCGACACCGTCCTCGACCTCGGCTGTGGCAGCGGCTACGCAGGCCGCGCAATCCGAGAGACGAACGACGCCGGAAGGGTGTACGGACTGGATGGCGCACCCGAGATGGCACACAACGCCGCGGGCTACACCGACGACCCCCGAGTCGGCTACGTCATCGGCGATTTCGGCTCACTTCCATTCGCCGACGACAGTATCGACCACGTCTGGACGATGGAGGCGTTTTACTACGCGAGTGATCCCCACGCCGCCCTCGAGGAGGTCCGACGCGTCCTGCGGCCCGGCGGCACCTTCTACTGTGCGGTCAACTACTATGAGGAGAACGTCCACTCCCACGACTGGCAGGACAACATCAGCGTCGAGATGACCCGCTGGTCTCGAGACGAGTACCGAGAAGCCTTCCGAGACGCCGGGTTGTACGTCGCCGAACAGGACAGCATTCCGGATCGCGAAACCGAGATTCCCGACGCCGAAGCGTTCCCGACCGACAACTGGGAAACCCGCGAGGCGATGGTCGAGCGCTATCGCACGTTCGGGACACTGTTGACCGTGGGCGTCGCGCCCTGAGGTTGTCAGTCAATACTCTTGCTCGCCCGCCGCAATCGCCACCTCGAGCCAGTTCTCCTCTGGCGGGAGCGGACAGTCGAACGTTTCACTGAAGGCACAGAACGGCGAGTACGCCAGATTGAAATCCACGATGAGTTCCTGGCCGTCCTCGAGGTCGCCGGCCACGTCGAGTTCCATATATCGCCCCCCGCGGTAACTCTGCTGGCCCGTCGTCTTGTCCCGGAACGGAACGAACAGCGTGTCCGAGGAACCGTCCTGGCTGTAGGCCGTCAGTTCGTAGGTTCCATCTTCGAGATCCGGGTCGTCGCGCTCGAGATCGAACGTGAGCGTCGCGATGCGGAGATAGCGTACTTCCCGACCGCTCGAGGTATCCATCGCCACCGGGTTCGAATCGGGGTCGTCCTCGAGTGATACCGTCGCTGTCACCCGATACGTAGGGTCAGGCGGGAAGTACGTCAGCCCCGAAAAGTCCTCGCGTTCCTCGGGTGGAATCGGTGACTGTGGGTGGTCGGCAAAGAAGCGGTCTTTCTCCTCGCGTTTCGCCTGGAGTGCGTTTCGGTAGGCGTCCGGGTCCTCGAGCGGGTCGTCCGAGGTGGAGTCGCCCGCAGTCGTCGAATCGGTCGGCTCGCTCATAGTCGGGTTTCGGTCTCCGGACGGGTATGCTTGCTTATTCGGCGTCGAGTTCCGGCAAATCACCGCGCTCGCGAGCGGCCTCAAGTGCCAGCTTCAGTTCGTAACCGAACCAGCCGACGACGAGCAGGCCAGTCAACCCCAGAATGACTAGCTGTTCGAACGAACTCGCGCCCAACACGAACACGAACGCGAAGACGACGGTGAGAAAGACGACGATTCGGAGCCGCGTCACTGGCTCCCGACTCGAGTCCGTTTTCGCGAGGTACAGCTGTGGAGCGGCGACGCCGAGTCCGACGATGAGGAAGAAGCCAGCGAGTGGACCCGCCAATCCCTCGATTCCCACCGAGGTCGACAGCCACTCGAGGACTAGAAAGACGATGACGACGAGTGCCATCGCCCCCATCAGGACGCGGTTCTCTCGAGAGAGCATATCCGACCTATTCTCTGGAGGGATTCAGCCGTTGTGGTTTTCCCCCGCCGAGATTCAGCCGTTATCGGTTTCTCCGGCCGAGAGTGTTCGAGCGTGTGGCCCTGCTTTCGATCTCCACGTCGCGTGATTCACTCGAGGACCGACCGAAAGCGAACTGTTTCCGAGAGCGTGTCGACGATGGCGACCGTGCGGTGTTCCTCGGGCACCGTCGGAAAGTGGGCACCGGGGTTGAGAACCATCGTCCGACCCACCTCCGTGAGTTTACGCTCGTGGTGATGGCCGTGACAGACCAGGTCGAACGTCTCGCTTTCGGCGATGGCGTCGACTTCCGCGAGCGATTCGCCGTGAAGCACCGCGACCGAGAGGCCGTCGAGTTCGAGCGTACCGAACCGACCGTGGAGTTCGCTCTCGTTACCGAGACTCTCGAAGGTGGCCTCGAGACCCGATATTTCCCCGTCGTTGTTGCCGAGCACGCCGTGCAGTTCGAATCCCTCGAAACTCGAGAGCAACGGCGGAGCGATGAAGTCGCCGCAGTGGATAATCAGCTCGACGCCTTCCTCGGCGAAGAGATCGGTTGCCCGTTCGGCTGCCTCGACGTTGTCGTGGGTATCGGCGATGATGCCAACTTGCATACCCGTGTTGGCTCCCGGAACGTACAAGAACGTTCGGGCGCGGCGGGCTCGAGGTGAAACGGTGGTGTGTGCGACGCTGTCGGCGCTCCGGGCGTGGACGAGCGCTTCGTCACGCGTTGGCGGAGGACTAGCCAAGGAGAGCAATCAGCACGAACAGCGACGCGACCGACGCCACCGTCGTCACAAACACGTTCAGGGAGGCAAAGCGTTCGTCGCCGCCGAGTTCACTCGAGAACACGTACGTCGAGACGGCCGTCGGCATCGCGAGCATGATTACGGCTGCGGTGAACGTGTCCGAATCGACCGCCAGCAGCGAGAAGACCAGCCAGGCGAGCACCGGCATGGCGGCGATTTTGACCGCCGTCACCGAACCGGTCGCAAACGGGTCGAGGTCGGGAAGATCGAGGTCGAGTGAGGCACCGACACAGAGCAGTGCGAGCGGGAGCGCCAGCCCAGCGAGGGCATCGAGGCCGACGACGACTGTTCCGTGGACGGGAACACCGACTGAACCGATAGCCATCCCTGCAATCAGGGCGAGTAACACTGGGTTCGTCGCCAGGTTGTGAACCTGGTCGCGGATTCGGGTCGAGGTCCCGTTGACCAACACGAGAATTGACACGGTCAGTGGCACCTGGATCAGCGCCCCGAGACCGAGGATCACGCTGGCGATGGCGGTTACCCCATCGTCGAACGTCGCAGCGATGAGCGGGACGCCGAGGTAGCCCAGATTCGAGTGATAGGACTGCACGACAGCAACGCTGCGACGGGCGCTCGAGGCCCGGTTTCGATGGATAAACCAGGCTACCGCCGCGGTCCCGAGCAGGACGGCGATCACCCCGACGAACAGCTCGAGTGAGACGATCGAGGAAATCGCCTGGTCGTAGGTTGCGACGAAGACGAGGGCTGGCAGCGCGACGTAGTAGGCAGCGGCGTTCAGTCGTTTCGTTCGGGTAGCGTCGAGAATCCCAACGCTCCGAAGCCCCGTGCCGACGAGCAAGAGTCCAAGCAGCGCCAGCAACCGGAGCAGTACCTCCATATGGAGTTCCAGAAGATTGGCCCATTTGACGGTTCCGAACGATGCAAAGAGCAGTCCGCACAGCACAACGCCCGGACAGCTGGTGGCCTCTCGGGCAGTCAACTCGAGCGATGGAGTTCGCCCTCTCGAGCGATAAAGTCCTGCCTCGAGCGGTGGAGTTCGGCCTCGAGCGATTGGATGCCGTTTGGAAGAACCTAACGGACAAGGCTTTAACCGTATCGTCGCCTATCGACACCCAAATGGTACTCGACGATCTCGGAAGCTCCCTCCGAGGCACCCTCGACAAACTCCGCGGCAAGTCACGCATCTCCGAGGAGGACGTCGAGGAAGTCGTCAAAGAGATTCAGCGCTCGCTGCTCTCTGCTGACGTCGACGTCTCGCTCGTGATGGAGCTCTCAGACAACATCAAAACCCGCTCGCTCGAGGAAGAGCCACCGGCCGGAACCCCCGCACGGGATTTCGTTCTCCACATCGTCTACGAGGAACTGGTGGGCCTCATCGGCGAGTCGACAGAGCTCCCGCTCGAAGAACAGACAATCCTGCTCGCCGGCCTACAGGGGTCGGGGAAGACGACCACGTCCGCGAAGATGGCCTGGTGGTTCTCGACCAAAGGACTGCGACCCGCAGTCATCCAAACCGACACCTTCCGACCCGGTGCCTACGACCAGGCCAAAGAGATGTGTCGCCGTGCAGAGGTCGACTTCTACGGCGACCCCGACGCGGACGACCCCGTCCAGATCGCCCGCGACGGCCTCGAGGCCACGAGCGAGGCCGACGTCCACATCGTGGACACGGCCGGTCGTCACGCGCTCGAGGAGGACCTGATCGACGAGATCGAAGACATCGAGTCGGTCGTCGATCCAGACGTGGGCTTGCTGGTTCTCGACGCTGCCATCGGTCAGGGAGCCAAAGACCAGGCACAGCAGTTCGACGAGTCAGTGGGCATCGACGGTGTCGTCATCACGAAACTCGACGGGACTGCAAAGGGTGGTGGCGCGCTGACAGCCGTCGACCAGACCGACTCCTCAATCGCGTTCCTCGGTACTGGCGAGGAAGTCCAGGACATCGAGCGCTTCGAACCCAACGGCTTCATCTCCCGACTGCTCGGGATGGGCGACCTCGCCCAACTCACCGAACGCGTCGAACGTGCGATGGAGCAGACGGGCGTCGAGGACGAAGACTGGGACCCCGAGGACATGCTCGAGGGCCAGTTCACGCTGAAGGACATGCAAAAGCAGATGGAGGCGATGAACAACATGGGGCCGCTCGATCAGGTGCTGGACATGATCCCCGGCTTCGGCGGCGGGATCAAAGACCAGTTGCCCGACGACGCGATGGACGTCACCCAGGATCGGATGCGCACCTTCGAGTTCATTATGGATTCGATGACCGAAGCCGAAAAGGAGTATCCGCGTGCAATCGGTGCGAGCCAGATTCGCCGTATCGCTCGCGGGTCGGGCACCAGCGAGGAGAGCGTCCGTGAACTGCTCCAGCAGTACAAGATGATGGAAAAGACCCTCAAGCAGTTCCAGGGGATGGGGTCGGACAAGGAGATGCAGCGTATGATGCAACAGATGCAACAGCAAGGCGGTGGCGGTATGGGCGGAATGGGCGGTGGCGGCGGCCCGTTCTGAATCCGCGTACTCGTTGATCCCTCGCGTCTTTTTTCGAACCTCGAGCGAACGCGATAGCTCTGTCATCGACCCACGACTGATACGGTTTACTGTAGTCTCTTGTCGATGATTGCCGGCGTCGTGAGGCCAAATACCGGTGAAGAGTTACAGTAAACCGTATGAACTCCTGTGGACGGGAGTTTGCGGGTACGGGCAACCCTCCAGAGAATTGGCCGCCACGTTCAAGCGTCACGAGTAACTGACAGTCTGTATGAACAGACGTCACTATCTTCTGACGCTCGGCACGGGGCTTTCGGCCTCGGCCCTCGCCGGCTGTCTGAGCGACCTCTCGGAGACGACCGATCTGGGGAACGGGACGGGTGACGGGAACGGAGACAGTGACGGAAACGGCTCGAGCGAAAACGGCGAGGAAACCGAAGAAAGCCGCGAGGCAGACCGTCAGATACGCACTGCGGCCGGGCAACTCAACCGTTCCGGTGCCTCCCTCAGGGAGTCCCAGGGTGAACTCGAGGACCCCGAAAATAGCGACTACGATCCGGACG
Organism: Natronosalvus amylolyticus; assembly: GCF_024298845.1. Classification (NCBI taxonomy): domain Archaea; kingdom Methanobacteriati; phylum Methanobacteriota; class Halobacteria; order Halobacteriales; family Natrialbaceae; genus Natronosalvus; species Natronosalvus amylolyticus. Next base: position 2,448,152 of record NZ_CP101156.1, read on the forward strand.
AACCCAAGGAGTTCCTCGAGACGGGAATCGAGGCACTCGAAACCGCTCGGGACGCGGATCCGACGGCCGAACAGGAAGCCGATATCGAGGAACTCGCCGCCTACGCCTCGGTGCTCGAGGAACTGATCGCCGTCACGTCGACCGTTACCGACGACACGCTCGAGGGTCGAATCGACGAAATCAACGACGCCGTCGACGAGACGGACTTCGAGGCCGCACGTGCCGTCGCGACGGACCTTTCCGAGACGTTCGGTGCTGCCAGCGACCGCCTCGAGGACGCCCGTGATACGCTCGAGGAACTCGACGCCGACCGGCTCGATTCCCTCGCGATCACCGCTCTCGAGGACGTCGAAGAGGGGGCCGCCATCCTCGAGGATGTCGTGGACTCGCTCGCGACGCTTTCGGCGTCGACGGTCACCTTCGTCGACGCACACTCCGCGCTCGAAGCAGGCCGCGACCACCTCGAAGCCGAAGCCTACGACGACGCGATAGACGCGTTCGAAGGGGCAGCCGACACGTACGACGAGACGGCAGTGGTACTCGCGGAAGGCGAGTCAACGGCCCCAGACGGCCTCCTGACGTACTTCGAAACGCTCGGCTGTCAGGCGACCAACCTCGAGGACGCCGCACTCGCGTTCGCCGAAGCCGCGAGTGCCGCCAGAGACGACGACCCCGACGGGGCCGAAGCGGCCGAAGCCGACGCCGAGGATGCACTCGAGCGGGCCGAAAACTGTCGCGGATAAAACCTTCCAACAGACCGTATCAGGACTCGAGCGGGCGACCGTCCTCGGTCGGTGGCGCGATGGTATCCACGTACTCCTCGAGGCCCGGCTCGTCCACTCGCACGCGGACGGAAATCTCGCCGAGTTCGTCCGGTTCGCCGACCGCGAAGTTCACCCGGCCTTCGAACGCTGCTTGCTTTTTCAAGGCGAACTCGAACGTCTGTCCCTCACGGTTTTCGAAAAACTCCCCGCGAGCGGTGTCGAGAATTTCCTGGCGATGGAGACACTCCGAGAAGTGCTCGAGCGAGTGAACCGTGCCAGTAACCTCGCCAAACCGTGATTCGAGGTCGGCGTTGGGGAACAGGTTCGTAATCGCATCTTCGACGCGACTGGTCACCTCCGTATCGTAGACGGGGGCGGTGATCTCTGCGGTAACGCGGTAGACACTCATGGTTCTGACTCGAGCGTAATGCTCGCGGTATCGATGGCACCGATTCGTCCGTCTCTGGCCGCCTCGAGCACCGTTTCGATGCGCTCGCGGAACGCCTCGAGCGTATCGGTGTTGTCGATGGTGACGTCGGCCCGGTCAATCGCCTCGTCCATCCCGAACGATCGTTCGCGCTCGTCTCGCGCCTCGAGGGGTTCACCACCGTCACCAGCGCCCGCATCGCGCCCGCGAACGGTGATGCGCTCGTTGCGAACATCGAACGGGGCGTCGATACAGATGAGGGTGAACGCATCCTCGAATCGCTCCTCGAAGACGTCGACTTCGGTACCCGACCGGATGCCATCGACGAGGACGCCCTCGTGATTCTCGAGTCGGTCCTCGAGCATCGGCAGCGAGCGCTCGGCGATGGCGGCCGGACCGTTCTCTTCCCGAAGCGCTTTGGCGACCGTCCCGTGGTCCTTGGTTGGGTCGAGGCCGCGGTCGGCGGTCTCCTGACGAACAACGTCGCCCATCGTGACGACCGGGATGCCCTGCTCTCGAGCCACGGTCGCGGCTTCGCCTTTGCCGCTTCCCGGCAGTCCGACGGTTCCGATGACGTACATCGCCTGCCAGTACAGGCGACGTGGGCATAAGGGCTGTGTCTCTACTCGAGGGCCAGCCCTTCTGACTCGAGCAACGCGAAAAAGTCGTCCTCCTCGAGCACCGGAACGTCGTTCGCCTCGGCGTCCTCGAGTTTCGTCGACCCGGGTCGCGAGCCGACGACCAGATAGTCGGTGTTGCCCGAGACGCTGCTCGTTGCGTTCGCACCATGGGTTTCGACGAACGCCTGGGCTTCATCGCGAGTGACGTCCTCGAGTGCCCCCGTGAACACGAACGTCAGTCCCTCGAGGGCGTCGCCACCAGACTCGAGGGCCGACTCCTGTGGGTCGACGGCCTCGAGGATAGCGTCAACGGCAGCCGCGTTCGCGTCGCTGGCGAAGAACTCGTGGATGGTCTGTGCGACCGTCTCACCGACGTCGTCAACACCCTCGAGTTCCGCTGGAGTATCCTCGGCCGTCGTACGGAACGCCTCGAAGGTGCCGAACTCTCGGGCCAGTTCTCGTGCGGTCGTCGGGCCGACGTGTGGAATGCCGAGCGCCGAGAGAAAGTCAGCCAAGGCGGGTTCGCAACTCGCCTCGATTTCGGCCACGAGATTCTCCACGCTCGTTTCACCCCAGCCCTCGAGGGCGAGCAGTTTCTCGCGTCGTTCGGGCAACGCATAGAGGTCGGCGACGCTCTCGAGGAGCCCAGCCTCGAGCAGTTGGCGGACCGTCTTCTCGCCCAGGCCCTCGAGGTCGAGACCGTCGTCGCCCGCGTAGTACTCGATGGAGCGCCGAAGCTGGGCGTCACAGGCCAACCCACCGGTACAGTACGCGAGCGGGCCGTCTCGTTCGATAACACTGTCACAGATCGGGCAGTGCTCGGGGAGTTCGTAGTGGCCCTCGCTCCCTTTCTCGACGACTTCCTCGACGTAGGGAATAACGTCGCCAGCGCGCTGGACGCGAACCGTATCGCCGACGTTGACGTTCTTTTCGGCGATCTCCTCGGGGTTGTGCAGACTCGCTCGCGAGACGGTGACGCCGCCGACGTCGACGGGGTCGAGCAACGCGACGGGCGTGACGCGGCCGGTTCGACCCACCTGTACCGCCACGTCACCGATGGTCGTCACCTCCGCTCGCGCGGGGAACTTGTAGGCGAAGGCCCAGCGGTCGTGGCGGGCGGTCTGTCCGAGTTCCTCACGGGCTTCCCGGGAATCGACCTTGATCACGACGCCGTCGATTTCGTAGTCCAACCCGTCGCGTTCCTCGAGCAACCGGTCCCGATACTCGATGGCTCCATCGATGTCCTCGACGCGTTCGACCCGGTCGTTGACCCGCAACCCGTAGTCGGGAAACGCCTCGAGTGCTTCGAGATGGGTATCTTCGAGGGAACTCGCCTCGAGTACGTCGAAGTAAAAGACCTCGAGGGGGCGGTTGGCGACGACCGACGGGTCCAGTTGGCGAATCGTCCCGGCCGTCGCGTTTCGCGGGTTGGCAAACGGCTCCTCCCCGCGTTCGATTCGCTCGCGGTTGTGTTCCCGGAAGGCGTCTTTGGGCATGTAGACCTCACCCCGGACCGCCAGAAACTCGGGCGGGTCGTCGTGTAACCGCTGTGGAACAGAACCGATTGTTCGGGCGTTTCGCGTCACATCGTCACCCTCGCGACCGTCTCCGCGGGTAACCGCCCGCTCGAGGCTCCCCTCGTTGTACGTAAAGGCCATCGAAACGCCGTCGAATTTCGGCTCACAGACGTAGGCGATTTCCCCGTCGTAGCCCGCCGCCTCGAGTTCGCGTCGAACGCGGTCGTCGAACGCGCGAACGTCGTCGGCCTCGCCGCTCTGGTCGATCGAGAGCATCGGGGCGACGTGTTCGACGGTCTCGAACGCCTCGAGTGGTTCGCCGCCCACCCCGCGGGTCGGGCTGTCCAGATGGGCCAGGTCGAACGCGTCCTCGAGTTCCTGCAAGCGGGAGAACAGCCGGTCGTAGGCCCGGTCAGCAATTATCGGGTCGTTCTCGACGTAGTAGCGTCGGTCGTGTTCGCGAATAGCCGCCCGGAGCGCCTCGACCTGGCGTTCGGCTCGCTCAGGTTCGAGCGAGTCAACGGGCTCGAACTCCGTCGGCGGATCACGAAGATACGGGTTGTCTTCGATGGCGTCAGTCATTGGCCGTGGGTTGGGAATCCACCCCGTTAAACCTGCACGTTCGCGCCTGGAAGCCCAGTTTCGGAACCCCGAGTGCGAACTGTCTGTTCGTAGTGCTGGACCCGCGGTTTTACCCGTCTGGACCGCTAGGTGATTGTAGATGCCAACGGAGTTCGAACTGGTCGACCTCGAGGAGACGGACACCCCCGGTGACGAGTGGGAAGAAATCGACGTCACCGACACCGAAGCGGACCGTATCGCCCGGAAACGGGATCGGTCGTTCGAGCAATTCGAGAAACGAATCAAGGACGCAGACCAGTTCAAAGTCGAACAGTCAGTGTTCGACGACGCCACCTTCGCCGCGCTGTACAAGCTCGTACAGGACGGCCACGTCGAGGCCTTCGGTGGGCCGATATCGACGGGCAAAGAGGCCAACGTCTACCACGCCCTGGGTGACGACCGCGAAGTCGCCGTCAAAGTCTACCGCATCAACGCCTCCAACTTCCGCCAGATGCGTGACTATCTCGAGGGTGACCCTCGGTTCGAGGGACTCGGCGGGAAGAAAAAAGACGTCGTCCTCGCCTGGGTGAAAAAGGAGTTCGCCAACCTCCAACGAGCGAGACGTGCGGGTGTCAGGGTTCCGGAGGCGATCGCCACCGAACGCAACGTCCTCGTCATGGAGTACTTCGGTGACGAAGACGGCCGAGCTAAACGGCTTGGGGAAGTCCACGTCGAGAACCCACAGACGGCCTACGAAGTGCTGCGAGAGTACATGCGTCGGCTGTATTCGGCGGGCCTCATTCACGGCGACCTCAGCGAGTACAACGTCGTCTTTCACGACGGCCACCTCGTGGTTATCGATCTCGGACAGGCCGTCACCGTTCACCATCCCAACAGCCGAGGGTTCCTCGAGCGTGATTGTCACAACGTCGCCTCCTTTTTCCGACGACAGGGTCTCGAGATCGACGACGAGGACCTCCTCGAGTTCGTCACCCAGCCAACGCCGGATCCCTCCGGTGACGGAAGTCGGTGACGTCGACACCCGATAGCAAGACCAGTTTGGGGCCCCAACTCGAGGAAACAGCCACTACGATTCCGTCTCGACACCCCACTCGAGTGAGATCGAAATCTCTTCCCGACGTCGGCCGAGCATCGGTGACCGTTCCTCGACGGTAATTTCGTACTCGACCGTTTCACTCGGCGTCAGCGTCACGACTTTGTTGCCGACGGTGACGTCGGCCGTTCCCTCCCCGCGGAGTTGGCTTGCCAGCGCTTGCAGAAGGTCAGCCGTTTCTTCTCTCGAGTGTTGCTCACTAGCGGTGGTTTTGTCGCCCATAGGCCACCGCCACCGACCAGGAGCAAAAATATTGGCGTCGGTACCATACTGTAGGATCTGGCTACCAGAATCCGGCGTCACGCCACCGACTCGAGCAATCGTTCACCCGCCTCGAGCAGTGTCTCCACTCGCTCGAGCGTCCCGGCTTCGGCGTACACTCGCAACACGGGTTCGGTTCCGCTCGGCCGAACGAGCAACCACGAGCCGTCCTCGAGAGCCAGTTTGTAGCCGTCAGCCGTATTCACCGAGTCGACGGCGGCCCCCGCGACGACGTCCGGAACGTCGTCAGCGAGCGCCTCGAGGCGGGCCACTTTCTCCTCGTCGGGACAGGGAACGCTCGTCTTTCGCTGGACGATGTGCCCGTGGGTCTCGAGCAGCCGGTCGACCCGGTCGTCGATCGGTTCGGCCGCGTGCATGCACGCGGTGAGCAGTCCCATGAGCACACCGTCTTTCTCGCGGACGTGCCCACGGACGCTGAACCCGCCCGATTCCTCGCCGCCGACGAGGGCGTCGTGCTCGGCCATCCCCCGGGCAATCCACTTGAATCCGACGGGAACTTCGTGGACAGACTCGCCGTGTGCCTCGCCGATGCGGTCGAGCAGCGAGGTGGTCGATACCGTTCTGATTGCCGGGCCCGAGCGGGACTCGAGCAGCCAGTCGAAAAGCGCCCCAAAGAGTAGGTTTTCGTCCAGATATCCGCGTTCGGGCGTGACGACGGCGATACGGTCGGCGTCCCCGTCGTTCGCGATACCCAGGTCGGCCGCCCCCGAGGTGACGACCTCGACCAGTTCCTCGAGCGTCTCCGCCGCCGGTTCTGGCGCGCCACCGCCGAACTCGGGGTCGCGCGTACACCGCAGTCGTTCGACCCCGGCACCGGCCCGTTCGAGAAGTGCGTCCGTGGCCTCCCGACCGCTGCCGTGCATCGCGTCGTAGGCGACGGTGAGACCCTCGAGGTGTGCGTGAACGTCCGCGTCCTCGGACCCGGAAGCATCCTCGAGGATCGATTCCGCGAGTTCGAGACAGTGGCTGGCGTGATCCTCGAGCGGGTCGAACTCCCGGACCGATCCGTGTTCATCAGCAGGGAGCGCTATTGGTTCGCCTAGCGAGTCGGCAATCGCGTCCATCACCGGCGGCAGCGCCGGTGCGCCGTCGCTCGGAATGAACTTGATACCGTTGTCCGATGGCGGGTTGTGCGATGCCGTGATTACGACGGCCCCAGCACACTCGCGGTCGACGACCGTGTACGCATACAGCGGCGTCGGTCGGTCACGCTCGCTGAGCAGGACGTCGAATCCGTTCGCACAGAGGACCCGCGACACCTCTTCGGCAAACCCTCGAGATCCCTCTCGAGCGTCGTAGCCGACGACGACCGGTTGGTCGTGTCCCTCCGCCTGAAGCGTCGATGCGATACCCTGGGCGACCATCCGAACACGAACCGGCGTGAACGTCTCGAGCGGCGCTCGCCAGCCGTCAGTTCCGAACGCGATCTGCTCCATACGCGTCCCTCGAGGCCGGTCCCGAAAAAACCGCTGATCATCCAACACGAGCGCCAACGAGAGAACTGTCAGCGGCCCGAACGCTCGGAAATGCTACGGCGTCGACAGTCCAGAAGTCGAGATTGTTTTATCTGCCTCGCCCGTGACTCCTGTATGAGCCGTCCCCCACAGGTCCTCGCTGTCTCCTCGAGCCTCCGGGCGGAGAGTTACACGCGCACAGCCCTGAAATACGTCCTCGAGGCAGCTGAAGATGCCGGAGCCGAGACGACGTTACTCGACCTGGGTGCGTACGATCTTCCGGTGTACAACCCCGATATTGACGATCAAGGCGATGGCGCTGCAGTACTGAAGCTTGCCCGTGAGGCCGACGCAATCGCCATCGGCACGCCGGTCTACCATGGCACGTTCTCGGGTGCGTTCAAGAACTTCCACGATTACTGTGGCTGGGACGAGTTCGAGGACACCACCGTCGGCCTGCTGGCGACCGCCGGCGGCGGCTCCTACGGCCCGACCCTCGATCACCTGCGAAGTACGATGCGAGGCGTCCACGCCTGGGTGTTACCCCACCAGGTTGGGATTCGAAACGCCTCTGACAAGTTCGAGTACGACCCCGCCGCCATCGACGAGCGCGCGTTCATCGACTCGAGTCTCGAAGACAGAGTAGAGAAACTCGGCCGTCAGCTCGTGGAGTACGCCTTCATCGACGACCGGCAGCCTCCAGAGATCCCGACCACGGACGACTGAGAGGGTCTGGGTGGCTTCCCCACTCTTTACGGATGCGTGAAACCGATGGGCGTTGTCCGGTTTCACGCATCGGTCGACGCTTGGGAGGCTACTGAGACGGTCTGCTGTTCCTCGAGATCGGTGGCCCGCTATCGACTCCAGTCTCTGCATCTGATTTCAGATCGATTCGAGGTCGCGAAACAGAGCGCATCAAACTGCATCACTCCGCCGATGGCCCGCCAAAGCGCATGAACATGTACGTGAGTGCCAGCACCGCAATCAGCGAGACGACGGTCGCGATCGCCAGCGTCCACGCCGAAAACGGGACGACCTCCGGAATTACGGTATCGTCGTCGGGTGTTGCCTCGGGATCGACCACGATCGTCGCGATCATGCCCAGCCCGATATGTGGGGTACAGTGAAAGTCGTAGGTACCCTCGACTTCGAACGTGTACTCGTACTCGAAGCCGGTGTCCTCGATCGGTTCGTGCCCGTCCCAGTCAGCCGCTTCGGGTTGAGCGTCGACGACGATATTGTGGTTGTCGGTGATCCACACGAACTCGACCCGCGTTCCGGGCGGGATCTCGAGGTCGCTCGCTGTCCCCGGCTCGTAGGCGAAGTCGACCAGTTCGACGATGACGGAGTCGGCGGGCTGGGCAGCATCGTCTTCCTCTACAGGTTCATCGTCCTCCGGATCCTCGTCGGGTTCGTCCTGCGTTTCGTCCTCCTCCGTGTCGTCCTGTGCGGTGACCGTCCCCGGAACGAGGGTCGACGCAAGCAAAAAAGCGAGTCCGTGAAGGGCCGTTCGTCGATCAGGATGTACCGAACCTTGAGTTGAAAGGTCGCGAAGCATGTCGATCAGTATCGGTACACCCTCGAGGGTGAAAGTACAGGCCCCAACAACCACGAAGACCTGAACATCCTCATGATCGAGTAGAGAGGTGGTTTCCCACCCCGGGTTCGAGTAGAGAGGTGGTTTCCCACCCCGGGTTCGAGTAGAGAGGTGGTTTCCCACCCCGGGTTCGAGTAGAGAGGTGGTTTCCTCGAGTTCGAGACGCTCCCAAAAAACACGCTGCAGGCGATTATCCTCCCTCGAGACCGACCAGCCGTTCCTTCTGGACGCGCGTGAGTTGCTTGATAGCGTACTCCCGTGACATCGCCGCAGATTTGCTCTCGTAGCGCTCGCTGTAGACGACCTCGACGGGTGTTCGCCCGCGGGTATACTTCGCACCGACGCCGCGGTTATGTTCGTCGACCCGTCGCTCGAGGTCGGTGGTGTAGCCCGTATACAGTGACCCATCAGCACACTCGAGCACGTAGACGACGTGGGCGGCCATCGTCTCGACGTACGGACGGTGGTTTAAAAAGCGTCCTGACCGGGGCCAAGTTATTCCTTGCAAGCGATACAGCGGGGTGTAGGGACCGTTCCCTATCAGGTGCCTCTGGCGCGCTCTCTGGCGACTTCGGCGATTCCTGCGTTGGCCGAACAGCTGATGCACGCGTGAATCTCGCCGTTCGCGTCCGCAAAGACGCGTGCAAAGCGTTCGGACACATGCGCGCCGCAATGGTTACACGTGGGCATGGTAACGCCGGCTCTCGTCCGGCAATACATCGTAACCGCTACATGGTTAAATAGGCTTAGCCAAACGCTGTTAACTTTTGGTCGTTAGGAAGATTTTCTTCGCCTTTTGAACCCGACGTTGAACGAAGTGAAAACGGCTGTCATCTGCTTCACGAAACGTCCGCCACTGCCCGACCGATCAACGTCGCCTGAGCGCCAGCGACGAATCCTGCGTCGATATTGACGACCGAGAGTACCGTACAGGACTGTAACATTCCGGCAAGTGCGGCCTCACCATCGCCACCGTGGCCATAGCCGCTCGAGACTGGCACCCCGATCACCGGAGTGTTCACCAGCCCCGCGACGACGGTCGCCAGCGCACCCTCGCGGCCAGCAACGACGATGCAGACGTCGGCCGCTCGCAACCGCTCGACCTGATCTAGCAGCCGATCCAGTGCCGCGACGCCGACGTCCTCCAGCCGGTCCACCTCGAGGCCGCCGTCGACACAGACGAGTTCCGCCTCGTCAGCAACCGGGCCATCGACGGTTCCGGCCGTCACGATAGCGACCGTCGCCGGAACGCTCGGACGGTCGTCCGTCTCGGCGGTGACGAGCATCGTCGAGCCACGGCGGTCGACCGTTGCCTCGGGGGCTTCCCGTTCGAGGTGTGTCTCCAGTGGCGATACCTGTTCGTCGCGTAATCGCGTCAGTAGTGCCCGACCGGTCGTCTCGAGTGAGGTGACAGTCAAACTCTGTACCTGCGACACCGACTTACCCTCGGCCAGAATGGCTTCGGGAATGCCGCGTCGGGCAGGTCTGGCCGCGTCGAATCGGCCGGCCTCCTCGGTCACGTAGCCGTTGAGTCGTCCCTCGGCCTCGGCGGGTGAGATTTCTCCGGCCGCCACGGCCTCGAGCAGTTCACGCATACCAGAGGAGTCGGTCTCGAGGCTATAGGATTCTGTTGGTTACCGACGAGTTCGCCGAACACTCGAGCATCCATCTGGTATAGTAGCCAGTGAAACGACGGACACACCTAACGGGACGCCCGCTTGGGAGAGGGTGTGCAATGACTTTCACTGGCTACTATAGTTCGGGCCCGAGCGCTGAGTTCCGTATAAAAAAGATTCCGAAAAAGGAGAATCCCGGGAACCCGGTCGAGAGCGCGCGCGAGCGGTGATCCGGCCATACAGACCGGAATATTCACGCTCGGCAGGTCATTCGACATATACTTTCCGGTGGGGAAGGCCCGTAAACACGCCGTATCGGCCCGCTGTGAGCCGAATTCGAGGGTTGTAAACAGAACCTTTATAAGATGGAAACGGGAACGAGTAGCCTGTATGGCAGATCTTATCGTCAAAGCAGCCGTAAAGGAAGCACTCGATGACAAAAACGTCGCTTCGGACTTCTACGAAGCACTCGACGAGGAAGTTTCGGAACTGCTCGAGGACGCCGCCCGACGCGCCGAGGCCAACGACCGGAAGACGGTCCAGCCTCGCGACCTGTAAGCAGGCGTAGATCCCCCATTTTATCGGACGCTACACCCTCGAGTGAAATCCATATCAGCTGGCAAACCAGCGGTGGAAGTAGCGACTACTCGACGATGGCAACATCCACTACAGCAGTGCAAACCCACCACGATGACGTTCAGTGGGTTCTCGAACCTGAACCGGCAAGTCGAATCGATAGCAGTTGTTAGGTTCGACTCACATGTCGACGCGGGGCGGAGTGCTCATGCTCGCAGTAACTCCGAGAGCGGCCACCGCCCATCGGTACACGCCGCTAACTGTTCTCGCCCAGTTTCGGTCAGCGAATAGCGTCCGCCGTCGTCCATCCGGACCGCGCCCTCATCCCGCAAGTGCTCGAGGTGGGCGTACGCTTCACCAGGGCCGTGCAGGATGTGGATATTCGAGAGGTCGCCGAACAGTCGGGCACTGACCGTCCAGGCGTCGGCCGGCCCGTGCTCGGAGTACAGATCTTCCTCGACCCGCGTTTCGGGTTTCGCCAGCGCGTCTGCCACCCGGTAGGCTCGTTGCTCGTGATGGAGGAGGATGTCTCGAGCGCGCGTCGCGGGTTCTGCAATCGGCATTCGATGGCCGGGCCAGGCACGGACGAAATCGCGTTCGATGAACCACTCGAGCGTGCGAACGTACGCCGCGAGCGCACCGTCGAGTCGGACGTCAGCCCCGCCGACGTTGGGCGTGTACTCAGGCAAGAGGGCATCGCCGGTGTAGACCTGATGGCTCGTTGCACGTTCGCCATCCTCGCCACTCGTTGCACGTTCACCGTCCGTCCCAGGCTCGCCGTCGCCCTCGAGTGGGACGAAACAACACAGCCCGGATGTGTGGCCGGGCGCGTGTACGACCTCGAGTGTGAGATCGCCGAGCCTGAGCGTCTGTCCGTCTTCGATCGGGGTCACGTCGACCGGATCGCCGTAGATACCCGCGCCTTCGCCTGCCTCGAGAAAGGTGACGAGTTCGTCCTGTGATTCCGGGGGCATTCCCCACTGGTCGAACAGTCGACGTTGGATCGACTCAAGTTCCTCCCAGGCGGCTTGCTCGCCAGCAATCAGGGGTGCGTCAGCCGCGTGGGCGTAGACGGTCGCTCCGCTCGCCGCCTGAATCTCGCCCGCCAACCCGGTGTGGTCGGCGTGATAGTGGGTCAAAACGATGGCGTCGATATCCGCAAACTCCACGCCCTGAGACTCGAGACCGGCCTCGAGTTCGTTTCGAGTCTCCCCGACAGCGACGCCGGTGTCGAGCAAGACCGTCGACTCGCCGTCGTGGAGATAGGCGTTGTTCGCTCCCTCGAAGACCGTGTTTCCGAGTGCGATCCGGTGCATTACCCGTGGCTACGTACCCGGGGGATTACGGTTTTGCGGTCCGGTTGCTCGATGAACGACAGTAGCTCACTACCCCTCGAGTGCATCACACCTACCGTTCGTACTACCCTTCGAGGTACTCACGCGTCCGTCCGAGCACGACGTACTCGGTCTCCTGTAGCTCCTCGACCGTGGCCGATCCCGTGACAAACATCGCCGTTTTGAGCTCGAGCAGCAGGGTTTCGAGGGTGTCGACGACGGCATCCTGCCCCTGTCCCGCGGGCGAGAGGAACGGTTTTGCGAGGCCGCCAGCGGTCGCACCCAGGGCAATCGCCTTCGCGATATCGAGCCCCGACCGGACGCCGCCGCTGGCGATCACCGTCTCGTGGACGCCACTCGACTCGAGCGTGCTGACGGCCGTGGGGACCCCCCAGGCACGAAACAGTTGGCCGACCTGTTCCTGTCGTCGCGCGCCGACAGCCGCCGCGCGATAGGATTCGATGCCCGACCACGTGGTTCCGCCCTTGCCGGCGACGTCGATGGCGTCGACACCCGCGTCGGTCAGCCGTTCGGCCGTCGACCGGGAGATCCCGTTGCCGGTCTCTTTGACGATGACCGGTACCGAGAGCGCACTCGCAACCCGTTCGATCGCTTCGAGACAGCCTCGAGCGTCAACGTCGCCTTCGGGCTGGACGGCTTCTTGCAGGAAGTTGAGGTGGATCGCCATCGCGTCGGCCTCGATCATGTCGACGGCGCGTTCGACCGCGTCGACGTCGTACTCGAGCAATTGGGCCGCACCAACGTTACCGTAGAGGAACGCGTCCGGGGCCGCTTCGCGGACGACGGTGTAGGACTCGAGCACGCCATCGTCCTCGAGTTCGAGGCCAGCCCGTTGGCTACCGACGCCCATGGCCACGCCGACTTCCTGGGCCGCTCCGGCGAGCGACCGGTTGATTTTGGTCGTGTTCGGGTGGCCCCCCGTCATACTCTCGATGACGATTGGAGCTGCCAGCTCGTCGCCAAGGAACTCGATACTCGTGTCGATTTCGTCCCGGTGAATCTCCGGGAGTGCCTCGTGCACGAGGTCGATATCGCCGAACCCGGTCCCCGAGGTTTCGACGTCTTCTTCTTCGATGATACGAATGTGGTCGTCTTTTCGGTCGGATGTCTCGGGCATCGCTTCGTCTCTGGTCACTCGTTGGGTGGCGCTGTTGAAAAGGTATCCCTTCGAAGCGAAGGGAACGCTTTATGCCGTGGTATGTGGTACCAAAATACATGGCCGAGGTGCTCGAGGAAGTGGAGTTTCTGACTCGGTCCCCTCACCGGGTCGACATACTGACAGCACTCGCTACCGGGCCGCGTGATCGGTCGAAGCTCAAAACAGAGACCGGGGCGTCAGCCTCCACCATCAGCCGGACGTTGCGGGCATTCGAGGACCGACACTGGGTCGAACGAATCGACCATCGCTACCAAGCCACAGAACTGGGTTCGTTCGTCGCAGACACCATCAGGGAAACCCTGGGCCGACTCGAAACGGAGCAAAAACTTCGATCCGAGTGGCGGTGTCTGCCGGACGACGCCATCTCACTCGAGGCTGTCGTAGATGCAACGATCACCTGCGCCACAGTGGACGACCCGTATCGACCCATTAGCCGGTTCGCCACGTTACTCGAGGAGACGACGACGCTCCGATTTGTCGGCTTCGAACTCGGTTTAGTCGAACCCTGTATCGAAGACCTCTGTGAACAGATAATCGACGGCATGGATGCCGTCATCATCGACCAACCGGCTGTCGCCAGCTATATCCGATCGACGTATCCGGTCCTCTCACGGCGAACGCTCGAGAGCGGGAACATCACCGTCTTTCTACAGGAGAAGTTACCACAGTGTGGCCTGAGTCTGTTCGACCATCGAGCCGCACTCTGTTTTTACGTCCCCGATACCGGAACCGTGCGGACGCTGCTCGATACCGACAATCCCGCGGTCTACCAGTGGGTCGAATCGACCTACGAAACGATTCGGGACAACGCAGAGCCAGTGACATTCGAAGATGGAGAGCTGCGTCCACTCGAGGCTGCAGCTGGCGAGGTCCCGACGTGGTCGCCGCCACCTCCCTGGTGAGCGTGTACCCACAGAACCCCCACTGGTAGCGTCTGTCGTGTCTCGAGAGACGTATCCGCCATTATTCGGGATATCCGCAGTTCGGCGTTGATTGCACACCCTGCAACGGTGTCATCCCGTGCACGACTCCCATGAGATGCCTACAACTGGTTGTATCATGTACCCTCTGTTGCAGGGTGTCATACCACATGCAATACAACAGCGGATGCACTCGAGGTGACCACCGATGAGCGCCACGAACGGAGTCGACGTCGAAGCCTTAGGTGAGGCGATAGACGCGATCAGTGCCGAACCGGCCGCCGGTGAATTCACGTTTCGGGCCGAGACAGAGTGGGAGGACGCACTCCGGTGTGTGACCACGATCGACGAGTTCGATCAGGCGGGCGAACGGGTTTCGACGCGCGAGTTCCACATCGAAGGCGACGAACCCGAAGAGATCCTGGGCGAACGGACCGCACCGAACGCCGTCGAGTTGCTGCTGGCAGCGCTTGGGTCCTGTCTCAGCGTCGGCTACGCCGCCAATGCCGCCGCGATGGGCATCGAACTCGAGGAACTCCAATTCGAGATGGAAGGCGACGTTGACCTCAGGGGCTTCCTCGGCATCGACGAAGACGTCCGACCCGGCTACGAGGGCATCACCTGCACCGCGTACGTCGACGCGAACGCCTCAGAGGAGGACCTGGCCGAACTCCGCGAACGGGTCGAAGCCACCTCACCGCTGATCGACTCGATCCGAAACACGGTACCTCTCGAGACGAACATGGTCCTCGCCAGTCGGCACTGAACACTGAAACGAGGACCCCTCAACACCGAAACGAGAATACGAAAAATGAGCTACACAGACCAACTCGATACGAACAAACTCGAGGCAAAAGTCAAGGCGGTGTATCAGGACGTTGCGCAATCGCCCGACGAGGACTTTCACTTCGAGATGGGGCGACCGCTCGCAGAGCGACTCGGATACGACCCCGCGAACCTCGATCAGGTACCGCAGGCCGCCGTCGATTCCTTTGCCGGTGTCGGCTATCACTTCGACCTCGCGGCTATCGAACCCGGTGAGCGAGTGCTCGATCTCGGTAGCGGTTCCGGGATGGACGTCTTCGTCGCTTCGATACACGCGGGTGAAACCGGCGAGGTCGTCGGCCTCGATATGACCGACGAACAACTAAAAAAGGCGCGTCAACTCCGCGATGACGGCGGCTTCGAGAACGTCAGATTCGAACACGGGTACATCGAATCGTTACCGTTCGACGACGGCACGTTCGATATCGTCATCTCGAACGGCGTGATCAACCTCTCTCCCGAGAAAGAGCGCGTCTTCGAAGAGATTCGACGGGTTCTCGGATCTGACGGTCGGTTAGCGCTGTCCGATATCATCAGCGAGGAACAGATGCCCGAATCGATCAAAACCAGCGCAGACCTCTGGGCAGCCTGCATCGGCGGTGCGATGCAGGTCGATAACTATACTGACGCCCTCGAGGAGTCGGGACTCGAGGTTGCGACCAAACGGCGAAACGACGAGTACGCGTTCATCTCCGACCAGGCAGCAGGTGCCTGTGAAAAGTACGGCGTGAACAGCATCTCGGTGCTGGCACGGATGGACTGACGGGCCGGCCACGGTTTGGGCGGTTGTCGCCCAATTCCCCCGCGTCGGCAGCGAAGCCCCAGGTATTTGTGCACACTCGTGGACTCGAGACGTATGTTCAGACCAATCGTCGTCACCCTTGCTATCCTCGAAAGCCTCTTTCCCGACCGGCTCATCGACTGGGGAGAGCGCCAGGCGTTCGAAAACCCCGAAACGGCCGAGTTACGACCCTGGACGATTCCGATGGCCCGACTCGAGGGACTCGTCTGTGCCTGGTTTGCGATCGGAAATCGGTGGCGCATGCCCATCGTCACCCGAACGCTTTCGGTGTGTGGATTGGTCGCGCTCACAGCGCCTCGAGTGGTTCTCCGTCTGGCACTCGCCACCGCCTACGAGAATCCGGACGACATCGAGGTGAAACCGTGGGTCATCCCGTTAACTCGAGTGCTTGGTGTTGCCTACATCGTGTGGGTAGTGGTCGGTGGTGACGAGGAGGCGGCACTCGAGGACCAATAGATCGTTTGAACCATTCATCCTTACTACCAACCAGTGATTAATTTACTATCGTAGATGGATTAACATACTATAATTGTGTTATCAATATACTATTATAACAGAACCAATTTGGTAGTGAGTTACAACTTAGTACTGACGCACGTCGACACCGTCCTCGGTCCCGATGTAGACGGTGTCGGCCATCTCGAGGAACAGCCCGTGCTCGAGGACGCCCGGCGTCGAGGATAGCGCCTGCTCGAGCGGTTTCGCGTCGTCGATCGGGCCGAACGCGCAGTCGAGCACGAAATTCCCGTTGTCGGTGACGACCGGACCGTCTTTGTGGCTGGCGAGCCGGAGGGTTGGTTCGCCACCGAGGTCGCGAACGCGATCGGCAACGACGGTGTGTGCGGCGGGGATCGCTTCGACTGGAACCGGGCGCTCGAGGACGGGGGTACACTTTGTGGGGTCGGCCACGACGAGAAAGCGGTCGGCCGCCGCGGCGATCAGTTTCTCGCGTGTGTGTGCCCCGCCCCCACCCTTGATCAGGTCGCCATCGGCTCCGGTGTGCTCACCTTCATCGTCGGTGTGCTCACTATCGGGCCCAGCGTGCCCGGGGGCTGTCCCGTCCCTGTCGTCGCCGCCATCGACAACCTGATCGGCCCCGTCGATTGCCAGGTCTACCCCAGAGACGGCATCGAGGTCCGTCAGGGGTATCTCACACTCGAGTGCGAGCTGGCGAGACTGAAACGAGGTCGGAACCCCCTGCACCTCGAGCCCGTCAGCGACCGCCCGACCGATGGCCTCGATGGCGTACGCGGTGGTCGACCCCGTACCGAGACCGACGACCATGCCGTCTTCGACCGCCTTCGCTGCCCGTTCCCCCGCACGGCGTTTGGCTTCCGCGGAGCCACCCGTCGTTTTCGCACACATACGTTCACGAGCGCGGGCCGATGGGAAAAGCATACCCCCTCACGAACGTTTTTGCCCGTGGGAACCTGTAAACCCAGTAATGGGAACTGTCGGTGACGCCGTGGAGATGGTGGACGTACGCAAGACCTACCACATCGGTGAACCGGTACACGCACTCGATGGAGTCACGCTCTCGATTCCGCGCGGTTCGTACACCGCAATCATGGGACCGAGCGGGTCCGGGAAGTCGACGCTGATGAATCTACTTGGCTGTCTCGACACGCCAACCTCGGGCACCGTCTCCGTCGACGGACAGGAGATTTCTGCGCTATCAGATCGCGAACGAACGACGCTCCGGGGAACCACTGTCGGGTTCGTGTTCCAGACGTTCAACCTCATGCCCCGACTGAACGCCCTCGAGAACGTCGCCCTCCCACAACTATTCCGTGGCGTCAACCGCGAAGACCGTCACGACCGTGCCCGTGACTTGCTCGAGCGCGTGGGCCTCGGCGACCGAATCGACCACCAACCGAACGAACTCTCAGGTGGCCAGCGCCAGCGCGTCGCCCTGGCTCGAGCCCTGGTGAACGACCCGGCGATTATCCTGGCCGACGAACCGACCGGGAATCTCGACAGCGAGACCGAAGCCGACGTGCTCGATCTGTTCGAGGAGTTCCACGACGCCGGCACCACCATGATCGTCGTCACCCACGAACGACACGTGGCCGAGCGAGCCGAACGAATTATTCACTTGCTCGACGGGGAAATCGAGTGGATCGAAACACTCGATGACGACTCGGTCTCTGCTAGCGATTCTCGAGGTGAAACGGAGGGGTCTGAGACGGGTGGTGATGCGGGTGCGATCGACGGTTGTGATGCGGATGCGACCGACGGTGATGATGCGGGTTCGACCGACGATGTTGATGCGAACAGAAACCGCGAGAACGGTGCGAACGTTACCGACGAGAACGGGGGTCGATGATGCGGCCACTCGAGTCTCTGCGACTGTCCTGGCGGTCGATCCGCGGGCACCGCCTCCGGTCGGCACTGACGACCCTCGGCGTGATCATCGGTATCGCTGCCGTCATCGCCTTCGTCAGTCTCGGCGCGAGTCTTCAGGCAGGAATCATCGGCGATATCAGCCCCGACGATCAACGAAACCTCTACGGCTGGGCGGCCGACCCCGAGACAGAAGGTGGACCACTGGCAGGTGCCCAGTTCATCTTCAGTCAGAACGACCTAGATAGCGTCAGCGAACTCGAGGAAGTTGACGCCGCCTACGGCTATGCGACCATCGACGCCCAGTCGATAACGTACGGTGGTGAGACACGGTTACAGGGTGATGGACTGATAGCCGCCGGGCCCTCGTATATCCGCGATGACTCACTCGATGAGGGTCGCCAGTTCGAGATGGGTGAACGCGAAGCCGTCATCAATCCCGCTGCTGCAGGCCAGTTCGAGGAGAACGTGAGCGTCGGCGACGAACTCGAGGTAACGATCATCACTGGTGGAACGGAAACGATCACCGTCGTCGGGATCACCGATTCTTCCGAAGGACAGAGCCCGTTCGAAGGGTTCGAAGCCGCCCCACGGATCTACGTCCCGACCGACCCGTTCTACGTCGAACAGGCCGTTGGGCCCGCAGCAGGGAACGGCAATGCGGGCGAAGATAACGGTGGCAGTGGCGTCAGATTCCTTGCCATCGTCGTCGAAGCACGCAGTGCCGACCAGGACGACGTCGACCGCACTCGAGACGCAGCTATCACGTACTTCGAGAGCGACGAATCAGACGCCAGCGAGTTCCTCGGGGACGATCTCGCCGTCATCTTACAGACGAGCACCGAACTCCTCCAGCAACTCGAGGACATCCTCGGCTTGCTCCAGAACTTTATCGTCGGCATCGCCGCGATTTCGCTCGTCGTTGGCTCGATCGGTATCGCCAACATCATGCTCGTCTCCGTAACCGAACGAACCCGCGAGATCGGGATCATGAAAGCTGTCGGTGCACAGAACCGAGATATTCTCACGCTCTTTTTGAGCGAAGCCGTCATCCTGGGCGTGATCGGCGCGGTACTCGGCACCGCGCTCGGATTAGCCGTCGGCTATCTCGGTGCATGGTACATCGACCTGCCGCTGATCTACCCCTACGAGTACGTCGTCCTGGCGATCGGTGCTGGCATCGGTGTCGGCGTCGTATCCGGCCTGTACCCCGCCTGGCGGGCGGCCCGGACCGACCCGATCGACGCGCTCCGATATGAGTGACCGAGTTGATCACCCGATGACGGCCGAGAACCCGATGACGGTCGAGAGATGTTTCCACTCGAGGCCGTCAGCGCTCGTCGGGTGAATCGGACGTTTCGGTTTCCGAACGCGGAGTCTCAGTTCGAACGTCCCCCGCCTTCCTCGAGTCAATTGGATCGACTGCAGGATCTGCGTCCACGGGCGCGCTGGTGACAGTCGAGTCGGTCGAAATCGAGTCGGTCGAAAAACCAAGCGTATCCCTGAGTCGATAGCGCTGTTCTGGATACTCTCGAGCGGCCCACGCACCCATAAATCCGCCGACTGCGGCGGCCCCGATCGTATAGAGGGCGACGACGAACCCGATGAAGCTGAGGATGACGAAAGACAGCGCCAGACCTTCGAAGGGGAGGCCACCCAGTCCGAAGCCGAATCCAAGGAATCCGAAAACGAACAGCAACGACCCGAGCCCTGGTATAAACAGGAAGATTCCGGCGAGCAGCCCAGCTAAAAAGCCTTCTGTGTTATCCGGTCCCTCGAGGAAGCCAGCAAGTGCACCGCCTATCACGGTCGAAAACGGGATAAACGAGATGATCGCTCCAACCAGTGCACCGATGAGCGCGTGTATTGCTGTCGACTTGTTCATATCGGCACTACGATAGCAAACGGAAAAAGTCAGTGGGTTAGCAAAACTGCGACGCCCGAAGCTTCATTTACAGTTCAATACGAAGGAGTAGCGACGCGTTTGGACAGACCAGGCTTCCGGTGACTCTCGAGTCGTTGTCTGCAATACCGACAACGGTTGACCACCCAGACACTCGAGTCCTATCCTCACATGACTGTTCAGTCGCTCGAGTCCTATCCTCTCATGACCGTTCAGTCGCTCGAGTCGAAGGCAGACCTCCCTCAGCGGTCGCTGTCGGTTGATGGCGTGCCTGTACGGTTCTCGTCGGAATAACCGTCTGCTCGTTCGCTTTCGGTCACGCTGGCCGAGAGGCCGTCGCTTCCACTCGAGGGCGAATCCACGCCTCTGGAGTCGTCGTCTTCGTAGGCCAGTGTGTCGTCTCCTCGTTCGGTCAGTGTATCCGGTCCCTCGTCGTCAACAGCGTGGAAATCGCTGAGAGTGACATCGGCGTTGACCTCTTCAGAAAGGAGATTGACCGACTCGACGAAAACCGCTACGATCAGCGGCCCGACGACGATGCCAATTGCACCGAGCGTAAACAGGCCGCCCGTAAATCCGACGAAATAGAGGCTCCCTGGAAGGCCAACCGAACGACGCGCGAGGCGTGGACGGACGGCTACGTCCGGGAACCAGGCGACTAACCCGATACCGAGCACTGTCAGAAGGATAGCCGCACCGATTTCACCCATCGTCACGTGAAACGCCGCCAGCGGAACGATCAACAAACTCGGACCGATAATCGGGACGAACTGCAAGAGTGCTGCTATAAACGCCATAGTAAAAGCCGACTCGTAACCGAGCAACAAAAAGAGCGGATAGCCGATGAGCAACGTCGCCACCGACGTCCCGGCCTGGAGGACGTAAATTGCGTACAGCGTTTCGCGTGCCCGTTTGTCGAGCGCGCCGACGATGTCTCGATACTCGTGTGGAACCGGAGCGATAGCCGCCTGCCCGGCGGCATCACCTTTGAGCAACAGGCCGAACAACAACAAGACGAACAGTGCTAATTTAATCGCGAGTTCCGGCGCTGCTGCGCCCATACTCAGTGCGATATCCTGTACCTGTGCGGTGATCAGTCGCTGTACCTCCGCCGACTCGAGCGTTATCGTCGAATCGAGGAGGGGGACGGCGATCAGAATTTCATCCGGAATCGTTTGAATAAACGCCAGCAACTCGCCTCGTCGCAGATACAAGGTCACAAAGATTGGTGCAAAAACAGCAAAAGCACCGAGAAACCCAACGATAGTCGCCCCAACAGCCGCAAACCACGGCGTCAATCCTCGGCGCTCGAGCCAGTTGCTCACCGGTACCAGGACGTACGCCACAGTCAAGGCGAACAGGATTGTTCCGAGCACCTCGAGTAAAATCGCACCCGTAACGAACCCGAGTAAGACGACGATCCCCCCGAGCACGTAGCGACGATCCGGTGACACACGGGATGGTAGTTCCCGACCAGCAAAACTGTTCGCCTGTCTGGCCGTTCCTCGAGTCTGATACGTACTAGTTCTGTGACATCCTTAGCGAGTTGGAAATACGACTGGCCGAGGAGTTCTCGTTGCGAATCGACGTGGCCCTTAAGCCGCCTCGCCCCGATATCGAGACGATGGACCGGCGAACGTTCGTCCACGCACTGGCGGGTTCGACAGCCCTAGCGCTCCCTGCACTGAGCGGCTGTGCGAGGCGAGAAGACGATCCAGAACCCGAGCCACCTGCAGCGGACGGAGACGCCGAACCGGACGAACCGGTCGAAGAGGGGACGCTACGCATCGCAACGACGAAACCGTTCGTCGAGGGCGAAGCGTCAGCAGCGATCTGGCTCAAAAAGACCTTTGAAGAACGCTTCGAGGACGCAGAAATCGACTGGGTTCTCCCCGAAGCAGGCATGGCACACTACGTCGAACGTGACCGTCGAGATTTCCTCCCCGATGTCGACGTCTATCTCGGATTCACGGCATCCGATCTCGCCCTGGCCGACATCGAACTCGAGAACAGACCCCTGTTTCGGTCACTCAACCGCGACCGGATCGACACCATCGATGAGATTCGGGACGGCCTCGACCTCCAAGATCCGACCGACCGAATCCTCCCAGTCAGTACCCAGTACGTGTCCTTACTGGTCGACGAAACCGCTGTTTCCCCACCCACATCCATCGAAGCACTCACCGAGCCGGACTACGAATCCGCGGTCGTCACGACCTCACCGCGGTACAACCCCCGCGGCCGTGGCTTCCTGAGCTGGCTCATCGACGACGTCGGGCCAGATCGATATCTCGAGCAATGGCAAGCCCTCAGAGAAAACGATCTCGCAGTCGAACAAACCTGGGCCGATGCACTCGCCAGCTACGACGACGGACGAGCGATACTACCGGCGTTCGCCACCGATGCACTCGACAGAATCCTCGAGGGGAATGCGCCCGAGCGCAATCGCATTTCCTACCCGGGCAACGTCGGGTACGCCGAACCGCGGCTGGTCGGAATCTTCGAAGGGGCGATCCAGGTCGACCTGGCCTACGAATTTGTCTCGTTCGTTCTCGAACCCGACGTTCAGGCCGCTATCGCACCCCGAATCGGACAGTACCCCGCACTGCCACTCGAGGGCCTCGACGTCGCTCCAGACGATGATGAGGATACCGACGGTGACGACAGTACAGGGTCCGACGACGAGACGGA
Source organism: Natronosalvus amylolyticus (assembly GCF_024298845.1). NCBI lineage: Archaea > Methanobacteriati > Methanobacteriota > Halobacteria > Halobacteriales > Natrialbaceae > Natronosalvus > Natronosalvus amylolyticus. Next base: position 2,470,678 of record NZ_CP101156.1, read on the forward strand.
ACCGACCGGCGACGACACCGATGACGGTAGCCAAACGGACGACACGAGTGGCGACCAAACCGGGGACGACAGTTCAGACACTGACAACGATACCGATGAGACGGACGACGGTGCTTCGGACGACACGCAGGACACTGATGATGATACCGTAGATGTCGACGATGATGCTGAAGACACTGACGAAACGGAGGAAACCGACCTCGAACGGCGACAACGGGTGTTTGCCGAACACGCGATTGAACCCGCAGACATCGTGACGCTCTCCTACGAAACCCGACGAGACGACCTCCCCGAGTTGATCGAAGACTGGGCGCTCGAGTTCGACCCGGGAAGCCTCTGAGTAAAACGATTTGCTTCGAAAGCCTATGACATCCCCCTCGCGGTGAACGGCGGGACTCTCTCCTTGAGTCAGGTAGCACCACTACCGTCCCTTCTCTTCTCAGCTATCTTCCTCGAGCCGTTTCCGAAACCGCTCGAGGCCGAACTCGAGCATATCGGGGCTGACCGGTTGAAACGCTGAATTATCGGGGAAAAACGAGCGTACCGAATCCCAGCTATCGCGAGCGTACCGTTCGTCCAGGAGGATACGGACGCCCACGTCATCGGGACTGCGGATAACTCGCCCGATGGCCTGTCTGGCCTTTCGAACCGCCGGGACAGTGAGCGCGTAGGTAAAACCGTCACCGAACGTCTCGTCGTACGCTCGACGAACGGCTTTCGTGCGCGGACTCGAGGTGTTGACGATCGGGACGCCACAGACGGCGGCCGCACTCAACCGGTCACCGTGATAATCGACACCCTCAGTGAGCGTCCCCCGTAGACTCGTCACGAGAATCTTCCCGTCGCCGGCGAAGAACTCGTCTTTGAGCGATTGGGTCGCGTCGTCGCTGCTCGAGGAATCGAGCAAAACTGGCTTCTCAGTGAGTCGTGCCTCGAGCGTGCTGGCAGCCCATTCGGCCTCGCCGTAACTCGGCATCCCGACCAGGACGTTTCCCGGAAGCCGTGCAATCTGGGCGAGCGCCTCCGCGTAGGCAGTTCGCGTCGGCGACTCCTCGGCCGGACTGCCACGGTTTTGATACGTGAATTTCGGCAGCGAGACCGCGAAGCTCTCTCGGTTTCGTTCTGGAAAGTGCAGCCCGTACTGTCGTTCGACTACCGGTCGGTTTTCTTCCCGCTCGAGATATTCGAGCCCCGTCACTTCGGTAAACGCGTCCATGGGTTCGAGAGTCGCACTCATCAAAATCCCCCCACCGAACGCCGACAGCCTGGACCCAATGGCATCGCTCGGCACGCAGTTGTGTACGGCGAGTCGAGCCGTGTAGGCCCGACGCCAGGAATCGGCCGGCTCCATCTCGTCCCAGGTTCGCTCGAGTTCGATCTCCCGAAAGTTGGTCGTGTGGTCCCGACGGTACCACTCACCCAGCAACCGGCCGACAGCGGGCATAGCCCGGGATTTCTCCTCGTCTTCGGCCTCGTTCAGGATCCGCTCGACGATAGCGCCAACCGACTCGGCACGCACCCAGACAGCATCGGTGTAGCCTGCTTCGCTGGCCCACACTGACAGCTCGTCTTCAGCCGGTTCGGTCGGCTCTCTCAACGGGATTTCGTCGTCCGTCAAGTCAGTCAGATCCGACTGCCACCCACGGTGGGTTCGCTCCAGATGCGCCCGAATCCGTCTATCGAGTTCACCACGAAGATCCTGTACGAACTCGAGTGTTCGCTCGAGTTCCTCGATAGAAACGTCGGTGTCGTTCAGTTCGGCCCGAACGAGGTCGGCATCAGCAGTTTTGGACCCACCCTGCGTCGACCGACCCTCCTGTTCGAATCGAACCGGCTGGAGGACCCGCGACAGTTCGGTTTCCGCGTCACGGAGGGTCGAATCGGCGACCCCATCGCTTACGAGGTCGCGAACGCGGGGCTCTAGCATGTGTGCTTCATCACAGACCACGAAGGTCGACGAGTCGAGCAGTGCGCCGGTGAATGCGGCCGTCGTCGTCGGATCGAACGCGTGGTAGTAGTTGCCGATCACCACCTCGACATCTCCCAGGACAGCCCCCATCACCGAGTGCGGGCAGGTCCCGTGTCGAACCGACTGTGCAACCAGGTCCTCTGGCGTGAGTAAGCCGGTTTCAGTGACGTCGAACGGGACTGCTTCGAGTGGACTCGCGTCGCTCGCTTCCTCCGGGAGGTCCTCGAGATACTGCGCATAGAACGGACAGTACTCGACCTCGCTGCCGGCCGGTCCACCCGTATTGTACTCGGGCATGTCGGGTGGATACGGTGTCGGTTCGTCAGCCGTCTCGAGATAGCTGGCACCCCGTGCATTTCCAGTGGAACCAGCGGGAGATGAGGCGTTGGCGCTATCGGCCAGTCCGATCTGTTGACTTTTCGCGTTGGCAACGAGAGCGCCAGCGGTCGTCGACCCACTCTCTCCGGTCAGGTCTCGCGTGCGCTCGCGCAGGGTTTCACACCGGTCGTAGACGTTGTCGTCGGTGACACCGCCGCGGTTTTCCCGGTTGTACGGACAGACGTCAGCTTTTCCGACGAGAGTGAGTCCAGATACCGGATTCCATTCGTCAGCGAGGTTCGCGTTGATCGTCTCGAGATCGGTTTCGAACTGACGCAGTTGCTGTTTCACGCTCGTCAGGACGAACACCCGGTCGTAGTCGGTGTCAGGATTCCGCACGAGGTCGATACCTGCGGTCAGCGCGATCATCGTCTTGCCAGTCCCGCAGGCTCCTTCGATAACCGTGTAGCCACCCTCTTTGGCAGTCTCAATCGCGGTTTCGATCCCGTCGACTTGCTCGTCGTAGGGTTCGTCGTGACCGAACACCGCACGCCAGTCCGTCATCGTGCCCGTACTCATTGTCGGTCCTCCATAGCGTTGACGGACCGATCTTGTCGCGCTTTCATTCGTAAAGTACTGGGTGGGATGGCACTCGAGAAGTGAACCGACAACAGACTGCCACGGTACATCCAGAACCCACGAACTTCGAGGACTGTTCGAAGCGGTCACGAACTGACCGCACTGGTCAGCCGTGTCCCTGTATTCCCTTGTGGCCACCCCAGTGGCCATGTACTATCGTTGTGTCTCGAGATATGAATGTATGGGTAAATTGCACGTTCTGAGATGACAGCGTCAATAACTCCGACCGCAAGGGTCGGGGTATCCGCCTCGGCCGCCGATGAAACGGGAGAAGAAAACCGAACCGATTTCGCTTAAAAGTGGTGTGAGTGACCGTTAGAGGGCATGTTTATACGCCTCGAGCGTCCGCTCGACGTCTTCGGTCGTGTGTCCGTAGCTGATGAACTGGCTCTCGAACTGATTCTGTGAGAGGAACACGCCCTGTTCTCGCATCTCGCCCCAGAAGATCCGTCGCCAGCGCTCGGTTTCGGCCCGTTTGACGTCCCCCGCGTTTTTCGGACAGGTATCGAATCGAGGACACTCCGGGTTCTGTGTACAGCCAGCCTCACACTGGCCCTCGAGGCCCTCTCGAGAGGGACCATCGCGCGTGAAGACCACTTTGAACATGCTGTCGGTCCCGACCACGGTGTAGTTCGGTGCCTGGTCGGCGAGAATATCCGTCAGTCCGCCACGGAGCTGTTCCCCGAGGCCGTTAACGTGATCGTAGACATCGTTTTCGGCCGCGAACGTGAGCGTCTCCAGACCCGCAGCCATTGTCACGGGATGTCCGGAGAAGGTTCCCGCCTGGAAGACATCTCCAGTTGGGGCGAAGTGTTCGATCAGGTCGGCACGGCCGCCGATTGCTCCCACCGGAAACCCACCGCCGATGATCTTTCCGAAGGTGGTGAGATCCGGCGTGATGCCGAACCGACTCTGGGCACAGCCTAATCCACCCACACGGAAGCCAGTGATGACTTCGTCGAAGATCAGCAGTGAGCCGTGTGCGTCGGTGAGTTCGCGAAGCGTCTCGAGGTAGCCGTCGACAGGGTGAACGATGCCGTAATTCGCGAGGATAGGTTCGACGAGGACGCCAGCGATATCGTCGCCATGTTCGTCGAACACGGACTGGACGGCCGCCTCGTCATTGAACGGGACTGGCAGGGTATGTTTAGCGAAATCGGTCGGAATCCCGGCAGAAGACGGAGCAGGAGTATCGGCGTCGCCTTCGACCAGCGTCGACTCCTGAGCCCCGTGATATCCACCCTGCATGATGACGATTTTGTTCCGTCCGGTGGCGCCTCGAGCGAGGCGGACGGCGGAGACCGTGGCTTCGGTTCCCGAGTTGACGAATCGAATCTTCTCGACGCTGGGGACGTGGCGGGCGACGAACTCAGCGAGGTCGACTTCGACTTCCGTTGGGGTGCCGTACATTGGTCCCTCACTGGCAGTCCGCTGGATGGCTGCCTGGACGGTGTCTGGGAGGTCGTGACCGAGAAGGAGCGGTCCGAGGCCCATCACCCAGTCGATGAGTCGGTTCCCGTCCGCATCGATGACATGACCACCATCACCCTTCTGGACGAAAAACGGATACGGCTCGATAGCGGCGCGAACGGCAGAGTTGACGCCGCCGGGCATCACGGAAAGTGCCCGGTCGTACAGCGCACGTGAGCGTTCGTCGTTCATGGTATAGTCGGCGCTTTGCGGGCCGACGGCAAAGATGTACCGTCCGAGAGTCGGACGCCCGACCCCAGAGAGATGATGTCATCGACTCACGACTAAAGTCGTGGGCTTCCTCCTTACATTCCTGTGAACCACCATGGTCACTATCGTGCTAGTCCCTCGAGGAACCGGCAACTATCTCCGTATGTGTTCCAGTGGAAACGAAGGGGTGTTCGAAGGAGTTACTAGATATTTTCGTCTATTTACTAGAGTGGAAGGAGGAAAAACCCCTAGATTTTGAGATTTGTAAACACCCCCACCCCTTCGTTTCGGGTGGAGAAGGGAACAAGGGTGGGTGGGGTGTTGGTGGTTAGAGAGGGGGATTGGGAGATATCAGGGGATGATTTGGGCTCGAGAGGCCGAGAGAAAGAGGATAACGGGAGAATTCGGGCGGTAAGAGACCGCTAGTAACAGGAAGCGTCTATAGAGAGTTTTCTAGTACTCTCTAGTAACAACAATCAGTTCACCTAGTAACTTCTTGTTTTTGTTGAGGCTACGGACCAATTTGTTCTTATCTATAATAAAACCTTCCAGTTCCAAACACCCCCTCCCACCCCCACCTTCGTACTGCTCTCCACTCGAAACAAAGGGGTGGGGGGCTTCGCAACCTCTATGGTAACAAGCCACATCCATCATTCACCACCCAGTACACTTCTTTTTATCAATCCCTGGACATCGTGTTCGGCTGGTTTTCGGTCACGCGACTCTCGTATTCTCTCATCGGTTCTCGTATCCTCTCACCGGTTCTCGTAATATCTCACCTCTTGTACTCACAGAGATGCAAGGAGGAGCCCACAACTGAACTCGTGAGCCATTGAACGTACATTGACCGTCGGCTCTCGCTCGAGAAAATCAGCCACATCCGGTACACCCATTGGGTCCGATTGTGTACGTACGCGCAGCTATGTGTCCACCGAAGGATTCTACAGCGGACGATTCGACTGACGAAGTCAGTTCGACACTGCTCGAGTTGCTCGAAGGGAACGACCAACACGTTGCGGGCCTCGAGGATGATTACTTCGACGGTTTGCAGTCGAAACAACGCCCTGATGTGGTGTCGATCTGCTGTTCGGATTCGAGAGTCTCACAGGAAGGGATGTGGGCGCTCGATCGACCGGGAGCAGTGTTCACCCCCAGTAACATCGGCAATCAGGCATGGGACGATCACGAAGGCGAACGAATCGTCGACGGGAGCCTCCTCTATCCCGTCCACTATGCGGGAACGGAGGCGATTGCCGTCGTCGGCCACACTGGCTGTGGCGCAGTAACCGCAGCCTATCAGGCTGCAACTGGAGGCAATCTCCCGGAACCGGTCGGTGTTGGCAAGTGGGTCGACATGCTCGTCCCTGTCATCGAAGAAGGGCTCGAGAGTGATCTCGTCGATACCGAAGACGAAACCACGGGTGACTCTCTCGAAGAGTTCGAAATCATCAATCAGCTCGTCGAGTACAACGTCGACTATCAGATTTCGTTTGTAACCGAATCAGACGATGTACCAGAAGGTGTCGACACGTTCGGCTTCGTCTACGATTTCCACGGTGTGTACGGTGATGGACAGGGCCGTGCGTATCTCGTCAACTACAACGGTGAGACGAAGCCGTCTGCAATCGAAGCGATGCTCCCCGACGGTCACGCGGGCGTCACACGAAGTCTCCTCTACTGATCTACTCACCTGTACTGATTTACTCATTGTCAAAACTCGAGTGGTATCTCGGCTCTCGGAGACAACAGATCCACCGACAAAAGAGTACAGAGCCACCGACAGACGTTATGCTCATCCAGTTCGAACCCCCGAGCATGCCTCGACCGCCACTGTGGGATTCACTCTGGGGAGTTCTCGAGAGTGACACCGGTTTCTACTATGCGATGGGAATTCTCACTATCATCGTCTTCATCGTCGCGCTCGTTGCTGTCACTATGGTGACCCCTGTCGAGATCGGTCAGGGTGGTTTTCTCGGTATCGTGATCGGATTCGGACTGTTTATGCTGGTCTTTTTCGTCTCGATTTACGCGCAGCAACTCGAGGACGAAGAATGACTGCTAGTGACTGGCTACAAACCAGCGAAATCCAATACCGGAACGGTTATCCGTACAGGGCCGCTCGATTCAAAGGCAATGGCGAAAGGAACCGTTGATTTCTTCAACGACACTGGCGGCTACGGATTCATCGAGACTGAGGATGCGGACGACGACGTTTTCTTCCACATGGAAGACGTTGGCGGCCCGGACCTGGAAGAAGGACAGGAGATCGAGTTCGACATCGAGCAGGCCCCCAAAGGCCCACGCGCGACGAACGTCGAGCGCCTGTAAGGCGAATTCGCTGAGGTATTGATTTTCAAACTAATTCTCGCCCTCGAGTGGCAACTTCCCCACCGCTCGAGTAACCACTCTCCTCTCTTCGCTCTGGGTTCGACCCCATTTCCTCTCGAGTTGAAACAGGGGGCCGTTCCCGCATACCACGACTATGCCCCTTCACACCCCGGTTTGGGCCACCCTCGAGAAACCCGAACCCTAACTTTCCAGTGAGTTCCACTCGAGATTCCCCTCGAGAGACCGGTGTATTTCGAAAGAGGCCGTCGACGAGATTGAGGACGTGAATGGGATGGCGAACGAATCCGGATGGGATTTACCTTCCTCCACGCGCAACAGTGACTCGAGTATGTCCCATTCGACACCAACTGAAGCGGTTATTCGCCGCGGAGACGAAATCGAATACGAAACCGTCGAGGCAGCCGATGGACTCGAAAAAGGGGTCCTTATCGCGGATGAACACGGTGCCCCCAATTTCGCCATCCGCCGGTTTACCCTCGAAGCCGGTTCGGAAGTACCCAAACACACCAACGCGGTCGAACACGAACAGTACGTCCTCGAGGGATCGTACGTGGTCGGAATCGGCGACGACGAACACACGGTCGAAGCCGGGGATAGCCTCCTGATTCCGGCCGGCGTCCCCCACTGGTATCGAAACGAGGGTGACGACCAGGGGGCGTTCCTCTGTGCCGTTCCCAACGGTGACGATGCCATCGAACTGGTCGAATAACGTTCATAGGGATTATCGTAGCCATCCGGGGATCCCGAAGTCCGGGCTTCGGCGTTATATCTCGGTTCTTCGTTGGGAAACTATGAACTCCTACGATAATCCCTATCAGTCTCTGGCAAACAACCAGGTGATTGGTTCTCCATCTCAGCCGCGCACCCCAAGTGATCTCGCGGTTTCCTCCTCGCTCGGGTACCGAAACCGAAATCGCTCGAGCGACTGGATTCGAACCGCGTTGATCCGGCGACAAATCGACGAAAACGTCCATCAAATGGCTTCAAATTCTCGCAAACCGGAGTTATCAAATACCCCCTTCAAGTGAGTTCGACGGCCAGGGTCGGATGCGAATCATGAAACGACTAACGCTCATCGCAGCCGTCATGGCAGTGCTTGTCGTAACGACCGGCTTCGTCGCCGCAACACCCGGAAACGCGTCGCCAACCGTGGACGCAGATGATAATAGCACCCCGGTTTCAGCAGAGGACCACGCTGGCAACGCTGATGACCGTGCCCAGAACGCTCACGCAAACGGTTCCCCCGCTGACGTCCAGACACAGGGACCAAACGCTGAGCTCCCTTCGCAGGTTCCCGATCACGTCTCGGCCATCCATGACACGATCATGTCCTTCCTGGATGGAAGCCTCGAGGGCTCGCTCGGTGATGCAGTAAGCGACGTAACGCCGGGTGAGGGTGCGGACGAGAACGGTGACGACGCACACGAAAACAGCGAAGATGCACACGAAAACAGCGACGATGTTGCTGATGACCATCAGCAGTCGAACGGACCCGACACGTAGGCACCGTCAAACGGCTTTGGCCACTGACACACGCCCGTCCCCATCAGGGGACTGAATAACCACCCGCTGGCGCTTCCTCCTTCCCCTACCGACGATCCGTTAGCCTCGAGTGCTGACGGTGTTGACGGCAGACAAATGGTTCGGTCGCTGCACCGGCTTCGACGAATCGGTTGTCAGTTACCGATTCAATCGATTTCGATCCTTATCACCCGTTCCGTGCATTTTAAGCGAGGTGGCAAGTACCAGTGCGTATGAACGGTCGTGTCGGTGTAACAGTGCTGGTCACGCTGTTTGTTTTCGCCAGTATCGGTCCGGTTGCCGGCGTTCACGGTGCGACCGAAACTGGCGTTTCACAGCCGGAATCGTTCACGTTCCAGCAGGACCAGATCGACGCGGACGAGGTCCGGATGGACGTCTTCGTCCGGGCCGATGGAACTGCGGAGTGGACACTCGAGTTCTGGGTTCGTCTCGACGACGACGAGAGCGAGACGGCGTTCGAATCGTTGCAGTCGGATATTCAGGCGGATCCTGACAACTACACCGCCACGATGGCCGATCGGATGAGAGAGACGGCCGCAACTGCGAGTGACGCGACGGATCGAGAGATGAGTGTCGACAGCTTCGAGGTGGAAACACAGCGCCAGTCGCTCGCTCGCGAGTACGGTATCGTTCGGTACACCTTCGACTGGCACGGGTTCGCCGTGGTCGACGATGAGACGATCCGAGCGGGCGACGCTATCGAGGGCATCTACCTGGACGAAGGCACGCGGTTGCTCTTCGAGTGGCCCGAGGAATACGACCTCGAGACGGCCGCTCCCGAACCCGACGACGAACGCGATCAAGTGGTTATCTGGCGGGGTGGCGACACCGATTTCGTCTCCGGAGAGCCTCGCGTTGTTCTCACTACGGGGACTGGCTGGCTCGGAATGGCTCCCCTCGTCGCCATCGCGCTCGCGGTCGTGGGTGCCGGGGTTTACGGAGTCTGGTGGTACAGTCGACGCGACCGGAGCGTTGATCCCAGTGAGGTGCCTGGAACGGACTCAGGCACGCAATCTGCGTCCGATCCGTCACGAGCAGATACCGAGGCGGAGCCATCAGTGGATCACGCCGAGAAACCGACAAGTGAATCCGAAGCCGGTACAGATCGGTCAGAACCACCCAACGCTGCAGCAGTTGATACGACCCTGCTCAGTAACGAAGAGCAAGTTATCCGGTTGCTCGAGGAACGCGGTGGACGGCTGAAACAACAGACTGTGGTCGAAGAACTCGGCTGGACCGACGCCAAAACGAGCAAGGTGGTTACTGGGCTCCGTGAGTCTGGAGAACTCGAGTCGTTCCGCCTCGGTCGAGAAAACGTTCTGTCGCTGCCGGAGTCAGACGAGGCGAGTGGATCGTCCGAGGATGTCGACGTCGGCGGCGAGGGCGGCGAGGGCGGCGAGCAGGAGTAGCACCGTAAAATCGACAGACTGAGCGGTGATTGAAAACAGCGTTGAACCGCGTTGATGATCGTTGAATCGGTCACAACGTCTCGAAGGTATATCACCGATCGTGTACAATGGGGAACTAATGAACCGATATGCTTCCTCGATCACGCTGATGATCGCGGTGCTCGTGGTGGCGGTGGCGGTTCCGCTCGCTGCCGCGAGTGTTATTTCTGATGACTCCGTGGAGTCTGAATCCGATGTCGCGGCTGAATCGGTCGCGCCGGGTGAACAGCTCGCAGCAACTATCGGCGCGCAGAACGCCGAAATCGAGGGCGAAGTCAGCCAACGAGCGTTTGGTCTCACTGTCGCCAATGCCGAAACCGACGAGGCCAAAGCCACGCTCATCGCTGAACGGGTTGCAACGGACGAGACTCGTCTCGAAGAACTCGAAACCCGCCTCGAAGAGCTACAGGACGACAGAGACGAGGGGACAATCAGCGAGGGTCGCTACCGCGCCGAGGTCGCAACGGTCGTCGCTGAGATGGGATCGATCGAGCGACGGGCCGAAATTGCCGACACTGTGGCTGGGGGAGTTCCAGCGGATGTCCTGTCCGAAGCGGGTGTCGATACTGATGCTATCGAATCGCTTCGAGAGCGGGCTGGAGAACGCGGCGGCTCAGATATCGCAGACACCGCCCAGGAGATCGTCGGTGACGGGGTCGGCGAGTCGATGAGCGACGATCGACGGAGCGACCGCGGAAACGAGAGTACAGCGCCGACTGACAGCTGATACTTCCCCATAGATTCCGTATTCCCTGACGCGTCGAAGTTCGAACCGCTCAAGTAACCCACGCTGTTATCCACGCCCGTGTCAAAGCAGGTCCCCGAGGTCGAGACGCTCTTTTGCCACGAAACTGGGAGTGACTACCTCGTCGTCGTCACTCGAGATGGCAAACGACTCTTTCGCGCCAAACTCGGCCTCTCGGAGACCTCAGCGGGCCCGCGACCGGCCAAATTCCGCGTCAAACGCGGCTCGAGCGAGGAACCACGCCAACCCGACGAGTTCGTCGACCTGGCTCGTCGCGCCTCCCGGATCCGTATCTCCGAACAGACCTCAAAAAGCGGGCGAGAGGCTCTCCTGGAAATGTTCGCGGGATACCAACTCGATGACAAAGCAAAAGCCGTCCGGACCTGCCGCTACTGTGCGTCCTCGGGCCGGTACTCACCGATCACGACCGAGACGGCGATCAAGAGCGACGACGACTGGATCTGTACCGACTGTGCTTCTCGCGAACTCGAGCGTGAACTCTCCTACGTCGGCAACGTCACCGGTGCCGCCAAGGATCGACTCGAGGAACTCATGCTCGAGGTACAAGACCTCGAGCGAATCACAAATCTACTCAAGGGCCGCCTCGATCCCGATCTTACCAAGTTCGACACTATCTCGGCGACCACCGACGAGGTGGACCCGGTCGGCGTCGACACCCTGAACCTGCATCCCGGTCTCCAGAACCTCCTCGAGGATCGATTCGATACCTTGCTTCCGGTTCAGAGCCTGTCGGTCGAAAACGGATTGTTTGACGGGGACGACCAACTCGTCGTGAGTGCAACGGCGACCGGGAAAACGCTCGTGGGGGAACTCGCCGGACTCAATCGCGTCCTCAACGGGAAGGGGAAACTCCTCTTTCTCGTCCCGCTCGTCGCGCTGGCCAACCAGAAATACGACGACTTTCAGGACGAATACGGCCACCTCGTCAATGTCTCGATTCGCGTAGGGGCGAGTCGGATTGCCGACTCCGGTAACCAGTTTGACCCTAACGCGGACGTCATCGTGGGCACCTACGAGGGAATCGACCACGCCCTCCGGACCGGAAAGGACCTTGGTGACATCGGCACCGTCGTCATCGACGAAGTCCACACCTTGAAAGAACCCGAGCGAGGCCACCGGCTCGATGGACTCATCTCGAGGCTTAAATACACCTGCGAGAAACGCCAGCAAGCGCGGGATAGCTACGGTGGAGCGCAGTGGATCTATCTCTCGGCGACCGTCGGAAACGCCGAACAGCTGGGAGCCGCACTCGAGGCGACGCTCATCGAGTTCGAAGAGCGTCCGGTCCCCATCGAACGCCACGTCACGTTTGCTGACGGCCGGGAGAAGGTGAACGTCGAGAACAAACTCGTCAGGCGTGCGTTCGATACGGAATCTTCCAAGGGATATCGCGGACAGACGATTATCTTCACTAACTCTCGACGACGCTGTCACGAGATTTCGCGCAAACTCGAGTATAACGCGGCTCCGTATCACGCGGGGCTCGATTACAAGCGGCGCAAACGGGTCGAACAGATGTTTGCCGACCAGGAACTGGCGGCAGTCGTCACCACGGCAGCGCTCGCTGCGGGGGTGGACTTCCCGGCCTCACAGGTCATTTTCGACTCACTGGCGATGGGTATCGAGTGGCTTTCGGTCCAGGAGTTCCATCAAATGCTCGGCCGAGCCGGGCGACCTGACTACCACGACAAAGGAACCGTGTACGTCCTGGTCGAACCCGACTGTAGCTATCACAACTCGATGGAGATGACCGAAGACGAGGTCGCGTTCAAACTCCTCAAAGGGGAGATGGAACCGGTGATGACTCAGTACGACGAAGCGGGTGCCATCGAGGAAACCCTGGCCAACATCACTGTCAGCGGCAAAGCTGCCAAATCCCTCAACGATCGAATGCTCGGCGAGGTGCCGACGACCCACGCTATCGGTAAACTCCTCGAGTACGAGTTCATCGACGGATTCACCCCGACGCCGCTCGGGCGCGTGGTGACCGAACACTTCCTCTCGCCCGGCCAGGCGTTCGCTATCATCGACGGAATTCGAAAAGGCGCTCATCCGTACGATTTGGTTGCCGACATCGAACTGCGTGACCAACGTCTCTAGTGGCGAAAAGGGCCAGAACAGTAAAGAAACGTGACCGTGTTATTTCACGTAGCGTCACGCGACGCACGTGTGTATGGACCAAAGTATCCCCGAGTCAGTTTCGCCACCGTCGAACGTGTTGCTCGTCCATCGATCGAGCACTACTGCAGACGCCTGTCAGACTCTCTGTCACCACGAAAAAGGCTCTCAGACGGCAGCACTCAGGGTGACGTTTTCGAGTGATACACTCGAGAACTCACCACACGGAACCGCCAACCCGACAAAAATAGGTGCTATTTCGGTTGGCGATGTCCTTCGTGGTGCAACGACTGCACGGTCAACGGGTGGGACACACGGAGAACCGGATTTCACCGGCGATGTCGTCTTCGATGCGATCACTGATCCGACCGATCTCTCCGCGATTGGCGTCTCTGTCAGTCGATTTTGCGAACAGTGGGGAAGTGAATACCAACTAACAGTCTGTTTTCAATCACTGGATGCGCTCTTGAACCACGCACCGCCAAAGACGGTGTTTCAATTCATCCACGTACTCACGAACCGACTCTCGAGTGTCGACGCACTCGCGCACTTCCACCTCGACCCAGGTGCACACGAAGATCGCATTGTCTCCACGTTCGGGTCGATTTTCGACGAGGTGGTCGTCGACGACAGCGTCCACAGCGACGTCCCGCAAGCAACGGATGAAGATATCGCTGCACTACTTGGCGAGTGGGATGACCCAACCGAGTGGGCAACTATTGAGCCAACCGTGGGTCAGGAGGCCACCGACGATGACGTCGCCCGCGTTCTCGAGGATTGATCGTTTGGTCCACTGTGGCTTCGATTCCGACTAGAACCCTACCCTGTGAGCGACTGGCTCGGTGGCGTTGCACATAGCAAACGACAAACGAAACCCTTTATCCGCTCCACACGAAAGGAGTGTTTGCGGGACCGTGGGTTAGCCTGGTATACTTCGGGCCTTGGGTGCCCGTGACCCCGGTTCAAATCCGGGCGGTCCCACTTATTGTCGTCACATCTTAAGTGACGAACAGATGTCCAGAGCGCTGTTCGTGGAAATCTCTCGTGGCGATCGTGAACTCGAGAGGTTGTCGGCTTCACTTTCGGGCCAGTTTGCTACCATTTATACCCCATGACGACCGTATACCAGTGCAATGGCGCAAGCGGGCAATTCCGAACTCGTCGACGCGTTCGAGCAGTTCTTCCGCAACTACTACGATAACGAAATCAAACAGCTCGCCCAGCGCTACCCTAACGAACAGCGCTCGCTGTACATCGACTGGCAGGATCTCTATCGATTCGACCCGAACCTCGCTGATGACTACCTGAGCCAGCCTGAACAGCTCCAGCGATATGCCGAGGAAGCGCTCCGGCTGTATGATTTACCGATCGACGTCAGCCTCGGGCAGGCACACGTCCGAATTCAGAACCTGCCGGATACCGAATCGCCGGAGATCCGAGAAATCCGCGCACGACACATGAACACGCTCGTGCAGGTGCGCGGCATCGTCCGGAAGGCAACCGACGTTCGGCCCAAAATCGAGGAAGCTGCCTTCGAGTGCCAGCTCTGTGGGACACTCAACCGAATCCCCCAATCGACTGGTGACTTTCAGGAACCACATGAGTGCCAGGGCTGTGAACGACAGGGTCCATTCCGGGTCAACTTCGACCAGTCCGAATTCGTGGACGCCCAGAAACTGCGCATTCAGGAGAGCCCCGAAGGCCTGCGTGGCGGGGAAACGCCACAGGCAATCGACGTCAACATCGAAGACGACATTACCGGGGAAGTGACCCCCGGGGACCACGTTTCGGCGGTGGGTGTGCTTCGCCTCGAGCAACAGGGCAACCAGCAAGAAAAGTCACCGATCTTTGACTTCTACATGGAGGGAATGTCCGTTCAGGTCGACGAAGAGCAGTTCGAGGACATGGACATCACCGACGAGGACAAAAAGAAAATCTACGAAATCTCCCAACAGCCCGACGTCTACGAGCAGATGATCGGCTCGATCGCGCCCGCCATCTACGGCTACGAGGAGGAGAAACTCGCGATGATGTTACAGCTGTTCTCAGGGGTGACAAAGCACCTTCCGGACGGCTCGAGGATCCGTGGTGACCTGCATATGCTGCTGATCGGGGATCCGGGTACGGGTAAATGTGTAGCGGGCAACACTCGAGTATTACTCGGAGACGGGTGTGAAGTTCCTATCAAGGACCTCGTCGAGTCAAACCTTGATGAGCCAAAACCGATCGATGACGGCTGGTGGGACCATGTCGATTTCGAGGTCCCCTCACTGCAACAGGACGGTACCATCTCGAATCAACAAGCTACCAAGGTTTGGAAACGCGAAGCACCCGACCAACTGTATCGAATTCGAACCTCGAGCGGTCGCGAACTCGAGGTGACGCCGTCGCATCCGTTGTTCGTCCCGTCTACAAACGGATTTTCTCCACGTCGAGCCGAGGAACTGAAACCTGGTCAAACGATCGTAACCGCCCCGAACCCTCGACCGGACACGAACGGAAAACGAGTCGAAGCAACGGTTCCGGACGGCGGTGTGCGATACACCACAACTGCCCAGATCGAATCGATCGATTCCGTAACACCTGACGATGACTGGGTCTACGATCTGGAAATCGAAGGTACGCACAATTACGTTTCGAACGGAGTCATCTCCCACAATTCCCAGATGCTGGGGTATATCCAGAACATCGCCCCCCGCTCCGTATACACGTCCGGGAAGGGTTCGTCCTCGGCCGGTCTCTGTGTCACTGGTGATACACTCGTCCACACATCGGAGGGCTTTCGACGGATTCGAGACGTCGCAACCGAATCCCATCCCGAGCCAGTTACGGACGAAACTAGTGCCGAACGAGCGATCGACCTCTATACCTTCGACCGTGATTCGGGTTCGCTCGAGATGCGACCCTCCTCGCACGTCTGGCGGATGCCGAAAAAGCCGTGTCGTCGGATCGAAACGATGCGGGGCAAAGAACTCGAGGCATCTAGGAACACGCCGGTACTGACCTGTGGTGACGACGGCATCGAATGGATACGAATTGCTGACATTGAGCCGGGAGATCACGTGGCGATGCCGGCGTACAACGAGAACACCGTTGGAGACGAAACCGGCAACACCACGATCGAGCGAGACACACTCTCCATCGCGGATTTCCTCGAGTTCACCAACGAAAAGCTCAAACTGACTCCGGAATCCATCGCTCACATACGAAAACGCCTCTGTGAGGAGTTCGGAACGCTTCGAGAGGCAGCTGCCACACTCGAGTTGCCAGAGGATTTCGTGTACGACACGATCCGAAACCGGCACGTTCCGCTGGAGCGACTCGAGCGGATTTTGGAGGTGATCGATACCGATCTGGCCGATCTCTCGATCGATCGAGCGATGCTTCGCCACGGAGATAGCATTCGGATTCCGGACGAATTTGACGAGGATCTCTGTTACCTCTTTGGTTTCGTGGTTGGCGATGGCGATATTAGTGTCTCACGACGTGGTGGCAATCGAGGACTCGTCCGGATTTCGAACAGCGACGAGTTGCTCCTAGAGCGAGCCGCCGACATCATCGATGCCAAATTTGACAAGCAGGTGGAAGTCGAATACCATGACGACCGCGTCCCCTGTATTCGACTCAACAGC
Organism: Natronosalvus amylolyticus; assembly: GCF_024298845.1. Classification (NCBI taxonomy): domain Archaea; kingdom Methanobacteriati; phylum Methanobacteriota; class Halobacteria; order Halobacteriales; family Natrialbaceae; genus Natronosalvus; species Natronosalvus amylolyticus. The sequence continues at coordinate 2,487,139 of NZ_CP101156.1, forward strand.
GCCACGGTCGCCCGTCTGTTCGCGAACCTCGGGATGGAATGTCCGAAGAACGACCTCGAAATCGATTCACGATTGACTACGTGCGAGCACGCCGACGCATTCTTACGTGGGCTCTTAGATGCGGACGGATCCGTTTCGAACCGCTCCAATGGTGGGTCAAGCATCCACTTTTCGACGATAAGCGAGCCGTTAGCAAAACAGGTTCAGCTAATGCTCGAGACCTACGGCGTCAACGCACGGGTTCGAGAACGGGACCGGCGCGGTGTATCGGTCCTCGAAAACGGGTACGAAATCGAGTCCAAACACGTGCAGTACCACCTCGAGTGTTACGGGAAAGACATCGATCGATTCGCAGCGATGGTTGGCTTTGGTTGTCCGCGAAAGCAGGCTGCTCTCGAGGAAATCACCGAGGATGCAGCGCGGCGTGACGCCTCGATCCCAATCGGCGGCGCACTTGCCGCCGTCGAAGGAGCGACTGGTGAGTACTATATGAACTGCCACCGCGGCGATCATCCAGGGCGAGGTCGTGCAAAGCGGATAGTCGATGATCTTGATCTCGGGCCACTCGAACCGCTCGTCGAGGAAGCCGCTACCGCCCAGCTTTATTGGGACGAGGTTGCCGCTGCCGTCGACACGGGTGAGAAGGAAGTATTCGACCTTACTGTCCCGGAGACGCACAACTTCGTCGCAAACGGTATCGTGACTCACAATACTGCTGCCGCGGTGAGAGATGACTTCGGCGACGGCCAGCAGTGGACGCTCGAGGCTGGAGCGCTCGTTCTCGCTGACCAGGGAATCGCGGCAGTTGACGAACTCGATAAAATGCGGTGTGTGACCGGTGATACGTTAGTACAGGCTGGGGACGGAATCAAGCCGATACGGGAGATTGCTCATGAAGCAGCCCTAAATGGGGCGGTAGAGCACCTCGAGAACGGCCGGACAATCAGGGATGTTGATACGAATGTCTGGACGATGACCGACGACGGTTCTCTCGTCAAACGGGACGTGCTTGCCGTTCACGAGTACGAGGCACCGGATGAACTCTGGCAGGTCGAATTAGAGAGTGGCGAGCAAATTATGACAACTGCTGATCACCCCTTCTTTGTTTTGGAGAAGGGATCACGGACGGAGGTCAGTGCAGAGAATCTTACGACGGGTGACTGGGTCTACGTCCCGAATTCGATCCCCACAGAGATAACAGACGGGGGAGTGACGACGCTACCAGTACAAAATTCGTCACCTCGATCATCAGTGTCCCCTCTTGAGCCTGCATTCGGCGCGATCCTCGGATATCTCGCTGGCGACGGAAACATCTTCTATAACCGACAAGAAGGGTGCTACGGTTTCAGGTTTACCAATAAAGAAGAACAGCTACTCGGCCATTTTGAAGAAGTATGTGTTGAAGCTCTCGGTAAATCCCCTGTAAGGCATCCAAGTGAACAGCGTGCTGATGGGGTCAAAACGGTTCGATTACACGGAAAACCGTATGTTGACAAACTCCTCAATTCAGGGGCAAATCTCGAGACTTACGACGGTAAGCGATTACCCGATGCGGTAAGCGCATCATCGAAAGAGACGAAAGCTGCTTTTATCCGGGCACTTGCAGATTCTGAAGCTACCGTTGGTAAACGCGCGGTGAAAATCTACTCGTCAAGTTATGAGTTGTTACTCGGGACGAAGATGCTTCTCCTCGAATTCGGCGTGTCGAGTCAGATTCAGACAAGGGAACGGCCTCGAGGTCGCGATCTGTACGTCCTCGCAATCACATCCAAAATATCACTCAAGGCCTTCAACAGAGATATCGGATTCACACTCCACCGAAAACAGAAGGCACTCGAAGAGGCGTGCGACCGAACGGCTGGAACGAGAACGATACTCGATGTGCTGCCAGAATGCGGTCCGCTATTCGAGCAAGCACGAGGTGGCCTTCGACTCTATCAATCGGAGTGTGGTCTCAGGAATAGTGCGACGTACTGTAATTTTGAGAATGGGGACGCCAACACGTCGCTCCGTCTTGCAAAGACGATCATCGAGACATTCAAACGGCGCAAACGAAACGCACAGTCCGATTTTGACGAACTGAAAACGGAGACGAGCTGGGACCGACTCGAGGAACTACGGAACCGATACCACATTTCGCAGTCCGAACTTGCTGCAGAAATGGCAATATCACAACAGCAACTGTCTGCTCGTTGGGGAACTCAGATCGAACTTCGCGAACGTGTTCGAAATCGTCTCCGTTCCCTGCTCAAGATACCATCTACTGTCGACCTCACTCCGCTCGAAGAGTTGATCGAGGGTGATGTCAAGTGGCGGCGTGTCGCTTCCGTGACACCAGTCGAATCTCAAGAACACGTTGACGGTCGTATTTCGGTTCTCAAAGAACGACTTGCTGAGGTTACTGGAACGGCTGACCCAGATTGCGCACTCGAAGCTGCAAGCTCGCTTCTCAACGAGCGCGATGAGTCTATCGAGAATTGGTGCAAACTCCGACAGGAAATAGATCGATACGGAATCACGTTTCAAGATATCGCAACAGAATTAGCCGTCGATAGCTCCACTATTTCTCGATGGTTCTCGGGGAAAGTCGACATCGGTAACTTCGACTCGGTCCACGCCGTTTGTGACGACCTTATCGAAGAGAAGTGTACTCAAATTCAACTGCTCTATAGTGAGATTGAGCGTCGTAGCGAACCGAAGGTGTATGACCTCACGGTCGAGGGCACGCACAATTTCATCGCGAACGGGATGGTCGTCCACAACTCAGAGGACCGCAGTGCTATGCACGAAGCCCTCGAGCAACAGAAAATCTCGGTTTCCAAGGCGGGAATCAACGCGACGCTCAAGTCCCGATGTTCGCTGCTCGGCGCGGCGAACCCCAAGTACGGTCGGTTCGACCAGTACGAACCGATCGGCGAGCAGATCGAACTCGAGCCGGCGCTGATTTCGCGATTCGACCTCATCTTTACGGTGACCGACCAACCGGACGAGGAGAAAGACCGCAATCTGGCCGAGCACATCCTGAATACGAACTACGCGGGGGAGTTGACGACCCAACGGCAGCAGATGTCGTCGGTCGAGGTTTCGACGGATGAAATCGAGGCGATGACCGAGAAGGTCGATCCGGTGATCGACGCCGACCTGTTACGCAAGTACATCGCCTACTCCAAACAGAACTGTCATCCACGGATGACCGAGGAAGCCCGCGAGGCGATTCGGGATTTCTACGTGGACTTGCGATCGAAGGGGGCCGACGAGGACGCCCCGGTGCCGGTGACGGCCCGGAAACTCGAGGGACTGGTCCGGTTGTCGGAGGCGAGCGCCCGCGTTCGGATTTCCGATACGGTCGAAATCGAAGACGCAGAGCGGGTGATCGATATCGTCCGGTCCTGTCTGCAGGATATCGGTGTCGATCCCGAGACGGGTGAGTTCGACGCGGATATCGTCGAAGCGGGGACGTCAAAGTCCCAGCGTGACCGGATCAAGAACATCAAACAACTCATCAGTGACGTCGAAGAGGAGTACGACGACGGTGCCCCAATCGACGTGGTGTTAGAGCGGGCCGAGGAGATCGGGATGGACGAGTCGAAGGCCGAACACGAAATCGAGAAACTCAAACAGAAGGGTGAGGTGTACGAGCCGAGTACGAACAATCTGCGGACGACGTGAAGAGGGCGTATTTTCAGCGGCCGTCGTCTTCGAAGCGTATCCTTCATACTTACTCGAGTGATCTGTTGGGTATATTGCAGTTCACTTCATCGAACACTCGCCAAGCAGTTCGACGGTCGATCGAACGGTAGCTGGCGTGACGTCTGCGACGCTGGCAGCCTCAGCCTGCGTGATCGAAACCGAACTCTCGAGATGCTGGGCGGCTGCGTACAGGCAGCCTGCGGCGACGCCACAGGGGTTTCGGCCGCCGATGAGCCGGTTCTCGAGCAGGCTTTGGACCGACTGTTTGGCGTGTCGTTCGATACTCGTATCGAGGTCGAGTTTGGAGGCAAATCGCGGGAGATACTGGCTCGGGTCTATTGGACCCACAGGGAGACCGAGCTCCCTGTTGAGGGCGTCGTAGGCGGCTTTGAGTTCGTCCGTCGTCGCTTTCGCCTCACTGACAATCTCTTCGACTGTTCGTGGAATCGAGAGAATTCGACAGACTGCATAGATGGCTGCGGCGGCAAAGCCCTCGAGTGAGCGGCCCTGAAAGAGATTTTCTTTCTGCGCGGATGTATATAATGAGCACGCCTGCTCCTGAACCGAACGGGGTAACGAGAGGTGCCCGATGAGCGACCGAATCTCGGTGAACCCGTATACGCGGTTTCGATCGGCTTTCGTCGGGATTCGAGCCCGGTTGTGTTCTCGGCGGAGTCGATGCATTTGTCGACGTTTTCGCCCGGTGAGTCGACTGCTCGAGCCGTACCCGATTTCGGTGGAGAGTCCACGGTCGTGCCGAGAACGGGTGAGCGGGGCACCGGTACGACGTTGTGATCCGTTCGAGTCGTCGAACGAACGCCATTCGGGTCCGGGATCGATTCGGTCTTCGCTACAGATGAGTCCGCATTGTTCACAGAGTCGCTCGGCGTTCTTCTCGCGAATACGGCCAGCACATTCGGGACAGCGTTCGGGATCGGGAACGTCGCTTCGCTCCATTGGTAGTTGTTTCACTCGGTATTTTATTTAAACTAAAGGATATGGACCATATCAAAGGGGTGAAAATAGGTTAACATCTCGATATAGTCTCGAGTGCGTCCGTATCCCGTCGATTGGTGGCAAAAACCAACTCTCACTCGCCTCGAGCCAGTCGTGTCCCGATTCGTTCTGGTAATCCGGCGGTCGTGACGGCGGTCTGTACGCGGTCGATGTCGTATTCGACACGGTTGGTTGTCACGTCCCGTTCCGCGAGATCGAGCACGGCATATGCGGCACGCGAATCGCCGTCGCGGGGTTGGCCGACGCTGCCTGGGTTGACGACGACGCCACCCCCGTAGCGTTCGACGTGCTGTACGTGGGTGTGGCCGAGCACCAGTACCGATTCGTCCTCGAGGAGTCGCGGCGAGAAATCCTTCGGATAGGTGTAGCGGTCGGGGTCGTCCGGATGACCGTGGACCAGTTTGATCCGCTCGTCGAAACACGTCCGTTCGTCCGGCAGCGCGGCCAGCCACTCCCGCTGGGGCGTCTCGAGGTGCTCGAGCGCGTACTCGACGCCGGCCTGCGCCATCCGATTGAACCGGAAGCCGGTTTCGCGGACGACGGCTCTGTCGTGATTGCCCATTACTGTCGGTACGTCGAGTTCCCGGAGCGTATCCACGCACTCGCCCGGCCAGGGATTGTAGCCGACGACGTCGCCCGCACAGACGATTGCATCGACCGCTGGACAGTCCTCGAGGACGGCCTCGAGGGCGGGAAGGTTCCCGTGGATGTCCGAAATGAGTCCGACCTGCATGGCTCGAGGTGACGGCTGCAAGATGTTTGTAACTGACGGCGCTGATGAATTGGATCTAGCGGTGAGCGAAATCTCGCGGGGCGAAAGCAGTGTCGACTACTGACCGCCGTTGTCGATAGCGGTCTCGAAGCCGTCCTCGGTTCGAACGACCCCAGCAGCACAGACCGCGTGTTCGAACTCGCTCTCGAGAGCTTCGCTGGCGGCGACGTCGGCACTCGGGGCGTCGAAGTCGAACGCCTCTGGGGTGTCTTTCTCGTAGGTCGCAACGAGGGTCGGTTCGTCGACGGTCTCGACCAGCAGAGCGTCGCGGCGGACGGTGGCGATCAGGGCCTCGCCGTCGGCGTCGATGGTGGCGGCAATTCGGGGGGTGTCGTAGTCGTCCTTCTCGAAATCGAGCGCGAGAAGCGCAGTTGCCAGGGCGTCTCGAGCCGGGTAGCCCATCTCGAGTTTTTCGGCGATGGGGTCAACGTGTGAGCCGTTACCGAAGGCGACCGTCTCGCTCGTCGGCGTGTCGACGACGCGCAGACAGTTGTAGGCGACGTAGGGGTTGTCCGTCTCGGGGGCGTCTTCGGTCGGGCCGACGGTGAGGGCGTCTTCACGGGCGGTAATCCGGCGGTTGGGGAACGATCTCGAGGAAACGCGGTAGGCACCGACGTCCGGGCCGACGACGACGAAGCGTCCGATGTACATACGCGTTCGTGCGTATCTCGAGGGAAAATAGGTATCGATCTATGCATGTCTGTCCCTTGTGGCGCTGGCTTCCGATGGAGCGGGCCGAAGGCATCATGGGATTTATAGCGTCTAGTTGTCATTACTTGCCATGAAAACGGTCAGGGCCGGCGATCCGGAATCGCTCGAGTTCGGGGACGGCAGCCAACGCCACACTCTCACAGGGATCCTTGGGGCGACGGACGTGGCGATCAACCGGTACCGAATCGCTCCGGGGGACGGCCTCCCCGGGGGGCTCCACACCCACATGGACCAGGAAGAGGTGTTCTACGTCCTCGCGGGGACGGTTACCTTCGAAACAATGGGGGGAACGGTCACGCTCGAGGAAGGCGAGGCCATCCGATTCGGCCGTGGCGAGTACCAGTCCGGGAAAAACGAGGGGGATCGTGACCTCCTCGTCCTGGCGATCGGTGCCCCTCGTGAGACGGACGATATCCGGATTCCGGTCGACTGTCCCGCCTGTGGGCACGGCAATCTCCAGTTACGAATCGGTGGACAGGAGGTGGACTTTCGCTGTGCCGAGTGTGACGGGGAGTTCATTCCGGATGACTGCCCCCAGTGTGGACACGACGAACTTCGCGTCACTCGAGGTGGGGACGGAGCGACCGTCGTCAGGTGTGAAAGCTGTGAGAGTGAGTTCGAACACCCGCCGATTCGGATGGAATAGCAGCGAACGGGTAGCTATGGCGGGGACTGGCCAACGAGCACGAGCGTTTCGCTCTCCGGCGGAGCAGTGGTCCGAACCCGACAATCATAAATACACCCCGAACAAACTCACGCTGCACGCAGACCCATGGGGTAGCGGCCAATCCTGAAGCCTTCTGGGGGCTTCGACCCAGGTTCGAATCCTGGTGGGTCTACTTCTTACATTTCAACTCGAACGAATCCAGACCTACGTCTCCTGATCTCCAGTGGAAATGAAGGGGTTTGTGGTACACTCGTCCCATTCTCACAGCACTTGCCACACCAGAAACTTTAGACGCTCGAGGCCCGTGTCATCGGTATGAACCGGCGCGAACTGGTGGCTGTGGCTGGCTCGCTGTCGCTCGGGAGTCTCGCCGGGTGTCTGGGTACACTCGGTGACGACGAGTCGTCGAACTACTGGCCCTCGAGTTACGACACGATGGACTACGAGGACGTAACCGTCCCGCTGGTTCCCCTCGAGGACGCGTTCGAGTGGTACGAAGCCGACGACACCCGGTACGTGGACACTCGAGGACCTGGCCAGTACGCCAGTGCCCACATTTCTGGGGCGGTGTTGAGTTCGGCTCCTGACGGCGAGGAAGACGACCCGACTGAGGATTGGGATCTTGACACGCGAATCGTTACCTATTGTGACTGTCCACACTCACTTGCAGCGATGCGAGCGAGTCGCCTGCGACAGGCGGGCTTCGAGAACGTCTACGCCCTCGATGATGGGTTTCCAGCGTGGCGGGACGCCGGCCATTCCGTCGTGACTGAGGAGGGGACCGATTCGATCGATGCCTACGAAATCGTCGGCCGCTCGAGTCCCGACTACGCCGACGAGTACGTCTGGCTGTCGACGGTCGACGGTGCCCAGCGTGAGATCACCCAGGTGCAAGCCGATGGCTCCTACGAACTCACCGTCCGGTTTTCCGGAATCGACCGCGATACCGTGTTAGCCCTCGAGGCACCGGAGTACGAACTCGAGGCGACTCTCGAAGAACTGACGGCTGGCGTGGTCACTGCGTGATCGAAGAACTGACGGCTGGCGTGGTCACTGTCTGCTACTGGTCGTCGTGACTCCCTGACACCGCTTGTCACCAGCGTTTCGTATCACTTCTCGTTCTGATCGGCGAGCCCCTTAGGGTTCTCGAGGCCCTATTTTCCGTTACTCACTGCAGGCCATCCGACCCATACCATTCGACCACGACCATGCACACCATCGCCTCCCCGAAAACCTCGCTTTCGCTGCCTGCTGGCCCCTCGCTTCCGGACCGGTCCCGGCGCGCTCGAGTCGAACCCATGTCCGTCCTCGCACTCGGCGGCGGCCTCTACGAGGTCGAAACCGACGACGAGACGACGTATCTGGTCGACCTCGAGGCTGGCCGCTGTACGTGTCCGGATCACGCGTTCCGGGACGCACGTTGTAAACACGTTCGACGGGTTGCCATCGAGATTACCGAGGGTCGAACCCCGCCACCGGGGCAGGTTGCAGTCCCCTGTTTCGACTGTGGGGAGCCGGCTTTTATCGACGAAACTCGAGCGCCGACCGAGGAACCAGCGTACTGTCCGGGCCACCGGCTTCGACCGGGTGATCGGGTTCGCGACCGAGAAACCGACGATGAACTCGTCGTCGTCGGGCAGTCGCGGCGGCCGGCCGAGACGGTTCGGATCGACGCGGCTGATACGACGGTCGCAGGGTACCCCACGAACCGGCGCTACAGTCCAACCGTTCCCGTCGTGGGAGCGATCTATCCCCACGCCACAATCGATGCCACGGGACCGACTCCCGAGTCGCTGCGAGTGTACGTCTTCCCGCGGACGCGCCTCGAGAAACTTCGAAATCCGCTGGGGGAGTCGAACGTCTCGTGATCGGTGTCGATCCACTCCGATAGCCGTCGATGTCCCCTCGAGGAGCCACCCCCACGACCAAACGGTTTTGCCGCCATCGAACGTACGTGCTATCGATGCGCATTCTGGTGGTCGGTGCGACGGGATTCGTCGGGACTCGGTTGGTGCACGCGCTCGTGGAGCGAGGCCACGAGGTCGTCGCCTTCTCCCGAAGCGCGAGTACCGCGTCGTTTCCGGATGGCGTCGAACCGTTCGACGGGAACCTCGACGACCCCGAAACGCTCACGGATCTGTGTACGGACGTCGATGTGGCCTACTACCTGATTCACTCGCTGACGGCGGCTGATTTCGCCGAGCGCGACCGGCGATACGCAACCCGGTTTCGTGATATGGCCACCGAGGCCGGTGTCGACCGCGTAATCTACCTCAGCGGGATTAGCGGTGATGGACGCGACCTTTCGCCACACCTCGCCTCTCGCCGGGAGGTCGAGGAGATTCTGGGGAACGGGTCGTACGATTTGACTGTTCTTCGGGCGGCCGTGATTATCGGGGCCGAAAGCGCCAGTTTTCGAATTCTCAACGACCTGACCGAACGGCTGCCGGTGATGGTGGTTCCACAGTGGGTCCGAACGCCGTGTCAACCGATCGCGATTCGGGACACCATCACCTATCTGGTCGAACTCCTGGGCGCTGAGGAAACGCGAAGTCGAACGTACGACATCGGCGGCCCAACGGTCTGGTCGTACGAATCACTGCTTCGACTGACAGCGAACCAGAAGGGCAAACGCATCTACATCATCGCGGTCCCCGTGATGACGCCGGAACTGTCCTCACACTGGCTCCGGCTGACGACCGAAGTAGAGTATGCAGTCGCTCGAGCGCTCGCCGAAAGCATGCGAAATCCGGTGACCGTTAGCGAAGCGGACGATTTACAACGCGTTATCCCGATCGAACGGACGCCCATCGAGTCGGCCGTACGGACGGCGCTCGAGGAAGTCTGAAGCCGGTTCTGATACCATCATTTTTCACAATCCGCGTCGGATTTCTCCGCTCGAACCGCCTCGAGATGTTCCCGGGCACCCGGCTCGAGTGCGTAGGTGCCATGAATGTCGGCGGGTGCTTCTCCGTGTACGACTTTCCCGAACGGGTCGCCGATGGTGGCGTACAGTCGCTCGAACGCACTGGCGGCCGGTCGGCCGATGCCGCGGGCGGTTAGCGCCCGTTTGACGGCCGCTTCCCCCGCGTGCACGGTGTCGTCTTCGATGAGCAAGAACACGAACGGGCGGCCGCCGAACTGGGCCTCGAGAAACGCCTGTATCGGTGCTGACTCCCAGGGAACGGCGACGAGGTCGTCCATTCCGTAGGTAAAGGCGTCGACCGCCGTGTGAAACACCTGTTTCCGGCCATCGTAGACGAGCACCGACGGGGGACTACTCACGACGGACAATATGTGATCGACGGGCCTGATTCTTTCGAAGCCGGGTATCAAAACCAGGCTCGAAGAAACTCGAGGGAACCGACTACGTGTTGCTCTCGCGCCATTTTAAGCCGCTCCGAATCCGACTAGGCGATCATGAGCGATGGATTCGATTACGGCGATCTCGAGGAGGGTCGTCACGTCAACTACTGGTCGTTCGACCGGACGCTCCAGCGAAATGTGCGGCGCATCTACGCCCCCGACGAATGTAGGTGGGCGGCCCCGATTCTCGAGGAGTTCGGCGACGTAATCGGCCACACAATCGCCGACAACGCCGACGTCATCGACGACCACGGCCCGGAACTCGAGACCTACGACAAAGACGGCGAGGTGGTCAACCGCGTTCGCTATCCCGCCGAACAACTCGAGAACGAGCGACTGGTCTACGAGCGGGGTATCGTCGCGGATTCCTTCGAAGCGCCACCGGGCCGGGACCGGCCGATGCCGCTCAGCCACAATCTCGTGATGCAATACCTGCTCTCGTACGCCGACGTGGGCTTTGACTGTCCCGTCGCGATGACGGCGGGGGCTGCACTCGTCCTCGAGAAGTTCGGCGACGAAGACCTCGAGGCCTACTACGAGGGGCTCACCAGCCGTGAGTACGGCGACCTCATCGAGGGAGCGATGTTTCTCACCGAAAAGCAAGGTGGGAGTGACGTCGGGGCAACCGAAACGATTGCCAGGTGGGACGACGACGCCGATTGTTATCGCCTCGAGGGCGAGAAGTGGTTCTGTTCGAACATCGACGCACAGGGCACGCTTGCACTGGCCCGAACGCCTGACGCACCCGAGGGTACGAAGGGACTCTCGATGTTTCTGGTGCCTCACGAACTCGAGGACGGGGTGAACGACCAACTGTACCGACGGCTCAAGGACAAACTCGGGACGATTGCGGTGCCGACGGGCGAGGTCGAACTGCAGGGGGCGAAGGCGTTTCTCGTCGGGGAGGAAGAAGCCGGCTTCAAGCAGATGGCCGAGATGCTCAACCTCGAGCGCCTGTCGAACGCCGCGGCTTCGTGTGGCCTCATCGGTCGGGCACTCCTCGAGAGCAAGGTCAAAGCCGCGAACCGGGAGGCGTTCGGGGACACCATCGACCGGTACCCGCTCATGCGCCGGGACCTGGTTGATATGGCGGTCGACCACGAGGCTGCGACCGCCTTCACGATGGAAGCCGCCCGGCTGTTTTCGGTTCGCGAGCGGGCCGAACGCGTTGCCCGTGGGGACATTTCGCTCGAAGACGGAGTTGATCGAAACCTTCTCGAGGTCGGGGCCGACGGGGCGACCCTCGAGAGCGGGACGGATAGGGAGACCCTCGAGGACGAGGCCGAAGACGCGTACCGGCTCATGCGATTGCTCATTCCCATCTCGAAGGCGCGAACGGGGCGGATGGCCGTCGAAACTGCCTCCTACGCGATGGAGATTCAGGGTGGCAACGGCTACGTCAACGACTTCGTCACCAACCGACTGCTTCGGGACGCACAGGTGTTACCGATCTGGGAAGGCACCGAGAACATCCTCTCGCTCGACGTCTTGCGCGCCCTCGAGCGCGAAGCTGCCCACGAGCCGTTCATCGAGGCCGTCCAGACACGTCTCGAGAGGATTTCCCATCCGCTGCTCGAGGGGCCTGCCGAAACGGTCGAAGCCGAGTTCCACGAGTTGACGGACGCGCTCGCGACGCTCGCGACCGAAGACACCGAGTACGCTCAGTTGCAGGCCAAGGAGCTAACCCACTACATCTTCGACGTGTTTACCGCTGCGGTGTTGCTCGAGGACGCCCAGCGGGCGCTCGAGGGTGACACGGGGCAACCGGATGCACGACTCGCGCTCGTCGCGCGTCGGTTTATCGACCGGCAGTTCGACCACCGGCCCGCTCGCGGGATTACGAGTGGCGACCGCTTCGCCATCGAGTATTTCGATCCGATCGTTCGCTACGCCCGAGTCGAACCATCTTCGCTCGAGTTCGAGCCCGCTTCGTCGTAGGCGTACCGCGCTCGAGTTTCAGCTCCCTTGTCGTCGGCTCACCGACGCTCGAGTCGCATTTCCATCCCGTCTTCGGGATGGGCCGTCAGCGAACCGCGGAGGTCGATGGGGCCGTCGTCGACCCGGCGGAGACGATACTGTTGTGCAACCGTGGCGGCGATGATCGGTGCCTCGAGCATCGTGAACCCCTTGCCGATGCAACTGCGGGGGCCCGCACCGAACGGGAAGTACGCGTAGGTGGGATGGGTTGGCTCGAGCCAGCGGTCCGGATCGAAGGTATCCGGGTTCTCGAAGTAGCGGGGGTCGCGGTGTGTCGCCCACTGAGAACACATGATAAGCGAGTCTGCTGGGACGTCGTAGCCGCCCATCGTGACGTCTCGGTCGGCCTGTCTGAACATCACGTACACCGGCGGATACAGTCGCATCGACTCCTGCAAGACGTTTCGCAGCGTGGTGAGCCGTCTGGCGTCGGCAGCCGTTGGCGGTGCACCCTCGAGGACGGTGTCGACTTCTTCGTGAACGCGCTGTTCGATAGCGCGGTGTGCTGAAAGGAGGGCAAAGGTGTAGGTGAGTACGAGCGCCGTCGTGTCGTGTCCAGCGAGCAACATCGTCATGAGTTCGTCTCGGATTCCCTGTTGATCGATCTTGGCCTCGGCCTTCGCTTCCAGGAGCAACGCGAGCAGGTCATCGTCCTCGTCGTCGATTCCTGTTCGTTTCCGCATCTCGACGAGGTCGTCGACGACCCCCTCGAGTTTCTCGACGGAACGTTCGAACGTCCGGTTTTCCGGTGTCGGCACCCACTCCGGCATCACGGCACGAACCGGGTCCGGTTCGAAACGGCGACCGACTGGCTCGAGCAGGTGGGCGGTCTTCTTTGCCGTCGCCACCGGCAGGTCGACGCCGAACATCGCTTCGACGATAATCTCGAGGGTGGTTCGGGTCATTTCCCACTCGATGTTTCGCGTGGCCCCGTCGCTCCAGCGGTCGACCATCGCCTGTGCTCGCTGTGCCATCATGGGTGCCATACTGGCGATTCTTCCAGGTGCAAACGCTGGCGTCGCTAGCTCTCGTCGGTCGCGCCAGTGGTCGCCCTCGCTGGTAAGGAGTCCCTCGCCGAGCAGTTGTCCGAGTGCGTCAGCCTGGAAGTCGGGTTTCGAGAAGTGAGCCGCGTCGCTGACGAGTACTTGCTCGATCAACGCCGGTGTCGTGACGAAATAGGTCCGGTTCGGACCGAGGTCGAAGGCCGCAATCTCGCCGTAGGCTTCACGAACCTCACGCACGAACGCGAACGGATCGCGAGCATAGCGGGGGAGGACACCGACCATCGGCGGGCCGTCCGGTCCGGGAACGACGTAGTTTCCCATACGTGTTGTTCGACACCAAGGCAAAAGACGTTGGCCCGAACTGTGCATTCGGGGGCACGAGGGGGGAGCAACTCGCTACTCGAGCATTTCGGCGGCTTCCTCGACGTCCATCACGCCCTGCTCGACGGCCTGCAGAATCCGCACGATTTCGGGGTCCGGACCCGGGTCCTCGTCGCCGATTTCCTCGAGGGTGACTTTTTTCGAAATACCGACGAACTCTTCGAAGTCGGTTCCCTCGGCGATTGCCGTTTCCTTTTTGACGCGGTAGTTCCCGCCGTCGGTCACGTGGAGGTCGCCGGGATGGAAAAAGTACCAGTCCTCGCGGTCGAACCGGACCCCGATTCGGGGTTTCGCGCCGAAGTTCTGGGCGAAGTAGATGAGCGCTTCGACCTCTTCGCCGGTGAGATAGATCGGGTTCCCAGCGCTGGATTTGGCTTCGATCGCATAGAACGTCTCGCCGTCGCCGGCGAGCACGTCGGGCAGTTCGCGTTCGGTCGCCGACCCGCTGGCGGGCGCTCGCATGACGGCAAATCCGGCTTCGTCGAGCGCGTTGACGAGTTCGCGCTCCCGACGGTCACCCTTCGCCTGAGACATACCCGACGTTCACGCCCGAGTGGTAATAAACGGGACGACTGGCTTGCGCTTCGGGCGGCGTGTCTCCCGTCGCTCGAGGTGCCCGGTCGTGCCTCGCCACCGCTCACCTGGGTCCCGATCTTCCGTCGAAACAGGTTTGGCCGCTCCGGCGAAGGCTCGTGCATGGACACGACGGTCGCAGAAATCGTACTGTTCGACGGCTTCGACGAACTCGACGCGATCGGCCCGTTCGAGGTCTTCAAAAACGGCGCTCGAGCGGGGGCTGACCTCGAAACCCGGTTGGTAACCCTCGAGCCGACCGAGACGGTGACGGCGAGTCACGGCCTGCGAGTCGAACCGGACGGCGTGCTCGACGAACCGGACCTGCTGGTCGTTCCCGGCGGCGGCTGGACGAGCGCGGACGGCGGCGTTCGACGGGTCGTCAACGAGGGTCGACTGGCCGACGCCGTCGCTGCCCACCACGAACGCGGTGGGACGCTCGCGGCGGTCTGTACGGGGGCGATGGTGCTCGCTACTGCGGGCGTGCTCGAGGGACGGCCGGCGATCACCCATCAGGTCGCCCTGGAGGACCTGGCCGATTACGCCGACGTGACCGACGCGCGGGTCGTCGATGACGGAGACATCCTCACTGCGGGCGGGGTCACCTCGGGGATCGACCTGGCGCTGTGGTACCTCGAGCGAGCGTTCGGCGAGTCGGTGGCGACCGCGGTGGCGACGGAGATCGAACACGAGCGACACGAATCGATCGTTCGACCGTCGTGATCGATAGCTGATCGGGGTTGGCTAGGGGCGACATCTTGCCCACTTTTGCGAACGGATGGTGCGGCGATTTCCAGTTCTCGAGGCCGTCAATCGGCACTCGAGGTCGCCACCTCGACGGCCCGGCGATTCATGCCTGAACCGGTTTCCTGCCGGTAGTACGCCCCGAGTCCGATGGCCACCGCGACGTTCGAGAGGGTGATCGCCCAGAAGACGGCCTCGGGCCCCATCCTGAGTGCGTAGACGCCGAGGATCGCGATTGGGAGCCTGACGGCCCAGTACTGACAGACGGTGGCGACGAAACTGGTGCGGGTCCGACGAGCGCCGTTGAAGCCGGCCATCAACAGGTAGCTCGCGCCGATAGCCCAGTAGCCGTAGGCCAGAATTTCGAGGTAGGCCACCGTGTACTCGAGTTCGAGTGCGGTCACGTCGGGGACGAACAGTGTCGTCAGGGTTTCCGGGATGAGCCACTGTATCGCCCCGATGAGGGTGAGTGCGCCGGCGGCGATGGCGACGCCGACCCAGGTCGTTCGGGTCGCTCGAGCGGGGTTTTCGGCACCGAGGTTTTGCCCGATGACGCTCTGGGCGGCCTGTTGAAGCCCCTGTGCAGGGATGAACGCGACGGAGGCAACTCGAGCGCCGATGGTGTAGGCGGCGACTGCTGCGGCCCCACCGGCGACGGCGACGATCCCGACGATGGCGACGCGAACGGACTGACTCGCCACGAACTGGCCGGCGTTGGGCCAGCCGACGTCGACGATTTCGCGTGCGTCCTCCCGGCTCACCTCGAGGTGCTCGAGACCGAGGCGACAGTCCCCTCGTCCGCGAACGGCGAGCCCGACAGCGAGCAGGAAGCCGGCGGTGTAGCCCAGAATCGTCGCGTAGGCGGCACCCTCGACACCCAGTGCCGGGAAGTGCCACCAGCCGAAGATGAGAAACGGGTCGAGCGCGATGTTCGTCAGCACCGTCGCGAGATTGATGTACAGCGCGCCACGGGCGTCCCCCCAGCCGACGAAGCCGGCCTCGAGGGAATCGCTCGCGGTCGCCAGCGGGAGGCCGATGGCGATGACGGCGAGGTACGCGCCCGCCAGCGTCGTCACCTGTGGATCGGTCGCGAACAGGCCCATGACATCTCGAGCGAACACGAAGGTTATGAGGCCGAGTACCGTGCCACCCAGGAGACCCAGGCCGACGCCAGTGACGATGGTTCGACGGGCACCCTCGAGGTTCTCCGCGCCGACGCGCTGGGAGACGAGCACCTGGGTTCCGACGGAGAGGCCGATTGCGACGGTGAACAGCAGGCCGATAATCGGGAAATTCAGGCCGACGGCTGCGACTTCGGTGCCGCCGAGGCGGCCGAGCCAGAAGACGTCGATCAACTGGTTGGCGACGTGGACGAGGTTCTGGGCAACGAGCGGCGCGGCCAGCAAGAGCAAGGCCTTCGGGATCGATCCGGCCGTCATCTGTTCGCGAGACACGTCAACCATTGTGAGTGAGTTACTCCCATAGCTATCCGGGGTCGTTATAATTGTTTGTGCTCCGAATCCAACCTTTGAACCGATCGCGTCCGCCGTTGGCCACTCGCTCGAGCCGTGGTGGTGTTGGGCCACTCGCTCGAGCGAGTGAGTCTTCACGCCTGAACTGATGGATGCTATCGGACGGTGTGCCAGGGGACACTGCTATAGTAGCCAGTGAAACGATTTACACACCTACCGCGATGCAGTCTTGCGATAGGGTGTGCAATGACTTTCACTGGCTACTATACGGGCCCGCCGAAACCACCACGATTTTTCACCTCGCCGGCCCTCGATACAGGTATGAGCCGCTCGCGCAAGCCCGACTGGTTGAAGATGCGGCCACCGTCGGGTCGGGAGTTTACGGGAATCAAGGAGACGCTTCGCGGCTACGACCTCAACACCGTCTGTGAGGAGGCTAACTGCCCGAACCTGGGCGAGTGCTGGAGCGGCCGCGGCGCCGACGGTGGCGGCACGGCCACGTTCATGTTGATGGGCCATCGCTGCTCGAGGGGCTGTAACTTCTGTGACGTCGAAACGGGTGGAATGGAGCCGCTTGACCCCGAGGAACCGGAAAACGTCGGCCGTGCCATCGCGGAGATCGGTCTCGATTACGTGGTCCTGACGAGCGTCGACCGGGACGACCTCCCCGACCAGGGGGCAGGACACTTCGCCCAGACGATTCGAGAGATCAAGCGCCGCCATCCCGGAATTCTGGTCGAAGTCCTCATCCCCGACTTCCAGGGCGAACCCGACCTCGTGCGCAAGATTATCGACGCGGGCCCGGACGTCATCGCCCACAACATCGAGACGGTCGAACGCCTCCAGTTCCCCGTCCGTGACCGTCGAGCGGGCTACGAACAGAGTCTGAGCGTACTCGAGCAGGTCGACCGGGAGTCGGACATTTACACGAAATCGTCGATCATGCTGGGACACGGCGAGTACGACCACGAAATCTACCAGACGCTGGCCGACCTCCGCGAGCGTGGCGTCGATATCGTCACGCTCGGCCAGTACCTCCAGCCATCGTTGAGCCACCTCGACGTGAAACGCT
Source organism: Natronosalvus amylolyticus (assembly GCF_024298845.1). Classification (NCBI taxonomy): domain Archaea; kingdom Methanobacteriati; phylum Methanobacteriota; class Halobacteria; order Halobacteriales; family Natrialbaceae; genus Natronosalvus; species Natronosalvus amylolyticus. Next base: position 2,504,585 of record NZ_CP101156.1, read on the forward strand.
ACGACCACCCCGACAAGTACGACACCTGGCGTCGCGTGGCCGAAGAGGAACTCGAGTTCCTGTACTGTGCGAGCGGTCCGATGGTTCGTTCTTCCTACAAAGCCGGCGAACTGTTCGTCGACGCACTCCTTCGGGAGGGTAAGAGCCCGGAGGAAGCCCGGACAGCGGCTCGAGCCGGGTAGCCTTCCGTCACTCGAGGCGATTGGATACCTGGTCGGAATCGATACGGTCCGTGCCGAACCGCATTACTTTGCTTTTCATAGCATATGCTATAGAAATGGGACCTATTTGACAGGGGCCGTTGAAGCGAAAGCAGCCGGTCCGGGGTTCGCTCGAGCGGTGTCGTCACGTTTCCCGTTACTCGAGTGGTGTCGTCACGTTTCCCGTTACTCGAGTGGTGTCGTCACGTTTCCCGTTACTCGAGTGGTGTCGTCCGGTCTAGCGTCACTGTCGCGACCGTACCCTGCGGACGGTTCTCCTCGAGGGTGAGATCACCGCCGATTTCGTCGAGGACGGTGGTAACCAGGTAGAGGCCGACGCCCATCCCGATTCGGTCCTCGGGCGAGCGCTCGGGATCGGCGAGCGTGTCTCGCTGGGAGGCAGAGAGGCCAACACCTTCGTCGGCGATGGTCACGGAGACGGTTTCGGGGCGTTCTTCGAGGCCCACGGCAATCCGCGGGGGGTCCCGGTCGGTGTGGGTTGCGGCGTTCGTGAGCAGATGGCGGAACACGGAGTCGAGCATCTGGGTTCCCGAGACGAGGACTGCCTCGTCGGTGTCGACGCCGTCGCGAGACAGCTCGAGTTGGCCGTCGAACTCGGTTTCGACTCGATCGAGTTCGCGCTCGAGAACTGACGTGACGTCACAGGGGGAACTGGCGACGCCGTCCTCGCCATCGATGGCGTCCATGAGCTCCCCCGCAGTGTCGGTCAACTCGAGCCCGTGGTGAGCTGCCTGGAGGATGGCGTCGACGATTGGCTCCTCGTCATCCCCGACGCGTCCTTTGAGCTGGTCGCCCCAGCCGACGATCATGTTGACGTCGGTTCGGATGTCGGTTCTGATGAGGCGGTTGAGCAGCGCGAGCCGATCGTTTCGGTCTCGGAGCTGTCGGTAGGTTTCCGCCCGCTCGATGGCGTAGCGAACCGCACGGTGGATCAACTCGCCCGTAATCGATCCTTTGACCAGATAGTCCTGTGCACCCCGCCGAATCGCTTCGACGCCGACGTTGCCATCGTTCTGTCCGGTGAGAACGACGACCGGCGTGGCAGGCGCGACCTCGACCATCGCGTCGACGGTCTCGAGGCCGGTGCTGTCGGGGAGCATTAGATCGAGCAAAATAACGTCCACGTCGCCCGTGCGACTTTCCTCGAGAGCCGCGGTCAGCCGGTCGACGTGGACGACGTCCTCGATATCGAGCAGTGGCTCGGTATCTTCCAATCCGACGTCTGCCTGGTACTCGTGGAGCAACCGCCTGACGTATCTGGCGTCGTCCGGGTTGTCTTCGACGAGCAAAAGCGACACACCGGCCGGGGTATCCATATCGGTATATTTTGGTAACTCACACTATGTGTTTCGGTTTCTTTCACTCGCGACGAGGTGACTGTTTCCGTCGCCTGAAAACGGCATTCATACGGTCTGCTGTAACTGTTTACCGGTGATTGCCGACCCGGTATGGGAAATCACCGGGAAGAGACGACAGTAAACCGTATCAGAGGAGAGGGACGAACTGGACCGTCCCACCGAATTCCGCTCGAGTTATAGCGATTTGTGGAAGCCTTGAGCCACTCGAATTGAGACGGTACCGCCCGAACCCCTCGATAGTTCCACTCCCAGTCGGCGACTGGACCGAACAGCTATAGGAGCGTCTTCCCAACGGGTGGTATGGCCCACGATGGTGTCGATCTTTCCACGTCGACACGGACGGCGCTCGATGCGCTGGCAGTTCTTTCGAACAAGTGGCATCCGGTGGTCCTCGCCGTCTTACACGACCGGGGACCGATGGGTTTTAACGAGCTGTTGAACTCGATTCCCGACATCTCCGGAAAGGTGTTGACCGACACGCTGGGGAAGCTACAGGACGCCGGCCTCGTCGAGCGAACCGTATTGAACGAGTCGCCGCTTCGTGTACGATACGAACTGACGACGGCGGGAACGGAGTTCGAGGCCGTCTTCGATGCGCTTTCGGGCTGGGGTGAGGCTCACCTCGAGACGGCTATTCCGAGCGTGCTGCTCGCCGATGGCGACCGGCGGATCACCGATATGTACCGCCAGTGGCTCGACGGCCAGTACACACTCACCCGAGCTCACACCGGCGAGGAACTCGTCGAAATCCTTGAGGAAGAACGAATCGACGTCATGGTGATCGATGCCGACCTGCCGGGACTTGCCGACGTTGACCGCTCACAGCTCTCGGGATCGACGTGGCGCACCATCCTCCTCGTCGAGAGTCGACCAGGGTTCGACGTCCTCGAGATACCGTGTGATGACGTTCGTCGAAAACCGATCGTGCAAGAGACTGCGTCCAAAGCGATCGATCTCCAGCTCGAGCGACAGGGCGAGCCCCCAGCGTATCGGGAACTGGCCGCACTGCAGTCGAAACGCTCGCTGTTTCAGTCGGTGTACGCGACGGAGCGCCTCGAGTCGAACGATCGGTATTTGGCGATGGGTACCCAGATCGAGACGCTCGAAGAGCAACTCGAGACGCCGGCGGAACTCCAGGATACCATAGAACGCTCGTAGCTGGTTGGCGGTGTCCCGGTGGTGTGAAGACTTACTTTTGGGTAACCTATGCGAATACCTCAACCTTAGCGTGCACTCAAGATGGTGTGTGACGTCAGCAATGCATGCAGCGGCAAACGAACCGTCGCCAGCTACTCGGGCTGTGTGGCTTGGCTGTCGGAAGTATGGTGGCAGGCTGTCTGGGTGGTGACGACGATACGGAGTCGAGTGAGGTTCCGAGTGACGATGGGGGCGACAGTGGTGGTGTCGAATCGGAAATCGACGGTGAGGACTCGTCTGAACGTGGCTCTATGGGGGGAGACGACAGTACTGATTCGGTCACACCGTCGGAACCGATGTCCTACGCGTTCGAAGCCGAATCGACCCACCAGAGCGACGACGGGATGAACTACTCGTTCTCGATGCACGGCTTCGTGACCGAATCCGGCGACGCCTACTACGCCGTCTCCGAGACGAGTGGGGAGTCCTCGAGCGAGATAGAACTGTTCTACATCGGCGACACGACCTACGTTCGCAGCGACGGGCAGTGTTCGTCGGTGACCGGCCAGCAACGCACCCATTCACCGTACGGCGCGTTCCAATCCTACGACGAGTACCAGGCACGAATGGCTGGCTCTAACGCTGACGGCCGAACGACGATCAACGGTTACGACGCCTACGTCTACGAGTTCGACTACACCGAGGATATGGCCTGGAGTGACTTCGCCGAGGCCGATGACGACGTCGAACTCGAGACGAAGGTGTACATCGCCGTCGATACCGGGTTTTTGCTCGGTTCCGATTATCGGGCCGCAGAGGATGGGATGACGATCGAATCGACCTCGAGACTCCACTCCTTTGGCGAGTCGTTCACCGTCGAACCGCCCGAAGAATGTTAGTCGCTGCTCGAGTCCGGTCGTGGGTCTGCTCACGGCTGGTCGATCGTCTGCCGGTCGATCACGTTCGTATCCGAGAGTACACGCCCTTCGCTCGAGTCACTCAGTACTCCGTCACACGTTGCCGTGTAAACCGAACCCATCGGTTCGGCTTCCATGCGCAGGCTTGACGAACCACTCAGAGCGTCCAATCGAGTTTTCCTTCTGACACACTTCTCGACGGTTTGCAACGGACACGTCGTTTCGGCACGACCGTCCGTCCAGTAACCTTCACATAATTCGTGATGATTGCAACCCTTCTCGCACATCCTCGAGTTTATTCGGACATTTGGTCACATTTTGCCGAAATCATCCGTTCTCTTTGCTACTGCATGGCAAGAATCATGCTGATAGTAACGTATTTACGAAACTCCTTTAACGTGAGCGATAGACCATTAGGATATGCCAAGGTGGGTATATCCGTGAGTACGCTACAACACGACCCAAGAGAGCGAGTACAGGTACTCGACGACGACGGTCGGGTCCTCGAGGGCGCGACGGTCCCGGACCTGTCCGAAGCCGAGTTCGTCGAAATATACGAACAGATGAAACTCGCTCGCCACTTCGATCAGCGAGCGGTTAGCCTCCAGCGCCAGGGTCGGATGGGGACGTACCCGCCACTCTCGGGCCAGGAGGCAGCCCAGATCGGGAGTGCCCACGCCCTCGCCGACGACGACTGGCTGTTCCCGAGTTACCGCGAACACGGGGCGGCACTCGTTCGCGGCCTCTCGCTAAAACGGACGCTACTGTACTGGATGGGCCACGAATCGGGTAACGCCATCCCCGAGGACGCGAACATCTTCACCGTCGCGGTGCCGATCGCGACCCAGGTTCCACACGCTACGGGAGCCGCGTGGGCGTCGAAACTCAAAGGCGAGAACAGGGCGTTCCTCTGTTACTTCGGCGACGGTGCGACCAGCGAGGGAGACTTCCACGAGGGGCTCAACTTCGCCGGCGTCTTCGACGTCCCCGCGATCTTCTTCTGTAACAACAACCAGTGGGCGATTTCGGTGCCGCGAGAGCGCCAGACCGCGAGTGACACCATCGCCCAGAAGGCGACTGCCTACGGCTTCGAAGGCGTACAGGTCGACGGGATGGACCCGCTTGCCGTGTATCAGGTCACTCGAGACGCACTCGATAAGGCGAAAAACCCCGGCGAGGACGAATTACGACCGACGCTCATCGAGGCGGTTCAGTATCGTTTCGGCGCACACACGACGGCTGACGACCCCTCGGTGTACCGGGAGGACGACGAAGTCGAACGCTGGAAACAGAAGGACCCGATTCCACGCATGGAGACGTTCTTGCGCAACAACGGCATGCTCGACGACGAGCGCGTCGATGCGATCGAAGACCGGATCTCCGAACAGGTCGCAGACGCTATCGATGCCGCAGAACAGGTCACGCGTCCGGACCCCGAGGAAATCTTCGCACACGTCTACGACGGGATGCCCCGACGGCTCGAAGAGCAACTCGAGTGGTTCGAACGGATTCGCGAACAACACGGCGACGACGCACTACTGGAGCACTAACTATGGCAGCAGAATCTGAAAACCTCACGCTCGTACAGGCAGTCCGTGACGGACTGCATCAGGAGATGGAACGCGACGAAGACGTCATCGTCATGGGCGAAGACGTCGGGAAAAACGGCGGTGTCTTCCGCGCCACGGAAGGACTCTACGAGGAGTTCGGCGAGGATCGCGTCATCGACACACCGCTGGCCGAATCGGGTATCGTCGGCACGGCCGTCGGAATGGCTGCCTACGGCCTTCGCCCGGTCCCGGAGATGCAGTTCCTGGGATTCATCTATCCCGCCTACGATCAGATCGTCTCACACGTCGCCCGCCTTCGGACGCGCTCGCGCGGCCGGTTCACCTGCCCGATGGTGATCCGTGCCCCCTACGGTGGCGGTATCCGCGCCCCCGAACACCACTCCGAATCGAGCGAGGCGATGTTCGTCCACCAACCCGGCCTCAACGTCGTCATCCCTTCGACGCCGTATGAGACCAAGGGACTGCTCACCAGCGCGATTCGCAGTCCCGACCCGGTCATCTTCCTCGAGCCGAAACTCATCTACCGGGCGTTCCGCGAAGAAGTACCCAACGAACCCTACGAGATCCCGCTCGGTGAAGCGGCGGTCCGTCGCGAAGGGTCCGATATCTCGGTCTATACGTACGGCGCGATGACCCGGCCAACGCTCGAGGCCGCGGAGAACCTCGCGGGCGAAATCGACGTCGAGGTCGTCGACCTGCGAACCCTGTCGCCGCTCGACATCGACACGATCGTCGAATCGTTCAAAAAGACCGGCCGCGGTGCGGTCGTCCACGAGGCCCCGAAGACGGGCGGGATGGGGGCTGAAATCGCCAGCACCATCCAGGAGGAGGCGCTGATGTACCAGGAAGCCCCGATCAACCGAATCAGTGGCTTCGATACCCCGTTCCCCCTGTACGCCCTCGAGGACTACTACCTGCCAGAACCGGCTCGCATCGAGACGGGAATCCGAGAGACGATGGAGTTCTAACATGGTCGAGGAATTCAAACTACCCGACGTCGGTGAAGGAGTCGCCGAAGGTGAACTGGTTTCGTGGCTCGTCGAACCCGGTGACACCGTCACGGAAGACCAGCCAGTCGCCGAGGTCGAGACGGACAAGGCACTCGTCGAGGTCCCCTCGCCGTACAACGGCACGGTTGCCGAACTGCTCGCCGAGGAAGGCGAAATGGTGCCCGTCGGGGACGTCATCATCACGTTCAACGTGGACGGTGAGACGGATGACGGGGGAACCGACGCCTCGAGTTCGGCCGACCAGACGGGCGAGGCGGCAGCCTCGGGTGAGGAAACCGAGACACCCGACTCCGAGGCGGTCGAGACGCCCGAAGGACGTGTCTTTGCGCCCCCACGCGTGCGCAGGCTCGCACGCGAGAAGGGTGTCGACATTGCGACCGTCGAGGGCAGCGGTCCCGGCGGCCGAATCACCGAAGGCGACGTAACGGCGGCCGCAGGTGCGGGCGAAGCGGTAACCGAGTCGACGACGGAGTCGGCCGAGGCAACCGAGACGGCCCCGGCCGAAGACGCTGGATCGTCGGCCTCGAGCCCGTCAGGTCAGGCACCCGCGCCCGTCGAGTCCGCCGACCGTGACCGAACCCTCGCTGCCCCGGCCACCCGAAAGCTCGCCGAAGAGCAAGGTGTCGACCTGAACGCCGTTCCTGCTACCGAACAACGAGAGGGCGAAGCGTTCGTGACGCCCGAAGCCGTGATGGAGTACGCCGAAGCCCAGAAACGCGCCCAGGAAGCCGACGCTGCGGCGCTCGCGAGCGGAGAAACCGGCCCCCGGGAAACGCGCGAACCGTTCAAGGGCGTCCGTCGGACGATCGCGAAGGCGATGGAGCGCTCGAAGTACACGGCCCCACACGTCACCCACCACGACGAAGTGGACGTCACCCGGCTGGTGGAGACGCGCGAACGGCTCAAGCCGATGGCCGAAGAACAGGGCATCCGGCTGACGTACATGCCGTTCATCATGAAGGCCGTCGTCGCCGCGCTGAAGGAGTTCCCCGAGATGAACGCGATGATCGACGACGAGAACGAAGAGATCGTCCATCGCAACTACTACAACATCGGCGTCGCGGCCGCAACCGACGCCGGGCTCATGGTTCCCGTCGTCGAAGACGCCGATCACAAGGGTATGCTTCAGCTCTCCTCGGAGACGGACGAACTGGTGACGAAAGCTCGAGAGCGCACGATTTCGCCCGACGAACTGCGCGGCTCGACGTTCACGATTACGAACATCGGCGGTATTGGCGGCGAGTACGCCACGCCGATCTTGAACTATCCGGAGGCGGGTATTCTCGCTGTCGGTGAGATCAAACGCAAGCCGCGCGTCGTCACAGACGAGAACGGGAACGAGTCGATCGAACCGCGCTCGGTCATGACCCTCTCGCTGTCGTTCGACCACCGACTGATCGACGGCGCCGAGGGCGCACGATTTACGAACAAGGTGATGGAGTACCTGGAAAACCCCGAACTGCTGTTACTGGAGTAAGACACTACAATGGTCGTTGGAGATATTTCAACCGGAACTGACGTGCTCGTGATCGGTGCCGGACCCGCAGGCTACGTGGCCGCGATCCGGGCCGGACAGCTCGATCTGGACGTAACGCTCGTCGAAAAGGAAGCCTACGGAGGCACCTGCCTCAACCATGGCTGTATCCCCTCGAAGGCCCTGCTCACCGCGAGCGACGTCGCCCACCAGGCGGGCAACGCCGAGGAGATGGGCATCTACGCCGATCCTGCGGTCGACCTCGAGGGAATGGTCGGCTGGAAAGACGACATCGTCTCCCAGCTTACCGGGGGTGTCGAAAAGCTGTGTAAGGCAAACGGCGTCAACCTCATCGAGGGAACTGCGACCTTCGACGGCGAAAACACCGTCCGCGTCTCCCACGGTGGCGAAGGCCAGGGGAGTGAATCCATCGACTTCGAACACGCGATCATCGCAACGGGCTCTCGACCCATCGAAATCCCGAACTTCGCCTACAGCGACGACCCCGTACTCGACTCTCGTCAGGCGCTCGCCCTCGATTCCGTCCCCGACTCGCTGGTCATCGTCGGCGCGGGCTACATCGGCATGGAGCTCGCGACGGTGTTCGCCAAACTCGGCACCGACGTGCAGGTTATCGAGATGCTCGATGACGCACTCCCCGGCTTCGACCGTGACCTCGCTCGGCCCGTAAAAAAGCGGGCGAAATCGCTGGGCATCGAGTTCCACTTTGGCTACGGGGCCTCGAACTGGGAACCCCACGGCGACGGCATTCGTGTCGAAGCCGAACCAGCTGGTGACGCGGCAGCAGACGGCGGGCAGGCCGTCGAGGAAGAAGCGCTCGAACTCGACGCCGAGAAGGTTCTGGTGGCCGTCGGCCGCGAACCCGTTTCTGACACACTCGACCTCGAGGCAGCAGGTATCGAGACGGACGACCGGGGTTTCATCACGGCTGACGACCGGGCGCGAACGAACGTCGAACACATCTTCGCCGTCGGTGACGTTGCCGGCGAACCGATGCTCGCCCACGCGGGGAGCAACGAGGGCCAGGTCGCTGCCGAAGTGATCGCGGGTGAACCCGCTGCCCTCGATTACCAGGCGATGCCCGCCGCGGTGTTCACCGATCCCGAGATCGGTACGGTCGGGATGACCGAAAGCGAGGCTGAAGACGCCGGTTTCGAAACGGTCGTCGGCAAGTTCCCCTTCCAGGCAAGCGGGCGCGCACTGACGACGGGGCACACCGATGGCTTCGTCAAAATCGTTGCCGACGCGGAGGCCGGCTTCGTTCTCGGCGGCCACGTCGTTGGCCCCGAAGCCTCGGAACTGATCGCCGAACTCGGACTCGCCATCGAACTCGGGGCCACCCTCGAGGACGTTGCCTCGACGGTCCACGCACACCCGACGCTCGCCGAATCCGTGATGGAAGCCGCCGAAAACGCGCTCGGGCAGGCGATCCACACGCTGAACCGGTAGTCTCCGCTTTCCTTTCAAAAGACTCTGTGCACGTCCTGAGACACTCGAGCGGTACCGTTTTTCACTCGAATATCTCGATACTTTCGCGAACCAGTATCAGTCACCGACGACCTCGAGGGCCCCTTTCATCGCTCGATGGCGATGGGGCGTACAGTAGTACGTGTAGATGCCCGGTTCGTCGAACGTAAACTCGAAGGTTGCGCCTTCCTCGTGTAACTCGCCGCTGTCGAACGCGCCGTCAGTGTCGACGACGTCGTGTCTGCCGCCGTCACCGGTCCACTCCCAGGTGACCGTGGAACCGACCGTCACGCGGGCAGCACGGGGCGCATACCCCATTCCCTCGAGTCCTGTACCGACGTAGACGATCTTCTCGTCGTCGCTCGCTTCGGTCCAGTCGACGGTTCCAGGGTGGTCGATTCCCTCGAGATGGCCGTCGAAATCTGGCTCGTCGTCGACGAACGCCTCGCCGTCGTAGTAGTCGTCCTCTCCGTCACCGAACAGACAGCCGGCGAAGGCACTCACTGCCGCGACGCTCGCCGCGTTGAGCAACGTTCGTCTGGTGTGTCCTCCTGGCCTCGAGGTCATACTAGATCGTTCGTCGGCGACACAATAGGTCTCTCGCTCTCGGTGTTTCGGGAGCTCCACTCAGTACTCCGTCACGCGTTGCCGTGTAAATCGAACCCATCGGTTCGGCTTCCATACGCAGGCGTGACGAACCACTCAGACCATCTCAACATATTCATACGCGTGTACGCACGACCGTCTACGTACGCGGGTACCACTCGATTCGACCAACCCTGCCAGGGAGGAATGACCGATCGACCTCCGCCCGCGGGACATTTTGCCCACGAGCCACTGCCAGGCCGAGGATAGATTTATAAGTAAATTGACCTCGAGAAACACCCACATGTTTGGTGGAAAACCATGGCATGGTAGCGAGTTCCCACGGAGAAGTTGGTTCGACGGCCTTATATACTAACCCTCTCCTCGTTTAGAATGCGAACGACGTGGCGCACGCCGCCACGTCCCCTCTGGCCGTATCCCGGCACGGAGGTAGGCACTACATCCATACCTTACATCGGCGTCGGTCTGATCCGACGGCCTTAAGTGTGTAAGTCAACTCGGATTGGATGCAAACGTGGTCGGCTTCGGCCGGACACACTGATCCGATGCCCTTATATACATAGGCCAATTCGGATTAGAACGCGAACGCCTTGCCGGATGCGACTTCCGGCGGGCAACGATCCGATGCCCTTAAGTGTGTAAGGCCACTCGGATTGGATGTACTCGAGGTCGGCTTCGCCGGCTTCGGTCCGATCCGACGCCCTTAAGTAAACAAGGGCATTTGGATGTAAACGCAAAGAACGCGTGATTGATGGGGCGTTCAACTCGCTCCATCGTCTCGGACTCGGTTCGAAGGGGTTAAGTACCCCGGAAGACCTAAGATATAGTCCGAAGGAAATGAGGATTTCACCCCTGCGGTCCGCCGTACAGATGAAATCTGATGTTAGCCTTGATAGTTCGGTGACGCTCGATCGGTCGACGATCGCGGTCACCGAACGGACCCATTTAGTGTGAGTGTGTACCTACATTCACCGCCAAATGCCCCAGCTTCGCTGGGGGATAGCATTCCGGTTGATCCTGCCGGAGGTCATTGCTATTGGAGTCCGATTTAGCCATGCTAGTCGTACGAACTTAGATTCGTGGCGGATAGCTCAGTAACACGTGGCCAAACTACCCTGTCGAGCGCGATAACCTCGGGAAACTGAGGCTAATAGCGCATACGGCTCGATGCCTGGAACTGGCTCGAGCTCGAAATGCTCAGGCGCGACAGGATGTGGCTGCGGCCGATTAGGTTGACGGTGGGGTAACGGCCCACCGTGCCAATAATCGGTACGGGTTGTGAGAGCAAGAGCCCGGAGACGGAATCTGAGACAAGATTCCGGGCCCTACGGGGCGCAGCAGGCGCGAAACCTTTACACTGCACGACAGTGCGATAGGGGGACTCCAAGTGCGAGGGCATATAGTCCTCGCTTTTGTGTACCGTAAGGTGGTACACGAATAAGTGCTGGGCAAGACCGGTGCCAGCCGCCGCGGTAATACCGGCAGCACGAGTGATGACCGCTATTATTGGGCCTAAAGCGTCCGTAGCCGGCCGTACAAGTCCGTCGGGAAATCTACTCGCTTAACGAGTAGACGTCCGGCGGAAACTGTTCGGCTAGGGACCGGAAGATCTGAGGGGTACGTCTGGGGTAGGAGTGAAATCCCGTAATCCTGGACGGACCACCGGTGGCGAAAGCGCCTCAGAAAGACGGATCCGACGGTGAGGGACGAAAGCTCGGGTCACGAACCGGATTAGATACCCGGGTAGTCCGAGCCGTAAACGATGTCTGCTAGGTGTGACGCTGGCTACGAGCCAGCGTTGTGCCGTAGGGAAGCCGTGAAGCAGACCGCCTGGGAAGTACGTCCGCAAGGATGAAACTTAAAGGAATTGGCGGGGGAGCACTACAACCGGAGGAGCCTGCGGTTTAATTGGACTCAACGCCGGACATCTCACCAGCACCGACAGTATGCTGTGAAGCTCAGTGTGATGAGCTTAGTGGAGCTACTGAGAGGAGGTGCATGGCCGCCGTCAGCTCGTACCGTGAGGCGTCCTGTTAAGTCAGGCAACGAGCGAGACCCGCATCCTTAATTGCCAGCAACACCCTTGTGGTGGTTGGGTACATTAGGGAGACTGCCAGTGCCAAACTGGAGGAAGGAACGGGCAACGGTAGGTCAGTATGCCCCGAATGTGCTGGGCTACACGCGGGCTACAATGGTCAAGACAGTGGGATGCTACGCCGAAAGGCGACGCTAATCTCCTAAACTTGATCGTAGTTCGGATTGAGGGTTGAAACTCACCCTCATGAAGCTGGATTCGGTAGTAATCGCGCCTCAGAAGGGCGCGGTGAATACGTCCCTGCTCCTTGCACACACCGCCCGTCAAAGCACCCGAGTGAGGTCCGGATGAGGCCGGCGCAACGCCGGTCGAATCTGGGCTTCGCAAGGGGGCTTAAGTCGTAACAAGGTAGCCGTAGGGGAATCTGCGGCTGGATCACCTCCACAGAACGGGACTGGGGCGACGCCCCAGCCCACCACGGTCCGTTCGCGACCGCCCGCTCGGCCGACCGAGCACCTTTGAACTATCAAGGCTAACGTTGTGCCCCCGAGAGGGGGTGGGCCCATAGCTCAGTGGTAGAGTGCCTCCTTTGCAAGGAGGATGCCCAGGGTTCGAATCCCTGTGGGTCCATCTCTCGGGTGATGATCGATACACTCTTCGTGAGTGTTCCTCATCTGATCCCGAATTAACCGATGCACCTCCCCGCGTAAGCGAGGTAGGGAAGGGTGAATGCACGCCAGCCGTCTACTGGCTGTGCAGATGACACCGTATGTACGTGTAGTCCAGGCGTCCACTGGACCCGTTCCCGGGTCACATCGCTGCTCATTACGAGCAGCACCCAAGATCCGAAAGAACGTGGCTACTGTGCCAGCTGGTGGATCGCTCGGCTCGAGAGCTGAAGAAGGACGTGCCAAGCTGCGATAAGCCCAAGGGACCCGCACGGAGGGGAAGAACTTGGGATCTCCGAATAGGAATCCTCTTTGCAATTGCTTTGCGCAATAGGGAACGTCGAGAATTGAAACATCTTAGTATCGACAGGAAAAGAAAGCAACGCGATGTCGTTAGTAACCGCGAGTGAACCCGACACAGTCCAAACCGAAGCCTTAGGGCAATGTGGTGTTCGGACTGACTCTCATCGGACGAACTTTGACGAGAAATCTCTTGGAATAGAGTACGAAACAGGGTGACAGTCCCGTACCGTCGATCAGTACTCCGTGCGTCAGCTCCAGAGTAGCGGGGGTTGGATATCCCTCGTGAATATCGCGGGCATTGACCGCGAAGACTAAACACTCCTCGAGACCGATAGCGAATTAGTAGCGTGAGCGAACGCTGAAAAGCACCCCAAAAAGGGAGGTGCAATAGGGCGTGAAATCAGTTGGCGATAGAACGACGGGGCATGAAAGGTCCCACTCTCAATGAATCAGGTGCAAACCTGTAGTAAGCGGAGTGGGAAGCCGATGTTCCGTCGTACGTTTTGAAAAACGAACCAGAGAGTGTGCCTGTCTGACGAGTCTAACCGGAGTATCCGGGTAGGCATAGGGAAACCGATATGACCGCAGCCTTCGGGTGAGGGTCACCGTGTTCAAGCGCGGGGAGTCAGGCGGGGACGACCCGAAACCGGATGATCTAGGCGTGAGCAGGGTGAAGCGTGCCGAAAGGCACGTGGAGGCCCGTTAGAGTTGGTGTCCTACAATACCCTCTCGTGACTTACGTCTAGGGGTGAAAGGCCCATCGAATTCGGAAACAGCTGGTTCCAACCGAAACATGTCGAAGCATGACCTCCGCTGAGGTAGTTCGTGGGGTAGAGCGACGGATTGGGGGACCGGACTCCGAGAGGAGTTCGCCCCCCTGTCCAACTCCGAACCTACGAACGCCGTCGACGCGGGGAGTCCGGTGCGCGGGGTAAGCCTGTGTACCGTGAGGGAGACAACCCAGAGCTGGGTTAAGGTCCCCAAGTATGGACTAAGTGCGATTGAAGGTGGTCGCAAGCCCTAGACAGCCGGGAGGTGAGCTTAGAAGCAGCTACCCTCTAAGAAAAGCGTAACAGCTTACCGGCCGAGGTTTGCGGCGCCGAAAATGATCGGGGCTCAAGTTCATCACCGAGACCTAGCGGCGCAATTCACATTGCGATCCTGTAGGTTGGCGTCCTGTTCGGGTGGAAGCACGGGAGAGATCTCGTGTGGACCGTGCAGGAACGAAAATTCTGGTCATAGTAGCAGCGTTAGTCGGGTTAGACCCCCGACGGCCGAACGAGTAAGGGTTCCTCAGCAATGCTAATCAGCTGAGGGTTAGCCGGTCCTAAGTCAGCCCGTAAGTCGAAGCTGACAAAAGGGAAATAGGTTAATATTCCTATGCCAGTGTGCAATAGAAGTCGACGCTTTGGGGCCACCTCAGCCGGGCTTTCGCCCGGTCGAACTGTCGAAGTTCGTGGAAGCCGTAATGGCAGGAAGCGAATGAATGTCAGGATAGCGAAAGTGAGGTCAACCTGGAGCCCGTGAAAAGACGAGCACACTGTCCGTACCGAGATCCGACACAGGTACTCATGGCGGCGAAAGCCAAGGTCTGTCGGGAGCAACCGACGTTAGGGAATTCGGCAAGTTCGTCCCGTACGTTCGCAATAAGGGATGCCTGCCACGGAAAGTGGCAGGTCGCAGTGACTCGGGCGCTCCGACTGTCTAGTAACAACATAGGTGACTGCAAATCCGCAAGGACTCGTACAGTCACTGAATCCTGCCCAGTGCGGGTATCTGAACACTCAGTACAATGAGACGAAGGACCCGTTAACGGCGGGGGTAACTATGACCCTCTTAAGGTAGCGTAGTACCTTGCCGCTTTAGTAGCGGCTTGCATGAATGGATTAACGAGAGCGCCACTGTCCCAACGTTGGGCCCGGTGAACTGTACATTCCAGTGCGGAGTCTGGAGACCCCCAAGGGGAAGCGAAGACCCTATAGAGCTTTACTGCAGGCTGTCGCTGAGACGTGGTCGTCATTGTGCAGCATAGGTAGGAGCCGTTACACAGGTACCCGCGCTAGCGGGCCACCGAGGCAACATTGAAATACTACCCGATGATGACTGCGACTCTCACTCCGGGAGGAGGACACCGGTAGCCGGGCAGTTTGACTGGGGCGGTACGCGCTTGAAAAGATATCGAGCGCGCCCCAAGGTTTCCTCACTCGGGTCGGAGACCCGAGAAAGAGCGCAAGAGCATACGGAAGCCTGACAGTGTCGAGCACAACAATCGACGCTGACGCGAAAGCGTGGTCTAGCGAACCAATTAGCCTGCCCAATGCGGGCAATTGCTGACAGAAAAGCTACCTTAGGGATAACAGAGTCGTCACCCGCAAGAGCACATATCGACCGGGTGGCTTGCTACCTCGATGTCGGTTCCCTCCATCCTGCCCGTGCAGAAGCGGGCAAGGGTGAGGTTGTTCGCCTATTAAAGGAGGTCGTGAGCTGGGTTTAGACCGTCGTGAGACAGGTCGGCTGCTATCTATTGGGGGTGTCATGGAATTTGACGAGAACGTTCGTATAGTACGAGAGGAACTACGAATGGGTGCCACTGGTGTACCGGTTGTTCGAGAGAGCACGTGCCGGGCAGCTACGCACCACGGGGTAAGAGCTGAACGCATCTAAGCTCGAAACCCACTTGAAAAAGAAATTCCACCGAGGTCACTCGTAGAAGACGAGTTCGATAGACTCGGGGTGTACGCACCGAGGCAACGAGGTGTTGAGCCCGCGAGCACTAACAGACCGAGCCACACATTCATTTCACATGGATCTGCACTGGACCCGTGAACGGGTCCAGGCGTTAACTGGACTACACGGACATACGGTTTACCGATTACAGGTTGACTCACACGGCTTCAGGGTCGTGTGAGAGACGGTTCGAGTCCGTCTATCGGCATTACGGCGGCCAGAGCGGCGGGGTTCCTCCCGTACCCATCCCGAACACGGAAGATAAGCCCGTCTGCGTATTGGTGAGTACTGGAGTGGGAGACCCTCTGGGAAATCTGATTCGCCGCCGACCACTCATAACACATTTATTATCCTCACAGAGCAGCTGCTCTGTGGGGATTTTTGCATTTCACTCGCGTCGGACCGCTATGCTTAAACAAGCGCAACTGGTACATTCGGACGCGCCAAGGTGGCAGAGTCCGGCCGAACGCAGCTGCCTGCAGAGCAGCCCACCGCCGGTTCAAATCCGGCCCTTGGCTTTTTGATTACTGGCTTCACGGCGGTATTCCCTGTCTCGTTGAGGAGCCGGTAGAACGGTTCCTTTCATTTTGGTTGATGGCGCGGGTGCAACTGCCGGTATGTGTTATTCGAATGATTGTTCACCTCGTCATTTTCACAGTAATACCGTGGGTGCTGATTCGCGAACTTAGTAACCGTTATACGACGGGCGAACAAGCCCTCACACATGCAATTACGCGCAGGGATCGTCTATATCGTCCTGTTCCTGGTGATCACTGCGGGCGCATACGCTGTTATTGCGACCGCGGAGGCACCTGAAGTGGCGATTGACGAAGCCGATGCGGACTACCAAATCGAGCAGGGAGATGACTTTACGGCCGGGGACTTGACCTACAACGTGTCCGAACTCGACGGGAATGCGGGGACGGCAACCCTCGAGCACGTGAACACGGAGGCAGTGTTTGATGTCACCTGGTCCGGAGCGAGTGCGGCCGACGGTGATAGTTGGGACGCTGGCGATAGCGTGCAACTCGAGGAAGAAGGTGTGGAGTACTACGTGTACCTCTATGCCCCGCCGGAGGCGGATGAGGATGAGGAAGAAGAACCGGTCCCAGAGACGATATTGTTCGTCGAGGAGTTCGACGAGGATGAGTTCACGCCGATCGAGCGTGCGGACGGCGTCTACGTGACTGTGGATGACGATGGCGACGAAACCGTTGTGCACGTCAACGAAGTCGAGGAAATCGATACCTTCGAACTCGAGTTGGGTGACGAGTTGACGTACTTCGAGCCAGACCAAGACGGACAGGTCGACGGTGAGATCGTCGAGATTGACGCGGAGTCGGTGACTCTCGAGTACGTGGGTGAAGACGTGTCGACGGTGTCGCTCGAGCAAAACGAAGTCGTGTTGATCAACGGTGAGGAATTCGGTGTGCACTTCCCGCATCCAAGCTACGCCTACCTGACTGAGGATGTCGAGAGCTTCGAGGCCCAGCACGCGGCTGTCGAGGAACACCACGAGCGGGTACACGGTCTCTGGTGGGTCATTGGTCTGTCGATCGTGACGGTAATCTTGCTGACGGGGCTGGCGTTTATGCCGGTTCGCGGCTGAGACGGTTTTTGTAGCATGTCCCGGGGCTTGACCCCGAGGCGATTCACGCAATTTTGCTGTTGGGTTTCGCTTTGTAGTGGCGATGCTCGCGTGTCGCTTGGAGTGGTCGAAAGCGTGGGGGCTATCTCGAGGCGTTGGCGATGAAATGGGTCGGGAACGATTGTGAACGACGCCCAGAAATGCTCGGTTCGCTGCGCCTTTCTAGTCTCCTTCAAATTGCTCTGGCTGCTTTGCTCCTCCAGAAATTGTTCGTCGCAAAAGCGGGCCGGGCGCGATTTGAACACACGGTCGGAGCAAGCTCCTCCCTGCGTTCAAATCGTGCCTGCCGGTTCACTCACCGATTCGCTACGCTCATCGGTTCGTTGCACGGGCCGGGCGCGATTTGAACACGCGACCGTCTGGTTAAAAGCCAGACGCTCTGCCGGACTGAGCTACCGGCCCTGTAGTAACTCGTTTACGGGACGCGGGGTTAAACGTTTCTTTCTCCGGTGACTGTTTGCCCGTGGTTTGTGCCACAAAAGAGACGACCGGGCGGCTATTTATCGGCCCCGTTCGTTCGCCCTCACATGGAAGATGGGTCCCTCGAGACGACGGTTCGTGAGATTGCAGCGACGCTGTGTTCGTTCGAGACGACGGGCGGTAACGAGGCATCGGCCCAGAAGTGGTTGCAAGGGACGCTCGAGTCGGCCGGATTCGACGTGTATACCTGGGAAGGCGATGCAGAGCGCCTCGCTTCCCACCCATCGTTTCCGGATGATCCGGCACTGATCGACACGGATGGACGGCCGAGTGTCGGGGGCGTCCTCGAGTTCGGTGACCCGGAAGCGGGCAAAACCCTCGTGTTGAACGGACACGTCGACGTGGTTCCGGCGGGCCGTGGCTGGGAGGGTGATCCGTTCGAGCCGCGCTGGAAGGACGGGCGGTTGACGGCACGCGGTGCGGCGGATATGAAGTCGGGGCTGGCGGCGTGTGTTGGGGCGGCGAAGGCGCTCGAGTCATCGTCGACCGAATTCGATGGCCGAATTGTTGTCGAGAGCGTCGTCGGTGAGGAAGAGGGCGGTATCGGGGCAGCAGCGGCGGCCATCGAGAACCCATATCCGTTCGACCGCGACGCGGCTATCGTGGCCGAACCGACGGAGTTGCGGCCGGTGACGGCTACGGAGGGGAGTTTGATGGTGAAAATCGGCCTCGAAGGTCGGTCGGCACACGCGGCAACGCGCTGGCGGGGCGCGTCGGTTCTCGAGGCGTTCGAGGACCTTCGGGCTGGACTCGAGGCGTTCGAACGCGAGCGAAGCGAGCGTGTCGTCCACCCGTTGTACGAGTCGTACCCGATTCCATGGCCGGTGTGTATCGGGCGTCTCGAGGCAGGGGAGTGGGCGTCCTCGGTTGCTGATGAGTTGACGGCGTCAGTTCGGGTTGGCGTTGCCCCCGGTGAGACGGTGGCTTCGGTCGAGCGGGAGCTACGGGCTCATCTCGAGGGGGTTGCGCGTGAAGCTGACTGGGATGGGATTGCGGGGCCGACGATGGAGCGATTCTCGATCCAGTTCGAGCCTGGAGTGACCGAGAGCGACGAACCGGTGGTTCGAGCGTTACAGACTGGGATGGAGCGAACGGGGCTGTCGGAAACGTCGCCTCGAGGGGTGACCTACGGTGCGGACAGTCGCCACTACGTCGCGGCGGGGATTCCGACGGTCGTCTTCGGTCCAGGAAGTATCGAACAGGCACACTTTCCAGAGGAAACAATCGAGTGGGAGTCGGTCGAACGAGCGACGTCGGCGATAACGGAGGCGGCGCACGTCTTTCTGTCGTCGTAGATGGTTCTCGGTGCGGTCCTGGTCGTCGATTACTCGAGGTACTCCTCGAGTGCAGCGGCGACGACGGCTCCGGGATTGAGGCCTTCGAGGCTGGCGTGTCGACGGAGGTCCCGGTAGGCTGCGGCTGGAAGCGTGAGCTCGAGGTGGCCAAGGGTCACGCCGTGGTCGGCCAGTGCGTGCTCGATGGGGACACCGTCGTTGATTTCACTGGCGACGGTACGCACGTCGCGAACGGTGAGGTTGCCGTCGAGAGTGGCCCAGGCGAGCAGCAGTCGGGCTTCGCCACCGACACGGGCGATGTGTTTGGCGGCCGAGGGCGCAATGGCTCCCATGGCGACCTGCCGGCGGACGGCTCTCGGCAGGTCGTGGACGCGAGCCCATTTCCGGATGAACGAGACGGAGACTGAGCTACCGTCCTCGAGTGTGGCGGTTGCCCGTTCTGCGGCGGCTTTATACGAGCCTTCGCCGCGAACGAGGGCGGCACAGGCGGCTGCTCCGCGCAGCATGTACAGGTGATCTTCGTCGGCCGCTCCGGTAGCGAACTCCGCGACGGTTTCGGCGGCGAGGGCGAGGCTTTCCGGATCGGTGGGGTCGAACTGGACGGCCTGGCGGGCGTGGCTGCCGGTAACCGATTCGTCGCCGCGGATGACCGGGGCACCGACGGGCGACTCGCGATCAGTCGGCACTCGTGCTGGAGGGCTCGAGCGTGGGTTATCGTCGTCGCGATCAGCGGTCATTGGGTGGGGTTGGTGGCGGGTAGGGAAAAAGGGTTGTTCCCTGGTGAATATCTCTCAGTGTTCGTACGGACTGTAACTGATCTCCAATATGATACCATCTTCGAGAGTCGAGAGGAGACTGTCTCACTCCTCGCGTTTTTCAGCGAGGTGCTCCCAGATTTCCGTACAGCCGGCACCGGGTTCGACGTCGTCGAGGTGACTGGTATCCGTTTCGTCGCTCGTATCGTCCGAGTCGGTGGGTTCCGCTCGAGCGGCCTGCTCGTCTTCGGGCTGTAGATCGTTCGTTGCGAGGTGGGTCATCGCGTCTCCTCCGTGGTCGCGGGTGTGGTTTCGAGATCGGATTCCGAACGGGTATCGAACAGTTCCGGGGCGACGTCTGCGGGGGCGTGTTGTCGGCTTCGTGTCGACAGGTCGGCTGTCATACCCTGCTGTATGGAGGTCACCCGTTTAACACCGACTTCGCAAGCAAGCGATACCCGCACTCTCGTACGGCGGTAACGATTGCCCGTATCTCGGTCGCCGATGTGTGGGGGTATCTCGCCCCTTGCTGTCGGTTTTTCCCACGGGGTCTGTCATGGGCGATGATAAGGATTGTGCCGGTCGATGGATGCAGGGTGGATTGGGCCGAGGTTTCGGTATGGCAATCGCCCTTCGTACGCTGGACGACGGTGCGTGGATCAGCGTCAACGACTCCCGGGAAGTCGGCGTGAGCGACGTCTGGATACTCGAGTGCGAGGACTGCTGTTCGTGTCCGCTCTCGTATATCCTCCTCGAGGGATTCACTGATGTCCGCGTCGATGGCACCCACGTCGTCGCCGGAACCGTGGGACGGTGTCTCGAGTGTGGACAGCGGGTCTCTATCGATCGGCTGCCGGTCGGCCGGGTGATCGACGGCGAGTTCGAGCGCTACGACCCGGCGAGCGTCTCGAGGGTTCGGGGGGCGGTCGAGTCGCTGTAACGGGGTGTCCAGGGGTTCAAGGTCCTGGCAAATACGGCCTCGAGCGCCGAGTAACGGGGAGAACTGACGCGACGCTCGGGGCCTTGTACCCCCTGGACGTACCATGGTTCAATGCCGAGCGACGTCGAGAACTGGAAGGACGAACTGTACGGGACGGATATTCGGGCCGAAATCGATCGATTCGCCGAGTCAGGCTGGGAGACGATTCCCGAAGACGAGAAAGATGCCTGGTTCGAGCGGTTCAAATGGTACGGGTTGTACCACCAGCGCGCGGGCCAGGAGTCGTATTTCATGCTTCGAATCGGCCCACCGGCCGGTGTGCTCGAGCCGGGACAGTTTCGCGTGCTCGCCGAACTCGCGAAGGAGTATTCGACGGGGCCGATCGAAAACCCCGAGTTCGGCAACGGCTGGCTCGACGTGACGACGCGCCAGGCCATCCAGTTGCACTGGATCAACCTCGAGGACGTTCCCGAGATTTTCGACCGACTCGACGAGGTAGGGCTGTCTGCGGTGCAGGCCTGTGGTGACTCCTGGCGAAACATCGTCGGATGTCCGGTTGCCGGCAAGGACAAACACGAGCACGTCGACGCCCATCAACTGGCCCACGACCTCCACGACACGTTTAAAGAAAACGAGGCGCACTCGAACCTGCCACGAAAGTGGAAGGTATCGGTGACGGGCTGTGACGAGGGCTGTGGACAGGGCGACATCAACGACCTCGCGTTCGAACCGGCCAGAAAGGAGATCGGTGGCGAAACAGTCACCGGGTACAACGTTCGCGTCGGGGGCGGCCTCGCCCGGAACGAACCTCGATTCGCCCGGAACATCGACGTCTTCGCCACGCCCGAACAGGCCGTCGAGGTCGCGGGCGGCATCTCCGCGCTCTTTCGTGACCACGGAAACCGCGAAAACCGCTACGCTGCACGCATCAAATTCCTCGTCGACGAGTGGGGTCCCGAGAAGGTTCGTACGGTGCTTCAAGAGGAGTACATCGACTGGGAACTCGAGACCGCTGGCGAGGACCTGCGTTCGGAGTATTCGTACAACGCTGGAGAGGCCGACGGGAAACACGACCACGTCGGCGTCCACGAACAGGACGACGGAAACTACTACGTCGGCTTGAACGTCCTCGTGGGTCGAATCGGGGCCGACGATGCCCTCGAATTGGCCGACATCGCCGACGAACACGGTTCGGGCGAGGTTCGACTCACCCAGCGACAGAACATCGTCCTGACTGACGTTCCAGCGGGGAACCTCGAAGCGTTGCAATCGGAGGCTCAACTCGAGCGTTACAGTCCGGACCCACATCCGTTCCAACGTGGCTCTATCGCGTGTACTGGCACGGAGTTCTGTTCGCTCTCGATCGTCGAGACGAAAAATCGACAGGTGCGGTTTTCGCGCTGGCTGGTCGACAACGTCGAGTTGCCCGAGGGCGTCGAGAACTTCCACATTCACCTGTCGGGGTGTACCGCCTCGTGTGCCCAGCCCCAGATCGCCGACGTCTCGCTTCGCGGGATGAAGACCCGCAAGAACGGCGAACCGGTCGAGGCGCTCGACATCGGGTTGGGGGGTGGCCTGGGCGGGAACCCGCAGTTTGCCTCCTGGGTCACAGAGCGAGTCCCCGTCGACGAGGTTCCTGGAGCAATCGCGAACTTGCTTGCGAACTTCGAGGCCGAACGCGAGACGGGCCAGTCGTTCAGGGAGTTCGTCCTCGAGCGTGACGACGAGCAACTGGCCGAACTAATCGAGCCCGAGGAGACGAGTTACGAGGATCCGTTCATGCACAACACGAAACGAACGTGGTATCCGTACGCGGATCAGGACGGGCTGGACGAGAGCCCGGCCCCGGCTCGTCCCGACGGATCACCGATCAGTGCCGACGACTGACCATGGCTGACCGACTGATGCGCGTTACCGCGTATACGACACTCGAGCTGGCCGACGTCCTCGTGAAAGGCCACGATTTCGAGACCGAACAGTACGCGGTGGTTGACGCGACCGCTGATCGAAAATCACCAGAACACGTCAAACTCCAGTTCGAAGCTGACAACATGACCGAAACCCACCTCCCTGCGCACATGGAAGAACTCAGGTTCACGCCCGAGCAAGCACGAGCGCTGGCGGCCGACCTCGAGGAACACGCGGCTCGAGTGGAAACGGCCCTCGGCGAGTCGTCGGCGTAACCTCACCTCGAGTGCCGTGAAACGGTCGGAGAGGCTTTGACCGTTCAGCGAGTACAGACGTCCGTGACCACCCCGAGTTCGCCGGCGGTGACTCGAGATGGCGTGACGATTCGGCAGGCGGAACGGGCGGATTTGCTCGCTATCGTCCGTATCGAAAACACGTCGTTTCCCCAGCCGTGGCCATACGATGCCTTCGAGGGGTTTCTCGGCGAACCGGGCTTTCTCGTCGCTGAGACCTCAGACGGCCAGGTTGCAGGCTACGTCGTTTCTGACGTGATGCCCAACTACGGTCGTGACATCGGCCACGTCAAAGACATTGCCGTCCACCCGGAGTGTCGGGGTAACGGTATCGGCTCGGCACTGCTTGGCCGGTCGCTGGCCGTGCTTGCGGGCGCGGGTGCGTACTCGGTCAAACTCGAGGTGCGCGACTCCAACGAGGGGGCCAAACGGCTCTACAGGGGGTTTGGCTTCGACTCGCTGCGACGGATCCCGCGGTACTACGAGGACGGCGAGGACGCCATCGTTATGGTTCGGGAACTGTAGCTATACTGTCTGAATGTACTATCAAAATAATTCGTGGATGGTAGTATAGTGGTAACACTCGAGCGGCCGCGTTTCGATCACCACGTCGGTGCGGTCGGTGAATTGCCTCGGGGCGTGACTCCGAGGCACTCGCCTTGCTTCTCTGTAGCGTCGGATGAAGGCGCTCGAGTTCGGTCGACCGCCTCGGGTGTAATGGAGTCGTGGTGGTTCCTCGAGTCCGATTCCCCGTCCCACTGGAGGTGAGGTGATTATTTGTCCGTCAGCAGGCGGCGCAGGATGTCACCGTAGGCGGGTCGGGTGATGAGTACGCCGATGAGCACCCCGAGGATGGTGATGATGGCGAACCCGCGCAGGTCGCCCAGGCTCAAGATGGCCAGCGGCGACATCGCGATGATGGTCGTGGCTGCGGCAGCCCCGATAATCCAGAACGCCTTCCGGAACCGGGATTCGAACACGCGTCTCGAGTTGACGTCACCCTCGTCTAACACCTCGTCGGCGATGATGATGAGGTCGTCCACCCCCGTTCCGACGACGGCGATAAATCCGGCGACGTGGGAGAGGTCCAGTGGCATCCGCAGGAGGGCGGCGATGCCGAGCAGGATGACAACCTCCGAGAGCGCCGTCACGATCATCGGGAGTGCAACCCGGCGGTCGCCATACCGCAGGTAGACGACGCCGCTGACGGTGAGCACCGAGAGGATCCCGATCAGCAGCGAGTAGTTTTTGAACTGGTCGGCCAGCGCGGGGCTGACGGTGAGCGTCTGGGCCTCGTTGAAGTTCAACGGTGCGCGCAGTTCTCCGGCACGGAGGTTGACCGACAGCGCCTGGGCCTCCTGCTGGCTCGAGGTAATCATCTCGAAGTTCCCGCTGGCTGCCCACTCGCCGCGTTCCATATTGTTGGCCAGGCGCGGTGCGACGCTGTGTGCCTGAACGACTTCGCCGTCGACCACGGTGAGCAGACAGTAGTTTTGTCCTTCCTGTGATGGTTCGCCGTACGAACAGGACTGTGGGTTCTGGGTGAAGCCGTTCTCGACCATCATACGCTGGTACTCCTCTGCCGATCCGGGATTGACCGCGACTGGGACGTAGTGATAGTCTTGTTCGGGGTTGTACGAGGCAGTGCCGATCGTGCCGAAATCCGCCTGGACGAGCGCGGTTTCGTTCTGTTGTCCACCCTCGCCGTCGGGATAGTGCATTACGATTTCGACGACACCACGGTCCTCGAGCAGCGCCCGCAGTTCGTCGTCGGTCATGTCGGGTGCTTCCGTTACGATGTAAAACGTCCCATCCATCTCGGCCTGGGAGACGCGACTCCCGGAGAGGCCGGCCTCGTTGATACGGGACTGAATCGTCGTCTCGATGTCGTTTCGCGTGTCGCGGGTGACGCCCTGTCTGACGTCGTCCTCGGTGACGTCGAGGCCCGCTTCTTGCAGGGCCGCGGCGAACTCGCCTTCGGTGACGTTGTCGGTGAACACCTCCGCGCTCATCTGGCGACTCTCGTAATCGGTTCGGACGAGTGCGTCGCCCGTCTCGAGTTCGAGTTCGTCGGACATCGTCTGCTGGATCTCCGGGCCGCGTTGTTCGAACTCGTCGGGGTCATCGATATCGACCTCGATCTCTTCGACGGTCATGCCGACGACGGGGGCACTGATTTTGGTCCCGCCGTCGAGTCCGAGTCCGAACTCGAGGTTGTGGAGCGATTGATCTTCGGTTTCGTTCCCGATGTAGGTCTCACCGCCCATCACGCCGCCAGGGTAAAACAGGAACACCAGCGAGAGCGAGAGAAACAGGGTTAACAGCAGGACTCGCCAGTTCGATTTGGCGAACGCAATCGGCTTCATCGTGCGATCCCCTCGAATTTGTACCAGCGAAGCAGGCTGAAGTTCAACAGATAGGTGTTCATCAGGTCAGCCGCCAGGCCGACGAAGAGGATCAGCCCGATCGACATCAGGAGCTCGACGCCGAGTGCCCAGGCGGCGATGGCCATCACGAGCATCGCCGACATCGACGTGACGGTCATCGTTACACCAGTTCGGATTGCTCGGTGGGAACTTTCATAGAAGTCACCACCGCGTCTCAGGATGTGGTTGTTGAGCAGGATATCGGAGTCGACTGAGTAACCGATAATCAAAAGCAAGCCAGCAACGGTACCGAGTGAGAGTGGAATGTTGGCGATGTTCATAAACGCGAGCGGGATGACGAGGTCCGAAAACGCCGAGGCCACGATTGCGACCGAGGGCACGAACGACCGAAAGAGAATGAAGGCGAGAATGCTCATGCCGACGAACGCCGCACCGAGGCCGAGCAGAGCCGTCTGTTGTGCTCCGGCCCCGAAGCTTGCAGACGTAGTCGCCGAGAGCTGGACCACTCCACGGTCTTCGGAGACTGGTTCGAGGTTTGCCTCGGCTTCATCTGACACGTCCGCGTCAGTGGGTGCGAACTGCACGATATACTGGTTGTCCGCGGCCTGAATCGCCTGCACCGACTCGGGCTCGACGCTGAACGCAGACTCGACCTCGCTTTCCGATGCCGTCGTTTCGATCGTCAACTCGGTTCCACCGGCGAAATCCATCCCGAGCGCAACCGGCGAGCCATAGACCAGATAGCCGCCCGCCAGAATCAACAGCGCAAAGGCAAGGACTGCAAGCGGAACCGCCGCCAACTGGCGGTTCGTGTACCGGGTGTAATCGATCTCCGGTACCTCGAGTTTCCCCATATACACCGGATGTGGGAGTCGTCGTAAGTAAGCCTTCTTAATTTCTGTAGTTCGTCATCCAGAGAGGCCAACTTCGGCACACCCCGTCAGAGGTCCCCGACGGACGTGATGAATTCCCATCGCAGAAACCGCTTTTGCGCTCGAGCGCGTACCAACCGTATGGCTCCAGAGACCCAGACGGATGCCGCTGGCGATGCCTCAGGTTCCGCAACACGCCTCGTGGTGTCGTACCCGGCCGACCTCTCGAACTGGGGACGGTTTCAGGTCGAAAAGCCCTCGTTTCAGGCCTATCTGCGCAAAACGCGAGATGCGGCCGAACCCGGAGACATCTGGGAGGAGTTCGTCGGCGTCGGCTGCTGTGGCAGCACACTCGACGTTCCCCTGCGCGTCGAATCACTCGAGGGTGGTGTGCACATCGGCGAGGAAACCGAAATCGAGTACACCGTTCGGGAGGCCTGTGGCCTCGAGGGAAGCTGGCGAGTGCAGAGCCAGGGCGGCCCCAGTCGTTCCTAAGGAACCTATCCTTCCGGTGGTGCCTGCACGCAAAACCCGTTTCCCTCGGGGTCGCGCATAACCGTCCAGGTTTCAGTGTACGGGCCAGTGGTTTCGGTCTTGGTTTCCACAATCGATGCACCGAGTGCCGCGAGTCGCTCGACCTCTTTCTCACGGTCAGCAGCGTTGAGGTCGAGGTGGATCGGAATATGTTCGGGTGACGACCGGGGCATTTTTTTGAAAAACAGTCTGGGACCGTCCCCTTCCGGATCGACTGCTGCCGCGGCTGCGTTCGGATCGCCACCCGCATCCTCTATTGCCTCGAGAACCCCTGGTGGGGGCTCCTGTAACTCGTAATCGATTGCTGCGATCCAAAACGCGGCGAGACCGTCGGGGTCCTCGCATGCAAATGTGATGTTGCCGATACGCGCCATGGAAGTAAGACGGTGTGCTACCCGATAACTGCTCACATTGGTTGACACCAGAGAATCGCTGGTAAAAATACACCATTTTCGCCCTGTTTCGAACACGGCCGTCACCGGCCGTTTCCGGTCGATTGCTGCCTCGAGGTCGGCAGTGATTTCCTCCCTCAAGGGACCTGTCTCTCACTCACTGACCCCTTTTCCGCTCGGTTTCACTCACTTCCTTCAGGCCCCCAGCGCTCACATCGCGGGTTCCGACCGTAATATTTCACTCTGAACCGCGACGCTCACCGTTCAGAAAAATCCACTAAAACGCCACTCGCTGCTCCCTGCGGAAAGAAACGGCCTACGACGGCACGACCGTCACCGGCCGTTTCCGGTCGATGGCCGCCTCGAGGTCGTCTGCGATTGCGCTCCCTCGAGAGACCTGTATTTCGCCGCCGCGACTCACCGTCGCGGTAAAGAGGTACTCGCCGCCGGCTTGCACTTCGACCGTCTCACCCTGATTGCCGTCGACGGGGATGATGATGTGTCTCGAGGTGATTTCCGGGGTGACGATCTGGCCCTGTGGCTCGGTCGACCGCTGGCCCTGCTGTGCCTGACTCGCCCCACCGTTTCCACTCGAGCCGTGATGTGGGTTCTCGTCGTGGGTCCGGACGTCGATATCGATACCCAGTCGGTTTTCGACGTCGGTGATTCGGCCGCCACCTTTGCCGATGACCGTCGAGATATCGGATTCGTCGACGTAGACGACAGCACGGTCCTGACTTTTGAGCTGGACGTCCACGTAGCCGCGGGCGATTGCTCGAATCTCGCGTTCGATCTCGGCTTTGGCGATCCGATCGACGCCGCTTTCTTTCTCCTCGACGCCGTCCTCGAGCGGGACGGTGACGACCTGCCGGTTGAAGGTGTAGATTTCGTAGGCGGGTTTGCCGGTCTGGAAGTCCGTGATGAGGATGACGGGGCGAGCCAGGTCCTCTTCGGTGAGTCCGGCGGGCACTTTGACCTCGGTTTTCACGTCGTAGACGGTCGAAATCTCGCCGGCGTCGACGTAGACGACGGTGTCGACGACCTGTGGAATCATCCCCAGTTCGACGCGACCAACGAGTCGCTGGAGGGCGTCTATCGGACGGGTGGCGTGGACGACGCCGATCATCCCGACGCCGGCCAGTCGCATGTCGGCGAACACCTCGAAGTCGTCGGTCTTTCTGACTTCGTCGTAGATGGTGTAGTCCGGGCGCACCATCAACAACGCGTCGGCGGTCTTTTCCATCTTGCCGCCGAGTTCGGTGTACTGGGTGATCTCCGGACCGACCTGCAGGTCTCGCGGTTTCTCCATCGTCTTCACCGCGTAATCGTTGTCGTTCAGGAAGCGGGCGACCGACTGGGCAAAGGTCGATTTGCCGGCCCCCGGTGCACCCGAAATCAGGACGCCGCGCTGGTGCTCGAGCAGTCGCCCTTTCAACTCGTCGGCGTGCTCGTAGTCGTCGATATCGGTCTGGACGATCGGCCGAACCGCCGTGATCTCGATGCCGTCCGAAAACGGAGGGCGGGCGATGGCGATACGGTAATCGCGGAACTGGACGATTTTCATGCCCGGTTCGGAGAGTTCGATGAAGCCGCCGGTCGCCTCGCGAGCCCCGTCGACGATCTCGCGGGCGTACTCGTCCATCGTCGCCTCGTCCAGTGGTTCGTCGGCGACGGCCTCGTAGTGCATCTCGCCGATCGCCCCGCGTTTGGCCTTCGGCAGGGTGTCCGTCTTCAGGTGGACGCTCATCGTCTGGTCGTCGAAGTACTCCTCGATAGCGAGGGTGCCGACGCGGCGAACCTCCGGCGAGAGGTAGTCCGTCTCGAGTCCCTTCGCCTGAGCCACTTCGGCCTGGACGATGTCGCTCGTGACGAACGTCGCTTCGAGGTCCTCTGCGATGTCGCGAATAACGGCGTCGATTTCTCCCTCGGCGGCGTGGCCACGCTCGATGGCGGATGGGCGCTCGCCGACGTACTCGAGTTCGATGATACCTTCGTCGGCGAGTTCGGCCAGGCGTTTGAGTTCGCCCAGGCCGTCCCAGCCGCTGTCGAGGCCGTCGTTGGCCTGTGCCTCGAGTTCGGCGACGACGGCTTCGGGGACCGACACGGTCGCGCCGTGGAACTGCCCGTCGTCGATCGAAGCCGATACCCGGCCGTCGATGACGACGCTCGTATCCGGTACGACGTTCATGGGCGTCGCTTGGGTACCTGCAGGTATAAGGCTGCGGGACCGGTGTGGCTCGTGTTATCGCCGTTCCCTTGCGGTGATTCTACGATAGTGGGAATAACCGATGGGTGCTTATTTTCAAATTCGACTACCTCGAGACACGATATGAATCCGGAGACGCAGTTCGGGCGTGGAAAACTCAATACGCTCGTCGACACCGACGACCTGGTCGACCGAATCGGCCTCGATAACGAGGAAATCGCCTGGCGAAAATCGTTCATCGGCTTCGATAGTGAGGACGAACGCCGACTGCAGGACCTCGAATCACTGCTCCAGCGCAACCGTGAGACGATCGCCGACGACTTCTACGACAATTTGCTCGCCCACGAGCAGACGATGGACGTCATCGACCGCTCGCCGAAAGGCGTCGACGCGCTGAAGATGACCCAGCAGGCGTATCTGGTTTCGCTCGCTGATGGTGAATACGACGAGGCGTATTTCAAAAACCGCGCCCGAATCGGGAAACTGCACGAACTGCTCGAGATGCCGCTGAAACACTACGTGGGCCAGTACGGCGTCTACTACGACCTGTTGTTCGACGAGGTCAACGACCGGGTACAGGAACAGGTCATCGACGCCATCGAAACCTGGGCCGACGAGCAAGAAGCCGACGGGGGCAGTTTTGGCCGGTTCGTCGAAGCGTTCGGATTCGGTGAGACGGGAGACGAGGACGGCCTCGAGGAGTCGTTCGAGCGGGTCGTCCGTGAGGCTATCGACGACGGAATGGCCGACGTCCTCGCGTTGCTCAAAATCATCAATCTCGATTTGCAGGTCGCGACCGACACGTACGTCGACTCCTACGCTCAGCGCCTCGAAGAGCAGATCGAGCGCCGCAAACGGCTTGCTGCGGCCGTCGAAGCCGACGTTCAGACGCCGATCGACGAACTCCAGACGACGAGCGAGGCTGTCGCCGATCAGGCTGTCCAGATCACCGAACTGACCGACACCCAGCAGGGGAACCTGGAGACCGCGGCCGAAGAAATCACTGACGTGAGTGCTGCCGTCGAAGAAATCGCGGCCACCGCAGACGAGGTTCGAAAACAGAGCGTGCAAACCGAAGCACGCGTCGAACGGGCCCGAGAATCGGCGGACGATGCGAGCGACGCCCTCGAAACCATCGAGACGGCGACCGAAAGCGTTGCCACGGCTGCCAGCACGCTCGAACAACGGGTCGAAGAGATCGATTCTATCGTCCGACGCATCGATTCGCTCGCCGAACGCACGTCGATGCTCGCGACCAATGCCGGGGTCGAGGCTCGTCGAAGCGGGAGCGGGAGTGGTGCGATGGAAGTCATCGCCGAAGAGGTGTCGTCGTTTGCCCGGCAGTCACGACGCGATCTCGAGGCCATCGAAGCGAGTCTCGAGGATATCCGTGAACAGACCGAGCGAACGCTCGAGACGACCGACGAGACCGTCGGGGCGGTCGACCGTGGTACGACGCAGGTCCGTGACACCGTAACGCAGCTCGAGGGTATACACGACTCGGCCAGGGGAACGGTTGCCGGGATGGACGACGTGGCCGTGGCGACGAACCAGCAGGCGACGAACGTCGAACGGGCGGCGGATACCGTGAGCGAGGCAGCCGAGGCAGCCGATCAAATCGCCGACTCGGCGAGTTCGGTGGCTGCTGCAACCGAAGAACAGACCGCGAGCGTCGGCGAAATCTCGGCAGCCGTCGACCGACTCGTTACCGAGGAGGAAACGGACCAGCCCTCCATGTCCGATCGACACTGATTGGGAGTATCGGAGGAGTGCATCGTTTTCCGCCTGCAGTGTGTTTTCACGCCTGAAAGCGTAGGCAAACGCGATCGCGTTCCCTCGAGGAACGGAAGCTGCCGGTCGTTCTTATCGGACGGGAGGGGGCAATCGGATTTAACTGCTCTCGGTCCGAAATCGGGTACAGATGGACGATACCGGATTCTCCGAGGGCGACGAACTCACCATCCTCTCGAGGGAGGAACTCGCCGAACGCGTCCGTCAGCGGACGGCCGACCTCGAGAACGTGATGAACACGATGGTCGACGTCCTCCTCAAAATCGGGCCTGATGGTCGGATTCTGCTGGCCAATGCGGCCGTTTCCGACGTGCTCGGCTACGAACCCGCATCGCTCGAGGGACAGCCGATCGATTACATTCTCGCAAGCGAGGGAGTCGACGGCGCGGGACCGAACGGTGGCGGACTCGTCGAGCAGTTGCTCGCCCACGGGCGGGTGACAGAGTTCGAGACGGTTCTCGAGACAGCTTCGGGTGAGCCGGTCCGGACGAGTTTATCAGCGTCAGTCCTCCAGAGTGACGATGGCGCGATCGACGGCATCGTCTGTGTCGCAACGGACATCTCACAACGAACCGAGGCCGAAGAGCGTGCGGCGTTCCTTCACTCGCTGTTGCGCCACGACCTCGGAAACAAACTCACCGTGACCGACGGCTATCTCGAGTTACTCGGCGAGACGTCGCTGACCGACCAGCAGCGTGAGTACCTCTCGTATGCGACCGGGGGTGTGGACGAAGCCATCGACCTGGTGCGGAAGGTTCGGACGCTCAACCGAGTGGAAGCCGAGGAGGCGGTCGAGCCGATCGATCTCGAGGGGGTCCTCAGCGAGAGCGTCAATCGTCACGTCGACCTGGCTGAAAAACACGACATTGCCGTCACCGTCGACGTCGCCCCCAACTGTCGGATCCGTGGTGGTGCGCTCCTGCCGGAACTGTTCTCGAATTTACTCGAGAACGCGCTGGTCCATTCGGACGGCTCGCAGGTTCGACTTGGGACCGACGAGGACGCCGGGGAAGGATGGGTCGACGTCACTGTTGACGACGACGGGGTCGGCATCGATTCAGCGGTCAAAGAGACGATCCTCGAGCGTGGTGAAACTGCGGGTGAGGCGGCTGGGACCGGTCTCGGCACCTACCTCGCGACACGGATTGCGGACACGTACGGCGGTGAAATCGCCGTCGAATCCTCTCCACTTGGTGGGGCTCGGTTCCGGGTCAGCCTCGAGTCGGCGACGTAGCCGCCGCCGGAGCGGCCGTTGCCCGATCGGTTACTCGCGCACTCGGTAGTTCGCCTCGAGTGCTTCGAACTGCTCGTAATAGTGGCCGAACCCGGTTTCTCGAGCGAGCGTCCGCCCTGCTTCGAGGTGGGCGTGTGCGGCCCTGAACCGTTCGTTCTCGAACGCGAGGGCTGTGAGTTCACGTCGCGCTTTCAGTGTCGCTTCGTTCGAGGCGCCTTGGGCTCGCTCGAGGACGCTCTCGAGGTGTTCGCGTGCCTGTTCGTGACCAGCGTGCCGGTAGGCTACGCCGAGAGCGGTATCAGTTTTCAGAGCGAGCAACCGGTATCCGTCCGGGAGTTCGTCGACGGCTGTCTCGGCCATTTCCAGCGCTTCCTCAGGCTGATCGGCCGCACACAGCGTTTCGACCAGTTCGATCCGTTGACTCGTGATAGCGAGCTGTGTGGCGACCTCGAGTGCTCGCTCCAGCGATGAGCGATGACAGGCGAGTGCTGTCTCCGCTTCACCCTGTGTGCGGGCGATGGTCCCCTCGAGTTTTTCCAGTTCGGCCAGCGAAGCGGAAAACTCGTGTTCGGTGGCGAACGTTCGGCCCGACTCGAGGTACTCCGCCGCCTGCTCGAGGTTCCCGGCCAGGAGGGCGAAGCCGCCGAGCACCTGGTTCCGATGGACGACCTGGTGGGTGCGTCCAAGCTTCTCGATCAACTCGAGACTGCGTTCGACCATGTCGATGGCGGCCTGGAGCGACCCGCGTTCGGCTTCGATTCCGGCTTTGTTCACCAGCGCCAGTGAACGGTACTCGTCGTGGTCGAGTCGGTCGGCGAGTTCGAGGAGTTCGTCGTAGTACTCGTCTGCATCGTCCCAGCGAAGGTCGTACTGGGCGAAAACGCCGAGGTTGTTGAGCGCGAGCAACTGGACGCGAAAGTTGTCGGTGCGTTTGGCGATCCGTTCACCCCGCCTGAGCGTTCGTTCGGCCTGCTGTTGGCGACCCGCGTCGTCGTAGACAATTGCGAGATCGTTGAGGCTCCGGGCGAGCTCACGCTCGTCACCGGCTGCTTCCAGCAGAGCGACGCCTCGCTCGAGCGACGTGACGCCGGCTTCGATCTCGCCGGTTTGGGCGTAGCAAGAGCCGAGGTTCTGGTAGGCGCGCCCCAACAGCACGTCCGCATCGATTTGGGCGGCGAGGTCGCGCTGGGTTTCGAACCCCTCGATAGCCGTCTCGTATTCGCCTCGTTTCATGTACGACCCGGCCAGGTAATCGTGTAGCCAGCAGACCTCGATGGTCACCGGCTCGCCGTCGATATCGAGGCCTGCGCGGGCGGCTTCGGCGGTTTCGTCGTACGCACCTTGTTCAAAACGCATTCGCGCCTGATACCGGTAGGTTCGACGCAGCCGTTCGGGGTCGTCCGTCCGGGCCCGGATGTACCGGAAATGCTTGTCGGCCTGGTCGTATTCGCCCTGGGTGTAATAGATGTCGCCGAGCGATTCGAGGACGTCGAGCACGACGTCCTCGAGCGACTGGCCGTGGGCGATCTGTAGCGCCCGTTCGTACCGCTCGATTGCGTCGTCGTGGGCGTACACCGTCCTCGCCTCGTCACCGGCTGCAATCCAGTGGTCCACGGCTCGTCTGGGGCATCCACCGTGGTAGTAGTGAGCTGCTATCGTCGCATCATCGCCGTCTTCGGACGCCAGAATTTCCCCTGCGCGACGACTGAATCGGCGGCGTCGGTCGTCGTCGAGTTCCTCGAGCACGACGCTCCGGATGACGTCGCTGTGATACCGCACGGTTTCGTTGCCGATTCGTTGCCAGAGCCCCATCTCGACCAGTCGGTCGACGACGGTGTCGGGGACCTCATCAGCGTCGAGCACCGAGCCGAGCGTATCGAGTGAGAGAGTGTCCCCAATGACGGCTCCTGCCTCGAGGATGGCCCGTGGTTCCTCGTCGAGGCGCTCGAGGCGGTCTCTGATGGTCGTCTGGACCGCGTCGGCGACGCCGATCTGGTCGGCCGTGGGAAACGTTCCCCGTTGCAGGTCGATCGCACCGCGCTCTCGAAGCGCTTGCACCGTTTCGACGACGAACAGGGGGTTCCCACCCGTCCGTTCGTGAACCGTTTCGACGAACCCCGATGGGACGCCGCGCTGGCCGAGTTGTCGTTCGATGAGGTCGCCGACTTCGTCTCGCTCCAGCGGGCCGAGTTCGAGCAAGTGGGCCTTGTCGTCCATCTCGATAGCAGTTACAATCGCTTCGAGGGCAGCGTCTTCGGTATGGGCACTCGCTCGAGACGTTGCCACCAGTACCAGGCCTGGAATTTCCGTGTCCTCGAGCAGGTATTCGAACAGGTTGATGGTGGCTGCATCGGCCCATTGCAGGTCCTCGAGGACGAGCAAGAGTGGCTGGCTGTCGACCCGGTCTGTGAGCCACTCGCTCACCCGCGTGTACAGGGCGGTCTGTTGTGTATCGTACATGCCTTCCTGTGTGTTCTCGAGGCGTTCCTCGTCATCGAGCGGGAACGAGTCGGTGGTGATCGGTGCGGCTTCGAGCGCGCTTCGAAACGGCTGATACGGTTTTCCCCCGGTTCGTCGTGCGCGACCCACGGCGGTTTGGAAACCCTGCTCGTCGGCAGTCTGTGCCAGCCACTCCACCAGTGTCGTCCGCCCGGTGCCAGCCTCGCCCGTAATGAGGGCGACCTGCGGACGCTCTTCGGTCGCCCCGAGCATCGACTCGAGCGTTTCACGTTCGGTCGTCCGCCCGACCAGCCCCGTCTCGAGGTCGGTCTCGAGGTATATGTCGCCGTCCGGCGACCGCGCTGCAAGCGCCTCGACGAGCGAGATGTCGTAGGTTGCGGGCACGTCCCCGAGCGGGAGTTCTCGCCGTTTGCCGTCACTGTGGACGACGACGAATGTCTCCACCAACCGGTCACGGAACTCGCGTGCGTACTCGAGCCCGTGGTCTGTGAGTTGATATCGACGTTTTCCCGTCACGCTCGTTGCCTCCGAGGTAACCAGGCCGTCGCGCTCGAGGCGGGAGAGTGCCGATGCGAGCGAAATGCGTCCGGAGAGCGTGTTTCCGAGACCGGTGACGGTGGCGAGGCTACGCGTTGTGGCGTCGGCGCTGTGGGTGTCCGCCGGCGACTGAGAGAGCAGGTGGATGAGGACGAGGTCGCCGAGTGAGCACTCGGTCATCGACCGAGCGTACACACGCAATGACATAAACCTTAGTGGCAGATTTATTCCTCGAGCGACGAAGCCATCACCATGGAGCTTCGCGAACTCACCCGCGACCTGGTCTCGATACCGAGTCACGAGGACGAAACCGCGGTCGGCGACTTTCTCGAGTCGTGGCTCAGGCGCGAAACCGACGCCGTCGTCCACCGGGATGCGGCCGGGAACGTTCTCGCCCGTCGTGGCGGGCCGGATTCGATTCGCCTGGACGAGACGAATGCGAGCACCGACGACGGCACCGATTCGGGCCGCTCGCTGGCGCTCGTCGGCCACCACGATGTCGTTCCACCGGACGAAACACAGGTCACTCGGGATGGCGAGTACGTGCTCACCGAACGCGACGGGCGGCTGTTCGGTCGGGGAGCGGCGGATATGAAAGGGGCAGTCGCTGCCGCGGCCATCGCGTTTCGAGACTGCGACCTCGAGACTGGAGATGGGGCCGCTGACGGACGAACGGGCTCTACCGGCGCAGGCGACACGGGGTCGCCCGAGTTGTGGTTCGCGAGTTTCGTCGGCGAGGAGAGCGGTGGGCGAGGTGCTCGACACGCCATCGAAAACGGGTTCATCCCCGACTGCGCTATCGTCGGCGAGGGATCGACCAACTACTCGGGCCCGGACGTGACCGACGTGGCCGTCGCCCACCGCGGTCGTCGCGGGAGTACCATTACGGCTCGCGGCACTGCGGCACACGCCAGCGAACCCGAAGCCGGTGAGAACGCCATTTACCGCGCTGGCGAAGCCATCGACGTCCTCCGGGATCTCGAGGTCCCGACCGTCGAGGTGGCTGGGGAGTCCCTCGCGGGCAGCGTGGTCGCGACGGAAATCGAGGGGGGCTCGGGAATCAACGTCATCCCCGCGTCGTGTTCGATCACGGTGGACGAACGCACCGTGCCGGGCGAACGGGCCGCACTCGAGACCGTGGCCGCTCTCGAGGGGGTCGAGTGGACGGTCGATCAGGACCTGCCGCCCATGCAGTGTGCTGACGAATCGTTCGCCCGGAGAGTGCTCGAAGCAGCCGACGCCGCCCAGTCCGGGTCACCCGAACTCGTCACCAAACCACACGCTACGGACGCCGGGTGGCTCGCGAAAGCGGGCACTGCCTGTGTGGTCTGTGGTCCTGCCGAACCGGGCGAGGCACACACAAAAAATGAAAGTGTCTCGATGGCCGTCCTCGAGCGCTGTCTCGAGACGTATCGACGACTCGTGACCGAGTGGCTGGCGAGGGGAAGGGACGACCATGGCGCTTGCTCACCGTGATGGCAACCATCGTGCTCGCCGAGGCGGTGCGCAGCGACGGGCCGTTTTCGACGACGTCGATTCACTCGAGCCGTCGATCGTCCTCCAGTTGTGGCTGCACAAGCAGCGTAAACAACCTCGGGCGCGGTGTTGACGCAAATCGAAGATTTGCGAAAGCCGAAAACCGCAGGTTTTCGGAAGGGCAGGGAACTCGCGCTGCCTTTCGTTTAGAGGCCACGACTGTGAGCGTGTCGACGGTGCCGACCGACCGCATCCAGCACATCATCAGCCAGTGACCGAAAAATGGCAGCCGTCTCGGTGTCGTCGAAGACGATCGGCTCACCGGTTTCACAGCTCTCGCCGATCGCCGGGTCGAGCGGAATGCGACCGAGTAAGGGCACCTCGAACTCCTCGGCTAACTGCGTGGCACCGCTGGCGACGAACACCTCGTGGTGGTCACCACAGCTCGGACAGGCGAACCCGCTCATGTTCTCGACGATGCCAAACACTTCAGCCTCGTGAGGGTCGAACTGTGAGATGCCCTTGCGAGCGTTATCGAGGGCGACGTCCTGGGGTGTCGTGACGACAACCGATCCAACGACCGGCATCTGCTGGAGCATCGTCAACTGGGCATCACCGGTCCCCGGTGGGAGATCGATCACGAGATAATCGACATCGCCCCAGTCGACGTCGTGCCAGAGATCGGTCAGCATTCGATCGACGACCGGGCCACGCCAGGCGATTGGATTCGAGTCGTCGACCATGAAGCCGACACTCAAAACCCGTATGCCGTGTGTTTCGACCGGTAAGATCGTATTTTCGCCTCCGGGTTGGACCATCTCGTCAGTGACACCGAGCATACGCGGAATGTTCGGGCCGTAGACGTCAGCGTCGAACAGCCCAACCGCCGCCCCCCGGTCGGCAATGCCCGCGGCTAGATTCGTCGAGATGGTGCTTTTTCCAACGCCACCCTTGCCGGAGGAGACGGCGATCACGATCGGCCCCTCGGACGCGGGGGTTTTATCATCGATGTCGACCGTCACTGTCGGCTCGTAGCCTGCGTCCGCGATCACTTCGCGGACCGACTCGACGAGTTCGGTCTCGGCTGGCGAGTGAGGCGCCCCCAGAGCGAGTTCGATATGTGCGGTGACGTCGGTAACCGTGATGTCGCCAACGAGTCCCTGTGACACGATGTTGTCTGCCAGTTCGGTTCCATCAGGCCGTGTCGTGAGTGGGGTGGGTGCCGAAACCGTGCGTAGCTCCTCGCGAAGTGTTTCAGTCATGAGCGGTTGCGTGAGCGGATGGCTGGGACGCTGATAATGATGGTGTTTCCATCTCCGTCAACTGCGTCATCGATGAACCTGCGGGTTCGTCTCGTCTGTACACAGCCGAAACACCGCGCACCCACGGATTCCTTCACTGATCGACAGCGGTTGTCGACTGTTCACCATCGCCGTCGACAGCTGCGAGCTCAAACAGCGAGGCAATTCGTTCGCATTGCTCCCCGTCTGGGTGTTCGAACGGACCGCTGTCGAGTTCGCCACTGACCGCCAACCGAACCCGTTCCGTAATCAACTCGGCCGCGATTGCGTCGGCCAGTGCTCTGATAACGATAGCCTCCTCCTCTGTCAGCGTCGACTGTGCGGCCAACGTTTGCTCTGCAGTTGCGACCTCTCGGGCAACGATCTCGTCGACGTACCGCTGTACGTGGGCCTGCAACTCGAGTGCAGAC
This sequence comes from Natronosalvus amylolyticus, assembly GCF_024298845.1. NCBI lineage: Archaea > Methanobacteriati > Methanobacteriota > Halobacteria > Halobacteriales > Natrialbaceae > Natronosalvus > Natronosalvus amylolyticus. Next base: position 2,543,019 of record NZ_CP101156.1, read on the forward strand.
CCCTCGTCTGCTGCTGGTGCAACCGTCATCTTCGGGTTAGCTGAGTGTCGAGCCATGCGATGGTGAGCGACGCTGAACCGAGACGGCACGGACGATACGGGGGGTGTTGGTCAAAACGGTGTGATACGGCCGAAGACGACCCCCATCATCGCGGTCGAGGCGATCATGAAGATCGCCATCGCCAGCATCACGCCGAGGCCGATGCCTGCGGTTCTGAAATCCCGCGGCTCGCCGAGCAGAAAGCCGGCGACGACGGTGTAGATCGGCAACAGCAGGATTCCAAGCAGAATGGGGATCCCGATTGCGGTTGTCATTGTTCGTTCACCTCCGTTGTCGACTGTTGGCCACCTGTTGGGCCACCCATCGGCAAGATCTTTGTTGCGATCACGAACAACAGGATTGCGATCAGGATCGCCCCAATCGTGATCACCCACTCGACGAGCGTGGGGACGTAGCTGCCGACCTCGTACGGGAGCCCCGAGGGGTACATGAGCGGTTCAATGACCGTCAGCTGCTTTTTGACGAACACCCCCCAGAGCATGATGACGCTTGCGACTGCTAGCCCGGTTCCGCTGATGAGCATCCGCTCGCGGAACACCGCTAGCGCGACGACCGGAATCGCAATGGCCGCCATTGCGAGCCAGAAGTCGGCCGCAAAGTGGCCGTATAACATTGCCTCCCCGACACGCGATTCCGCAAGCGGGGCCATCGGGAAGATGCTCGGGAGGAGCTCGTTGAACAGGATCACGAGGTAGACGAACCCGAACAGTGTGAGTGCCTTTCCGAGCCCGATGAGGACGTCGGTCGGCAGCACTGTTTCCCAATCGTAGACGTAGCGCATGACACCGGCGATGAGGGCGATGACCGCAACGCCGCTCAACAGCCCGCCGGCGAGGAACGACACCCCAGCGATGCCGCCGTACCAGCCAGCCTGCGCGCCGACGACGCCAAGCAGCCAGCCGGGCACCATCCCGCCTGTGAAGGCGAGAATCAACAGCGCCAATCCGAGCCAGCGAAGCATCGAATCGAGCTTTTCGCGTTCGGCCGGGCGGTAACCGGCTGTCAGCACCTCACCGATGAGGGCGGTGTAAACCGGGAGGCTGTCGCGGTCCATCTCGCTGAAATCACGACGCAACGAGAGGATGAGCATCGTCGAGGTCATCACCAACAGCGCAGTGACGAACGTCACGTCCCACGCCAGCGGCGAGTACTGGACGGTGACGAACCACGCAGTCAGAATGTTGAGTACGCGGTCCGGTCGACCCAGATCGATCACGATCAGGTAGGCCGCCGAGAGCCCCGAGATGAGCCCCCACAGCTCGCCGATTCGCGCTATGACGTCGTAGCGGGTCAGCTCGCGGTACCGGACGTACCCGACGACCGCAATCGAGCCGACGGCCATCCCGGCAAACCACTCGAAGGTACCGATGTACAGTCCCCAGGTGACACCCTCCTGGGTGCCCCAGCTGGCCAGGTCCGTGACGGCAAGCCCGTGTCGCAACTGGTGGATGATCGCTTCAACCGTTATCAGTGCGGCGATACCGAGCACGGCGACCAGCGCGAGGAACTTCGTGCCAATCGTCCGCATTGGGTCGAGAACGTCATCTGTTTTTGTTGCCATCAGTCATCATCCTCGTTGCTGCCGAGGTCGATCTCGTTTCGTCCGTGTCGTTCACGTACGAGGTCGAACTCGTCTTCGCCGGTCGGCCCGTCTACCTGCGTTGCCGTCGCCGAGGGCTCGTTGCCGACGTACACGATGTTCGGTTCCGTTCCCTTCTCCTCGAGCAGTTTGTAGGTCGGCTGGCCGTCGATGTCGTTGGCCAGGTGCTGTCGTGGCGCGCTCGATTCGTCGTTCATGTCGCCGAAGTGGATGGCATCCACCGGACAGACATCCTCACAGGCGGTCGTCCCCTGGAGCGCCTCGTCGTCGCTGTCCTGGCGGTGGGCACAGAACGTACATTTGCCCATCGTCCCCTGTGGGGCCGAGCCGGCGGCGGTCCGATCGCCGACCTGGGTGTCCCCCTCGAAGCTGTTGGCCTCGTCGGGTTCGGCCCACTCGAGGTAGTTGACGCCGTACGGACAGGCCACTTCACAGTACCGACAGCCGGTACACTGGTCGTAATCGGTGAGCACGATCCCGTCTTTCTCGCGGGTGTAGCGCGCGTTGGTCGGACAGGCCGTTTCACACGGGGCGTCCGAACAGTGCTGGCAGGGGCGAGTGAGGTACTCCTCGTTGTCGGTGTAGTCGTCTTCCTCGTACCGGAGGACGGCCATCCACAGCGACTCCGCAGGGTTACCGTTTTCCTCGTTACAGGCGTCCATACACTGCAGACAGGCGATACAGCGATCGGTGTTGATCGCCATCCCCATCTGGACGTCCGACGCCGACTCGTCATCACCGGTCTGGGTGGCGGCGGATCGGGTCGACTGCTGGACTGCGCTCAGTCCGAGTGCACCCAGTCCAACTGCACCGGCCGTTTTCATCACGGAGCGTCGGGATCGCTCGCCGTTGCCAGTGCCGGGCACGCCGGGCAGTGGCGAGCCGTCGGCGGCTTGTGGCTCCGGTGCCGTTGGCCGGTCGTCGACACCGAACTCCTCGAGAACGTCGTCGTGGTATTTGGCCTGGTATTCGGTTTCGCTCATCTCGCCTCTGGCGACACGCTGGGCGTCACGGGCGAGGCCAACGCCGAGGTCCGCATCGAATCCGGTGCCCTCGACGACATCTGTCGCCCACTGCTCCCAGGCTTCACTCTCGATATCGTCTGGGGGATCTGATGTGCTCATACATCTAGATGCTCACGCAACCTGCCTATCACCCCCGCTGTATAATTCAGCAATTTATATAGTGACCGTCCGATTCCAGTCCCTTCCTGATCGATCGCTTCCCCGAGAGGGAGGCTCTTTGTACCGGTAACTTGGCTGTGCATCCTCGAAAAAAGGAGTCGCGTCGGAGTGTTACTTCCGGGCGGCCATCGCTTCCTCGAGGTCGATCATCCGCTGGGCGAACGCCTCGGGGTCTTCGTCGTGGTACTCCCAGATGTTGATCTCGTTGTTGCGAATTTCGTCGACGCGAGGGTGTTCATCGCTCACGAGCCATGTCCAGTCGGTCTGTCCGGGATACATCAGCGGAATGGTATACGTCTCGACTTCATCCCAGTCAGGTCGGCCGTCGACCTCTTGGGCGACGAGACCTGCATCCTCGTGGACAGGGTCTTCTGGTTCAACGCCGAGGCCGAGTTTGTATGGATACCCAACCCAGTGCCATCGTTGAGCGCCGCCGCCGTGGACTGCTGGGGAGAAATCATACACTTCGCCTGGTTCGAACTCTTTTTCGCCGAGGAAATCAACCGATAGATCCCGCCACATCTCCATGGTCCACGTGCCGTTTTCATACGTCGCATCTACCTGCCAGATTGCACCAGGGCCTTCGACCGCATCCGGGCGGTTGTACCGACGTGGGATCACGGCGCCCTCATAGACATCGGCTTCATCCTCGTCGAATGGAACCATGTTTTCGCCTTCAATAAGCCCGTGTGTGTCGGTTTGCGGAACGTTGCCCTCATAGATTTCATCGAGATCAAGTGTTCCACCGTCGACCACCTCAGGGTCAAACATGAACTCCGGGTTGCCGTCGACGATATCTTGGCTGTCACGAATCCGCGTCGATGGTTCGTCCATCGCACCGTGTCGGTGATCGAGAATGCAGTGGGTCGTTGCGTACCCACCAGGGGCACCTCGGGCTGCTCGCAACATCGGCATATCGAGGAACTCGCCGTTTTCCAGCATCTCGTCGAGTTCTTCTTGATCTTTGACGTCGTCCCAGTCGTTTTCCCACCACTCACCGTTTCGAGACTGTGGAATGTACTTGCGAACGTCGTCGTTTTCGAGAATGTCGCCGTGGTGTGGGTGATCTTCGACTTCTTCACCCTCGACTGCACCGGGCAATGTCCGCGTCCCTTCGTGAATAGTTAGCCATCCACCGAAATTTTCGAACCCTTCGACGCTCCCGTCGTCGATCATAAACGAGAGCCGATCTTCAGTGAAGCCGCTGAAGATATCACCGACTCCGTAATCGGGGTCTGCGACTCCAGGATTTGGCTCGCCGTATCGAACCCACTCATCATCTTCGTAGACGAATAGATCATGGAACCAACCGTTTGGCACGTCCCACTCCCACGTGAAATTGAAAAAGATCTGCTCGTCGTTGTACGCGATCTGGGTATCGAGCGGGATGACGAGATCCTTCATTACCCAGTCCGGCATCATCGTATCGATTTCGGTATAATCCGGTCGTTCGGTTATCTCATCATCGTCGTCCGCGGGCTCGTCATCGTCAGCTCCGGGATCGTCGGTCTCTTCTCGACCATCCGGCTCCTGGAACAGTCCCAGACAGCCAGCCACGGCGACCGTCCCAGCGCCGGCAATCGCGCCGAGCAGGCGTCGGCGATGCGTCTCGGAACTGCCGCGGGGCATAGTGAATGTCCCGTTTAGCTCCTCCTCGATTTCGGCTACCTCCTCGTCGTCGAGTGGTAGCGCTTCGTCGCTATCGTTAGCCATAACAGGTGAACGTAGCCACTCCCATCGCAATTAATCATTTCTTCACAATACAGGTATTTATATTACTGAGCACGGTTTACATTGGTCAGTTCGGGGGTGACGAACAGGTTCCCAAAGCCGTCCGCCCGGTCGGCGTTCACCGCCAGTGTCGATCCCAGAGCGTTAACAGCGCTGGAAGCACGACGAGCGTCGCGAGGAGTGCATAGCTGGTCACGACTGCAGTCACGAAGCCGAACCGTTGTAACGAGGGGATGACCGTCAACATGAGTAACCCGAAGCCAGCGATCGTCGTCAGCCCGCTGGCGAGCACGGCCCCACCCGTTTCGGTGATTGCCAAGTGCAGTGCCCGGCGACGGCCATGCTCCCGGCGTTCGGTCGCGAACCGCTCGGTGAGATGAACCGTATAGTCGGTTCCCAACCCGATTGCGATGGCAACGATGAGTGCAGTCTCGGCATTGAACGGGATCGACAGCAACGAGAGCGTCCCAAAGAGCCACGCGATGGCCAACAGCACCGGCATGATCGCCACCAGTCCAAGCACCCACGAGCGGTGGCGGAGGCGGAACACGCCGACCAGTAGCACGGTAATTACCGCAAGTGCGAGCACGAACGTGGTGAGCACGGTCTCGAGGATCGCCCGCTGTTCGACGGCCTCGATCACTGGTTCGCCGGTCGGCGTGGCCCGAAGATTCGGGTCCGAATCGACGAGTGCTGCCGTGGACTCGGCGTCAGCATGGACGTCGGCAGCGTCGGCAGTGTCGTCCACCACGATGGTCAGCCGAACGGCATCGTACTCGCCCTGGTCGGTGCGGTGGATCGTTTCGCTCGCCGCGGCTTCGTCAGCGGCGTAGGCGGCGTCGAACAGGGCCGTCAGGTTCTGATCGGGCACACCATCACCCGTGCTGTCGCTTTCGTTGGACAGGGTGGCGACGGTTTCGTTGCCGGCGGCGACTCGCTCGATAGTCGTGAGCGGCGTCTCGATTCGCGGTTCGTCCGTGGGTGATCGGACGGTTGTGGGCTGGTCGGCTGCCTGCTCGTGTGCCCCGTCGAGTGTCGGACCGACGGAGTCGGCTGTGACATTCCCCTCGATCAGTATCTCGACCTGCCGATCCGACGACGGCTCGAACGTCGTCTCCAAAAACTGTGCGTGCTCCCTGACCCCGGCGGATTCCGGCTGGAGTGCCTCCGGAAGCGGTTCCATCCAGGCGGCCCCTTCTTCGGGTAAGAACTCGGTTCGGTCGGTCGACGTCTCGACGGCAGTTACACCCATCATGCCGCCGGTTGCCACCAGCATTGCCACCCCAACGATGAGCAGCGGTTGCCGAATTCCAACGGACCCGACAGCGTTGAGCAGCCGACGAATATTGGCGAGTGAGCCAACGGTGGCTGGCGGCTGTGCCGGCCGCTCGGACCGACCGAGTAGCGTCTCGATTTCGATTCTGAGTGCCGGAATAAACAGCGCAAACACGACAAACGACGATCCGATGCCGATAGCCGCAGCCAGCCCGAACACGCGCAGGATCTCGATTGGGCTGACAACGCCCACTACAAATCCGGTCGCAGTCGTCAGTGTCGTCGTTCCGAGCGCGATTACCACGCCGGTGATCCCGGCAGCCATTGCCATCTCGGAAGGCCACTCCGGGTGGGCCGATCGGGACTCCCGGTATCGCATCACCACGTGGAGCGCGTAATCGACGCCCAGTCCGACCAACAGACACGGGACGGCTATCAACAACTGGTTGAACGACTGCCCGAGCCAGGCCATCGAACCGCCCAACCAGACGAAGACGATGCCGATTCCCATACACCCCAGGACCACATCGAGTGGATCCCGGTAGCTCAACGCCAACAGGCCGACCACGACGAGCACGATCAGTGGGCCGACAAGCAGCATGCTCTCCGCGGTCGCCTGGCCGCTCCGATCGAAAACAAGCTGCTCGCTGAATACGAATGAGTCGACGTCGAACGCCTCCATGTGCGATTCCGTGGTCGATTCGATCGCCTGTTGGGCTGCCAGCAACTCCGTGTCGGTTGCTTCGCTGTCGTGAACCACGACGATCAGTTGCGCGTCGGCGTGCTCGCCGGCCTCGTACCCCCGCGGGAGCAGTGCGGATACTGGTGGCTGACCGGGCGGCGACAGATCGTCGCTTCTGAGGGCGACCCCGAGTGCGGCTTCGACCTGCTCGTCGGTACGTCCCTCGAGCGTTCGATACTTCGTTTCAGCGTCTGTTTCATCACCGAACGCCATCCGCGGATCCGACGCCAGCGCGACCGCATTCCCAACTCCGACTGTCGGTTGGCTCTCTACGAGTGTCTCGTTCACAGTCGGGTCTGTGCGGAGTTCCTGTTGGAGTCTGAGCGTCTCCAACAGCACTGGTTTCGAGGCTGTATCGGTCGACTCGGACCGAATAACGACCTGTGAGACTGGCCGTGTCTCCCGGTCGAACCGGTCACTGCTCGACTCGAGTGCCTGGTGTTCCGGGGACGTAACCCCGAACGTTGCAACCTCAAAGCCGCCCCCCGAGCCGAACACGAGACCACTACCGACGACGATGGTTACGACAACTAACAGCGCCAGTAGCAGTCGGCGTCGCCGCTCGAACAGCACGGAGACCCGCGTGGGTTGGGCCCGGTCACCTGCAGTTGGCGGTGTCATACTGGGGTCGGTGGTATCGCAGCGAGCGGCCTCGACAACACGTATTTACTCGAGACGTATGTAAGCGCGACGTTCAATCCCACGATGATGCGTCGACAGTGTAACTCCGAAACACCCCCTCTGGGATAGGTTTCACCCACGTCGCAGGCCGAAAACCCCGACCTCGGCAGTGAGTCCTTCCGTTATCCCAGCCGTCTCCGTCACTGAGGTTGCTCTGCGTCAGGTCCCCTGTTGTAGCGACCTCATCCATTCTTACAGACCAGTATAGAGGCCCAACAGCTATGTAGACGTGGCGTGAAACGACACGATATGGGCGATATGAGTGATGACCAGCCGAGTAGAGCGGTCGAAACTCATCGGCTATACGCCGAATTCGAGATCACTCCTGCAGACTCGGTGAGTTGCCCAATCGACGACCTCGATGGCAGCGTCGAATCCATCAACCAACAGTTGGTTGGTGACGATTGTCATACGGACACGACCGTCCAGAACGACGACGAAACCGATATCGTTCACTCGAAGAAGGCACTCGATGCGAGCTGTCACTGTCCGGTGTTCGTCGAGTTCGACTGTATCCCCCATATTACCGAGTACGGTGCCGATTCCCTCATTGTCGAGACCTATCTCCCCAACCGAGAGCGACTCACCGCACTGATCGATGGCCTCAAACACGCGACTGCGGGTGTCTCACTGCGTCGACTCACCCGCATCGACGGCGACGGAACCGAACGGTCGAACAAAGTTGTTCTCGAGCTGTATGACTTAACTGACAAACAACGTGAAGCCGCGGCCAACGCCGTCGCCGCTGGCTACTACGAAACGCCTCGGGAGGCAACCGTGGGTGAACTCGCGGCTGCGGCTGGAATCTCGAAATCGGCCATGTCACAGCGCCTTTCTGCTGTCGAATCGAAACTCGCTGTCTCGGCATTTCGGTGACGGGTGCATTTAAAATACTGAACTATTGAGCTACACACCGAAGTCGGAGATGTGCGTATACCTATCACACGCAGCACCGACTGTGGGGTCACCTCTGCAAAAGCCACGCAAACGGAGTTCAATATGGACACAGAATACACGTACGAAATCGAATTCGACATCGTTCGGTCGTCTCGAGCGGCCTACGAGCGCTGGCTCTCACGGAACGCCATCCAGTGGGTAAGCCATCAGGCTGTGGGATCGTTTACCGTCCAGCACAACCGAAACGGCCTGTCGCCAGAGATCAGGTTCCGGTTCGGGTTTCAGTCGCTCGAGGAGTGGTCGAGGTTTATCGAAAGCGAAGTGCATACCAAAGCCACCCAGACGCTCCACGAGGTGAGCACGGGGCTATCGGGGACGCTCTGGGAACAGAGCGCAATTCCGCTCGACGGCGACCACTCGGCTGCGCAGGGACAACATTTAGACCCAGTCGTTGATAAGTCGTGAACTCCCCCGCCCTGTTCGCCCTGCACTCTCGGTGAGGACGGAGCTGTCTGTGTCGTCGACGGTCTCCGATTCCGGTTAGTGGTCTGTTGAGGTTCGCTCGCAAACCGCGTTGCGGGATCCGAATCGATTCGCCCGTCGTCACACCTGCAACCAGTGACACACCGATGGCCGACTCGGCTACCTGCCAGTTGCTCAAGAAGCTGTGGTGGGTTCTATGGTAACCAAGCAACCTACGTAGTTGAGCGGACTGTCTTTCGAAGCGTGGAGCTCGTCCACCTTCGACACGGTCTCACCCGTTAGATCGGTGACGTCACCGGAACCACGACGCTCTTACCGCGGGCCCAAGAAGTGTACGGGTATGGCAACTGGACAGGAAACCGAGGCCGATCTCGAGGCCTACGACGAACTCGAGACGCGGATCGAACGCATCGCGAACGTGGGTAACGCCGCCGGCATCCTCCGCTGGGACCAGGAGGTCATCATGCCCGAGGGTGGGACGCCCGCCCGGGCGAAACAGCTCTCGACACTCTCCTCGCTCAGCCACGAACTGCTGACCGACGAACGGACGGGTGAACTGCTCGACGAACTCGAGGCGGCCGACCTCGAGGGCGAACAGGCCGCCGTCGTCCGCGAAGTTCGTCGCCAGTACGACCGCGCAACGAGCGTCCCTCAGGACCTCGTCGAGGAGATCTCGGAGACGACCTCGAACGCCCACCCGACCTGGATGGAGGCCCGCGAGGCGGACGACTTCTCGATCTTCGAGCCCACCCTCGAGAAACTGGTCGAGCTCAAGCGCGAGTACGCAACCCACGTCGACCCCGACGCCGACCCCTACGCGGTCCTCTTTGCGGAGTACGAACCCTACCTCGACCTCGAGACGGCCGAGCGCGTCCTCGAGCGACTGCGCGACGAACTCGTCCCCCTGATCGAGGCCATCGACGAGAGCGACGCGGAGATCGAGACGGACGCCTTCGCCGGCGAGTTCGACGACGACGACCAGGAGGCACTCGCCCGCGACGTCCTCGACTCGCTGGGCTACGACTGGGATCGCGGCCGTCTCGACACCGCGCCCCATCCGTTCTCCTCTGGCACGCAGTTCGACGCCCGGGTGACCACCCGCTTCGACGAGTCCGATCTGCTGGGGTCGATCACCTCGACCATCCACGAGTTCGGCCACGCGAACTACACCCTCGGCCTCCCAGACGAGGGCTACGGCACCCCGCTGGGTGAGGCCCGAGACCTGACGGTACACGAATCCCAATCGCGGCTCTGGGAGAACCACGTCGGCCGGTCCCGACCCTTCTGGGAGCACTTCTTGCCCATCGCTCGCGAGCGATTCCCCGAACTCGAGGACGTGACAGCCGAGGAGGCCTACCAGTCGGCCAATCAGGTGTACGACGACAACCTGATTCGCGTCGAGGCGGACGAACTCACCTACCACCTCCACATCGTCGTTCGGTTCGAGATCGAACGGGACCTCATCGCGGGCGACCTCGAGGTGTCGGACGTTCCCGAAGCCTGGAACGACAAGTACGAGGAGTACCTGGGCGTTCGCCCCGAAACCGACGCTGAGGGCTGTCTGCAGGACATTCACTGGTCCCACGGCTCTTTCGGCTACTTCCCGACGTACTCGCTCGGCTCGGTACTGGCGGCACAATTCTACGCGGCCGCCGAGGCCGAACTTGGCGACCTCGAGGAACGCACTCGAGCCGGCGAGTTCGAGGATCTGAATAGCTGGCTGCGCGAGGCGATTCACGCCCACGGCAAACGCTACACGACGCCCGAACTGGTCGAACACGCCACCGGTGAAGCCTATACGGCCGAGTACTTCATCGACTACGCGACAACGAAATACGGCGAGCTGTACGACCTCGAGGCGTACTGAGCCGAGCAGCGGCTCCTTCTTTTCGACGGTTCGTGACTCGAGGACCTGCTGATTGTACGTCTCGTCGGCGGCCATCGTTCCCGAACGCCGATCGAGCATCGCGCCCCAGGTTCGACAGCACTCCGAGAGAGCTGTCGGTGGCCCAAACATTTAGGACGGTTCCGTGGGCATTTCGAGACGAAACATGGCAACTGTTGACGAGGCTGCCACTGACGTTCCGGACGCTTACGAGCGGCTGATCGAGCGGTCGGAGAAGCTGACGAACGTCCGGATGGCGTCGATGGTACTGGGGTGGGACCAGCGCGTGATGATGCCCGAAGGGGGAACGCCGGCTCGAGCCGGTCAGCTATCGACGTTATCGTCGATGGCCCACGAACTGTTGGTCGACGACGACGTCGGTGCGTGGCTCGAGACACTCGAGACGGGTGGTGTCGGGGGGCCGGAAACGGCTTCTAGCCACGAACTGACCGACGAACAGGCGGCGGTCGTCAGGGAGCTTCGTCACGAGTACTCCCGGGCAGTCGACGTTCCAGCCGAACTGGTCGAACGGCTGACGGCCCACCAGACCCAGACCCAACAGACCTGGCAGGAAGCGAAAGCGGCCGACGATTTCTCGCAATTTGCCCCGGCGCTCGAGGAACTGATCGACCTCCATCGCGAACGGGCGGCCGCCATCGACCCGGCCGAGAACCCCTATCGCGTGCTGTACGAGGACAGCCAGCCGTATCTGCCTCTCGAGACGGTCGAACGAATTTTCGACGAGTTGCGCGACCATCTGGTGCCGCTCATTACCGAAATTCAGGAACACGGCCGCGACCTCCCGACCCCGTTTTCGGGCCACACCTACGACGAGGAAACGCAGATGGAGCTCTCGGAGGCCGCACTCGACGTGCTTGGATACGACCGAGCACACGGCCGTCTCGATACGGCTCCCCATCCGTTCATGTCGGGCAACCAGTTCGACGCCCGGATCACGACGCGGTTCAGGGAGGACGACCCGCTGGATGCGCTCACGGCCACCATTCACGAGTTCGGCCACGCCACCTACCAGCTCGGCCTCCGAAAAGACCAGTACGGCACGCCACTCGGAGCCTCTCGCTCCTCTGGAGTCCACGAGTCCCAGTCGCGCTTCTGGGAGAATCACGTCGGCCGAACGAAGGCGTTCTGGGAACTGTTCTTACCGACGGTCAAAACACACTTCCCCCACCTCGAGGACGTGACCGTCGAGGAGGCGTACGCGGCGGCCAACCGGATCTACCCCGACAACCGCATTCGAGTCGAGGCGGACGAACTCACCTACCACCTCCACATTATCCTCCGGTGTGAGATCGACCGGGCGTTCGTCGAAGGCGACCTCGAGGTTTCGGAGATTCCGCAGGTGTGGAACGACAAGATGGAGTCCTACCTCGGCGTCCGCCCGGAGACGGACACCGACGGCTGTCTACAGGACACCCACTGGTCGTACGGTTTCGCCGGGTTCCAGGGGTACACCGTCGGCAGCGTACTCGCGGCCCAACTCGATGCGGCGATGCGTGAGGATCTCGACGCCGACGTGGACGACCTCATCCGCGAAGGCGAGTTCGACCCGCTTCGCGAGTGGATGACCGAGAACGTCCACCGTCACGGCCAGCGCTATCCAACCGAGGAACTGATCGAAGTTGCGACGGGCGAACCGCTGACTGCGAAGTACTTCCTCGAGTACGTCGACGAGAAGTTTACCGACCTGTACAGCCTCTAGTGGCTTCCCAAACCTGAACGGATGAATGAAATCGATTGCGGGTGTCCGGTTTCCCGCATCAATCGACGCTGGCCGGAGTACTAATCCGTCCACTCGAGTGACTGTACTGTGTCCGCTGACGAATCATCACTCGAGTGTCGAACTGCTCGATTTTGTCCAGTGACCGGTGCAGGCTCGAGGCTGGCCACGGCACCCGCTCACTCGGTCGGTCGATACAGCCCTGGATTCCGCCACCAGAAGAGGAGCCAACCGGCGAGGAAGCCGCCGATCATTGCGATAATGTCACGGACGATTCGCGTCCCGATAAGGTCGAGCGTTAGCGCGATAGCGATACCCGAACCGATCGCTGCTCCAGTGAGTAAAAACAGGAGGTCGCCGACGATTTTCGCTCGTGCTTGCTCCCAGTAGTGTTGGCGTTCTTCTTCGTACCAGACACCCACGTAGATGAGCACGGGCGACATGACCGTGACGACGACGGCGATCTGCCAGTCTTCGGAGACACCGAACCCTAGTGCGATTGCGTTGGCGAACACGGCAGCGGCCATGAGCGAGAGCAACAACCACGCCCACTGAGGCAACGAATCTTTGTCCATACAGACAGTGGGTCACCCCGGCAAAATACAGTTTCGACTGACTCTCGAGGTGTCTGAAACCGATTTCGAAGGGGTGTCCCGATGCCGTGTCGTCGTCTTAGCAAGAATAATTCCAGTTGGTGTGTGGGTGTGCTGTCGTTTCTGTCTCGAGTGCTCACTACGGAGTCGACCCTCGGCGAAGCGTGGCGAGAATAGTCCCGATGAATCGTGAGAATCGTCTACGACTCGAACCGTGTCACTCGAGCGAGTTCACTCCGCACAGCAGGCGTCTTTGTTCCCGCCCTTTCCGCCGTCTGCAGCAACCGGTTCTCGGATGCGATACAGGCTCTGGCGCGCGTCAGCGAAGTAGATGTCTTCGTCGACGATGCCGATGTCGTTCAGTCGCTCGAGGGCGTATCGGACCGTTCGGGCCGAGAGCATGGATTCTTCGACGATCTGTTTCTGGGTGAGCGGGCCGTCGTACTCGAGTACCTTGAAGACGAGTTTCGCGCTTGGGGGCAAGTCAGTGATTTCTTCCCCGTCAGTCTCTACCATATTACGAAACGAAAGCCGCCAGGGGTATAAAAGTTGAGCCTTACTGGGTTGCCAATCGCGACTTTGATCCGCGAACGTTGTGTTGTAAATTGTCGATAGGAGGCCACTGGCTACCGTGAAGCAAAAAATTGACTGGTCAGTCAGTTTTTGTACAGCTTGTCGTTGGCCGGAGCTGCATTCGACCATAACGGGCGGATTTTTCCATGTCAATACCCAACCCGGGACGCGACTCCACCACATCGTCACGTGCTCGTCAATCGGCGAGGCGGTCGGTGGGAGTCGATTACCACAATTCCCGGAGAAAGTTCCACGCCCCTACGGTGGCCCTCAAAGATTTTGCCAGGCGTCGTCGTCTTCCGGGTCCGGCAAGTCATCGAGCTTCGGCGGTTGTTCACTCGCCTCTTCAGCGGTTGGCGGTGCTGTCGTTGCGTCGTCCGGTGGGGTTGTCTCGCTCGAGGAATCCGTCTCGAGCGATTGTCGCTCGAGGTCGAAGTCGGGCCAGGCCGTCTCCTCCCAGAGGCCTCGGTCGCTGTAGTAGTACACGACTCCGTCGCTGACGACGGCGAACAGTCCACGGCTTCGGTCCTGTATCACCCGTTCGTTCGTATCGATAGCAACGTCGACGACGTCTTCCAGGGTATCGAGGGAAACCTGTTCGTCACCGATCCACATCGGGAGCGACCCCTGTGAAATCCACTCTGCGTACCGCTGTTCGTGAATCCGCTGTCTGGCGTGTTCGACGTCGACGTCCGAACGCGCGTTGACGAACGCGGCTCCGCCGAACGAACCGAGCGCGACCAGGACGAGTGCGCCGAGAAGAGCCGAACTCGGACTCTCGGTTTGCTCGGACGTCTGTGTCAACGGGTGGGTGTCACTCGACGATGGGTGCTCCTCGAGGTAGTACGTCTCGCCGGTGAGGACGAACGGTGTCGACGCCGTCTGGGTACCCTCGTGGGTGCCCGTATCGTAACTCGTGACGACGACGAGTTCGATGTCGACGGTACTGATGCCGGCCAGTTCGTCCTCGAGTTCGGTGACGCGTTCGGCGACGGCTTCCACATCGATGGTCGTCTGTGTCACCGCCCGTTGATTCGTCGCGAAGGCCTCCGTGGGCTCGAGGGTAACGGTGTCGTCCCAGAACGCCTGGCCGTCACGGCTCGCCTCGTATCTGAGTTGAATCGCATGACTGACTCGAGTGTCGTCGGTCGGCATGCTGGTTTCCGCAGTGACCTGCAACTCGGGGGTTGCGTTGGTGATGTAGGCAGGGTTGTTCTCGAGGTGGGTGCCTTCCTCCCAGAGGCCGGATTCGACGACCCTGGCACTCGTCTCGACTTCGGTTTCGACTGTTTGCTGGCCAATCTCTTCGGTTACCGTCGTGGTTCCGGGGGTCGCGATGACCCAGCCGGTTGCGAGCAGTGCAACCGCTCCGAGGACGAGTAAGGCGATCAGTATCGAACGCCCGTGCTGGGCGATGAGCAGGTCAAGTCGTGGTGTTTCGGTCACAACGTCCTCCAGTCAGGCCCCACCTGACGTCTCTTCAGGTGCAATCATCCGCGTTTTGCTGATTGAACCGATTGCTGATAACTCAGGTGTCGAATGGTATAACAGTAGTGGCTCTGTTGTTGCCTTCGAACACTGCACTACAGTGACGCCACTACAGCCACCTGTCAATCAGTCGGTCGAGTCGCGTCGAAAGCGAGACGTTTCGCCCGGTCGAACGCAGTCGAAAGTCGCTGCGACCGAAGAGCGCCAGAATCAACCCGACCGCGACGCCGACGACGACGACGTTGACGGCGGCGATGGCGACGAAGGGGTGGATTCCGTGGAGCCAGACCAGCATCGAGGGGGGCAACACGAGCAGATACCGGTTTTCGTACACCGTCATCGTTGCCCGACCCTCGGTGTCCGGTGCCGTCATCAAAACGGTCACTTCGCCCGTATCCTGAAGCGAGACGGTCGTCGACCGCGGGTCTGCGGAAACCCCCTCTCCCGGGGTATCGAGCACTGCTACGATGGGCACGTAGCCGCTGTTGTCGATCGTCCGCGTCACCGTTGCCACCTCTCCGGGGGCGACTGTCTGTGGGTCAGCCGTCGGATTTTCGGTGGCCAGCACTTCGTAGGTCGCCCCACCTGCGGGGATAACCATCGCTGCGGTTGCGAACACGGCGAGCAACAGGACGACGACCGAAATCGCCGACCAGAGTCCGATGACGTTTTCACGGTTCGTCTTTCGCTCCGTATCCCGCTCGGTCGCCCCGGTTCGCTCGAGGAGCAACCCCACACCGAGCAGTGCGATGCCGATGGCGACGAGCAGCGCACCGGCGCCGTCGGCGTCGAACGCGGCCGCGATGCCGAGTGGGGCGGCGAGCAGCCCGAAAATCGCGGCGACCACGCTGTGGACGCTCATGATGAGGGTGCCGAGATGGGGGAGCCGGACCACCGCCCCGTTCACCTGCCAGGCGACGGCGACGATCTGGCCATCGGTGACCGGGGGCTCACCCCCGTCCTGGTCGGTAAACGGATTCGCATCGCCTTTGGTTACGTACCCCTCGTCGGTCTCCTCGACGACGCGGTGTGTGGTCAGGCCACCCTCGTGTAAGGTCTGGGCGTCGAAGACGACGACGTCGCCGGGTTCTGGATCGTCCGCAACGATGCTCGGGACGGCGACGAACCCGTCGCCGGCGTTCAGCGCCGGTTCCATGCTCCCCGTCGCGACGTAGCCGAGCAACACCGGCTGGCCCAGCAGTTGGCCCACGATGAGCAAGACGAGCGCGAGGCCGACGACGAAGCTCACCCCTCCCTTGAGCGCTGTCGTCACCTGCATCTCCCGTTCACCCACTCGAGCCCGTTCACAGTCGTTCCTCTCTCGAGGCCGAAGAATCTTAATTGGTCCGACAAGCGGGTCGGGGTGTCCTCGTGTTTGCTTCTAGCCATCGGAGCCACGTCACAGCCAGCCCATGCGTCTCGAGTACAGCAGTCCGAAGCCAAACAGTATCGGAACCGTCAGGGCAACGCCTGTCTGTCCGGGGAGTTCGGTCACCGAGGCCGAGACGAGCGTTGGCTCGACGACGGCGACGCTGCCAGCATCGACGCCACCGAACGCGAGGCTGTAGCTCCCGGCGTTCTCGAACGTGCGCTCGAGGGTCACCGTCTCCGATTCGCCCGGCTCGAGGTCGACGGTCACCGTATCGACGACGAAGCCGCCGACGACGACGTCGAAGGTGCGTTCGCCGGCGAGTTCGCCCGCGTTGGTTACATTCGCGGTCAGCGTCACCGACTCTCCGGGCTGAATCTGTCCGGTGTTCAGGGAGACGCTCGAGACGGTAATGTTCGCGGCTGGTTCGCCCGTTTCGTCCGCGGACACCTCGACGTCTCTCGTTTCGTCTCCGATACCGACCGGAACCGTCCCGGGGTCCTCGAGCGTCTGCTCGAACGTGACGGTGGCGGTCGAATCCGCGGGCACGGACACCGTTTGCTGGCTGACGACGACCCCATCGACGGTGAGCCGGGCGGTCACGTCCTCGTCGCTGTCACCGCCTTCGTAGGTCCCGGTGATGGTGACCGACTCGCCGGCGGTTAGCTCGAGTGGGGTGACCTCGAGGTCGACCAGTGACGGTCCGGCGGGTGGTTCGTCGTCATCTGCTGGTGGGTCCGGCGATGGCATCATCGGCGGGGCTGGTGGTGGCGTGCCGTCCCCGTCGTCGTAGGCCACCGCGAGGGTGATGTTGCTCGAGCCTTCCATCGTCCGCTCGGTATCGATGGAAATTCCGACACCGGTCGGGTCGTCAGTCTCGAGGGTTAGCGGCTCATTCTCGTTGATTTCGTCGCTTCGGTCGCCGGTCCCATAGAAGCTGAGGCCATCGCTTTCGGGCTCAATCCACAGATGAGCAACGCGGTCGTCACCGGCCTCGACGGTAAACAGTTCGTCGACGCTCGTGACCGCGTCCTCGTTCAGTCCCTCGAAGTCGAGCACCAGCTTACCGTCCTCGATGTCGGCGTATTCGCTCGTGGCATCAAATCGGATGTCGCCGGAGGCATCGTCCTCGAGTGAGATTGCGGCTGTGGGCACGGCTAGCGTTAAGACGAATACTACCGCGATTGCCACGAGTTTGGTTTGCATTTATAATCTCAGAGTCATCACTACGTACCGAGGCCAATCCAAACGGCAGTTCGCAGTTATGCGCTATTTGCTATGATGGTGATCCCATTTTCCGGTATGTCACTGGGTGAACTCGTATCCTGGTAACCAAATACCACATTAAATTCAACCTTTCCTCCAGCTCCATCCAACTGCTTAACCTCGTTATCGTCAACGCTGTCGTAATCGCCGCCACTGATTACTTCAAATTGGAATCCGCCGTCATCTCCAGCATTTGATGTGATATAGGTATTAGATGCTTCATTAGCATCTTGGATCTCGATATCTACTTTGTCCTCCTCGTTTTCGCGGTGGTTGGTGATGGTGAGAACGTCATCAAACCTAGTTACTGCATTTTCATTTACGTCACCGTCTAGATCTAATTCAATTTGGTCAGCGTCCCCACCAGCTAAGTCTCCACTGACATCAAACCGAATCAGTGCAGCGTCGTCACCTGCAGTATCAATGTCCACGTCTCGAGTCGCTTCCACACTGCTAAACGCACCCGTTCCGAGTGCGGCACCGCCGCCAGCGACAATCGTTCCCAGTCCAATCAACACGTTGCGTCTGTTTGCTCTCATTGGTAATGTCTCCGTACGACCTGCCCGAGTAACCGTAACCGCCAGTTACTCGAGGCAGTTCTTATCCATACCTACACACACCTACCCACTTTGTATTGGGGTGCCCGAACCCGTTCACACCGACTGATACCGCCGTTCAAGCCCGGCCTGAAGCCGCTGCTCGAGTCAGCGATAGGCTACAGGCCGGGCTTGAGAACGCCGTCGTGAGAGTCACGCTCACGCACGTTGGCCAACAGAGATATATGTCCCAATCGGCAATCTATCACTACGAGCGACACGTTTCATGGGTGTACAGCACACGTCCGGGGGGACCAGCCGTGGTGATGTCTTTAGCCTGCTGAGCAATCAGCGCCGGCGCTATACGATTCACTATCTCAAACGCGAGGAAGACCCCGTCGAACTCGGGGAACTCGCCGAACACGTCGCCGCCTGGGAACTCGAGAAAGACGTCGCCGAACTCACCTCGACGGAGCGAAAGCGGATTTACACCTCGCTCCAGCAGACCCATCTGCCGACGCTCGAGCGCGCGGAGATGGTCACCTTCGACGATCGGACGATCGAACTCACCGAAAACGCCCGCGACCTCGAGGTGTATCTCGACGTCGTCCCCGAGGACTCGGTCCCGTGGGGGGTGTACTACCTCGGCCTGTCCGCACTGGCTGGGGTCGTGCTGGCTGGATTATGGCTCGAGGTAGTCCCAACCGAAACCGTCCCACTGCTCGGCTGGGCGACGATACTGGTCGGCCTGTTCGCCGTTTCTGCTGTGGTGCACGTCCTCGAGAACCGCCGGATGCGGCTGGGGCAGGGGGAACGCCCACCGTGAGGGAAAGCCGATGAACGTGGTTTCCAAAGTCGCGATGGTTCTGGTGGTCGTCGGTATCCTGTTACTTTCGGGTCCAGTGTTTGGCTTTACGACGTTTAGCGCCGACCGCGGTGTCACCGCCGAAACCGCCGAAACCGAGCAGGCGTTGCTCGCCATTTCGGGAACGGATGCGACGCCGACGAATCAGAACGATGCAGTGATACTCGAGATTACGAACAATGCGAATGTCGATTTCACCTCACTCGAGACTTCGGTGACGATCGAGGGCGATAACGATCGAATCAGCGTGAGCGACCCGTTCGACGACCAACTTGCTTCGGACGAGCAGACCGGACTCGAGGTTACGTGTGAACGCGGTGGTGGCGGTGAGGCCACTGTTAGGGTCGACGCTGACGCCTTCGGTAGCGAACTCGCTATCGAGGGAGTGACGTACGAACACACGTTCGCTTACACCTGCACTGGACAGGGCGATCCTGGCGGTGGGTTTACGACCGTTCAGGCGGGCGATGTTGACGGGCCGGGTCCGACTACACAGACGCTCTCGTTTACGCCTGACGGGTCTATCGGTAACGGTGACACCGTGACGATTGCGGTGAGTGCAACCCAGGGTGGGTGGTTCATCGGGGCCGATTACACCGACGCATCCGCCGACATCGTTGGACAGGCGAACGATGACGTCGAAATCGTCGCTGCTGATGGCGGCGAGATCGTCCTCGAGGTAACTGCACAAGGTCAAATTAAAGATGGTGATGAGCTCGTCGTCGAACTCTCGAACGTCGAAACGGTCTCGAGCTTTTGGTTCGACTTCGGATTCGGATCCGCCGAATTTACGCGAAGTGATTCCGGCGAGTCGGGTACGGATTCGTTCTGGATAACGGAATCGGCTGCTACTGGAACGATGACAACGCAACACGCCGATGGACTTGGATCGACCACAGTCACCGAATCCGAACTCGAGCAGGTCGATATCGACGAACTCGATGCGTTCGACACTCACGAAGAACTCATCGCTGAACTCCGCGAGCGCGATGGTGTCGAGGTTATCGACGACACCTAACCCGAGGCAAACCGCCACTCGAGCAATGCGAACGGCTTTTTAACACCGGAAACAGAGGTACGCCTATGTCGACCGAAACGATGAGCCCGCGGCGCGAACACATACGCTCGATCAGCGTGACGGCCTTTGCCTGTCTCGCTGGCGTCGGCGTCGCGATCGGCTCAGCGATACTCACTGCTGGTGAGGCCGCCAACGACGCGGCGGCCGACCCGCTCACCTATCTCCTCGTCTTCGGGGTGATCGTCGCCCAGCTCGTCCTGTTGCCGGCCCTCGGCATCTACGACGAGGACGAGTTCGGAATCAAACACTACCTGTTTATCACGCTGATGACGTTCTCGTTCTGGTTCATCACGTGGGGTATTATTCTGTCAACCGGGGCATCGTTCTAACATGGCCAAAGACAGTATCGCTGTCGTCGACCTCGATCGCTGTCAACCGGACCGGTGTAACTACGAGTGCCAGAACTACTGTCCACCGAACCGGACCGGCAAGGAGTGTATCACACTTCGAGGCGAGGACGCAGACGAGGGCCAACCGGAGCAGGTTCGTATCTCCGAAGAGATCTGTCTGGGTGAAACCTGCGGTATCTGCGTCGAGAAGTGCCCCTTCGATGCGATCGAGATCATCAACTTGCCCCAGGAACTGCAGGACGATCCGGCTCACCGGTACGGCGAAAACGCGTTCTCGCTGTACGGCCTGCCAGCCCCACAGGAAGGGAAAGTGACGGGGATTCTCGGACCGAACGGCATCGGGAAAACGACGGCCGTTCGCATTCTGGCGGGCGAACTCGAGCCGAACCTCGGTCGATTCGAAGAGCCACCGGACTGGGACGACGTCCTCGAGGCCTACCGCGGGACGGAACTGCAGGACTACATCGCCGACGTTCGCGACGGCGACGTGACGGTCGCGCGGAAACCGCAGTACGTCGATCAGATTCCGAACCAGTTCGACGGCAACACGCGCGAACTCCTCGAGCGGACGAACGAACGGGACGCACTGGAGTATCTCGTCGAGCGACTCTCCATCGGTCCCGTCATGGACCAGGCGATCGACGACCTCTCTGGCGGGGAACTCCAGCGGGTTGCCATCGCTGCCACCCTGGCTCGAGACACGGACTTCTACTTCCTCGACGAGATCACGCCCTACCTCGACATCGGCCAGCGCGTGACGGCCGCACGGTTGATCCGGGAACTCGCCGAAGACGACGGCAAGTCGATGCTCGTGGTCGAACACGACCTGGCAGTCCTCGATTTACTCGCCGATACGCTTCACGTCGCCTACGGTGAGCCCGGCGCCTACGGTGTCATCACGACACCGAAATCGGTCCGCAACGGGATCAACGAGTACCTCGCGGGCTACCTCGAGAACGAGAACATGCGGATTCGACCGAATCCCATCGAGTTCGAAGAGCACGCCCCACGGACGATTTCGCGTGCCGACACGCTCGTCGAATACCCCGACCTCACGAAGTCGTACGGCGACGGCGAGTTCAGACTCGAGGTCGAGGGCGGGCGGATTCGACAGAACGAGGTGCTCGGCATCGTCGGTCCGAACGGCATCGGGAAGTCGACGTTCGCGAAGCTGTTGACCGGCGCACTCGAGCCGGATTCGGGCGATGCGGACCTCGATCTGGACATCTCGTACAAACCCCAGTACGTCACCATCGACCAGCACATGCGCGTCGACGTGTTCCTCTCGTCGATCACTGACCAGTTCGGCTCGTCGTACTGGAACACCGAAATCGCCCAGCCGTTGCAACTCGAGCGAATTATGGAACAAAATCTCTCTGACCTTTCCGGTGGTGAGCGCCAGCGGGTGGCGATTGCGGCCTGTCTCTCCGATTCAGCTGATCTGTACCTGCTCGACGAACCGTCGGCACATCTGGACGTCGAACAGCGAGTGCAGGCGACGCGGGCGATTCGTCGCTATGCCGAACAGCAGGACGCCACCGTCCTGGTTATCGACCACGACATCTACATGATCGACCTGCTCGCTGACCGCCTGATGGTGTTCGATGGCGAACCGGCCGTTCACGGTCGTGCGGGCACTCCACAGTCGATGCGCGGTGGGATGAACGAGTTCCTGGCAAACCTCGAGGTCACGTTCCGGCGGGACGAGCGAACCTCGAGGCCGCGTATCAACAAGCCCGAGTCACAACTCGACCGGCAACAAAAACGGGAAGGCGAATACTACTATGCGCCGTAACTGTTGTTGGCAACTCGGTTTACTTTCTTTGAATCAGAACGCACAAACTGGCGTTCCAGGCCCACGTAGTGCTGATTCGCATATGAATGTCAGTCATATTGCCAACCACTGGTACGGTGCTCTCGGTGCTGAACGATCGGGGGTTCGTTGATTTTCGGTCCGCCTGAGGTTCACGCTACAAGTGTCCGCTCGAGCGGCGTTTCGACTGACTCGAGCGTCGTTACGCTGTTCGAGAACGGAGTGCTGTCACAAAGGGCTATTCGGCCGACTCGGACCCCGATCGAAGCCCTTTGATGTTCTCCTCGCCCCGATTTTTCAGCTCGCCAAAGCGCTGTTCGGCGTCGGGTCGACGCTCGCCGATCACGGCACCGGCCAGAGCACCCACGGCGGCACCGGAGCTCGCAAGGTTCTTGTTGAATAGTCCACCGAGGAAGCCGCCGATAGCGGCACCGATGGCTGCGTAGCGTGCACGGCTCAGCATACGGTTGATTCGTTGTTTCACCATGTGGACCCCTTTGTCGGTCAGGGAAATAAACGTGTCCCCGGCTGCGGGACAGAAACCGTGCCCGTGCGATTTCGAAGGGGAGGGTGGGAACGAGTGCCGTCTGTCGCCGTGTGCAGTTGACCTGCCGTGTGATTACCGTTCCTCGAGTCGCCAGTGCTGGTTGTCGCCGCCGACGTACTCCCACTGGTGGACGTTCGCCCCGTCGTCGCTCGAGACGCCTTCGACGTCGAGGACCTTGCCACTGTGGACGGCCGTGATCGTGTACAGAGTATCGGCGTCGTCGACCGGCTCGACGAACCAGCGCTGGTTGTCGGCGCCGACGTCTTCCCACTGGTGGACGTTCGCACCGTCCTCGCCCGAGGCGTTTTCGACGTCCAGTACCTTGCCGCTGTGGTCGGCGACGATGCGGTACTCGTTGTCGCCGACGGCCTCGAGCGTCCAGTGCTGATTGTCGCCGCCGACGTACTCCCACTGGTGGACGTTCGCGCCGTCATCGGTGGAGACGTCAGCAACGTCCAGGGCCTTCCCGCTGTGATCGGCGAGGATACGGTACGTTCCCTCGAGACTTTCGTCTTCCTCGTCGTCAGCCGGCAGGACGATGAGGTCGCCGACCTCAACCGTGATGGTGTCGCCGTGGTCCTCGAGGAGGACGTCTTCGTCCTTGAACAGGTCGTAGCCTTCGTATTTGGCGTCGATTTCGACTTCGGTATCGCCGTCGCCGAAGTTGACTATGGCGGCGACAGTCGACGGTCCATCGATGTCTTCCCGTCGGCTGACGCGACGCTCACAGAGCAGCAGTTCGGCGTCGTCATCGGCCTCGAAGGGGATGCCGTCGAACTCGGCATCCGGGTGCAATGCTTCGACCTCGTCGTACAGCGTCGAGAGATTCTCGAAGAAGTTCGTGTGGTACTCGTCTGGGCCGTCATCCCAGTTCATGAACGCTCGCTGGCGGCCACCTTCGCGGACGTCGGCAGCAACGTTGATGTTTCCGTCGTCGTCGTAGCCGCGGTGATCGTCTTCGCCCAGGTGGCGACCCTCTCCATACCGGCTGATCTGGCGCTCGATGCCGTAGTATAGCTGTGGCACGCCGGGGAGGACGAACGCCGCGGCCGCACAGCACCGAACCCGGTTGGCGTAGTACGCCCACGTGCCGTCGTCGATGTCGTCGTGGTTCGGGTCGTGGAGGTCGACTGCGGCCTGGTTGAGGATGCGATGTTCGTCGTGGTTCTCGAGAGCGTTCACGACGAGGGAGTGGTCGGGGAGCCCGATCTGGCTCCGCTCGTCGATCGTGTCGAACAGGCTGCCACCGTGGGCGTCGTCGGCAGCGACTTGTTGTGCCTGATTGAGGAACCCAGCTGTGTCGTGGTGCATGTCGAACTCGCTTTCGGTGTAGCTGGCGTCCCGCGGGATGGTCTCGTCGAACATGAGGAACTCCTCGTTGTTGTACCGACCGATCTCGCGAATTTCTTTCCAGACGGATTTGGGTACGCCGTAGGCGATGTCCGCGCGGAAGCCGTCGACGCCCATGCCACCCGCAGACTGTGGCCGCGACCAGAAGTCGGCCACGCCCATTATGTACTCGCGCAGGGAGAGGCTCTCGAAGTTGAGGTTGGGCATCACCTGCAGATCGGCGAAGCCGGTTGGTCGTGGTTCGGCCTCGAGCAACTCGCCGTCCTCGTTCCGTCGGGGAACCTCGGCGCGATCCCACCAGTCGAACGCCCGGTGGTCCTCGTCCCACTCGGTGACGGTGTCCCACGGGCCGGGGCCGTCCGCACGCTCGCCGATGGTATCCTCGAATAGCGGATTCGTACGACCTGCGTGGTTGATGACGATGTCGAAGACGACCTTGATGTTCCGGTCGTGACACTCATTGACGAACCGGCGGTAGACCTCGAGCGGGTCCTCGCCGTCGGGGACGAGATCCTCGGAGACGCCGGTGTAGTCTGCCGTATCGTAGCCGTGGGGACCGCCGCCGGACAGTTCGCCGTCGAGTTGCCGTTCGACGCTCGTCGCCGGGACGGTAGGGGTGAGCCAGATGGCGTCGACGCCCATCTCGTCGAGATAGTCGAGACCGGGTGCTCCCGTGTCGTCGTCGCCGGAGATCAGGGTCTCGAGCGTGGTCGCCTCGCGTTCGCCCGCCCACGAGCGGGGGAAGAGCTGGTACATGATGCCGTCGGCCATCCATTCTGGCGGCCGGTTCGGCAGGTCGACGCTCCCGTCGGGGTCGAGTACTACGAGGTCCTGTGCACTCTTTGTCGCCGCCCCGTCGTCGTAAACCGCCGCGTGAACACGGGCGGATTCTCCCTCGAGAGCGTCAACGGGAATCGTCGCCCGCAGACCGCCGTCTGCCTCTTCGATCGCTGCGCTCGAGAGGGCGTCCCGGTCGTCGGCCCGGAAGACGCCCCACAGGTCGTCGCTCGAGGAGTCGGCGAAGGGAGCGGGCTGGGCGTTGGTCTCGAGCCGAAACTCCTCGGCCTCGTCGTCGTAGGTCGCTTCGAGTTCGAGACGTGGGGCGTTATCGGGGTCGCCATTGTAGACCGCCGCGCCGCCGTCGCCCCTGGGGAATGCGTGGAGCGTGAGTTCGTGGGTACCGTCAGGCGCCTCGAGCTCGAGGATGTAGTCGCCGGGTGCGTCCGCGCGGAACTCCGCGACGGTGTCCTGGCCTTCGTCGTATCGTCCGAGGTCGTCCCCGGTGGCGGTCGCGAAAGAGACGACGTCGGGGCCGTCGCTCGCCTCGGGCCAGTCGACGAGGGTCCACGTGAAGTCGCTTGCGTCGTAGTCGTGTGGGTCGGCCCGAAGATCGGGCAGGCGGGGTGCGAGGTTGTCACGGCCCTTATCCCAGAGAGCCCAGGCCGGGGGTTCGTCGGCCTCGAGGCCGCGGGTGTCGGCTCCGAGTGTCCAGACAGGATTCACGATCGGTTCGTCCACGCTGATGAACCGTGGAGCTCCAGGATGGTGTGACTCCACAGGCGTCTCGGGATCGAAACCGCTCGGGAACAGTGTGCCCGTACCGGTATCGCCACCGGTTGTTTGACTCCCGAGGGCGGCGACGGCCCCCATTGCGGCCATTCCTCGAAGCACTGAACGCCGCGAGAGCTCGGCTTCAGGCTGGTATTCGCTCATCGCGGTCCCTCCGGCGTGCGGTCACTGGTGGCGAGTGGCGTGCTGGATGTTCGCATAGACAATTATGATGTAATTGTTTTTCACACATAAATATTATTTCTACACACAACCATAAACGAACAAATATAACTCGGTTTCAAAATAAACGAACGTTCCCTTGAGTGGACGTTCTGACTGCTGAGCGGACGTTCGTCGATTTCTCGAGTGTGAACCACTCCCCTGACGCTCACTCGACGGGGGCCGCCACGAGCCCCTCGATCGCTTCCCTGAGGAACGCCTCGAAGGTCACCGAGGCGAGGCCGATAGCCAGTGAGAGCAGCGCTGCGAGGACGACCACAGCCACCATCGTGGCGGTGATCGACTGAGACCCGTTATCGACCCCATCGAACGTACCGAAGTAAATCCGGTCGACGAACGGGATGACGTATCCGAGCGTCAAGAGCGTCGAGAACACGACGAAGGCAGTGACGACCCAGAGTCCCTGTTCGAGGGCGCCCACTGCGATGTACCACTTACCGACGAAACCGACCGTCGGCGGGAGGCCGATCATGGCGATGGCGAGGCCGGCGAAGGCGGCGGCGACGAGCGGAGCGCGGTTGGCGAGGCCGCCGAACTCGTCGATGGTGCGGGCATCGAAGCGGATAGCGATGAGCCCGGCGACGAGACAGAACGCGCCCTTGACGATGCCGTGGCCGAAAAGCTGGATGACCGAACCGAAGACGGCCGTCTCGGTGGCGACGAGCAATCCGGCGACGATCAGCCCGAACTGAGAGATCGTCGAGTATGCGAGCATGCCCTTGATGTCCCGCTGGCCGTAGGCCAGGAGGTTTCCGACGAGCAGACTCCCGATTGCCCCGTAGATGATGCCGTTCGTGACGGCCGGATTCGCCGTCAGGAACTCGAGCGTGAACACGTCGAAGAGGACCCGAAAGAAGGCGTACACTGCGGCTGCCGGGAGTACTCCCGAGATCAGTGCACTGACGGGATCTGTCGCCCTCGCGTGGGTCTCGATGAGCCAGCCGTGTAGGGGAACGAGCGCGACGAGCAGGGCGAGTCCGACGGTCATGAACACGAAAGACGTGACGACGAGCGAGTCGGTGTAGCCCACTTCTGCCAGTGCGAATCCGAGGCGTTGTCCGTCACTCGAGCCGCCGAGCCACACCGCGAGGAGGACGCCGACGAGGTAGACGCTCGCACCCAGCGTAGCCGTCCGACGGTAGCCCCGTGCCGTCGCTTCGACGCCGGCTTTCTCGCTACACTCGACGAGCCGGCCCGTGGCCCAGATCAACAGCACGAGAAAGGCGTAGATGCCGAGGAGGTCTCCTGAGAGAACCACGCCGAAGACGGCCGTCGTAAAGAGCAGGTAGGGGACGTAGAACTCGCGGCCGTGCGGGCCAGCTGTTCGGGTGTAGCCGAGGATCCCGAGGGTCAACACCACGTCCAGCAATCCGACCGTCACCGAGAGAGCGTCCGAGCGGAAGACGAGCCCCGGACCGCCCTGGATTCCCAGGCGATAGACGGTTGCTCCGTCGAGGATCAAGAGCGTCGCGAGCAGCGTCGAGGTGACGGCGGTCAGGCCCAGCGAAACGGTCGCGACGGCCCAGGGCGTTCGCTTCGAGTCGAGACACACGGCGAGGACACCGATCGTGGGAATCAACAAAACGGCGAACAGCAGGACGACGGCGAGGCTCATCTGGGACCAACTCCGATCAGCAGGGCGACGGCAAGACAGACCACGAGCGCGGCGTATCGGTACCGGCGGTTGGGGCCGATCCCGATCGTCCCGGCGATCTCGCGCGACCGCTCGCGGTACCGTTCACCTGCCTCGTCCGGCAGGCGACGGGCGATCACGTGGACGGGGTCGGTCGCGGCGGCGAACGCCCGTCGCCGGAGACCATGGTCGGCGGCACTCACTGCACTGAAGACGAGGGCGACGCCGGCCGCGAGCGTTCGCGTCCCCTCGAAGATCAGCGGATCACGGACCGCGTCGACGTCGACCCCACCCTCCAGGCGCTCGAGCAGGGGCCGGCCGATGACGAACGCGATTACACCGACGGCAAAGAGGGCGACCTTCTCGAGGAGGTGACGCTGTGAGTAGGGGTCGGTCGACCAGTCGCCCCTCGCGGGGAGCAAGTCGAAGAACGGGTCGTACCAGAGTCCGATGGCGAGACAGGCGACGGCGATGGGGATCATCGTGATGGCCTGAGCCGGGGTTGCGTCCGACAGCAGGTGGTCCTCGCCCCGGCGACTGGCGTAGTAGCCGAACTTACAAAACGAGACGATAGTGCCGACGGCCCCGATCAGCAGGAGCCACCGCAGTGGCGTGTGGCCACCCTCGAGAGCGGCGTCGAGCACCATACCCTTGCTAACGAAGCCGTTGGTGCCCGGGACGGCGGTGATCGAGGCGGCCGCGACGAGGAACGCCCCAACGAGGAGGGGGCTCGAGCGACCCAGCCGTCCACCAGAGTCGAGTTTGCCGGTGCCCGCCCGGATGACGATGAGCCCGGCGACCATGAATAACAGCCCCTTGAACAGGACGTTGTTGAACAGGTGAGCGAACGCGCCCGCGATCCCGAGGGCCGAACCGATGCCGATACCTGCGAGGATGTAGCCCACCTGGGCCTGGATGTGATAGGCGAGTAGCCGACGGGCGTCCTTCTGGGCCAGGGCGTAGCTCGCGCCGAACACAGCCATGACGCCGCCGACGTAGGCGAGCGCGAGGTTTCCCTCGGGGAACGCCCGGTAGGCGGCGTAGACGGCGAGTTTCGTGGTGTACGCCGAGAGGACGACCGACGCGCCGACGTGGGGGCTGGCGTAGGTGTCGGGCAACCAGACGTGCACGCCGATCAGCGCAGCGTTGATCCCGACGCCGGCGGCGACGGTGAGCGCAGGGAGCCCACCCGCGATTCCGTCGCCAAAGTGAAGGGCGTCTGCGCCACCCTGCGCCACGACGTGCATCGCGAGGCCGGCTGCGAGCAGTGCACCGCCGATGGCGTGGACCAGCGCGTACCGAAACCCGACCCGCACGGCGTCGCCCCCGTGGAGCCAGACCAGGAGGGTGCTCGCGAGCGCCATCAGTTCCCAGCCGACGAGCAGGCCGAGCCAGTCGCCGGCGAAGACGGCCCAGAGCGCGGCTCCGGCGTACGTCAGGGCGGCCGTGAGATGCCAGCAGTCGGCTCCCGTCACCGAGAGGTAGCCCACCGCCACGACACCGAATGCCACGAAGGCTAGTCCCGTCACCCGCGAGGCAGGGTCGACCGCGACGGGGATTATCGCGAACTCGAGGAACGTCCACTCCCCAGAGGTGCCCGCGGGCACAGTCAGTACCCACCAGGTGGCGACCCCGCAGGCGGTGATCCCGGCCACGGCACCGACACGCCGACCCAGCAGGGCGAGGGCGGCCGCGAGCCAGACGACGAACGCCGGCGAGATCGTGGCAGGATCGATCACCGGACGATCACCCCGAAACTCGCGTCGGCAGCCGCTCGCGCCAGCTCGAGGACGACCAGGTGGTCGGCCCAGATACCAAGCGCGATGATCGCGAGGGCGAGGGCGAGCAGGGGGACCACGAGCGCTGGACTTGCTTCGACACCGGTGGGCGGGAGGCGTTTCCAGCGCCGGTCCGTCGTAACGTTAGCCTGCTCGTCCAGCCTGTCGCTACTTGAAGTGCCACCCATCGGCCCCTCGAGCAACGGCTTCGGATCTGCTCTCTCGGGCGTCTCGAAGAACGCACCGTAGACGATGGGCCAGAAGTAAGCGACGTTGAGAGCCCCCGAGACCACGAGTACGGCCGGCACAATGGGACTGAGTTCCGCACCGCCCACGAGGAGGTACCACTTGCTCGCGAAACCGACGAAGAGCGGAAGGCCGGCCAGCGAGCAGGCGCCGACGGCGAAGACGGCCATGGTGAGTGGCATTCGTCGACCGACGCCGGCGATCTCGGACACCTTCTTCACGTCGGTTTCGATGGCGAGCGCGCCGACGCAGAAGAACAGCGCGAGCTTGGCGACGGCGTGGGCCGCGATGTGAAACAGGCCGCCGACGACGGCCGCGGGAACGAGGACGGCGATCCCGAGGACGACGTACGAGAGGTGGGCTACCGTCGAGTAGGCCAACCGGCGCTTGAGATCGTCCTGTCGAAGCGCGAGGAGGCTTCCCAGCAGGATCGTCGCGGCCGCGATGATGGCGAGCGGTGTCCCAACACCCAGATCGGCCGTCGTTTCGGGGCCGAATACCTCGAGGACAGTGCGCGCAATCCCGAAGACGCCCGATTTTACGACGATCACGGCGTGGAGCACTCCGGAGACGGTTGTCGGGGCAACCATCGCTCGCGGGAGCCAGGCGTGCAGGGGCATGATGGCTCCCTTGACGGCGAATCCCGCGAGCATGGCGACGATGGCGACACGTGCGGCCGTTGGGGCGCCGGCGGCCGCGTCGGCCAGACCCGGAATTCCGCCGGGAGCGAACGTCACGCTCCCCGCGAGGGTGTGGACGATCACTGCGCCGCCGACGACGAGCGTCCCGCCGCCGATGACGTAGGCGACGTACTCGTAGCCGACTTCCCGGGCGCGCTCGGTTCCCCTGTGGGCGACCAGCGGATAGGTCCCCACGGTGGTCAACTCGTAGAATATGACGAGCACCAGCAGGTTGGAGGCGAATGCGACGCCGATCCCGGAGCCGACCGAGAGACACAGTGCGGCCGTATACCGGGTACGATGGTCGAGTCCTTTCCCCCGGACGTACCCGACGCTGTACACCGCGGTGACGGCCCAGAGGCAACTGGCAACCAGGGCAAAGATCGTTCCGAGGGGATCGGCCTGTACCGAGAAATCGATGCCCGCCACGAGTGCCCCGAGGTTCGTCGTCGGCTGCCGACCCGCGAGAACCTCTGGGACCATGCTTGCGACGACCGCGACGGTCAGCAGGCTCGCGACGATCGGTGTCCCGTCACGAACCGCTGGACGACGCCGGCCGGCGACGATGACGGCGATCGCGAGAAACGCGATGGCGATAGCGGCGAGCGGACGCGGGTCGGTCATCGCCACCACCCCAGGCGTGGCCTGGATAGGTCGCCACTCGAGGTGCCCCTCGAGTGACGGCGCGCACGACCCCGTCGACGCGAACTCGTCGCTCGAGCCATCGGGATCCGGGGGCAGTGAGACGACGATGTCACGGTTGTTGACACGGTTGTGAACCGAACCGGTTAGTTCGTGCTGGTCTCTATAGGCGGTGCAGGACGAGAACCCCGACCCTTGCGGTCGGGGTTGTTGACTTCAGTGCGTCCCATAGCAGGGCCTCGGAGGGAGCGACCCGCACGGGGAAATCGATACCCGATGGGCTCGATTTCGTCGCTTGTTCCTTCTGTCGGTCACGCTTGCCGACGCAGCCAGTAACTCCCGAGAACGACGAGCACAAGGCCGGGGAGTACGGCGGCGACCAGGGTGGGTGCAATCGTCGTGACACCGGCAGCAACGAGACCGCCGACGATAGCGGAGAGAGCGCCAAAGACGACGATCAGCGCAGCAATCCTCCCTCCTTCGGTGTCTTCGCTGGGAGCCGTTTCGCGCTCGAGCGGGTCGACGAGTCGCCATTCAGGTGTCTGTCGTTCCTCGAGGCGAAACCGACCGCCGAGAGCGGTGAGCAGTGCGTCCCCACTCGTGCGAACGATTCCGTCGCGCCACTCGGCCCACCCCCAGCTATCTTCTTGGGTCGCTTCGAGGCGATCGATTCGCTCGACGTAGACCGACTCGCCCACGATGTACTCTATCGAGGCTGCCTCGTAGCCGACGTCCTCGACGATGCGGGCCAGCAGGAACTCTCGAGACCAGGGGATCGGCTTCTCGAGTCGAAACTCGGTCGTCGTTCCGTGTGGAAGGGTAACCTCGAGGGTGACCGTCGTTTCGTCGACCGACCGCAGATCAGTCACGGTGGCTTCGACGTACCCTTCCGGCGTCGTACGCAGGTCGAGTCGCCCCAGTTCGTCGCCCACGGCTGCCGGTCCGTCGGTTGGTCCGGTCGCGGTGGCTGTTTTGGTCCCATCCGCCTCGGTTGCAGTGGCCGACTCCGTCTCGTTTGTCGTCTCCGTGCGGTTTCGCGCCCCAGTCCCACTGCCGGTCTTCTCGTGTGGTTGCGATTCGTGCCGATCACTCGAATCCGGGCCGTCTTCCGCTCCTCTGGACGATTCCCTGTCGTGGTCGGCGTTCACGTCGTCGACGACCTCGACATCGATCTCTCGGTCGCTCACGGACGCTCACCTCGCCGGCCTCGGTTGCCCATTGATATGCCGTTCACGGTACAGTCGACTAACAGCGCCGTCGCTCCGATTGCAGATTGGGCGTTCGAGTGGCGTTCACGACGTGGCACGCTCGAGTGGGACACGAGTTGTACGGTACCTACCGTTTCCGGCGGATTAAATCGTTCTCTTGTAGCGATCCGTGGAAGTCCTGTGATACTCGATCCCCGGCTCACTCGAGTGTCTCGATCGTTCAACGGTCACTACCGGTTTCGTAACCGACTGCTCGAGTAGGCGGTGTTGGTTCGCTTCGCCATCAGTCGATCAGCCGCTGACAACTCCCACAGAGGTGTTCTTCTTTGATGTCGACCTCCCGGACCGTGGGCGAGAAGTTCATCACACAGCGCTGGTTGTCACAGTGCTCGAGGCCGTAGGTGTGGCCGATCTCGTGGACGATTTCCTTGCGGACACGATCCTCGAAGATATCGCTCGCGGACTTGTTCGAGAAGCCGCCGTCGCTCGAGGTCTGGAGCCGATAGGTTGAGACGACGCTGCCGCTGCCATCGAGATAGGCGAGGCCAAAGACGTAGTTTCGTCGGCGATAAAAGAGATCGTGAGGGGTGATGGCAATATTTTTGTCGCCGCGTCCGACGCGCTCGGCCAGCTGGATGAACGTCTCCGCACAGTACTGGTTGCGCCCGGAGTCGTACGCGCCGTTGGGGATTGACTGGGCGTCGTTGACCGTGACGTCACAGTCGTATACCGATCGCAGTGCCGCGGAGGCCTCCCGCTTGACTGTTGCGGAGACGGACCCAACCGGCACGATGTCGACGAGCATGACAACGTCTATGCCCGCCCACATCATAAACGTCCCGCCGTGGCACACTCTCGTCGGAACACCGCCGCTCTGGTCGACGCTCTCTCGAGTGCGAACCACCTCGTCGAGATCGGGATCGGTCGCCGAACGGACGTCGCCGAAGGGCTTGCTGACCGAGGCTGTCGGGTCGTCGCGACCGACATCAGCCCGCGAGACGTTCCGGACACCGTCACGTTTGTCGAAGACGACGTTCTCGAGCCGAGCCTCGAGGTGTATACCGACGCAGACACCCTTTATGCCCTGAATCTCCCGCCCGAACTCCACCGTCCAGTCTGGGACCTCGCTCGGGAGGTCGACGCCGGGTTCCGTTTTACCACGCTGGGCGGTGACTCGCCCCTGGTCCCCGTCCGTCGGCTCTCGCTGCCTCGAGAGACGCTGTTCGTCGCCGAAGCAGGGATCGACACCTCGCGATAGCCATTCGTCGACCGTGCTGTTCAGGTCACGCGGTCACCCTGGTCACGTCACGCAACTGTACTATTCACATCATTCAACTGTACTGTCCATGTCATGTCACCGTACTGTCTACCTCTTCGAACCTTCTCGTGAACGAATACGCTTACAACGCCTCCCTCGAGAGTCCGGCTATGGGCCATCTCTCGAGTTTGCTCACTGCGCCGGGTGTCGTCGTCCACGAGTTCGCCCACAAAGTGGTCTGTGACCTGACGGGCGTTCCCGTCGTCGACGTGTCGTACTTCCGGTTCGGGGACCCTGCCGGCTACGTCAGACACCAGGAGCCCTCGACGTACCGAACCTCGTTTCTGATCAGCGTCGCGCCGTTTTTCGTCAACACCATCCTCGCGCTGGTGTTGTTCACGGGCTTTTGGCACCTGCTCGGAACGCTCGGCCCGCTCGAGTTCGAGCGCGTCCTCCTCGAGGGTGTTATCGACGCTCCACTCGAAACGCAGGCCGGACTCGTGGTTCTCGCCTGGCTCGGCTTCGTCATCGGATTGCAGGCGTTCCCGAGTACGGGTGACGCGAACACGCTCTGGACACGCACTCGAGGCGAGTGGCGGTCGGCCCCCCTCGTCCTCGCCGGGCTCCCGTTCGTGTTCCTGATCTATCTCGTCAACCTGCTCTCGTGGGCGTATCTGCACGTCTTTTACGCGGCGGCGCTGGCCGTCGGCGCGTTCGTCGGTGTCGTGACGCTCGTTTGATTTTCGTTCTTCGTTCGCCGACTCTCGTCCCACCATCCACGCCTACCCCGCTCCCACCTCTCGCCCCAGCACCCACGCCTAATCCACTCCCACCTCTCGCCCCAGCACCCACGCCTAATCCACTCCCACCTCTCGCCCCAGCACCCACGCCTAATCCACTCCCACCTCTCGCCCCAGCACCCACGCCTAATCCACTCCCACCTCTCGCCCCAGCACCCACGCCTAATCCACTCCCACCTCTCGTCCCGCGACCCCCTCGAGTGGGCTCGAGGAATCTCCGTGGTTGGTACTCGAGGTTCCACGCGAGTCGATACGCCCATACCGACGGCCCCCCAGGGCTCGCGTATGAACGCAGATGCGGTCGTCCTCGACATCGACGGCGTGCTCGTCGACGTGGCCGACTCCTATCGTCGCGCAATCGTCGACTCGATCGAATACGTCTACGGCCGGACCATCCGCCGCGAAGACATCCAACTGTTCAAAAACGCTGGCGGGTTCAACAACGACTGGGAACTCACCTACGCCGGGGCGCTCTACGTGTTGGCCGCCGGCGAGGGCTTCGATCGCTCGCTCGAGGCGTTCACCGATGCCATCGCGGCCGAAGGCGGCGGACTCGAGGCGGCGGAGTCGGTCGTCATGGACGAACTCGGCGGGCAGGCCACTCAGCGGGTTCGCGGCAAGTGGGACACCGAGCGGCTTCGCGACGTCTTCCAGCAACTGTACCTCGGGAGTGAGCGGTACGCCGTCCTCGAGGACGCCGACCCGGACGCCGAACTGGAAGGGGCCGGATACATCGAGGCCGAACCCGTCCTGCTGGAGGATGAGACGCGCGAGGCGCTCCTCGAGCGTTACGACGTCGGAATCGTCACCGGACGACCGGCGGCCGAAGCCGAAATCGCGCTCGCTCGCGTCGGCCTCGAGATTCCGCTCGAACACCGGTTCACGATGGACGACTGGGCCGAAGGCAAACCACACCCTCGCGCCCTGACGACGCTCGGTGAGCGCTTCGACGCCGAGTCGGTCGTCTTCGTTGGGGACACGCTCGACGACGTCCAGACGGCGGTCAACGCCGAGGCGGCCGACGACGAGCGAACCTATCACGGCGTCGGGGTCCTTACCGGTGGCTTGACCGGGGGATCGGGGCGAGAACTGTTCGAGGAGGCCGGTGCGAGTGCGGTCCTCGAGTTGATCAACGAGTTGCCGGACGTCCTCGAGCTACCGTACTGACCACTGAAGCCCGCGGTTACCGTGCTGACCACTGGAGCCCGCGTCCTTTTTTGTCGCTCCGACCCAATCTCGAGCTATGTCCGGGTCGTTCATCCGCCATACC
Source organism: Natronosalvus amylolyticus (assembly GCF_024298845.1). Taxonomy (NCBI): domain Archaea; kingdom Methanobacteriati; phylum Methanobacteriota; class Halobacteria; order Halobacteriales; family Natrialbaceae; genus Natronosalvus; species Natronosalvus amylolyticus. Next base: position 2,578,429 of record NZ_CP101156.1, read on the forward strand.
GACGACCTGCCTGGCGACCCTGTTTCCCCGTGGCTGGCAAGCACCTTCGAGGGACACTATCCCAGACTCGAAGGGCGCGTGTCGGCCGACGTCTGTATCGTGGGGGCGGGGATCACCGGGCTATCGACGGCTATCGAGTGCCTCGAGCGCGGGCTCTCGGTCGTCGTCCTCGAGCGTGATCGCGTGGGGTCGGGGACGACGGGAAAATCTGCCGGCGTCCTCACCAGCCAGCACGGGCTGTGTTATGCAAATCTGGAACGTCGGTTCGGCTCCGAGGCGGCCACAACGTATGCCACGCTCGCCGAGGCTGCTATCGATACCGTCGAGACTCGTCTCGAGTCGCTGTCTATCGATGCCGGATTCGAACGCCGGCCAGCCTACTGCTACGGCGACGACCCGAACCCGTTTCAACGGGAACTCGAGGCGGCTCGATCGGCGGGGCTCTCGGCCTCTCTCGTCCGGTCTGTCCCGCCGTTCGAACGAGCCAGTGCGGCAATTCGCTTCGACGAGCAGGCCGTCTTCCACCCACAGCGATACCTCCTCGGGATCGCCGAGACACTGCACGACGACGGACGGGCGGCCGTCTTCGAACGCTCTCGCGTGACCGACGTCCATCCCGGTACCGACCCGACTGTCGAAACGGACGAGGGAACCGTTTCGGCCGACCACGTCGTCCTCGCCACTGGCTTTCCCCTCCTCGATCGGGCCGGGTACACGACACGACTGTACCCGCGACGCTCGCTCGTTCTCGGCATTCGCCTCGATGGCGACCCGCCCAGGGGCACGTATTACCATCACGACGACGGCCGATTCGTCCGCACGTCCCACGACGCACACGGACCACTCGTCTTCGTCGGCGGCGAGCGCCACAAGACTGGCCAGGGCGGGTCGATTGCCGACCGGTATCGTCGCCTCGAGCGTTGGACACGAACTCACTTCCCGCTCGAGTGGATCGCGTTTCGCTGGGCGGCACAGGACTACGTCTCCGTCGACGGACTGCCGTTCATCGGCCCCGTTGGCCCGGCCACGCCGAACGTCCACGTCGCGACCGGCTTTAGCGGCTGGGGGCTGACAATGGGGACGGTGGCCGGCCAATTGCTGGCACGGTCGTTGGGCCGCGAGCGACCATCCGAACTCGAGTTGTTCGACCCGACCCGATTCACGCCGATCGCGTCTGCGCCGAAAGCAGCGGCCGAGAACGCCGACGCGGCGAGCCAGTTTGCGACCGACTGGCTTCGGACGCTGTTCGAGCGAGACGAGCGGCCGATTCGCCCAGGTGAGGGCCGGATTCGTCGCCGGGGAATCTCACCGGTCGCCGTCGCTCGAGACGACGTGGGCGACCTGCACACGGTCTCGGGGCGGTGTCCCCACTGCCATGCCCTGCTGGCCTGGAACGACGCCGAATGCTCTTGGGACTGTCCCTGCCACGGCTCCCGATTCACCCCAGACGGAACGGTGATCGAGGGGCCTGCTGGAACCGATCTCCCGCCGCGCTCGCTCGAGTGAACCTGTTTAGGGGTGAGTATCCGTGAACGACCGCTTGCCCGCCTGGTGACCGAACGCGGTACGTTTTTGCCGTCGAGGGTCCGACTTCCCGCCGAGTATGGAAGCACGGGACCTCGCGCGAGCGGCCGAAGCGATACAGGACGGCGACGCCGTCGTCTATCCGACCGAAACCGTCTACGGGCTGGGGGCCGACGCCCTCGACCCCGAGGCCATCGAACGGGTCTTCGAGATCAAAGGCCGCGACCGAACGAATCCGCTTTCGTTTGCGGTCCCGTCGGTGCCGGCGGCCCTCGAGTACGTCCGAGCGAGCTCGGCCGAACGACAGTTCATGGCGCGATTCCTTCCCGGCCCCGTAACGGTGCTCTGTCGCCGACGTGAGGCGGTTCCCGAGGAACTGACGGCTGGCCGCGACCGCGTCGGCGTTCGCATCCCTGACCAGCCAGTTGCACTCAGACTCTGTGAACGGGCCGGCACGCCCATCACGGCGACCAGTGCAAACCGTAGCGGGCATGGCTCTGTTACACGAGTCGGGGACCTGGACGCGAGCGTTCGCGACGCCGTCGCGGTCGTGCTCGACGATGGAGAGACGCCAGGGACCGAAAGCACGGTCGTCGACGTGGAGTCGGCCACGGTCGTTCGGCGCGGGGCGATGGCCGACGAAATCGAACACTGGCTCGAGGAACAGGTTCGCTGATGGCGGCTCAGCTATAGTAGCCAGTGAACGTCAGTGCACCCCGCTCGCAAGCGGGTGTCGCGGTCGGTGTGCACATTGTTTCACTGGCCACTATAATCACCCAAAGCCGAGCAACGACCGCAGGCTCCGCGTTCTGACGCCACATCGGTCGACGTACTCGCAGGGCTCGCATTTGTCCCGATTCTTGAGCCGTGCTGGCGGCCCGTCGAGGTCGGCGATCGTTCGGATCGACCGGCGATAGGCTGCTCTGCGTCGGGTCGTCATCGGGACGTGCCGAATCACGCCGTACGCTGGATACTCGAGCCAGGTCCCGCCCACTGGTTCTTCGAACTCCCAGGCGACGGCCTTGGCCGCAGCGACGGCGTGAACTTGTTGGGGCTTCCAGACACCGTTTTTCGGTGGCTTCCCGGTGGCGACGAGCACCGGCTCGAGCGGGTCGGTCACGAGTTTGTGGACGACACCCCGGCACTCGCGGCCGGTCACCAGCAGGTCGGTTTCGGCGGGTGCACAGAGGGCTGCCCAGCGATCGCGTGCATGGGTGGTTGCGGCGGTAGCGTCGCTGGCGTGAGTAGCCTGGCCGCCGTGGCTGGCGTGCGTAGCCTGGCCGCTGTCTCGAGCGTGTCCGGTTCCCTCCGTGTTTTCACCACTCGAGTCGGCGGTTTCCGTACGGTCCCCCCGGTCGTCACACCAGCACCGGAGTCGGTCGCGCGCCCGCGCCAATCTGGCGCGGTAGGCTGCTGGCTCGAGTCCGATGGGTTCGGCCTCGAGCGCGCTGTCGCTCATGGCGAGGAGGGCGTCGTATCGAAACGCCAGGTTTCGGATATCGCCGACGTGTGGCGGTGGCTCCCGGTCGTCTTCCTGCCGGGCGTAGTACAGCTTCCGGGGGCAGTAGGTCGCCATCCGGAGATCGCTGAACGGAACGAGTGCCATGGGCGCTCTGGCCGCACCATGGTATATAAAAATCGACCTCGGTCCGGTTTTCGTGCGTTCTGTGGGTCCTACAGCGAGACGTCCGTCTCCATCCCTTCGGTGGCGTCCTCGAGGCCATCCTCGCGAACGTCACTGGCCATTCGCGCGGAGAGTTCAGAGTCGCCGAGGATGCTGTCGAACTCGTCGCGGTAGCGATCGTTGGCTGCTCGCGATTCGGCTTTCCCGGCAGCAACCTGCCGAGCCCGGCGGATGGTCGCCTCGTCGACGTCGTACTCGGCGGCCAGCGTCGCGTCGTCTTCTTCACGGTCACGAATCGCCACGAGGTCGACGGTCTCGGCGTCCTCGTCGTCGACCAGGTGCAACTCGACGCGGGCCTCGAAGACGACGGTTTCGTCGACCTCGAGGTCGTCGGCGAGTTCCCCGTCGCTTTTGTCGTCGTAGTACCCTTTCGCGACGGTCAGGAGTTCGTCCTCCGACAGCGGGGTCTCGAAGCCGTAGCGCTCTTGCATTTGGCCGACGACGGTCTTCAAACGCTGTTCGACCGTGCGTTCGTCTTTCTCGAGGGACCCTCGTGTGTCCTCCTGTGATTCCGTGACGGTATCCTCGCCGTCGGTGACACTGGTGAAGATATCTCGAAGCTCCGCGGTTTTTTCGTTCATGACTGCACACTGGCGGTGGGTGAGTATTTAATTCTGTTGCCAGCCATCGATGCCTGACTGTTACGATAAACTTTCAACCACATATAAATTCTTGCGTGACTGCGCAGGGGTCGATATTGCGTGGTGTGACAAGAGTTAAGTGATCACCTTCCCCGACATAGAACATGATAAATCCAGTCCAGACGGAGGTGACGCGGGAAACGTACTACGGCATCTCCTCGGTGGAGAAGGTCCTATTTTACTTCCTCGCTGCCGTCGCCATCCTGGTTTTCCTGTACGGTCTGTACGCGCGGTTCGCCCGTTACACGGAGGGTGACGAGGATTCGTTCCCCCGCGTCGACGAGCTCCCCGGACGCGTGGTGAGCGCCGCCAAAATCGTGCTGACGAACGAGAAGCAGTTCAATCGCGACCTGTACGGCGGATTGATGCACTCGTTTATTTTCTGGGGCTTTCTCTCGCTGTTCATCGCGACCTCGATTCTCGCGTTCGACGAATACGCCTACGGCATCGTCATGGACGCCTCGTTCTGGTACGGTGATTTCTATCTGGCCTACCAGTTCATGGTCGACGCGATGGGGCTGTTGTTCGTCGTGGGTATCGGCATGGCGATGTATCGGCGCTACTGGGTTCGTAACCAGCGACTCTGGGGACGACACACTTCGTTCGAGGACAACCTGTTCATCTGGCTGCTGTTCATCCTCGGCGTCGGCGGCTTCGCTCTCGAGGGGATCCGGATTTACGCGACCGGAATGCCCGAGTTCGAGGTCGTGAGTTTCGTCGGCTACGGGATTGCGATGGCGCTCGTGGCGCTCGAGCCCATGGGTATGAGCGAGTCGCTCGCGGACTCGATGCACTGGTGGGCGTGGTGGTCACACTCGCTGTTCGCGCTGTTTTTCATCGCCTGGATTCCCTACGCGAAACCGTTCCACATGCTCTCGTCGTTCGCCAACGTCGTCACCCGTGACGAGAAGGCCGGTGCGCGACTGCCAGGCATTCCGGCTGATCTGGACGCGACGAACGCCGAATCCATCGACGACTTCACCTGGAAGGAGATGCTCGACCAGGACGCCTGTACGAAGTGTGGTCGGTGTTCGTCGGTCTGCCCAGCGAAGGCGTCGAAACGGCCGCTCGATCCGCGTGACGTTATCCTCGACCTGAAAACGTACCGTGAGGGACTGGATGCCGGAGAGGAACCCAAACCGCTGGTCGCCGACGGTGGCGGCGTGATTCACACGGAAACCATGGAGTCCTGTATGGCCTGTATGGCCTGTATGGACGCCTGTCCAGTCGAAATCGAGCACCTGAACTCGTTCACCCGACTCAACCGCCAGATGGTCGACCAGGGTGACGTCGACTCGAACATGCAGGACGTCTTCCAGAACGTGATGCAAAACGGCAACACGTTCGGTGACTCCCCGCGCAACCGCGCCGATTGGACCGAAGACGTCGACGTCGAGGTCGCCGACGCCCGCGAAGAGGAAGTCGACTATCTCTGGTACGTCGGTGACTACCCGAGTTACGACGAGCGAAACAAGCAGGTTGCGCGCTCGCTCGCGACCATCCTCGACGAGGCCGACGTCACCTTCGGTATCCTCTTCGAGGACGAGAAGTACGACGGCAACGACATCCGCCGGATCGGCGAGGAGTTCCTCTACCTCGAGTTGGCGGGCCACCACGTCGAATCGTTCGAGGCCTGTGAGTTCGAGAAGATCGTCTGTACGGACCCACACAGCTACAACACGTTCAAAAACGAGTATCCGGAGGTCGATTTCGAGGAGTTCGCCGACGACCCGATGATGCCCTTCGAGTACGACGAGTACTGGAACGCCGACGACGAGGTCGAGGTCCTCCACTGGACCCAGGCCGTCGAGGAACTGGTCCAGGACGGCAAGTTGGCACTCTCGGGTACCGAACTCGAGTACACCGTCACCTACCATGACCCATGTCACCTCGGTCGGTACAACGACGAGTACGAGGCACCGCGTGAACTCGTGAAAGTCACCGGCTGTGAGCTGTACGAAATGCCGCGCAACCGTGCCGACTCGTTCTGTTGTGGTGGCGGTGGTGGCGGGCTCTGGATGGACTTCGAGGAGGAGCCCAAACCCAGCGAAGAACGGCTTCGGGAGGCACTCGAGGACACCGACGCCGGCGCTTCGGTCGAAAAGTTCGTCGTCGCCTGCCCGATGTGTATGACGATGTACGAAGACGGTCGCAAGACGGGTGATTTCGAGGACGACATCGAAATCGTCGACATCGCCGAACTCATCGTCGAGGCGCTCGGCAAGAAGGAGACGGCCGGCCTCGAATAGACGGCGATCCCCGAGTAGACGGCTGGTCTCGAACAGATCCTTTTTCGACGCTGGAAGCTCGTTTTTCGTTGCCAGATCTCTTTCCGGGACGTCTGCTTTTACCTGGGGAGCCGCGAGTTCGTCTCGAGGGCCTTCAGCGGGGAAGTCGCGTGTTCGGATCCAGTACCTCCACCGGATGTGTGGCTTCTCGAGCGAGCAGATCTTCGAGTTGATCCTCACAGGAGGTGCCACTGGCCACCACGACGCGGTCGTGTGCCTCGGGGGTGCTGAACTGCTCGGCGAGTCGGTCACCGACGTCCATGCTCAGTTCGTAGTACTGTGATTTATAGCCGAAACTGCCGGCCATGCCACAGCACTCGACGTCGCTCTCGAGGACGTCGTATCCGAGGTCGTCGAAGACCGCACGTGTGTACCGGTCGAGACCGAGGGTCCGCTGTTGGCAGTGAGCGTGATAAGCGATAGGCGGTCCGTCCGTCCGAAGGGCCGCCGGGTCGGCTCCGTTCTCGAGGCAGCCGTAGACGTACTCGAGGATCTCGTAGCTGCTGTCCCGAAGCCTTTCGAACGAGCGTTCGGGGAGCAGTTTCTCGTATTCGCCACGGAACATCGCGAGGTCGCTCGGCTCGATGACGACGACGTCCCGGTCAGCGTCGATGTGCTCGGCCAGGCCAGCGTACACGCGGCTGGCTTTCGCGTCGGCGGTGTCGATCATACCCTGGGAGAGCGGGGCACGACCGCTGCCGGGGACCGGCGGAATCTTGACGTGGACCGAGAGGGACTCGAGGACGCGGACCGCTGCTTTCCCCCGCTCGACGTCGACGTAATTGGTGTAGGTGTCGGGGTAGAGGACGACCTCCCGGTCGGCGTCAGCTGCCGAAACTCGGGGGCCGCGAGCGTCGAACCAGTCGACGAGCGTCTCGCGCTGGAACGAGGGCAGGGGTCGTCGGCTGTCGATGCCGACGAATCGGTCGACGAGCGAGCGAACGGGCTCGAGACCACCGACCCAGTTCGAGAAGGGTGCGGTCGCCGAGCCGAGTTTCGCCAGCGTCTCGTAGTTCCCGAACAGCCGTTTTTGCCGGTCGATGGTTCCCGTTGCTTCCTCGTCGGGGACGAGCTCGTCGTAGAGGAAGTCGAATCGGCTGGCCTCCCCGTCGCGGTTGAGCCGGTCGCGAACGACGGTGTTGATCCAGGGGATATCGATTTTCACGGGGCAGGCTTCGACACACCGTGAACAGCCGGTACAGAGGTCGTTGAACTCGGCGGCCGAATCGTAGCCGTGAACGCCGGCTTCCCAGCCCGTGGCGATGCCGCCGGTGTAGGTCTCACCGCCGAAGGCGTGGCCGCCGACGGACTGGAAGTTCCCGCAGGTGTTGGCACACGCCGAACACCGGATGCAGTACAGCGTCTCCCGAAGTTGGTCGTCCTCGCGCATGGCCATGCGGCCGTTGTCGATCAACACGAGGTGGAACTCGCGGCCGTCGTCGCGATCGGCAAACGGCGTCTCGGGGTCGTCGGGGTCGACGATCGGGGAATCGACTGGTGGCGTCAAAAGCGAGACGTACGAGGTGATATCCTGCCCAGTACCGGACCGCCCGATCAGTTCGATAAACGGTGCCAGGTCCTCGACGGTGGGAACGATTTTCTCGACGCCAGCGACGGCGATATGTGTATCGGGCACGACGGCCGTCTTCCGGGCGTTCCCTTCACTCGTCACGAGCATGAGCGACCCCGAGTCGGCCGTAATGAAGTTCGCCCCTGTCATGCCGATATCGGCTCCAGCGATCTGTTCGCCCAGTCGATCGCGGGCGAACATCGTGAGTTCCTCGGCCGTCTCGAGGGGTTCGGCCGGGTCGAACTGACTGTTGAACAGGCGGGCTATCTCTTCACGAGATTTGTGAATCGCCGGCGCGACGATGTGGGAGGGAGCTTCCTCGGCGACCTGTAAGACCCACTCGCCGAGATCGGTTTCGACGACGTCGACACCGTCGCGCTCGAGCGCTTCGTTGACCTCGAGTTCCTCGCTGGTCATCGACTTCGACTTGACGAGTCGTTCGGCGTCGTTCTCGCTCGCGATCTCACTGATGTAGCGGTTGGCGTCGGCGGCGTCTTCGGCCAGATAGACCGTCCCGCCGTTTTCCTCGACGGTCTCGGTTACCGCGTCGATCAGTTCTGGGAGGCGCTCGATCGCCCCTTCTTTGATCGTCCGCGCCTCGTCTTTCAACCGCTCGTAGTCCTCGAGGTCCGCGACCGAGTCGTATCGTCCCTGATTGAACCCCAGGGTGTTCGCCTCGACGGCGGGACCTTCGGTCTCGAGAAGGTGGCGAATGTGGTCGGCTTTCGTCTCACGGTCGGTTTTACTCATCGTCCTCACCCATCTCCTCACGTTCGAGCGCTCCGTCGTCCTCGAGGACGACGACGTGGACGTCTTTCGGCCCGTGTGCGCCTTTGACGAGCGCGCCCATGTCCGCGGTCGCGCTCGGGCCGGTTGCGATGATCGCGCTCGCGCCGTTTCGAAGGGTCGGCCCGAGGCGCTCGATTGCGCTCGGCATGTCCGGGACGATATCGGACGCCCGGAGCACGGGTACGTGGAGATCACAAAAGAGGCTCACCTGCTCTGCGCCTTCGGGCGTCGAAGGCAGGACGACGCTGCCGTAGTCGGCAATGGCGAACGAGGCGGCAGTAACTCCCGTTGTCGCCGTTTCGAGGGTTGCTGGTGTCGGTTCCTGGTCCACCCAGTCGGGGAGCGACACGCCTTCGAACGGGAGCGGTGTTCCCACAACTGGCTGGTCGACGATGGACTCGAGGGTACTGTCGAACGTGGCCGGGTCGGTCGCCGTCACGGGAACTTCGAGGTTCTCGAGTGCGGCCTCGAACCGACCTCTATCCGTGGCTGTCTCGACGCTCATGGTCCGATGCTACGACCGTCTCTATTTACCTGTTCTGTTCGTTCACATGCGAAAACCGAGGTCCGACACGGTTCGGCAATCGAGAAACAGTGTTTCCACTCGAGGAACTGTTCGGAGAGACGCCGCTGCGCCGCCTGCGGAACCGACTGTACGGCCGATATCGAGTTTTCGTTCAGAACCGTCTCGTTGAATCCCGTCGTTTGGAACCGCGCACCAGACCCGGACACCAGTTCACACGAAGATACTGGCCAGTATCTACGACTGTACTCCCTGTAAATACGTCTGCACTGGGAACGATCTCGGTCAGTTTCCTGTGCCTTGCTGTCGGTGGTGCGGCTTGGGCGCCAGCGATCTTCGTCGAGCAGGAACCAAAACCCCGTGCAGTAGTCCAGAATACACGAGTGCACTGGACCCATCACCAGTCAGACAGCATGCTATACTCCGGTGTGAGTGGCCGTATCGTGGGGTAATCCGTTGATTTAGGTTTATCTCGAGAATTCCTGCCTGTGATAATCCTTCGTGGAAGTCGAACGTGTCGTTCGAGCGGATAGAAAATACAAACGGTCGACAATTATATATACACGTTTGATAATTCTCGACCCATGCCACCGTTGATTCCACATGGCATCGGCACCGGTCACTCGTTGGGCACCCTGAGCGGGTCACGACGAGGTGAAAGACATGGTTAGTACACTCGAGTTGTTGCTCGCAGCGACGCCACTGCTTCTCGCTGGCGTTCTGCTGGTCGGCTTCCTCTGGCCTGCGACGCGGGCAATGCCGCTTGCGTGGATTGTAGCGGTCCTGGTCGGCTTTTTCGTCTGGGGGATGCCCGTCGAATGGATCGCGGCGGCGTCCATAGTCGGCGTCATGACGGCGATACAGATCCTCTGGATCGTCTTCGGTGCGCTGTTGTTACTGTATACGTTGATGCAGGCGGGTGCCTTCGACCGGATTAACGAAGGATTCGCGAAGATCAGCGACGACCGCCGCGTGCAGGTGATTCTGGTCGGCTTCTTCCTCGCAACGTTCATCGAGGGAGCGGCCGGCTTCGGGACACCCGCCGCGGTCGTCGCCCCGCTGTTGTTGGCGCTTGGATTCCCGGCACTGGCCGCGGTGATTGCCGCGTTGATCGGCCACATTATCGCCGTTACCTACGGCGCGGTCGGGACGCCGATCATTATCGGAATCGAGAACCCGCTTGCGGATACGGCGGCCACGAATCAGGCGATTACCGACGCCGGATTCACCGTGCAGGATTACTCGGTCGAGGTCGCAGTCTGGGCGGCGACCTACCACGCCCTCATCGGCTTTGTCATGCCGCTGTTCGCGGTGGGGATGGTCGTCTACTTCTTTGGCGACCCGGATGAGCGCAGTCTCCAGCCGGCGTGGGACGTTGCGCCCCTGGCGCTGTTCTCCGGAATCGCGTTCGTGATTCCCTACTGGCTATCTGCACAGATCAGCGCGGAGTTCCCTGCCCTCATGGGCGCGATGGTCGGCGGGGCTATCGTCGTCGGAGCCCTGAAAGCTGGCTACTTCGTTCCGGACGAGGAGTGGGACTTCCCGGACCAGGAGGAGTGGCCGGATCACTGGGTTGGTACGATCGAACCCGGACAGACGAACAACGCGAGCGTAGAGTCGGGAACGGGCGACGGGCCAGCAGTTGCTGACGGGGGTCCTGCCCAGGAACTGTCCTTGCTCCGTGCCTGGACGCCGTACATCCTGCTGGTCGTCTTGCTGGTCGTCACGCGCGTGCTCGATCCGCTGCCGGAACTCCTGCAGGAGGAACTAATTGGAATTGGCCAGTTTTCGCTCCTGTTCGACACCTCTTGGCCGAACATCTTCGGCACCACCCTCAGTGGCGGCATTAGCTGGGTCTACGTTCCCGGCTTCTGGCTCGTCATCTGTGCGCTGATCGCGATTCCGCTCTACAATATGGACGGAACGCAAGTTCGTGCAGCCTGGAACGAAACGGTCGAGAAACTCGTCGCGCCGCTGATCGCGCTCGTGTTCGTCATTGCGATGGTGCAGGTGATGCTCCAGTCCGGTGCCCACGCCGAGGGGACCGAGAGCATGATCTTCGTCCTCGCACAGGCGACCGCCGACGCCGCCGGCCCAGCGTATCCGTTCATCGCCGCACTCATCGGTGCACTCGGAGCAGCAATGGCCGGTTCGAACACCGTCTCGAACATCACGTTCGGCGGATTCCAGTTCGAAGCCGCGAGCCAGCTCGGCTTGCCCACGCAAATTATCGTGGGTGCGCAGGCCGTTGGCGGGGCTATCGGTAACCTCGTCGCGATCCACAACGTCGTCGCCGCACTCGCCACGGTCGGTCTCGTCGGCCAGGAAGGTCGCGTGATGCGGTTGAACCTGATCCCGCTGCTGTACTACGCAGTCGGCGTCGGAATCGTCGTGACACTGTTCAGCTACGTCCTCTTCCCGGGCCTGTTCTGAGGTCCGAAGGGCGCGTTTCGATCCAATGACGACTGACAATCTGGGCATTTACATACCGATCGAAGACCACATCGCCTGTGACCGCAGTGACGAGGGCGTGCCAGCCGTCGCTACAGCGCCCTCGTTGCTGACGCCAATCCGGTCACAGATGGCTTCGAGGTGCTCGAGGCACTCGTCCATGGTCGTCGGCTCGAACGCCACGATCGGCCGTGTACGTACTCGTCCGGAACGGATCGGACGTGAACGTGTCTACGTCGAACGTATCGAACTTTCGCTCGAGCCCGTTACCGACGCTCTCGAGGGAGTGGGCGACACGAACACATCAGGAGATTGTGGCTCGGCCGCGGCCGAGGGGGAACCGTCCGTGGGGGGCTGTCCGAACCTGTGAGTGTGGGCCCTGCAACCCCGCTGGCGTCACCCGAGCGTCGGCGTGAACCGATCGCTGCCGAGGAAGTTCCAGATGTGCCCGCGTTCTTCGGGCGGGTCGACGCCGGGCAACTCCTTCAGCGCTGGCTGTATCGCGTTCCACCAGCCTTCGTCGGTCTCGAACGCCGCCGGGTTGTCCGGATACACGTTCTCGAGGAAGTCCGATTTCTTTGCGCTTGGGTGTTCGATGAGGTACTGATAGGACGCGAGCAAGGCCTCCCGTCGGGCCTCGAGTGCCGATCCCGAACCGGGGAGGTCGACGTCCCGAATCGCCTGCTGTACGGCCGGTGGTGTCCGTTCGGTCGGCTCTCTCGTCTCTCGTCCCGTCGCCGTTCGCTCCTCCGGTTCCGTTTCGATCGGTACCCACCAGACGCGACCCCGTGCGCCGATTTTGCGCGTCTCGAGAACGCCCTCGTCGACGAGGTCGGTGAGCTTGTTGTGTGCGGTCCGGCGCGAACACTCCAGGTGGTCCATGACGTCGTCCGCGGTGAGTGGGCGGCCGAGATCATCCCGCTCGTCGAACGCCTCGAGGGCGGCCTCCGGCGGGATGCGATCCGTGTACTGGCCGTGGCTGTTTCGCTCACGATCGTTCGCCATAGTCTATGGCAGTGCAAAGCACCGTATAGTCCTTTACACTCGTCTGTGAAGGATCGGTGTGTCAGGTCGAGAACGGAAGAAAGTATCACCTCGTTGGTAGCCTCCTGCGATGGCTCCCGGGCGGTACACAAGGTTATTAAAGGGGACACTAACTATACACCGTCAATCTACCCATGGTGTATCGTGACAGGGTTGTGGCGGGGGAACGCTCGAGGACGGGAGAGTGGCGGGGTCAATGATGGGTGATGTGGCGACCGTGGCCTTCGCTGCGATACCGTTGCTCGTCGTGAGCGTCTTACTCGTGGGCTTTCTCTGGCCGGCAACGCGAGCGATGCCAATCGCGTGGCTTTCGGCACTCCTCGTCGCGTTCGTTGTCTGGGGGATGCCAGTTAGATGGTTGGCCGCGGCGACCATCGAAGGTATCGTTATCGCGATTCAGATTCTCTTTATCGTCTTCGGGGCGCTCGTCTTGCTGTATACGATGTTGCGTGCGGGCGCATTCGACGTTCTCAATAGCGGTTTTGCGATGATTAGCGAGGACCGCCGCGTACAGGTCGTGTTGATTGCGTTCTTCCTCTCGACATTTATCGAAGGCGCGGCCGGTTTCGGCGCGCCCGCCGCGGTCGTCGCGCCGCTGTTGCTCGGCCTCGGCTTTCCGGCGCTGGCCGCCGTGGTCGCTGCGTTGATCGGACACATCATCGCCGTCACCTACGGTGCGGTCGGGACGCCGATCATCGTCGGCATCAGAGAACCCATGGCAAGCGTCTTCGAGATCAATCAGGCGATCGAAGCGGAAGGCCTGACTGCCACCGAGTTCGCGGTCAACGTCGCCGCGTGGGCCGCGACCTATCACCTGCTCGTCGGCTTCGTCATGCCGTTGTTCGCGGTGGGGATGGTCGTCTACTTCTTCGGTGATCCGGCCGATCGATCGATACAACCGGCCCTCGCAGTGGTGCCGCTTTGTCTGTTCGCTGGGCTCAGTTTCGTGGTGCCGTACTGGCTGTCGGCCTGGTTTATCAGCGCGGAGTTTCCGTCGCTGGTGGGGTCGATGGTCGGCGCAGGAATTACCGTGGCTGCACTGCGGGCTGGCTACTTCCTGCCCGATGACGAGTGGACGTTCCCCGACCAGGACGAGTGGCCCGACCACTGGCTGGGATCGATTCAGCCGAGCGACGTCAACACGGTCCTGACCCGGAACCACGACATCTCCCTGGCCCGTGCCTGGTCGCCGTACGTCTTGCTGGTCGTGCTGTTGTTGTTGACTCGCGTCTACGACCCGTTTTCGGCGCTGCTTCGCGGCGAACAGGTGTCGCTGCTCGGACGGCAGGTTTCGCTCGTTCTAGGGACGGTCGCAACCGGGGCCGGCGAGTTCACCGTCGGTCTGTTCCTCTTCGAGTGGACGAACATCCTCGGAACGAGTCTCGAGACTGGCGTCAATTTCACCTACGTTCCCGGCACCTGGCTGCTGGTGAGTGCGATAGCAGCCGTCGGCGTGTTCGGGATGAACCGTCGACAGGTCGGCGAAGCCTGGGTGGGCGCCGGTTCGAAGCTGCTCGCCCCGCTGATCGCGCTCGTGTTCGTCCTCGCGATGGCGCAGGTGATGTTGCAGTCGGGCTCACACGCCGACGGTCTGGACAGCATGATCGTCGTCCTCGGAACTGCCACGGCGAACGCGTTCGGCCCGGCCTATCCGATGGTTGCGGCGCTCATCGGTGCCCTGGGGGCCGCACTGGTCGGTTCGAACACCGTCTCGAACATCACCTTCGGTCCGTTCCAGTTCGTCGCGGCCGAACGACTCGGCCTGTCACGCGAACTCATCGTCGGTGCCCAGACTGTCGGCGGAGCAATCGGCAACCTCGTCGCGATCCACAACGTCGTCGCCGCGCTCGCCACCGTCGGCCTCATCGGCGAAGAGGGTCGCGTTATTCGGCTCAATCTCATTCCGCTCGTCTACTACACGGTGTTCGTCGGGGTGTGGACAGTCCTCTTTACGTACGTGTTCTTCCCCGACGTGTTTTGAGTATCGAGAGAGTACAGACAGACAACCAAACTGCGGCGAATTCCGAAATCCAATGGCAACCGATCCAACCGACTCACGGTCACGAACGACACTCACACCGGACCCTGCAACCGACTCGCAGGCGAACTACGACTATCGGAGCGACGACGTCGAGCAACCGAGCCTCGTCACTGCACTCGAGGCACGGATAGCGGGCGAAGTCCGCGGTGACGGTTACTCGAGACAGCTGTACGCGACCGATGCGAGCATCTACGAGATGACGCCGATCGCGGTCGTCTTCCCGAAATCGACCGACGACGTCGCTGCGGTCGTCACCTACTGTGCCGACCACGAGATTCCCGTCTTACCTCGCGGCGGCGGCACGAGCCTCGCCGGCCAGACGGTCAACGAGGCTGTCGTCCTGGATTTCACGAAGCACATGGACGGCGTCCTCGAGGTCGACCCCGAGGGTCGACGGGCCAGCGTCCAGTCGGGAATCTACCTCGGTTCGCTCAACGAGGCGCTCGCGCCACACGACCTGAAGTTCGCGCCCGACCCCGCCTGGGGTGATAAGAGTGCACTCGGCGGTGCAATCGGCAACAACTCGACGGGTGCACACTCCCTGCAGTACGGCAAGACCGACGCGTACGTCGAATCCGTCGAAGTCGTCCTCGCCGACGGTACCGTCACTACCTTCGGCGAAGTCACCCTCGAGGATCTCCCGGAACTCGCCGATGGCGACGACCTCGAGGCGGCGATCTACGCCGAGGTAGCTCGCATTCTCGAGGAACAGGGTGACCTGATCGAAGCACAGTACCCCGACCTGAAGCGCAACGTTTCCGGCTACAATCTCGATTGGCTCGTTGACGATGCCCGGGGCGTCGAGCGCGGCATCGGCGAACCCAACGCGGAGGGCGGAACGATCAACCTCGCGAAACTGCTCTGTGGGAGCGAAGGAACCCTCGCCATCGTCACCGAAGCGACGGTCGGACTCGAACCGGTGCCGGCCGAGAAGAGTATGGTCTTGCTCGCTTACGAGTCCGTACTCGAGGCAATGGACGACGTTCAGGCGATCGTCGAGCACGATCCGGCCGCCGTCGAGGTGATCGACGACGTGATGATCGATCTCGCACGGGATACAGCGGAGTTCGCCCCGACGACCGAACTGCTGCCCGACGGAACGGCCGCCGTGTTGATCGTCGAGTTCTACGCTGATGACGTGGCCGAAGGGAAACAAAAGGTGGCGAACCTGGTGGCAGACCGCTGTCCGACCGTCGATACCGAGCAGGCCCCTGCCGCCGAGGAGAAACGGACCGTGACCGGCGCGGACGTCTTCGCGTTCGACGCGGTCGAGGCCTACGACGACGCCGAACGGGCGAAGATCTGGAAACTCCGCAAGTCGGGGCTCCCGATCTTGCTCTCGCGAACGACCGACGAGAAACACGTTGCTTTCATCGAGGATACCGGTATCCCGCCCGAGAACCTGCGGGCGTTCGTCGCCGACTTCCAGGAAATCCTCGAGGACCACGATACCTACGCCAGTTTCTACGCTCACGCCGGGCCCGGTGTCCTCCACATCCGACCGCTGGTGAACACGAAAACCGAGGCGGGCCTCGATGCTATGGAGTCTATCGCGGACGCCGTCACCGACCTCGTCGTCGAGTACGACGGCTCCGTCTCGGGCGAACACGGCGACGGTCGGGCGAGAACCCAGTGGAACCGTAAACTCTACGGCGAGACGCTCTGGGAGACCTTCCAGGAACTCAAGACCGCTTTCGACCCGGATTGGCTCTTGAATCCCGGCCAGGTCGTCTTCCGGGACGACGACCCGACCGACATGACCGAGAACCACCGCTTCGGTCCTGACTACGCGTTCGACGCCGGCTTCGACCCCGTCCTCGAGTGGGACGAGGACAACGGCTTCCAGGGTATGGCCGAACTCTGTCACGGTTGTGGCGGTTGCCGGGGCGAACAGTCGACGACCGGCGGCGTGATGTGTCCGACCTTCCGTGCCAGCCACGAGGAGATCCTTTCGACGCGCGGGCGGGCGAACGCGCTCCGGGGGGCCATGAGCGGCGAGCTAGACCCGGAGAGCCAGTTCGACGACGAGTTCGTCGAGGAGGTGCTCGACCTCTGTATCGGCTGTAAGGGGTGTAAACACGACTGCCCGAGCGGGGTCGACATGGCGAAGCTGAAAGCCGAGGTCGTCCACGAGTACCACGAACGAAACGGCATTTCGCTTCGGGACCGGGTGTTCGCGAACTTCGATCGGCTGGCGGCCCTCGGCAGCGCGACCGCGCCGGTTTCGAACTGGTTGTCGGCGCTACCGGGTGCTGACCTGCTCGCGGAGAAGGCTCTCGGGATTTCCGCCGAACGCGACCTCCCGGAATTCCAGGGCCGAACGTTCGCCAAGCGCACTGCCGACCACGAGCCGGCCGTTCCGGAAAGCGAGGCCGTCCGCCGAGCGTTGTTGATTCCCGACGTTTACACCAACCACGAGTATCCCGAGGCCGGCGAGGCGGCGCTGGCCGTCCTCGAGGCCGCAGGCGTCCACGTGCAGGTTGCCACTCCTCGCGACGTCGGTCGGCCCGCCTTCTCGAAGGGGATGCTCGACGTGGCGGGTGACAAGGCTCGAGGGACCGTCGACGGCCTCGAACCGTACGTCGAGAACGGCTGGGACGTGATCTTGCTCGAGCCCTCCGACGCGGTCATGGTACAGTCGGATTACCGCGACTTGCTCGTCGGGGACGACGTCGACGCCGTCGCCGACAGCACCTACGGAATCTGTGAGTATCTGGACCGATTCGACCTCGATGCCGAGATCGACTTCGACGCACCCGAGGAGCATCTCGTCTATCACGGCCACTGCCACCAGAAGGCCCACGCGAAAGACCACCACGCAGTTGGCGTCCTCCGCCGGGCGGGCTATCGGGTCGACCCGCTCGACTCGAGTTGCTGTGGGATGGCCGGCAGTTTCGGCTACGAGGCCGAACACTACTCGATGAGCAAAGCCATCGCCGACGTGCTGTACGATCAGGTCTCAGCGAGCGACGGCGACCGCGTCGTCACCCCCGGCGCGTCCTGTCGAACCCAACTCGGCGACCGACCCGGAGCGACAGAGGAACCGCCGACGCCGATAGAAGTGCTGGCAGACGCGCTCGAGGAGTAAAGGTAGCTCTTTCGCTCGAGGGGTAAGGGTAGCTCTTTCACTCGGCTGGCGTGGTCCGCTCGAGCACCGTCAGGTTCGAGGTCGTCACGAAGGCTCGCTCTCCGTCGTTTTCGAGTCCGATCCGTGATGCTCGAGGTGACTGCCACAGTCGGGGCACGTCTCGTCGACTATCGTGACGATAGCGGCACACGATTGACAGCTAGTCCGGTAACAGGCTCGTTCGCCCATAGCATCGCTTGGACGTCTCGAAACAAATACTTCGGGTCGGGTTGGCTCGAGGATGCCGTTTTCGCTCGCTTATCCCTCGTAGCCGGCGTTCGCCATCAGGTCGGCGAACTGCTCGGTCTCGAGGGCGTCCTCGTAAACGATACCGGTGAGCATTCCGCCGGGATAGCGGTCACCGTTCATCACGTGGTTCACTTTGTGACAGTGCATGGCGTAGATGCCGGGGTCGGCGTCGGCGGTGAACTCGATGGTCTTGCGTTCGGCGGGTGAGACCGGGATGACGTCCTCTTTGTATCGAGCGCCGTCGGGGATGACGCTCCCGTCTTTTTCCACCATTTCGAACCGGTGGTTGTGGGTGTGCATCGAGTGCGATTCGTACCCGTTGTTGGTGAGGTGAACGCGGACGCGGTCGCCCTGTTCGACGATCATCGGGGAGCCTTCTTCGGGGTGGAGGCTGTACGGTGCTGCCCGGCCGTTGACGGTGAACACGTCCGGATTGCGGTCGCGGTGACTGAAGTCGACGTCGCCGCCGGCCATCGAGGCCGAGAGGCGGCTATCCCAGTCTTTGACCGTCATGAAGAACTCCTTGTCCGGCGGCTCGTAATCGACCGGGTCGACGCGGAGGATGCCGTACATCCCCATATCGAGGTGATTCTGGGTCTGGAAGTGACAGTGATAGAGGTGGGTTCCCGGCACGTTCGCGGTGATCTCGTAGGTTCCAGTCTCGCCGCCGGCAATCTGCTGGCCGGTTGTCGTCGGCGCGCCGTCGTCCATCCAGCTCTTCTCGAGGGCGTGAACGTGGAACGTGTGTGGCCGGGTGTGGTTGGTGTTGTCGTAGGTAATCTCCATCTCCGTCCCTTCGGTCACGCGGAGGACCGGGCCAGGTACGCTTGGCTCGCCGTCGGCGGTTTTCCACGCCCATACCTCGGGGAGTTCCCAGGGGCCGCCACTCGTTTCGTCGCCGAGCAACTGGTGGCGCGCGGCTACCGTCGAGAGGGTGACGTCACCGTTCGTTTCGTCGAGGTCGAAAACTTCTGGTGGTGAGGTGTATGGGTGGTCGGTTTCGACGTCCGTGGCGTCGCTTCCCTGCCAGTTGCTTCCTGTGGACTGTGTCGACGTCTCCTCTCCAGTATCTGGTTGCGGCGTCGGGGACGTACAGCCAGCGAGTGCAGCCAGTCCGGTGACGCCAACAGTCGACAACAAGCGCCGACGGGAAACCATGCCTTCGTCGCTCGAGCGATAATGCTTCATTACGTTCCCAGCTATGGGGGACCTATTCTAAACGACCGCGCAGAATCTAAGGGGTTGGGAATTGCGTGAATATGTTCGGGCAAAACGGGTCGTTACGGAGGAAGATGGATCGAAATAGGGACACAGGTCGTTAGGCCGAAACGTCTCGCGGCTCCGAATTCCTGGCCGCTTGCAGTTCTCGCACGTACTCGGTGAAGTTCTCGAACACGAGGCTCGAGGGTCGCGTTTTTGCGTGGTTTTCGTCGGTTAGTTCGGCGAGTAATCGTTCGCGTGTCTCTGCTTCGAGCTCTTTGTTCGTGAGCAGTTTGTGCATCGTCGCCTGATCGAACTCGGGGTGAAACTGGACGCCAAAGACGTGTTCGAGACGGTAGCCGTGGTTCGAGTAGGCGTTTTCGGCAATCGGGGTCGCACCGGGCGGAAGCTCGAAGACCGCGTCAGAGTGGCTCGTGTAGGCGGTGAACCGACGGTCAATTCCCTCGAACAGTCGGGAGTCACCGGTGTGTTCGATCTCGCTGTAGCCGACTTCGTACTCGCCCATGTCGTCGACGGTGCCGCCGAGGACGTCGGCGAGGAACTGGTGACCCCAACAGATGCCGAGACACGGCAGTCCACGGTCGATAGCCTTTCTCGCCCAATCCTTCGCCGGTTCAATCCAGTCTTCGTCCCAGTACACCGAAGCGCGAGAACCGGTGACGACGACGCCGTCGTAGGCGAAGGTCTCGGGTAACTCGCCGTCAGTAATATCGAATTCCGCCAGCGAGGCGTCGAGTTCGCGTCGAAAGTTCCGCCGGGTTTCCTCGCCGTCGTACGCGGCGTTCAACAATGCGATCCGCATCTGTGTCATTACCACAGTCCAGGCCCTCGAGGCAGTAAATCCTTGCGCTCCAGACGGTTCGAACGGGTCGTTTGTCGGCCGGAAGGGGCTGCCAACCGATCGGTAATCGGATCGTAACCATAGTGGTAGCCGTTAACATGGCGGGTATGGGAGACGACACTGACACGACAGCGGACCTGTTTCCGGAGATCGAGCCGGACCCGGACGCCGTACTCGATGCGTTCGGTATCGAGACGCCAGAAGACGTGATTACACAGGCGGAGTCCGACACGCCCGTCGAACCGGACCACACGCCGACCACTGATCCTGCAGTCGACGGCGATGACACCCTCGCCAGCGACCTGTTCGCCGATCTCGCGGACGCCGCTCGAGCGCTCGAGAGTGAGCCCGTCGAACCGGTCGAAGCGACGCCGACCACGGACGAGGAACCGTCCGACTGGACCGAACTGGACGTCTCGTTCGCGGTCGACGAGCCGTCGCCATCGACGTCCGAGGCAGCCGATACGGGCGGCGTACAACTGGTCTTCGCCGACCTCGAGGCGCGCACGGAGGGCCGTCCATCGTTCGAGCTACGCGGCTCGGGCCCGACGTCGGTTCGATTGCCCAACGACGTGTTCGGGACCGAGGGGATGAACTAACGGTCTCGAGGCGGTACAACGGGAACTGAGGCGCCACGATGCGTTCCTGACCGAAGGGGCGTTTCGCCAACCGCGGTTATTCGCCGCTCACGCGTCGCTCGAGGAAGTCAGCGAGCAGTTCGAACATCCGGAGTTTCTGTTCCTGATCCGAGGAGGCGTGACCTTCCTCGCCGAGTTCTTCGTACTCGAACTCGTCGCCTGTTTTCCCTTCCTCGTAGCCCGCCTCGAGCATGGCCTCTCGGAAGATTCGAGCCTGTGAGACGGGAACCCGGCGGTCGTTGACGCCGTGGACCATGAACAGGGGCGCGTCGACGTTGTCGACGTGGGTGACAGGACTCCGTTCGCCATAGAGGTCGGGGTTCTCTTGGGGCGTTCCCAGGTAGGTCTCCATCAACTCGGTGCGGAAGTGTGGCATCGTATTCTCGAACATGTCCTCGAGGTCGGTGAGCCCGATCCAGGCGACGCCGGCGTCGTACAATTCGGGGTACTGGACCATCTGCCAGTACGCCGAGTAGCCGCCGTAGGAGCCCCCGAAGACGACGACGCGATCCTCGTCGAGCCAGTCGTATCGCTCGAGGACGGCTTCGGTGGCGACGGCGACGTCGCCCTGTTCGGCTCCGCCCCAGTCGTCGTACAGTTCGCGGACGAACTCGCGGCCGCGGCCGGTCGAACCGCGGTAGTTGATCTGAAGCACCGAAAAGCCCTGTGAGACCAGTACCTGCGTGTAGAGATTGAAGCGCTTGACGTCCCGCGCTCGCGGGCCACCGTGAGGGTTCACGATGAGCGGCGACGGTCGTTCACCCGAATCGTAAAACAGGGCTCCGATCTCGAGTTCGTCGTAGGGGTCGTGTTCGACGGCGCGTTGTGGCGTTTCCGGAATCCCGTCGGAGTCGACACGCAGATACTCGGCGTCGGCGAAGTCCTCGGGATCGAACGGGCCGTACTCGGCCTCGAGCAGTGTCTCGTAGCTGTCGGTTTCGAGGTCGTAAACGAGCAGTTCGGATCGGCTCGTCGGCGTCGTGTGTTGGAGGAGCACGCGGTCGTCGTCGATGACGACGGTGCCGGGGCCGTAGCCGCCGAGGGAGGCGACGCCGTCCGGAACGTCGAACTCGCGTCCCTCGCCGGTCTCGAGGTCGTAGACGACGGGGACGGCGACCGCGTCGCGGCTTCGCATCACCAGGATTCGCTTGCCGTCGGGGAGGAACGCGCTGGCGCTCTCCTCGAACTCGCCGGTGCCGTACCACTCGACCGTCTCGCTCTCGAGGTCGTAGACCCCGGCACGGCCGAGGTCGGCCGAGTTGTCGCTCACCAGCAATCGTTCGCCATCCGGGCTCCAGTCGTCCGCGCCGGCCTCTGCACCGTCGTCACCGATCTCGAGGTTCCGCGGGTTCGAACCATCGACATCCATCACGTAGACGTCCTTGTTGTTGTAGTCATCCGATTCGTTGGTCGTGAACGCCACGCGTTCGCCGTCGGGGGAGATGGTCGCTCCGCCGGCGGCACGTTCGTAGTTCGTGATCTTCGTCGTCTCACCGGTCGGCAGGTCGTGGCGATACAGGTTCATCTGGCCGTCTCTCGAGGAGCCGAGGACGAGGGTTTCGCCGTCGTCCCCAACGTCCTGAATCGCTACCTGTCCGTCCATCTCGACGACCGATTCGACGTCACCGTCTCGAGACAGCGCGTAAATATCGTTTTGCTCGTTGCCGTCGTCGTCGAGGTGGAAGAATACGCGGTCGCCGTCGGCACCCCAGGAGACGTACCAGCGGGCGTTTCGCGGCACCTCGCCAGCCGACCACTGCTCGAGGTCACCGCTCTCGATATCGAGGACGTGGAGTTCGTTGCGACCCGAAATGTCGTAGTAGAGGGCAACTTCGTCGCCGTCGGGGCTCACCGTGGGGTGTGCCATCGTCGGCAATCGTGCCAGTTCCTCGAGGACGTCGGTCTCGATAGACTCGCTCATACCGGCCTCTCATACTACAGGAATATTAACACTTGGAAACACTGCTCACCTCTCCGGCTTTCGACGGGTCGCTCGTGGGGGTAGAAGGCGTGTGAGAACCTGGTATCGAACTAATACTAACCCACTACGGAATAGATACCAATGCGTCCGACGCGTCCGGTGACGACCGAACGACGGCGGGCTATGATAAAATAGATCGGTTCGCTCGAGCGAGGATATTACAACTCGAGGGGTCATCACTGCGCGGGTCAATCTCCCACCGGGGCGGTCTCTACGCTTCCTCTTCGGGGGTGGCAAAACCCGTGCTGCCGGCGATGATGGCGGCCGCTGCGATGATGGAGGCGCTGAGGATGACGTAGTCATCTGCAGGCGAGATATTGCCGATTGCCGCCGCCACGTCGACGATGAACACCATTACGAACAGGCTGAGTATCGAGAACGCGAGCATGACAACTGCGGCGATCACGGCGCTTGCGAGCGTGCCAAACGAGTCGAGTACTCCCATGTGTACCACGAAAGTGAGACCTAACACGGATAAAAATGGTGGACTCTCAGCATTCCGGAAACGACCGATTCGTTCGATTTTGCTATCATAGCGCTCGCGACCGCAACGGTCACGTCACCAGGGTCGAACACTCGAGTATGTCACCCGATTCGGACGCCAGCGACTCGCCGTCGAACGCTTCCAGACCACCGATGGATGTCGAACAGGCGTGTTTCGAAGCCGGTATCAAATTCGGCTCGCTGTATCACCAGTTCGCCGGGACGCCCCTCAGCCTCGAGAGCGCCGACAGCCTCGAGCGGGCGATCGAGGAGGCCATCGAAAACCAGCCCTACTGTCGGTCTGTCACCGTCGAGGTCCAGCGAGACGCTCTCGAGGCGGCCCTCGAGGAATCGACCGCCTCCTACACGGAACTCACGGGTCGGTTTCTCGAGGTGGAAATCGTCATCGATTACGAGGAAATCGAGGTCGTCACCCGCATGGAGATGGAAGACGGCTATCCGTTGATGGCCCTCGAGTCGGTACGTGAGTGAGACGAGTTCCCGTCGTTGCACATCTGGGACAATAGTCTTATCAGTATTGGGGGTATAGAACACAACCATGGTCCAGCAATCACGGACAGATGGCGTCGAAACGCTCGGACTCGTCGTCGAAACGAGCGATCCCGAACGGGTCTGGAATGCGTTTCGGCTCGGCATTACCGCCCTCGAGGACGGCAACGACGTCTCGGCGTTCCTCCTCGGCGAAGGCGTCGAGGCGGAAGTAATCGAAGACGAGCAGTTCGACGTCCGCGACCGCATGGAGGCGTTCGTGGATGCAGGCGGTGAACTGCTCGCCTGTGGCACCTGTCTCGAGATTCGAAACGACGATGGGAGCGAACTCTGTCCCATTTCGACGATGACCGATTTGCT
Organism: Natronosalvus amylolyticus; assembly: GCF_024298845.1. NCBI lineage: Archaea > Methanobacteriati > Methanobacteriota > Halobacteria > Halobacteriales > Natrialbaceae > Natronosalvus > Natronosalvus amylolyticus. The sequence goes on from NZ_CP101156.1 coordinate 2,602,394, forward strand.
CGAGGTCGTGACGAGTTCGGACCGGGTTCTCACGATCGGGTAGGGAGACTACTCTCGGAGTTCCCGTCTCGAGTGCGGTTCGCTCGAGCTGTGCTTTTGTAAAATCTTAACAATACTAACATCCCATCGGGAGCTACGGCTGGCGTTCAACCCACTCGCAATTCGAGTGCCCCGTTCGCACAGTCACCGATCGTGGGAACCTTTCGAAACGAGGGCGCTATTTTGCTTTTAGAGCGTCCAAATCATAGGATTTCACTTTCACTTTTGGGCTATCTTTTAACCCCTGTGCCCGAGAAGAGAGGTGTATGAGCCAAGCCTCACTGGATGACGACGAACTGTTCGGGGAAGCCGCGAACGAGATGCGTTCTGACGTCGAGTCCTCGCTCGCCGATGCCTGGGATGCGCTGCCAGCAGCCGATGACATCTGGGAAACCGACGCCGAAAACGTGCTGGGCGTTCTCAACGGCCTCAAATCTGCACTCGACGCGGGTGACGCCGAAGAACACCTTCGCGACGCCAAAAAGTGGTACACGATGGGCGAGCGCGCAGACGCCTTCGAGGACGCCGACGACCTCGAGGCCGAGATCGAGGCCGTCGAAGACGCGCTGACCGACATCTCCGGTGCTGGCGAACAGGTCGGCGAACTGGCTTCGACGATTCCCGCCCTGAAAGGCACGCTCGAGGAGGCCTCGAGCGACGACGAGGAAGCCGACGACGAGTAACGTCAGTTCTGTCAGTTATCGGTTTCTCCGGACGGCTCTTTCGAAGTCGATATCTCGCGTTCGGCAACCGCCTCGAGCAACCGCTCGAGCGCCGCAGCCGCCAACTCGAGTAGGACTTCTCCCCGGTCGGCGTCGCCCGCTCCCGGGTCGCCGACGACACCGTTCTCGCTGAATTCGTCTGAATCGACGGCCAGGTTCGTGTGGCTGACCCACTCACCCCATCGCTCGGCGGCCCCTGCACGTGCGTCCTCGAGTCGGTCCTCGCGAACGAGGTCCGGATGACAGTGTCGCAAGAGGGCGGTCTCGAGCGGGCCGCCATGGCCCATATCGTCTGCGTGCTCGCCGACGTTGTCGAACCACGTGAACGGGACGGCGTAGGCTTCGTCGTGGCGGGTTATCGTGGCGGTGACCTCCGCGAGAGCATCGACGTTACCGCCGTGACCGTTGACGACGACCACGCGGTCGAAGCCGTGGTGGGCGAGGCTGGCGACGCAGTCGCGGACGTACGCCCGGAAGGTATCCGGTGAAACCCACATCGTCCCAGCGAAGTGGCGGTGTTCTTCGGCCACCCCGACTGGAATCGCGGGAGCGCAGATGACGTCGCCGTCGTATCGCTCGAGGGCGGCATCTGTCACTGCCTCGGCCGCGAGGACGTCAGTGCCGAGGGGCGCGTGCGGGCCGTGCTGTTCGGTGCTCCCGACCGGAAGGACGGCGAGGTCGGTCTCGCAGTCGTCGACGTCGGTCCAGGTCGCGCCGGTGAGTTCCATACCGACTGGTGGGAGGCGAATCCTCTTGTAGGTGGGTGCAATCGCAGGCTCAAGAACTACCGGCGTTTACAGCAAACGTCAGGTATGAGCAACGAATCGCGCGAACGTGGCGTCGAACTCGGATCCCTGAAGGCCGACCTCGAAGATCACGACTATCCGATCTCACAGGACCATCTTCTCGAGGAACATGGCGACATCGAAGTCGAGATGGGAGAAGAAACGGCGTCGGTGGAAGAACTCATCGCTCCGTTGAACGAGGACGAGTACGCTTCCTACGACGAGGTTGAGGGGTCCGTGATGAACATGGTGAGCGACGACGCAATCGGACGGAAAAACTACAGCGACCGGACGCCGCCGGCGCCCGGCGAGGACCGTGATGAAGAAACCCCCTCGGGGGACGATCTCGAGGGCGAGGCCGAGTCGTTCTGATCGAAGTCGTTCAGTACTTGCGCTGACTGAAACGGATCAGTCGTCGTCTTGCCGGGCCTGCGTCCGTGCGGTTCGTTGCTGGGCGCGTTTGATGAACTCCTCGGGTAACTCGTCGATTTCGCCCGCCTGAACGCCCCAGAGGTGAGCGTAGAGCCCGTCGTTTTGCAGTAGTTCCTCGTGAGAGCCGCGTTCGACGACCTGTCCACCCTCGAGGACGACGATCTTGTCGGCGTCTTTGATCGTCGAGAGTCGGTGGGCAATGGCGAACGTCGTCCGATTCTCGGTGAGTTTGTCGATCGAGCGCTGGATCAGCATCTCGGTCTCGGTGTCGACGTCACTCGTCGCCTCGTCGAGGATGAGGATGTCCGGATCTTTGAGCACCGCGCGGGCGATACACAGTCGCTGGCGCTGGCCACCTGAGAGCTTGACGCCGCGCTCGCCGACCATCGTGTCGTAGCCGTCGGGCAGATTCTGGATGAAGTCGTGTGCTTCGGCAGCTTTCGCTGCTTCGACAATTTCCTCATCGGAGGCCTCGAACGTGCCGTAGGTAACGTTCTCTTTGACGGTCCCGTAGAACAGGTACGATTCCTGGCCGACATAGCCCATCGACTGGCGCAGGCTCGGCAGTGAGACCTCGCGAATGTCCTGGTCGTCGATTCGAATCGCCCCCTCGTCGACGTCGTGGAGACGAAGCAGGAGTTTGAGCACCGTCGACTTTCCGGCACCGGTTGGGCCGACGAGCGCAATCGTGTCACCGCCGGGAACCTCGAAGGTGATATCGTCGACGATGGTCTCCTCGTCGTTGTAGCCGAAGGTGACGTGGTCGTACTCGACGCGGCCGTCACGAACCTCGAGTGGTTCAGCGTCGGTATCGGTTTCGATACGGCCCTGTTCGTCCATCAGGCCGAAGATTCGCTCGCTCGAGGCTTCCGCGCGCTGGTACATATTGATGACCTGGCCGAACTGCGCCATCGGCCAGACGAGTTGCTGGGTGAGCAGGATGAACGTCACGAACGCGCCTTCGTTGAGCGAACCGGTGAACGGGCCAGGCGCGCCCTGGAACACCCAGTAGCCACCGACCAGGAACGTCAACACGAAGCCGATGCCGGAGATAATCTGCAGGCCGGGGAAGAACTTGATCCGCAGGCGAATCGCTCCCCAGTTGGTATCGTAGTACTTTCGCGAGACGTCATCGACGCGGCCGGACTCGTAGTCCTCGGTATTGTCGGCCTTGATGACCTGAATGCCACCGAGGTTGTTCTCCAGGCGCGAGTTGACTTTGCCGACGCTCGATCGAACGGCGGCGTATTTCGGCTGAATTTTCTTGACGAAGATGTAGGTGAAAACCGCGATCAGTGGGACTGGCGACATCGCCACGAGCGCGAGTTGTGGATTCAGCCAGAGCAAGATGCCCGCGATAGCGATGACCATCACACCGAGTCGGAACGCCGAGTTCAGCCCGTCGTTGAGAAACCGCTCGAGTTGGTTGACGTCGTTCGAGAGGATGGACATCATCTCCCCGGTCTGTTTGTCCGAGAAGAACTCCATATCCAGGCGCTGCATCTTGTCGTAGGTGTCGGTACGCACGTCGTGCTGGATATCCTGGGCAAAGGAGTTGAACCCCCAGTTTCGTATCCAGTGGAACGCGGCTCCAATCAGGAACGAGAAGGCGATAATCACGACGGTCAATGCGAACTGCTGGTCCGGTTCCGCTGGCAGCCAGGCGTCAGGAACGAGGGGGAGTGAGAACGGCTCCGTCGAGAGGAAGATGGCGTCGATAGCGATGCCAAGCAATACGGGTGGAATCAGATCGAGCAAGCGTGCGAAGATGCTGCCCGAAATACCGGCGGTAACCGAAAACCAGTAGGGGCGGCCGTATTCCGAGAGAAGCCGCCACATCGGGCTTTCGATGTTTTCCCGTTGTGCTTCGAACGGGTCGTCTTCGTCCCAGTCGACACTACTCATTGCTCGGGCTGAATGGTTGGTCAGCAATAAGCGTTTCCTACGAATCGAAATATCGTTGTCCAGTGAGCGACGAAACCGGCTGGTCTTGCTGGTTCGGGTGGGGATGACGACACCAGAGTCGGAAACCGATCACTCGTACTCGATTTCGACGGTGTCGCCTTCCTCGAGCGCGCTGTCGTTTGCGGTGCCGCGGGGCACTTCGAGGACCCACTGTGCGCGTCCGGAGTAGCGCAGGTCTTCGCCGTCCTCACCGGGTTCGGGCGCTCGAGCGTGGTGGATGGCCGTGATTTCGCGGTCGCTGTCGATGAAGATGATGTCGATATCGAAATCCATGTCTCGCATCACGTAGGTTCGGTCGCCCTCGCTCCCGTGGACGAACAGCATTCCGGTGCCCGGCTCGAGGGAGTCGTGATCGCTCAGGCCCGTATACCGTTGTTCCCAGGTGTCAGCGACTTCGACCTCGACAGTGAGCTTTTCGGTGCCGTCGTCCCCGTAGACGGTGACCTGGCCGTGGTCGTTGGTCCATGGTACGGGGAGAATCGAGAGCTGGATCAGCCCGAATCCGACGATGAGAGCGACGATGCTCACAACAAGTCCAGCATAGATCCGTTTGCGAGACGGCCACATACCCGGGTTTCGAGACGAGAAAGTAAAGGTTATTCGCACGGACCGGCTTTGGTGGGGTACGGGCTCGTGGTCTAGCTGGTTATGACGCGGCCTTTACAAGGCCGAGGCCGGTGGTTCGAACCCGCCCGAGCCCACTATTGCTGGCGCGAACAAATTCGTGAGCGCCAGCACTGTGACGCGAGTGGCGGGTTCGAATCAGGGAGCAGCTTCGCTGCGACCGTGGTTCGAACCCGCCCGAGGCCATTTCTGTGGCTCGCGCTATTGCTCGCCACAGAACTACACGCAGGGTGGGTTGAACGACGGAACGAGCGAGCGAAGTTCAGGCGGTTCGACCCCTATCAGTCGCGCGCAGCGCAGCGAGCACGTCTGATTTCGGTTCGAACCCGCCCGAGCCCTCGAGGACCTCGTCACATCGTTGCTCGAGCGCACCCGAGATTCACTCGAGGCGGGTGTCCACCCCCGGAGGACTCACGCTCGAGTTTCTGGCTCGGTTGGGACTCGAGGCACCGACGACAGCGGTCTCGAACGTGGATCAATATCGGGCAAACGCGCTGTGACAACGGGCAATTCGAGGTTACTACTCGAGACGATGATATTTCATAAGGGCGTACGTGCAGGTCGCTATTCGCCGCGATGATGCCCTCCTCGAGCGAAGTTAGGAACTCAGTCGCTGGCGAACGCGTCCGAAGAACCCTTCGTCGGCACCGCTGTCGAGTGCCTCGTACAGCGTCGAGTTTTCGGGTTCGTCTTTGACCACCACTTGCAGGTAGGGCTCGAGTTGGCTGAACTTCTCGGCGAGGACGACGGTGTGGTTTTCGTCATCGTGGTCGACGACACCCGCGTCAGCGAGTTTCGGGACGTGGCACTGTACGGAGGACACGTAGACGCTTTTGTACTCGTTTTGTGCGACCTCGTCCGGTGGGACGTCGTGTTCCCAGCCGGCGACCTGCTCGGCGAGCTTCGAGAGTTCGATGGGGTCTTCCCGGCCGCGAAGCGCATAGAGGAGGTATCGGCGGCGGCGATTGGCGAGCAGCTCGAGGATCACGTCGGCTGTTAGCTGCTCGGATGCCTCACCCGTGGAAAGCGCTTCCATACGATACCATTGGCGAGGCGACCTGAAAAGGGTGTCTTGAATATCCGAAATTCCAACATACAGCGGCGTAACCTCAGACTATCGGCTTCGGTGTGAGTCTCGAGACTCGAGATGTTTGTAACGTGAGGGTAATGGGTTACTGTCGCCGGTCGGAACCGCGGGACGGATTCGAAATCCTTTTTTATATGATCGGCGGATGTTGGAGTAGGCCGCCTTAGCTCAGACTGGGAGAGCACTCGACTGAAGATCGAGCTGTCCCCGGTTCAAATCCGGGAGGCGGCATGTTTCTGCGGACGACACGTGACCGAGCGAAGCGAGTGAGCCGTCGTCCGCGAAACTGCCACGACCGGATTCTGAACCCTATCAGTCGCGCGCAGCGAAGCGAGCACGTCTGATTTTGGTTCAAATCCGGGAGGTGGCATGCCTTTTCCACGTGGTTTACACTCGAGTGAGAACACTCGATTGACCATCGAGCGGGCCTCGTTCTCGTTCGCTCCGCTCAAGAGAACACGTCGCGCCAGAAGGGTGCGACAGGGAGTGACTTTTTGCCAAGCACACCGTACGTCCGCCTGGACGGACTCGATTGAGCCGACTGAATTATAACACCGAATAACGGGACACAACAACCTCATGGCAACTGACCAAACGCGAGAGCCAAGCCGAAACGATTCCGGAAACGACCGTATGAAGGCGGAGAGACGCCTGGCAGCGGGTGAGGATCTGCAGTGACAGACGCTAACAGCGAGTGGCGAGAAGGTCTCGAGGACGTGGATGCGATCCTGCTCGACGAGTATCAATGTGGGTTTCCGGTCCGACAAGCACCGTATGAGGCGCTCGAAGCGGTCACGGGCCTCGAGGCCGCGGCGGTGCTGGAACGTGTTCGTGCCCATCACGAGGCGGGTATCGTGCGACGGCTCGGTCCGGTCCTCGATCCCTCGGTGATTGGGTCGTCGACCCTCGCAGCCCTTGCCGTTCCGGAGGACGAATTCGCGGCGGCCGCCGAGGCGGTCAACGGCCATCCTGAAGTCAGTCACAACTATCGCCGTACCCACGAGTGGAACATGTGGTTCGTCCTGACTGCCGCCTCCAGGGGCCGCCGGGACGAAATCCTCGAGGAGATTGCAACGAAAACCGGCCTTGAGCCGCTCGTATTGCCAAAGCGAACCGAATACCGCCTCGATCTGCAGTTCCCGGTTGTTGGTGACCGGATAGAGCGTGGCGAACGCAATCGCCGTGCGGAACTGCAGCTGGAACCGACGTCGCCGGTGGATGAAGACGACGAATCTCCGGAGATGACAGCTCGAGACGCAACGATCCTCGAGGCGATTCAAGATGGGGTCCCGCTCTCGCTGAAGCCGTATACGGACCTTGCGGATGAACTCGAACTCGAGCCGTCAGCAGTCGTTTCGGGGATCAAGGACTGTCTGTCGAAGGGGTTCATCAAGCGATTCGGACTCATTATCGACCACCATACTGTCGGATTCCGTCACAATTGCATGGTCGTCTGGGCGGTTCCCGAAGACCGGATCGATGCCGTCGGTGAACGGGCGGGCCGACATCCCTTCGTCACCAAGTGCTATCATCGCCCACGTCGACCGGAACAGGACTGGGAGTACACGCTGTTTACGATGATACACGCCCGCAAAGCAGGTCTCGTCGATCAAACGATCGAGGAACTCGGCGCGGATATCGTGCCCCATCCACACCAACGTCTCGAGACGGTTGAACGACTCAAACAGACCGGAACGCGATACGAGCGGTTGCTCGAGTGACGGTCCTGATCGGCTGCTCGAACCGACAGCCCGCGCGTGGCGTCTTGGCTCGCTGTGAACAGAGGAAGATCGTAGGCAGTCAGACAGCCCGGTGACAGCGAAATCCGCTCGCTGTGTAACCCTCGCCGTGGGTGACCGTTGGCGCGTCTGGGTGCGTCAGGTAGATCGAGTTCTATCACAGCGTTGCTCGCGTCAAGGTATGTGACCAATTCTCGAGCCCTCACTGATTTTCGACAACGCGTTTTCCGGTGACTTTTAATAGCAAATATTCTAACCGTGTTGGCATGAATGATAATGGCAAGCTGAGCGGTCGCCGACAATTTCTCCTGACGGGGACCGGTGTTCTGCTCGGCGGTGTTGCTGGGTGTCTCGATCGATTCGATTCAGTTGACGACGAACCGGGAGCAGACGATTCGACAGACTCCACTGGCTCCTCTGACGAGTCTGCGGGCAGTGCGGTGTTGCAAGCGAACGTAATCGAGCGCGTCGACGACGGCGGGGAGACGATAACTGTCGAAGTCACCGTCGAAAACACCGGCGACAAAGCGCGAGTGGCCGATCTCGTCCTGGCGCTCTCACACACAGGAGCCGAGGGGTCGATCGAGCGACAGCGGCCGGTACTGCTTGCGGCTGCCCTCGAGCGGACGGTCGTCATCACGTTCCGGCCACAGTTCGTGAGCGACCAGGGCTTTGCCGAACCGGACGAGGGCGAGTTCGAATTCGACGCGAGTTTTCGAAACGTCGATGTCTACGAGGCCTACCCGGGGCTCGTGCCAGTCACGACGCCGGATCCGATAGATGACGGACGTGCGTGGCCCGCGGTCGGCTACGACGCTGGCGGGACCGCGTACAACCCCGGGACTGGGGCACCTCGAGCGGACCCGACGACGGTCTGGTCCGAGTCGGCGGTCTCGTTCGCCCATCGAGACTCCGGACCGGTCGTCGCAGGCGAAACCGTGTTTGCCGGGCGAACGGTTCGGGCGCTGTCGGTCGACGATGGAGCAGAAAAGTGGGTTCACGACGAGCCCGTACGTACCAGTACGCTGGCAACCGACGGCGACGCGGTCGTCTTCGGGACAGCCGAGGATTTCCGTGCACTCGAGGCCGAAACGGGCGAACGACGGTGGAGCGTTCCGGCTGGAGCGATGTGGAGCGGTGACCCGACTCTCGCTGACGGGTATGCGTACGCGGTTGACGACGAACTCCACGCAATCGACCTGACGTCTGGCGAGGTCGACTGGACGGTCGATACCGACGATTCGCTCGAGGGGCCACCGGCCGTCGGCGATGGTGTCGTCGTCTCGGGTGGTGACCCGCTCCAGGCAATCGAGACCACCGACGGCTCCGTTCGGTGGACGTTCGCCGCTGAAGAGCCGGTCGAGGCCGCGGCTGTCGCACACGAGACGGTTTTTGCACTCACTCGATCACAGTTGATAGCGCTCGATATCGAGGCGGGGCGGACCCGGTGGTTTGCACCCGGCCCGTTCCACTGGGAACGACTGGCCGTCGGAAACGGTTCGGTGTATGCACAGACTGCACGGGATTACCGAATCGTCTCTATCGACGCCGAAACCGGCAACGTCGAGTGGGTTTCCGGGGACACTGACGGCGTGCTTGGGCCGCCGTCGGTGAGTGCTGGCGAAGTCCTCGTCAACAGCGAGCGGGGAACGATCTACGCGTTCGATACGGAGACGGGCGAACGACTGTGGTCCAGAGCCGTTCGCTCGAGCGTTCCAGGATCGATTGCGATTGCCGATGAGACGATGTATTTCAACGAATCCGACGGCCCATTACACGCCTTCGGCAGCGAGGTCTAATCGCTCGAGTCATTCGTTTCGATCCCAACTTACCTCCAGGTTCGTTTCGAGATTATGTTAAAGTAACCGAACATATTAACGGAGCCACACGATAGGGAGACTATGCACGAACTGGCGAGCAGACGCCGATTTCTCACGGTATGTGCGACAGGTGGGACGATCGCCGTGGCGGGCTGTACAGACGAGAGCGCAACGGACGAAAATGGGGTGGGTGATACCCAGGTGTCGGGGACGAGCGATAGCGGTTCAGGAGACGAGAGCGGCTCTGACGAACCTGCCACGGAAAGCGGTGATGACGAATCCTCGAGCACCGAGTCTTCGGACGACGGTGGCGATTCCACGGACGCGACGGATGACGGAGCCGACGTCACGGACGACGAGGGTGATTCACCGAACGGGACGGACGACGACTCAGTTGACGAAAGCGACGACCCGCTCGAGGAGTACGACCGAGTCGACGGTGGCCCATCTATTGGATCGCTGTTGACATGGGACACGTCCTACACCCTCGAGTTCGAGATGCGCCGAATCAACCCGGGACAGTTTGCCGGGCCTGGCGAGCAGGTCGCCTACGAGGGTGATTTTCATCACACAATCGAGACGGAGGGTGGCGACGTCGAATTCTACGGCTTCGGCGACGTGGGATACTACGTCCACGATGGGTACTGTAGCCGGGGCGACGTGGACGATATCGAGCCACACGCTCTCGATCCGAACCGGCGGCCTGATGCGATCTTTCCGGAGACTGAACCGGCAGCCGAAACCACGATCGATGGCGAGTCGGTGTACGTCTATGAGATGCCGGCAAGCCCGGCGAACACGTTCTGGTACCTCGAGAAAGACACGGGATATCCGGTTCGGTTCGATTCCGAGCGAATTACGGCTGAGTTCGATTCGTGGAATCAGACGAGCCCGATCTCGCCTCCGGATATGGAGTGTGAGGACTGATAGGGTTCGTTGTCACAGTGTGCTGGCCAGCGACCACGCCGATCCGAGGGTGACCGGTATGCGGTGGCAACGAACCCCCGAGACCCACTGGCCACCGTTCAGCACGATTCTCGAGTGTGCTCGAAACGTCACCCTCTAGCCCGATCGACCGATCCACCTTCCTCCGAGTACTTTGTTCGGTTAGGGACCAGTGCTATACCCGCAGCGTGCCAACTAGTGGTATGAGATTAGCACACGTATCACTGCTCGAGGATTTCGGGACGCGCTCGCTCGTCGTCCACGGATTTATGGTTCTCGCGTTCGCCAACGCCGTTCTGGTCGGTCTGTTCGTCGAGGGGCAACTCGGCCTCGTTTCGTTCGTCGCCCTGCTCAACTTCACCGCGGGTCTGTGGGTTGCCCACTCGATTCACTCGCTCGGAAACGCGACGACTGACGACGAGTACGCCGGTATCTTGAACGAACTGTTCGACACCAACGACGGTGCCGACGACGGATTCGACACCGGCCGATTCGGCCGATTACTCGCGTTGATCGCGGCGGTAACCGCTGTGGCGCTGTTGACCTCAGCACAGGCGCTTCCGGGGTCGATCCTCCCGATTGCGGTCGTTGCTGTCGGCGCGATTGCGGTCGTCACCGCAATTACCGGCTTCCTGATCGCTCTGGGGGCTTCCTACGACGACTCACAGCGCCGGACGCTCGAGACAATCGCGAAAAACAGGGCCAACTCGGAGTCTGTCGACCTCGAGGCTGAGCCACGCCCGGCAACCGAACGGTAGGCGGGCGCGACCTGTCTGGCTGTGACTGCACTTTTATCGGTCGGACTCCGGGTGTCGTTGAACGGTCTCCAGATTCACCACAAACTTACCACGAGGTAACTAACCAACTTACCTGAAAGTCAAATAAAACCCATACGGTCTCCGGCCCTGAGGGGTGTAATGACTGACGACCGGGACGACAGCGATGTGGGCCGGCAGGGTGTAGCGGACTCGAGTGCGGGTGCAACGCCAGAAGCGGCGGACTCGAGTGCGGATGGGGCCTCGGAAGACGAGGGTGTGAACGAGAACGCAGTGCCAGCTGCGGACTCGACAGCCGAGACATCGGACGAGGAATCCCCGGCCGAACCTGGGGGTGCTGTGAACACTGGAGACGAACCTGGCGCTTCGGATGCCGGAGCCACGAGTCAACGCGATTCGGCATCGACATCGGCAGGGGAGGGGGATTCGGATGGTCTCCTGGCTGGTGGCCTCCCGGTGAGTCGCCGGAACGTGCTTGGCGGAGCAGCCGTTGGCCTCGGCTCTGGGACCCTCGGCTACCTGCTCGGAAGCGGGTTCTCGCCGTCGGACCTCCGTGGCGACGGTGAGGATGGAGTCGTCAGCGGGGCGGATGCGGACGAACACCTCCCGTTCGACGTCTGGGAAGAGATGCAGCACGGACTCCGAACCAGCCCAGACCATCTCCCAGGCCGGGCAACGACGCTCGTCGGTTGGGCGAACGAACGCCACGAACGGCGGGCGGCGGCCGTAGACGACGACGGTGTCACTGCACGAGTAGCCGAGGAATCGACCTCGGAGGACGAGGGCGTGTCTTTGATCACCGCCGGCGCTGGCAGCAGCGATGGTCACCGGTTCTACGGCGGTACCGCCACGTTGCGATCTCCAGGGGCGGTGACGGACGACGAGATCGAGGAAGACGGCGACGACGAGACACCATCCGATACGGTCGGTGACGACGAACCCGACCCAGACCTCGGTCCGGTTGTGGACGACGTCGACATCCTCGAGGCACTGTTCGAGTTCGTCAGAGACGGGATACAGACGGTGCCGACGTCTCGGTCGGATATCGACGACGTGGCCGAGGTGCTTCGGTGGGGCGGCCGGGGCGCACTTCGGTGTGGGATGGGAACGCCACGTGACAAAGCTGAGGCACTCGCGAACCTCTATCACCAGGCTGGCTACTCGGCGACGGTTCGTGAGACGAGGGTCGACCGCGAGGAGCAGGGGCTGACTGCCGAGGAAATCCGCACACAGTGGCTGCAGACGCCAGCAGTCGAGGACGAACCTGACATCACCGACGAGCAACTCGAGGCGTGGGCCGACCGCCTCGAGCGAGAACCGGCGGAAGACATGACGGTCGTCGACGAGGGTGGTGGTGACAGTCTGGCGCTCGCGGATTCGCTCCGAGACCTGTTACCGGCGGAGCCATCGGAGAGTCGTAGCGGGCCGAGCGAGTTCGACTGGCGATGGAACTCCGCTCGGTCCTCGAGCCAGTCGATACCGGTCGTCGAGGTGTTCGACGACGACCAGAACCGGTACTATGCGAACCTCTTCGGAGACGTGCCGTTTGGAGTGATTGGTGATGACAACCGCATCGAGGAACCGGAGACGGACGTCGAGACGGTTCGGGTTACGCTCTCGGCGGCGACCTCGAATACCATCGAGGAACCGTTCGAACTCGTCTCGGGTGAGTGGGCGGTGCCGGACCTCGTCGGACGACAACTCCTCGTTCGGACGCCGACGCTGACCGACCCGGTCGAGTTCCCGACGGTTGGCATCGACGACATGAATATGTTCACCCCGTCGCTCACCCTCCAGGGGCCGGATATGACCGACGCCGAACAAGCCGAACTCAGCGAGTTCGGTGACATGATTACGCTCTCGGGCGACCGCCTGTCGGCCGATTTCGAATTCAAAGACGGCGAGGTCGTGTTCTCGAGCGAACGCATTATGAAAGACGGCCAGGTGTTTTTCGACCCCGACGACGTTCCCGACCTCGAGACGATCGAGTCAGTCGAGGTCGACGCTGATTCGACCAACTATCCGAGAATTCGTCTCGAGGCGACAGTGCTGGATTCGAGCGGCGATCACGTCGCTGGCCTTCCCGGGCCGGTGTTTTCGGCAACGGACGAGGGCCAGATAGTACACCCGAGTCTCGTCGACACGCGACCGGTGCCGAAAATCCTGTATGTGATAGACGAGTCCGGCAGTATGGGTCGAGGGGTCGACGCAGCGACGGACGACGAGAAGTACGACGAACTCGAGGCGCTGATGGTGGAGACGGCTCCGGGGGCGACCATCGAACGCCGGTACGTGGACTCGGCGATGTGGACGCACTTGCCCGATGCGATCGCCGACAATCCCGACCTCATCGTGTTCGCACACGACGGCCAGCCGGCGAACTCCTACGACGAGCGGGCAGACCCGCTGTTCGAGGTGGCGCCACGCACAGTATTGCTCAGTGCGTACGACGAGTCGGCCCCGGTCGAAGACGAAGTCGTCTTACACCAGGCGGAGTTGACGGGCGCGACGGTCGCGCCGATGGGTGACTGGCAACTGGTTCGTGAGCGGGTCGCGGAGGCAGTCGACGACGTGGTCGAATCGGTACCGACCTATCGGTTCGACTATCACGTTCCCGACGACGGACTGGGGACTCGTGAGGTCGAACTGTCAATCGGTGCGGAACCGGGCACAGAGGACGAGACAACCGGTGACGACGCAGATGCAGACACTGGGAACGACGACGAAACCGAACCGCCAGACGTGACGGCTGTCGCCGATGCGACCACGAGCTACGAGACCAGTGGCTCGACGGGAGTGATTCGCTCGTTAGTCGGCCTCTACCTGACCGTCGAGTACGACGGCCACTCGGTCACGCGAACGCTGGGTGGCTGGGACCCCTTACAGGACGACAGCTGGGACCCCTACAGCGACGACCCGGACGAGGAAGCCGGCTTCGGCATGCCGGGGCTGGCGGACTTCGCTCGAGATACGAAGATGGCGATGCTCGGTGGCGTCGACATCTCCTTCGAGGGGGACGGCGTCCCGCTGTCGGTCCTGCTCGACGATATGATGCAGGCGCGTCACTCCTATCGGGAACTCCACGCTCTGGTCGAGGAGATCGGTGCCGACGCCTCGGGTGAGATGACAGACGAGGAGTTCCACGAACTGCTGGCGGTCTACAAGAAAGGACGAATGGAGGTGGCCTGGGACCCGCTGTTCGTCCAGACACCGCTTCCCAACCGCCAGAACGAGGACGGACTGACCTACTTCCTGGGGCCGCGTACGGTCGCCTACCAGGTCAAACCCGTGATCGAAAACGGGAATCTCGACCTCGAGGAATCGCTCGACATTCTCCCGATTTCGCGGGCGACGACGGCGACGGAGGACCCGGACGAAGGCTTCTATCGGACGCTCGAGCGCACGGCCCGGATGTCGATCATGGAAGACGCACGGTTCGACTCCTCGACACTCAGCCTGCTCGAGGGGAGCCCGCTCGCCGACACCGATGACCTCGACGAGTATGAGGCCGATCGGGATCAGTACGAGGACCTCCGACGACACGCTGGGTTGGACCGTCGAAGCTATCAACTCGCTCCGAGAGACGGTTCATCGTACGCCATGTGGAACGTCAATCGTCGAACCGGCACGTTACTCGGCATCATGCCTGACGGAACCGGCGGGGCAGTTCGTCGGCGGCGGCTGGCTTCCATGCAGGACCGCGATCGGGCTGAGGCGGCACTCGATCTCTACCTGGACGTCCTCGAGGAGGCCAATCTGCTCTCGAAAACAGGTGGTGCGGCACTCGGCGTGGTCGCCGCCTACTACGCCCACCTTGCTGATCTGTATGCGAAGGTCACGGCTATCGTGGGAAGCATCAGTGGCGGCGACCCGTCGACTGGTCCTGGAATGGCCGGCCTTGGCGGTGTCGCCGGTGGCACGGCTTCGGACGTGATCAGGGATGCGGCCGAAGACCAGATCCCGGGCAGCGACTGGGTCTCGAGATTCGCCAACATGGCTACGATCGCTGGATTCCCTTGAGTAGTAATACACTACCAAACAGCTACACAATCCAAATCAAGGGTGTTTGGCCACCAGAGCGAAACGGTACGCTCTCCGTCCACGTTCAGGAAACTCGAGTCTGACGCCGTTTTCTCGCCCCGAGTACGCCAACGAGTACGAGCGTTCCAATTGCGAGACCGATACCGAAACCTGGGCTTTCGTCGTCCTCGAGTGCTGCCGTTCCATCACCCTGGTCGTCGCTCGAATCTTCACGTTGGTCGTCGGCTACTGGCCCAGCACCGTCATCGCTCGTCGTGTCACCATCCGTAGCATCGTCAGTCGTTCCGTCGCTGTCGTGTTCCTGATCGCCGTCACCCGGCTCGTCGGTGTCGCTTGCGTCGTCGGTACTCGAGTCGTCGGCGTCGCTCGAGTCCCCGTCGGGTCCGTCACCGTCGCCGCTCGTGTCACCGTCCCCGTCGTCGACCTCGAGGTCGCCCTCGGCGACCAGTTCGACGGCGGCGTAGACGTTGATGATGCCGTGTCCGTACCGGACGTCCTGGTTTTCGTTCTTGCCGTCGGGTTTCCCTGCCGTCTCGATCAGGGCGGCCTCGAGTTCGGCCGGCGTCAGGTGTTCGTCGGTCGCCGCCTGCAGGAGTGCTGCACCGCCGGCGACGTGCGGGGCGGCGAAACTCGTTCCAGAGGCGCGGGAGTACTGGCCGCCAACGACGGCGCTCGGGATGTCCCAGCCCGGTGCCGACACCGTCGGCAGGACGTAGGTCTCCGGCCAGTCTTCGGGTGGGTCGCTCCACTCGAGGTCGGTGAAGACGACTTCACCGCCGGACATGTCCAGAATTTCGCCCCAGGCATCCGAGGCCCCGACGCTGACGGTGTCGTACTCGTTGCCCGGGGCGCTACTGGTCCCCAGCCCCTCGTTACCGACCGACGCGATGACGAGTGTGCCGGCGGCCTCGGCGTTTCGAATCGGCTCGATGAACTGTCCTGCCTTGGTGTCGAGTCCGATACTGATCGTGAGGACGTCCAGCTCTTGCTCGACGGCCCACTCGAGGCCGGCCAGAATCTGGGCCTCGCGGGCGTCACAGCCGCTTGCGTCACAGTCGGTCAGCGCCGCACCCACGAGCAGGTCGACGTCGGGAGCGACTCCGAGGTGGATACCGCTTCGGTCCTCGGCGATGATCGTTCCGGCGACGTGGGTGCCGTGGCCGCTCGGTTCCCGCTGGACGTCGTAATCCTGTGGGTCGGTGTCTCGAGGTGTCCCGTCGACGTCCCAGTCGGCCCAGCCGGCGATTTCGATGTCAGGGTGGCTCGGGTCGACGCCGCTGTCGAGGACGCCCACAGTGATTCCCTCGCCACGGGTGCCGTACTCCGTCCAGACGTCCGGCGCGTTGATCTGATTCAATCCGTAGGAGGCCTCGATCTCACCTGCACGCTGGGTCCCTGAAACGGCGTTCGCGGTGCTCGAATCGGCCACGCCGGTCGTCGCCGGTCCGAACGTCACTGACTCACCCTTGAGGTGGCCGTTCTCCCGAACGGCTTCGACGCCCTCGAGCGCCGCAATCGGCTCGAGCGTGGTGTGCTCGAGGTCGACGGTGAGGACGACGACGTTCCGTATCCAGAACTGCCGGTCGACGGTCACGGCCGGGTTCGCTTCCGCGTACGTCAGCAGGGGTTGCTGTGTGCGAGCCGTCTGTTCCTGTCGGGCAGCGACATCTGCGGGGTCGGCCGTTACCAGGGTCGAATCGAAGACGACCAGTACAGTCTGTTCGCCGTCGGCCTCGAGCAGTCCGTCTTCGATACTGGCGGGGTCGGCGCTCGGCGGGTTGGAAGCCGCGTCCGCGACCACGACGCCGGCCAGGCCGACAGCCAGGAGACAGCCGGCTACCAACAGAAGTACTGTTTTCGAGTTCGGGTGTCGGCCCCCGACACTCATGTAAACCTCTCGACAGTACGAACACTACTCCCCGTCAAAACACCTGAACGTCCGTGCATACTGGTAAGAAAGACGGACATACGATATCTTTTCGGTGACCGAAAAGTAACGGAACGGTTACCTGCAGGTAACGTTGTCGACGATACAGTCGGTCGAACACTGACGGTGTATTTACCCTCTCGAGCGACAACGGTAGGCCGAACGCTCATGTGGCGGGCAGCAGATTTCTCACCCGATGAGCCGTTCACTCGACCGGTACAAGCGACCGCTGCTGTACGTCATGAGCACCGTGTATCTCGTTGCCGGTGTCGCCCACTTTCTCGCTCCGAAGCCGTTCGAACGTGCCGTCCCACCGCAGTTTCCGCGACCGCTCGAGCTAGTGTATCTCTCCGGCATCATCGAAATTGTCCTGGGGGTTGGCGTGTTGTGTCGACGAACGAGACAGGTGTCGGCCTGGGGAATCGTCGCGCTCCTGATTGCGGTGTTTCCCGCGAACGTCCACATCGCGACGAGTGACGTTCTCGATGAGGACTTACCACCGAGAGTGGCACGCCTCGCTCGACTCGTCGCGCTGGTTCGATTGCCGTTCCAGGCCGTGCTGGTCGCGTGGGCCTGGTGGTACACGAAACCGATCGATGATTCCCAGTTGTAGGGCACCACTCGAGTCCCCGGTCTCCGTGCGTGAAACCGGGCACCCACAATCGATTTCTGTAATCGCTGTGAGCTGTCCGTATGGACGCGGAGACCGTCGAACTGGTGGAAACGAAACTGGATCAGGCCGAGTCGAGACTCGAGGCGCTCGATATCGACTGCTGGCTCACCTTCGCCCGCGAGACGAGTGAAATACCCGAACCGGCGCTGGCGCTGATTCTCGGCGCGGACGTCGTCTGGGAGAGCGCCTTTCTCGTCACCGCTAGCGGCGATCACCACGCGATCGTCGGTCGCTACGACGCCGACCCCGTCGAGGCGGTCGGTCGCTACGAGGTCCACACGTACGACGAATCGATACGCGACCCGCTTCGGGACACGCTCGAGGCGCTCGACCCCGATCGAATCGCCGTCAACTACGCCGAAAACGAACAGGTGGCAGACGGACTGACCCACGGCATGTATCGGCGACTCTGTTCGCTCCTCGAGGGAACCGACTATCCGGGGCGCTTCGAGTCGAGCGCGCCGGTTATGGGCTCTCTCCGCCACTCGCTGACCGACCTCGAGCGGACACGGATGAAACGCGCGGCCGAACTGACCGAGGAGTTGCTTGCGGAGGCGGTCGAGGCGTGGGAACCCGACTGGACCGAAGCCCGTTTCGCGGATTTCCTCCACGACCGAATGCGCGAGGACGGCCTCGAGAGCGCCTGGAGCTGGGACGGCTGCCCAGCCGTCGATGCGGGTGCGGCGGCCCCCGTCGGGCACACCCATCCGGGTGACCGAACGGTGCCACCGGGCGAAGTGTTGCACGTCGATTTCGGGGTGCGCTACGAGGGGTATGCATCGGACATCCAGCGATTGTACTACCGTTCCCACGAAGACGAGGCGCCACCAGCCGACTTACAGGCCGCGTTCGACGACGTGCGGGCCGCAATCGAGGCCGGGAAAGCCGTCCTCGAACCTGGCGTGCCCGGCCACGAGGTCGACGCCGCGGTCCGGAAGGCGATCACCGACCGTGGATGGTCGGCGTTCGAACACGCAGCCGGCCACACCGTCGGCCGGAACGCCCACGATGCCGGACCGCTGCTGGGGCCACGGTGGGACCGCTACGGCGACCGACCCGAGCGAACGGTGTCGGCAGGCGAGGTGTACACGCTCGAGTTGGGCGTCGAAACGGAGTGGGGGTATCTCGGACAGGAGGAACTCCTCGAGGTGACCGACGAGGGGGCGAGGTACTTTTTGCCACCGCAGACCGGTCTCAGAACGCTCGAGTGAGAGGGGTGCGTTTTCTGGGAGCCAGCGCTGGTGGGTGATCGCCACGCCTCGTTCGGCTCAGGGCTCTCCGGCCTCGGCGCGCTCGGTAGCCGTCTCATCGAGGACGGCTAACCGTCGACGAAACTCCTTTTCGTCCAGTTCGCCCGCCGCATAGCGTCGTCTGAGCCGCTCTTCTGGCGTTTCGCTCGTAGCCCACTCGGTGGTGGACGTCGTCGCGCCCCGTTCGAAACCGCGTTCGACCTCCGGGTCCCCGGTCTCGAGTTGCTGCTTGAACTCGAACTCGTCGATCTCGCCGCTCGCATACTGGCGCTTGAGGGCCTCGACGCGGTCGTCCGTTCGGTCGGTTCCTTCGACAGTCGTGCTCGACAGCGTGCCGACACTCGAGACGAGTACCACGATGACGAACACGATGAACAGCGGCACAAGCAGACCTGCATAAAAGCGTGCGCTCGGAACGAACCAGAACAGCGGAAACAACACCACCGGAAGCATAAACATGGACACCAGTCCGACGATGCCGAGCGTCCGACGACGGGACTCACCGGGTCCGAGCGTCATTGGTCACCTCCTCGAGTCGCTGTTGCAGTTCGTCGCTGCTGTCCACGTCGAGTAACACCTGTAGCCGTCGTTCGTACTCCTCGTGAGTGATCTCGTCGGTGGCGTAGCTCTCTTTGAGTACCTCGAGGGGATCGCTCTGTGAGGCCGTCCACTCTGATTCGTCGCCTTCAGTACGAACTCCGGTCGAGCGATCGGCAACTCCGCTGGCCACGCTCTCTCCACGGTCGCTCGAGCCGCGAATGACGTACTCGAAACTAATGAGGCCGACGGCCGAGATAATTGCGATCGGCAACAACACCGGTGTTAGCATAACGAGGTCGAACGCCCGATCGTCGCTTACCATCGGCAACGAACCGACACCAGCGATCGGAAAGGCGTACAACAGCGGGAGTGCAATGAGTCCGACACAGAGGGCTGTGAGTCCCCCGATAGCCACACGAACCGGTTTCATCTCGTTGGCGGGTACGCCCTCCCAGTATATACGTGTCCGGCAGACTGTCCAGTTGTTCCATGTGAAGCGGTGGTCTTCCGGTGTCTTCCTGCGCGTGTGAGAGCTGTGTTGGTAGGATTTGCCGCCACTCGAGACGTATCGGACGTTCGATCCCCCGGATCTGTGCACCTACTTATCGAGGGAATTCCAGGTTCTCGGGGTCGTTATATGGGCTTCTCCACAGCAATCGAAAACCGTTCCCGGTCCGTCGAAGCGGTGTTGACGTCGAAGATTCACTCGGATTGAAGGGAAGCGTTTATTACCTCCGTGTTCCTCTGGTTCGTTTGCATCAACTGGAATCGGTCGTGAACACACTGAACGCACAACGTCGCCAATACGGCAGCTGATTCCCGAATTCGGCGTTCTCGAGGGTGCGTTCCACACGAAACGATGGGGTATGCGTACGACGAATGTCAGACGAGGACTCAGATACGACAGGTTCGGGGAACGCTGCGGATCGCTCACCGAGCACGCCCGCGGGCTTTGCGGCAAGGTTCGAGGGGATTGACGGTGACGAGGAGTCGAACCAGGGCCTGTTTGACGACCTGCTCAGTGGGGAACCGATTTTCGAAAACAAGGAAGTGTTGCGCCCGTCGTATACACCACACGAACTCCCACACCGGAGCGACCAGATCAACAAGATGGCGACGATCCTCGTCGCCGCGCTCCGCGGGGAGACGCCCTCGAACATTCTCATCTACGGCAAGACGGGAACCGGCAAGACGGCCAGTGCGAAGTTCGTCAGCAAGGAACTCGAGAGCACCTCGAAAAAATATAGCGTCCCCTGTGACGTCGAGTACATCAACTGCGAGGTAACCGACACTCAGTATCGCGTCCTCGCACAGCTCGCAAACAAGTTCATCGAGGAAAACGAGCGCCGTATCGACGACAAGATAGAGACGCTCGAGACCCGGCGCGAACTGCTCGAGTCCGAAGAAGAGGAGTTCCCACCGTCTCTCGAATCGTCGGGCGCGGCCGAAGGTGTGGATACCGACGGGGAGGATGAGACGAACGAGGATCCGCTTACCGACGGGCCGACTACCGTCGAAGAGATCGACGAGCGAATCGAGTCACTCGAGGAAGACCGGGACAACTTCGAGGAGGTACCGATGACCGGGTGGCCGACCGACCGGGTGTATAGCGTCTTTTTCGATGCGGTCGATTACTCCGAGCGCGTCGTCGTGATCATGCTCGACGAAATCGACAAACTGGTCGAGAAATCGGGTGACGACACGCTCTATAATCTCTCGCGGATGAACTCCGAATTGCAGAACTCCCGTGTCTCGATCATCGGCATTTCGAACGATCTGAAGTTCACCGACTTTCTCGACCCGCGAGTCAAATCGAGCCTCGGCGAGGAAGAGATCGTCTTCCCGCCGTACGACGCCAATCAGTTGCGGGACATCCTTCAGCACCGATCGGAGGTCGCGTTCAAAGGCGAAGCCCTGTCGCCCGACGTCATCCCGCTGTGTGCGGCCTTTGCCGCCCAGGAACACGGTGACGCACGGCGTGCCCTCGACTTGCTTCGCACGGCGGGCGAACTCGCCGAGCGCTCTCAATCGGAAACGATCGTCGAAGAACACGTCCGACAGGCCCAGGATAAGATCGAACTCGATCGCGTGGTCGAGGTCGTTCGGACACTACCGACTCAGAGCAAACTCGTCCTCTTTGCTATCATCTCACTGGAGAAAAACGGCGTTCACAGCATCAACACGGGTGAGGTATTCAACATTTACAAGCGCCTGTGTGACGAGATTGACGCGGACATTCTGACACAACGGCGCGTGACCGACCTCATCAGCGAACTCGACATGCTCGGTATCGTCAACGCCGTCGTCGTCTCGAAAGGTCGGTACGGCCGAACCAAAGAGATCAGCCTCTCGGTCCCGCTCGAGGAAACTGAAGCCGTGTTGATCTCTGACTCGCGTCTCTCTGACATCGACGACGTCCAGCCGTTCGTTCAGGCTCGTTTCGAGAACTGATTCGGTTCCGTTGCCTATTTTGCTCTCCCTTCAGATGGGTGTTGTCACCCATATTTATGTAATCTTTCTACGTTGTTAGCGTGTGTCAGTAATTCACCTCGAGGGGCTCACCAAGCGCTACGGCGATATCGCGGCCAACGACGGCGTCACCTTCGACGTCGAGTCGGGGGAGGTGTTCGGCTACCTCGGCCCGAACGGGGCTGGCAAAACGACGACGATTCGTCTCTTGCTCGGTCTCATCAAGCCGACGGCGGGGACGGCGACGGTTCTCGGCGCGGATATCCGTGACCGGCGAGCGCTCACCGAAGCCAAGGCGAACGTCGGGTATCTGCCGGATACGCTTGGCTTCGACGACCGATTGACTGGCCGCCAGGCACTGGACTATTTCGCCCGGATGCGAGGCGACGAGCGTCGTGAGGAACTGCTCGAGTTGTTCACGCCACCGCTGGACCAGTCAATCGAGACCTACTCCGCCGGGAACCGGCGAATGCTCGGTATCGTCCAGGCGTTCATGCACGACCCTGACCTCGTCATCATGGACGAGCCGACGTCCGGCCTCGACCCGCTCAAACAGGATCGCCTCCATCGGTTTCTCGAAGCCGAGTGTGACGCCGGCAAGACCATCTTCTTCTCATCACACGTTCTCAGCGAAGTCCAGCGAATCGCCGACAGGGTTGGGATCATCCGGTCGGGCGAACTGGTTGCCCTCGAGGACATCGAGGCGTTGCTCTCTCGCGGCGGTAAACGCGTTCGGGTGCACCTCGGAGAACCGGTGGTCGAAGAGCGGTTCGTGACCGAGTCGATGATCGACGTCGAACTGATCGACAGCACCGCCCAGTTCACGTATACGGGCGAGCCACAGCGACTGCTCGAGCACCTCGTCGAGTTCGAGGTCCGGGACGTCGACATCGGGGACCCGCAACTCGACGACATCTTCAAACACTATTACGGCGAGGACCCCATCTCGGAGGAGTCATGACCGCAATCGTCCGAATGGAGTCACGAAACCTGGTTCGCGGGACGCTCGTCTTGACCGGCGTCTTCGGGCTACTCGTGGTGTTCATGCTCGCGGTCTTTCCCGGGATGGCTGCCGAAGCCGAAACCATCGAGCAGGCCTTCCCCGAGCACGTCGCCGGTCTGTTCGGATTCGAGGAGTTACACACGCTCGAGGGCTTTCTTGGATCGTACATGTTTCCGTTCATCTGGACGCTCTTTCTCGGCATCTACTTCGCTTACCTCGGTGGCGGGATGATTGCGGGAGACATTCGAGAGCGTCGGATGGACTTGCTCCTGTCGAATCCGGTTTCGCGTGAGTCGATCGTCCTCCAGAAGATCGGAGCGATATGGGTGCCACTGGTCGCTATCAACGTCGGATTGTTCGTTTTGTTGTACGCCGGATCGTTCGTCCTCGAGGAGTCGATCGATCCTGTCGCCCTGGCGATGGCCCACCTGCTTTCGGTCCCGTACTTGCTCGTCTGTGCTGCTATCGGCGTCCTCATGTCTGTCGTCCTCGACCGGGTGACGAGCGCGCAGGCTGCCGGTCTCGGTGCCGTGTTTATGCTCTGGCTGCTCGACGGACTCTCGGAGATGGACCCGGACCTCGAGTGGGTGGGTGACCTCACGCCGAGTCGGTACTACGACCCCGCCGCGATTCTCATCCACGAGGAGTACGCATTCGGCGATGCCGCGATTTTGCTGGTGACGTTCGTCGTCCTGCTCGCTATTGCGACCGTGTACTTCGTTCGGAGGGATATCTGATGACCGCCATTTTGCGCGTCGAATCACGCAAGCGAGTTCGAAGCCTGCTCGTCTTGACCGGCGTGTTCGCCGTCCTGGCCGCGTTTTACTTCTCCGTCTATCCCGGATTCGCCGACGACGCCGAAGCGATCGCTGAGGCCTTTCCCGAGTGGATGTTCGAGTTCTTCGGTATCGATGCCCTCCACACCGTCGAGGGCTTCATCGCGGCGGAGATGTACTCGTTTTTCTGGGTCGTCCTGATCGGGGTCTACTTCGCGTACATGGGGGCGAACATGATCGCTGCAGATGTCGACAGTCGGCGAATGGATCTGACGCTGTCGAACCCCGTCTCGAGGGAGTCTATCGTGGTGCAGAAGATCGGTGCGCTGTGGGTACCGCTGGTGGTGTTGAACGTCGGCGTGGCGCTCATCGTCTACGTTGGGTCGGTCGTCATCGGCGAAGCGATGAATCCCGTTGCCGTGGCGATGGTTCATTTGCTCAGTGTGCCCTACCTGCTGGTCTGTGCGGCTCTGGGTCTCGTCGTCTCCGTGCTCGCCGACCGTGCTCGCCGCGCCCGAGCCGTCGCCCTGAGTCTCGTCGTGTTCCTCTGGCTGCTCGAGGCCGTCTCCACGCTGAATGAGGATTACGAGTGGGTCGGGGCGATTGCGCCGACCCGATACTACGACGAAACCGCCATCCTGGTGCACGAGGAGTACGCGTTTGTGGATGCAGGGATTTTGCTCCTCGCGTTCGTCGTGTTGGTCGGACTCGCGATCGCTCTCTTCGTCAGACGAGATATTTGAGCCTGCACTCGGAACTCGAGGGTTCTCAATCGAGCATGTTCAACTCGAGGGGATTTCACTCGCGTCGGTCGTTCACGGACGAGCGTGCCACTGGTGTACCCCAGCGAAACTCACTGCGCCGAGGAACCCGGCGAGCAGGGGGTTCGGCGTGAACAGACTCGAGGAACCGAGCCCGAGCATCGTTGGGATGATCCGCTCGAAAAGCAGTCGGACGTGGCCGAGCCACGGAATCCGGAACATGCCCTTGCCGGTGGTCCACTCTGGTTTGACGACGCTCGTATCGGCGCCGACGCTGCGGGTGACCTGGTCGTAGCCGCTGTTCGCATCCCCCTTGGTGATGAAGCCGGCGTGCGGAGCTGGGCAGGTGTAGATTTCGGCACAACTCGCGCCGTTGACGTAGTCCGGGTTCGCCTGCTCGTCGACCCAGTTCTCGCCTTCTTCGACCCAGAAGTGGGCGCGATGGATAACCGGCGTTTGGTGGTTCTGCCCGTTCGGGAGGAAGATGATGACGTCGCCTGGTTTGCCGAACTTGTCGTGCCCACTTTCTTCGCCGTTCTCGAGGGTGACGACGCCGGTATCGCCGGTCGGGTCGTCGCCAACGAAGCGGTCGGGAGCGACGACGAAGATCATGTCGCCGATCTCCATATTCGGCTCCATGCTCCCGCTTTCGACGGCCACTAGCGGTGGCCAGATGCCGCTGACGCCAAAGAGAATCAAGCCGATGACGGCGACCAGCGCCACGCTACTCAGAATATCGCGAACGGCGACGACCGTTCCGTCGTTCGTCTTGAGAAACCACCGGATGACGCCGTCGTCTTCGATGGTTACGTCGGGTTTTTCTCGTTCAGGGCGTGGACGAGGGGGCGCCGACGAGTCGGCTGGTGCATCCGGCCGTTCAGCAACGGTTCTCTCGGGCGCACCCGAGGCATCCCCGTTCGGTCGGTCAGTTGCGGCTGACTCGCTGTCTCGGCCGTCGCGACTTGGCGACCGTTCCTCTGCCCACGCCGAATCAGCTGTCTCCTCGAGGTCGTCTGACTGTTCGGTCTCGTTTTCGGGAGGCGTCGTCCCATCGCCCGGTTGGTCGGTGGTTTCGGGATCGTCGTTTCTCTCCTGGGCAGTGTCGTCCGAACTGTCGGTGGTCCGTTCGTCTGGACCGGTGTCGGTCACCGGCCTCTCGTCGGTGACGCGGCCGTCATCGGTCGTCCTCGAGTCGCTTTGCTCGGTGCTCGAGTCGCCTGTGGTGCGTTCTTCCGTGCGGTCGGCGCGCTCGCCAGCCTCCGTTTCGGGGGAATCATCCGCGCCGTCACCGCTCATCGCATGCGGCTTTGGGAGGGGTGGCAATCAATTTTCTGTTCCGGCGAACGGGGACTCGCCACGTTTTTATCGACTCCGCGGTATTGCTCTGACGTGCCACTCGAGGGGCCTGCGAGAATCGTGAGCGAACTCACGAGCCGTGGCTACAACGCCGAACGCGAGGCCGTGACGCTGATCGCGAGTGCAGAACACCCCTCGAAAACGCTCGAAGCGGCGCTCGAGACCGCGCCTGAGGACGCTCTCGTTTTACGAACCGAACACGTTCGAACGGCGCTCGAGAGCGGGGAATCGTCGGCTGATACCGGTTCTGGGACGCCTTCGGAACCGCCATCGGCGGGGACTGATTCGTCGTCACCTGCCGCGAGCCAAGACCCCTCCGTTTCAACTGGAGATGACATCCCCTCTTCGACTCCAGATGGTGGGGTCGTTGCAGATGAAACGAAGGGGGCGGGAACCAGAGGCCCGATCGATACCAGTCACCAGGTCGTCGATATCGCCAACGACATGACCGGCCAGAGTACCGGGACGGGCGAGTACAAGGACTTCGTGAAAGTGTTTCGCGACCGCCTCGAGCGACTGGGTTCGAAACTCCGGGGGCGGGTCAACCATCGCCCGGCGACCTCGATTGCGTCGATGCCCAGCGGGAGCGAGGTGGCGATGGTCGGCCTGGTCAACGACGTCCGCTCGACCGCCAGCGGCCACTGGCTGGTCGAACTCGAGGACGCGACCGGTACGTTCCCGTGGCTGGTGATGAAAGACCGGGAGTACGCCGAACTCGTCGAGGAACTGTTGTGTGACGAGGTGATCGCGATGGAGGGGACGCTCTCTGACGATTCGGGTATCGCCTTCGTGGACGGGATGTACTTCCCCGACGTGCCGCGGACGCACAAGCCGTCGACGGCCGACCGCCACGTGCAGGCCGCACTCATCAGTGACGTTCACGTCGGCAGCCAGGAGTTCATGCACGACGCCTGGAACGGGTTCACCGACTGGCTCCACACCGAAGACGCCCAGCACGTCGAGTATCTGCTGATCGCCGGGGACATGGTCGAAGGCGTCGGTATCTATCCGAATCAGGACGAAGAACTCGACGTCGTCGACATCTACGACCAGTACGAACTGTTCAACGAGTACCTGAAGCAGGTGCCCGGCGACCTCGAGATCGTGATGATTCCGGGGAACCACGACGCCGTTCGCCTCGCCGAGCCCCAGCCGGGATTCGACGAGCGTCTGCGGGGGATCATGGACGCACACGACGCCCGCATCGTGAGCAATCCCTCCGTGGTCACGCTCGAGGGCGTCTCCGTCCTGATGTACCACGGCGTCAGTCTGGACGAGGTTATCGCCGAGTTGCCGGCCGAGAAGGCGAGTTACGACGAGCCACACAAGGCGATGTACCAGCTGCTGAAAAAGCGTCACGTGGCTCCCCAGTTCGGCGGTCACACCCGACTGGCTCCCGAGGAGAAAGACTACTTGACGATCGACGAGGTGCCGGACATCTTCCACACCGGTCACGTCCACAAACTCGGCTTCGGCAAGTACCACAACGTGCTGGCGATCAACTCGGGGTGCTGGCAGTCCCAGACCGATTTCCAGAAGAGCGTCAACATCGATCCCGACTCCGGCTACGCACCGATCGTCGATCTGGACACGCTCGACGTGACGGTGCAGAAGTTCAGTTAACCTCGAGCAACTGTTCGAGTGCGGCGTGCTCCCGGCAACACGTCCGAGGGTTTATGAGAAACCATCATTTAAATAAACATATTTGTGAGACAACTGATCGCCACGATCGTCGTCGCCCTCGTTCTGGTGCTAGCCGGTTGTGGCGGGGCCGACGTGACGGACGACCGGGAGCCCTACGGGGTCGATTCGGAGACCGACCCCGAACCGGTTCCCGGGTTGGCCACATCTGGGGTAACGAACGCCTCCGCATTACAGGACGCCCATTTCGACGCGCTCGAGACCATGTCCTTCCGGTACAACGCAACGGTGGTCCGAGCGGACGCGAACGGGTCGGTCGCGTTCGAGCGAACGGAAACCCACACGATCGCCAGCCTGTGCTCGAGCGCGACGGGTGAGACGACTAGCGTCGAGCACACCGAGGCGGGGGCCGACCGAACGACGCTCAACTGGTGGCTCGAGGACGGGACCGTGCACCTGCACCAGCACGCTGGCAACGAGACGACCGCCTGGACCGACGAGTCCCTCGAGTTCACCGATCTCGCTACGACGCCCGATCTGGAGGCGGCGTACGACTCGATAGACACTATCACCGAATCCGACGGTGGCGATCGATACGTGCTCGAGGGTGAAAACGTCGACATCGGCGCAATCACGAACGCGACGGTAACGGTCGTCGTGCACGCGG
The DNA here is from genome assembly GCF_024298845.1 of Natronosalvus amylolyticus. NCBI lineage: Archaea > Methanobacteriati > Methanobacteriota > Halobacteria > Halobacteriales > Natrialbaceae > Natronosalvus > Natronosalvus amylolyticus. The sequence goes on from NZ_CP101156.1 coordinate 2,630,432, forward strand.
AGGGCTACGTCGAATCGTATCGACTCGAGGGGGTGAGCCACAACGAATCGGTGACGATACGAATCACGCTCGAGCCGATCGAGGGTGGCGAACTCGAGGAACCGGCGTGGCTCGAGCGGGCAAAATAAAATCGAACACCTTTGGCCGTCTTACAGCGATAACGAGGCGAAAGCCGACTCGCTCACTGGCCGTTCAACGTGATGTAGCGCACGCCGATGATCCGCTCGTCGGCCTCGAGTTCGGCTTTCGCCGCCTCGGGAACGTCGTCGTCGACGTTGTAGACGGTCAGGGCCTCCCCACCGATGGTCTCACGCGCGTTGAACATCCCGGCAATGTTGACGTCGTGGGTACCCATCACGGAGCCGATGAGGCCGATGACGCCCGGTTCGTCGGTGTTTCGCGTGACGACCATCTTGCCGTGGGGGATGGCGTCGACGCGGTAGTCGTCGATGCGAACGATGCGGGGATCGTCACCCGCAAAGAGGGTGCCGTCGACGGTGATCGATTCGTCGGCACTCGCGACCGTCACCGAGATGACGCTCTGGAAGTCCTCGCTCTGGTGGCTCTTGGATTCGGTCACCTCGACCCCGCGGTCCTCGGCGATCTGGGGGGCGTTGACCGCGTTGACATGCCACTCGAGCGGCTCGAACACACCTTTGAGCGCGCTCGCGGTGACGAATTCGACGTCTTCGGCGGCGATGTCGCCCTCGTAGCGCACTTCGATGGATTCGATGCGGGCGTCGAGTAGCTGGGCGGCGATCTTGCCTGCGGTTTCGGCGATGTTGATGTACGGCTCGAGGCGGGGGAACGCGCTCTCGTCGATCGAGGGGGCGTTTAGCGCGTTGGCGACCGGTTCCTCAGCCAGTGCGGCAACGACCTGACTGGCCGTCGATGTCGCGACGTTCTCCTGGGCGGCCTCGGTCGATGCGCCGAGGTGGGGCGTGACGATGATGTCGTCGACGTACAACAGCGGGGAGTCCTCGGGCAAGGGTTCTTCGTGGAAGACGTCGAGTGCCGCGCCGGCGACCGTACCGTCTTCGACCTTCGCGGCGAGAGCGTCTTCGTCGACGATGCCGCCGCGACCCACGTTGACCAGGTGGCCGTGGCCGAACGTCTCGAGTTCCTCGTCGCTGATCAATCCCTCCGTTTCCGGCGTCAGGGGCGTGTGAATCGTCAGGAAATCCGCGGCCTCGAGACAGTCCTCGAGGTCGACCAGTTCCGCGCCGATGCGATCGGCACGCTCCTCGGAGATATAGGGGTCGTAGGCGACGAGGTCCATTCCCAGCGAATCGAGCTTTTTCGCGACTTCCTGGCCGACGCGGCCGAGGCCGACGATCCCCAGCGTTTTGCCGTTGAGTTCGACGCCGAGGTAGTCGCTTTTGGCCCACTCGCCGACTTTGAGGCGACCGTGGGCCTGTGGAATCGAACGGGCCGCGGCGAACGTCATCGCGACGGTGTGTTCGGCGGCTGCCCGGACGTTGCCTTCCGGCGCATTGGCGACGATGACGCCCTCGTCGGTCGCGGCCTCGATGTCGATATTGTCGACGCCGATGCCGGCGCGGCCGACGATCACCAGGTTCTCGCCCGCCTCGAGGACGCTGCGGGTGACTTCGGTCCCGGAGCGAACGATCAGGCCGTGCGCGTTCGAGACCGCCTCGAGGAGCGCTTCGCCCTCGAGTTCGTAGCCCGTTTCGACCTCGTGACCGGCATCACGAATGACGTCAAGACCCGCATCGTCGATGGGATCTGTGACCAGCACTTGCATGGGCGAGTGAACCCGCTCGAGGGGGTAAACCCTTCCGAAGTGTGCAGATGTTGGGTTGATGTCGGCGGGCACGGAGCCGGCTGGGCGGTCGGATCGTGGCGTTTTCGTCGCTCGAGACGCCCGAACTCACCGCACGACTCAGCGTTCGAAACGACGTGAACGTTCAAGGGTGCCCGAGCCGACCACTCTTCTAGCGCAGACGCTGTGTCTGCAGCGATCCCCCCCACGCATGCCAACAGACACCCCCTATCTCGAGTCACTCGAACAATCGACGGGCCGGACCGACGCGACGATCAAGTGGGCTCGCTATCTCGGCGAGACCTTCGGGACGACCGGCGCGCTCAACTGCCTTCGGTACTACCAGGATCTCGGCTGGATCAGCCCGCTCGTGCGAAAGCAGATGACGTCGTACCTCCGCGGGCTTTCCCTCGGCGAGATTCACAACCGTCGGTACGACGAACCGGCGACCCTCGAGTACCCGCTCGAGTCGCTCTCGGGCACGCTCTTTGGTGCACACGCCCAGAGCCTCGAGTACATCTCGAAAATTGCCGGTGACGACATCGAAGAGCACGTGATGGTCGCGCGAATGGCCGAACGTCGTGTCGAACGCCGTCTCGACGAGGAAAGCGACGACGACGGAAGCGACCAGCCAAGCGAGATGGTCAGCATCATCAGAGACGGTCCGTCGAATCTCTCTTGATCCGGGTTGGTGTCACTGCGTGTGACTCGAGCTGTTTTCCCCGTTTCTCGATTGTACCTGGTGGAACGTGGATCGATCCCATCCTTCTGGAGTGATACGGTCGGTTGTCATCGCTTCCTGGAGGACGAACCGCGGTGGTCGCTGACCGGTACACAGTTGCAACAAATCGATAAACCAATGTTAGCGCTTTAACACTGATTCGGCCCGCTCAGCGGCTCTACTGTCCTAACTCCACGGGAATCGGCCATGTTGTTTATTAGGCAGTAGTTCATCTTCACGAGTAATTCGCGACTTCGGACTGGTTAGCCAGGAAGTATGTGTGGTATGCTTCTCTCCTCTTGTGCGAGAGGGCAAGTCTGACCGGCGTCGACGCGAATCCCCCCAACGGTGATCGGAAATGCGTGAAAACCCCCCCAATACGAAGTCCGTGCTCGAGCAGTTCACGAGCACGGCGGCTGCCAACGGGCAGTCGGAACAGTACGAAATTACGATCGGTGCAAGCCAGGACACGACTCGTGACGTCGAGCGCGAACTCGACGAACTCATGGAACAGGTCAACGGGGCGCTACCAACCGACGACGTTCAGTTCGACGAGGCAATCATCAAGGAGAATCTCGACGAGATTTTGCTGATGCTCATCTCGCTGCACGGTGAAACACACGGTAAAGAGCTCCTCTCGGATCTAACCCACCTCTTCGGTGCCCAGCTTAGCCCCGGAACGGTGTATCCGAGCTTGCACTCACTGGAGGACGAAGACGTCCTCTCGATGCACGCGAAGGTCCGAACCAAAGAGTACGCGATCGACGACGAGGACTTCGTCCGGGCGACCGTCGAGCAGACGATGGTCCAGCATCTGGCCTTCGGCTTGCTGCTGTACGCCTTTTTGCCCCGCCTCTAGTCGATTCAGGGTTCCCTTCCATCGTCCATCTCACTGTCCTCGAGCGACGCCACCGGAGTAGTGGTATACTCGGGGCCGTCTCGAGCCTTCGCTTACCTTTCTTCGAGCCCTTTTGCAATATCCTGGAGGCTCGATTTTGGCGGCTCGCGGGCGTCGTAGACGGCCGTCTCACCGGGGGCGCGAAACCCATACAGAAACTCCGGTTCGATGACGTCGACCAGCACCGAGCCGTTCACGCGAACCCCGTGTTCGTCGACCCACTCGGGGAGTCGGTCGACGCCGTCTCGAGGGTTTCGGGCATGCTCCGGAGAGTCGTATACGCCGGAGATGTGGCGGGTCTCGCCCATCACGTCCTTTCCAATGCGGGCGAAGTGCTCGTGTCCGTCGAGGACGATTCGGACGACTGTCTCCGGGTCCGTCAGTAGATCGTCGGCTGCGTCGGCGGGCAGTTCGACGCGCGTGCCGGTCGCGGTTTCGGTGAGCGTCGCTCGAATCGTCTGCACTGACGGATTGTCGCTGCTAATTCGGTCTGCCATTCGCGTATCAGAGAGAAGAGGCGGTTATTCGTCCTCGTCGTCGCTTTCCAGGCCCAGCAGGCTCGCGACGCTCTCGTCGCCCGCTTCGGCGACGGTGACGTTGATCTGTGCGGTTTCGTCCGACATTTCACGACCGCGCGCGGTGATTCGGCGTCGCTCACCGTCTCGGCCGGGCTTGTAGCCGGTCTGTCGCTCTTTCATCAGCACTTCCTGGAGGCGCGAGCCAGCGACCGTCTTGTTGTGCGGGCGGCCAGCGTTGTCCGAGCCACCGGTAATCTCGAGCGTGTAGCCATCGAGGCCGACGGCGCTGCCATCGACTTCCTCGCCGATCGATTTGCCAATAAAGCGGTTTGCGTCCTGTCCCTCTGCCTCGAGCTGGTGTGCGAGCCCCGTTTCGGGATCGCCAACGACGACTGTGAAAGTTGCCATGGGCGGGGAAAAACGGTCTGCGGTGAAAAATACGTCGATCGACCTTTTCTCGAACACTCAAATACGTCTCGCTCGTAGTCTCGAGCGTGTCACTCGAACCAGGTCCGCTCGAGGTGCGTCTCAGGCGCGAGTTCGGCGGGACGATGGGCCAGTCGCGTGTCGTCGTCCGGCAGGCCGTCGACCTCGACGACTCCGGGCTGTACGAAGCCGACGTCGGCCACGAGTTGACCAACGACGTCGTCATCGAGGAACTCTCGGATGCGCCCCACGGCACGCCCCCCGATCGGTGGAACTGGTGGATCGGCTCGCTCGAGGTCGCTTACGGCGGCTACGGACAGTTTGGTATTCGTCGGTATCGGGATGATTGAGCCGCTTCATCCATACTACCAACTCAAAACTAAATCGCTATTAACTATGTATTGATTACGGCAGTCCATCTCCCGACTGACGGCAACTCTGTTTCGAACCGTAATACCCATTTATACCGCTGACTAACTGGTTAGTTAGTGACCGACGAAACCGCTCGAGAGGCGATCATGACCGCGACGTACGAGGCACTGTGTGAGCACGGCTACACGGAGCTGACTGCCCAGGCAATCGCCGACCGGACTGACAAGAGTAAATCCCTGCTATTCTACCACTACGATTCAAAAGAGGACCTGGTCGCCGCCTTTTTCGACTTTCTCCTCGAGCACTTTGCCGAACGTGTCGAGGAAAGCCGTGATCTGGCGCCGGTCGAACGACTGGCGACGTACGTCGACTGGTTCCTCTACGATCCCGACGACGAAGAGCGCACGTCTTTTCACACGGCGATGCTCGAACTCCGAGCCCAGGCGCCGTATAACGACCGGTTTCAGGAACAGCTTCGACGCAGCGACGACGCGCTCCGGTCGACGCTCGAGGAAATCCTCGAGGCAGGTATCGACTCCGGGGCGTTCGTCGAACACGATTCGACCGAAACAGCGGCCCTCCTGATCGCCGCCCTCGACGGTGCACGTATCCGGCAACTGACGATGGACCGTGACGTCTACCTCGAGGAAGTCCGTGCCGGCATTATCGCGACGATCGTCGATGGACTCCTCGCTGAAGGCGTCGAGTTCCCGGCGCGAGCGGAGATACATCAGGAGTCGTCGAGTGATTCGGAGTCGCCAGACGATGCGGATTCAGAACCTGACGGGGACTCGAATACGTCGACAACCTCGAGCGAAGCCGAAAATGACGCAGCAGCCGACACTGTCACTGACGGGAACGATACCGACACTGTCACTGACGGGAACGATACCGACACGACCGCAGGAGAGCGAGCGGACGGTTCGATGGCTGGTGACGACAGCGAATGAGCAAGAAAACCGACCGGGCGGTAAACGTCACCGACGACGATCTGTTCAAACCGCTGGTCGTCCTGTCGGCACCGATCGTCCTCTCTCAGGTGTTACAAGTCGGCTACAACCTGGCCGACACCTACTGGGTTGGCCGCCTGGGGAGCGACGCGGTCGCCGCCCTCTCGTACTCGTGGGCAATCGTCTTTCTCATGGTGAGCATCGGCGGCGGGCTCACGGTCGCCGGAACCGTGCTGGTCTCACAGTACAAAGGTGCGGACGATTTCACCAGGTCACACCACGTCGCCGGGCAGACGCTCTCGTTTGTCACCATCGTTGCACTTGTCTTCGGGGTGATCGGTTTCGCCCTCTCGCCGTGGTTGATTCGCCTCGTTGGAGCCGAACCGGGTACCGACGCGTACGTCTACGCCGTCAACTACACTCGTATCATCTTCGTCAGCGTCGGCTTCATGTTCTGGTTTTTCATCTTTGACGCGCTCTCTCGAGGCTGGGGTGACACCCGCACCCCGCTGTATCTCATGGGGCTGAGCGTCACGATTAACGTCCTCCTCGATCCGATCTTGATCCTCGGATTTACCGACAATCCACTGTTCGTCTGGGTCGGTGCGACGAGCCTCGAGGCCTCGCTGTACGCCCAGACCGGCTTCGATGGCTTCGGTGTCGAAGGCGCGGCTATCGCGACGGTCTTCGCTCGCGGTGTCGCCGCCATCGCCGGGCTGTATCTGCTCTTCAGCGGTCGTGTCGGCCTCGAGCCAACGCTCGGTGACCTGTGGCTCGACCTGCCGACGGTGAAGAAAATCCTCGAGATCGGGGCGCCGATCGCGACCGAGCAGGGCTTTCGCGCCTCGGGTATCGCGCTGTTGACGGCGCTGGTAGCGCTGGCCGGCACCGACGCCGTGGCTGCCTATGGCATCGCCAACCGAATCTCCTCGCTGTTGTTCCTGCCGGCACTCGGTCTCGCCCGGGGAACGGAAGCCGTCGTGGGCCAGAACCTCGGTGCCGAACAGGTCGGCCGCGCCTGGAGCGCGGTCAAACTGAGTTCGATCATGATCGTCTCCATCTTCATTGTCGTGATCGCGGTCGCCTATCCCCTGGCGGAGCCGATTACGGCGTTTTTCATCGAGGGTGAAGACAGCGCACAGGTGGTCACCTACGGGGCGGCGTTTATCCTCATCGCCGGCCCCTCCTACGTCTTTATGGGCGTTTTCCAGGTCCTGCTCGGTGGCCTCCGGGGCAGCGGCAGCACCCGCGCTGCGATGGTGCTCTCGATTCAGGAACTCTGGCTGTTCCGGATTCCCATCTCTGCGATCGCCATCCTCTATTTCGGGATGGGGATCTACGGTGTCTGGTACGCGATTGCCCTCTCGTACGTCCTCTCGGCCGCGACGACTGTACTCTGGTTCCTCCGGGGTACCTGGACCGAAAACGTCGTCACCGACGAGCCATCGCCTTCGCCAGCAGGTGATTAAGATGCACGCTGATGACCCCTTCACGCATCCGTCTCGCTCGCACACAGTCGACGTATCGACGCTCTCACCAGCCGCTCGAGCCGTCGTCGAGGAGGCCAGACCGACACGCGAGGCGTCACTCCCGGCAACGCTCTGTCACACGGTGGGGGCCGAGTGTTCTTCCACAGCGACTGGTGCCCGCTCGCTCGAGGCCCTCGTCGGTTCTCTGACGGCCCTCGAGGGCTACGTCCGGATTCGACGAAAGTCACTCTCGGCAAGTCGTCCCGGACTCGCGGAGAAACGAACGACTCGCTTGCTTGCCAGTGATTACCTGTTCGCCCGCGCGCACGGTGCAGTCGCCGCGGCTGCTATGGGCTCAGGCCCCGAACTGGTCTGTCAAAGACGGCTAACCTCGACCTCGAGCGCTCTCGTAGCTTCCTTTGTGAGTAGTACTCACTCCGATGGTGACGCTCCTGCTGTGGGGACATCCGAAGCGATACTCGCCGAACTCGGCTGTGCGTTTGGCGCGCTCGCTGCGGACGTTCCAGAGCGAACACACGACTCACTCGAGTCGTTCGGACGGTCGCTCGGTCGGGCGTCCAATCCGAGGGTCGCGACTGGAACTGCGGATTCAGTCGATTGCGCGCTCGAAACGCTTCGAGCGAACACCAGTCTCGAAGACGAAGCTGTGGCCGCACTCGAGTCGGTCGCTCGAGCGGTCGAGTCGGGTGCGTTCGAGACGTGTTGAGTGTGGGTATTGGCGGTTGTGGATTCGCCGTTGGGGCCGGGTACTCGGCGGAACGGCAGTACGGTGGTTGGTCACCCTGTGACCGCGACGACCAGTTCGGGAACCGCCGTGCGCTCGAGCGCAACGACGACGAGTGAGCCGATAAAGACGCCGAGAACGATCCCCTGGAACGAGCCGGGCCAGGGCGAGAAGCGTAACAGTGCGGTGAGGGCGAACGGCAGGGCAAGCAGGGAAACGCCGCCGGCAACGAGACGAAGCGTTGCCCGTCTCGTCGGCGCGATTCGAACGCGAGCGAACCAGGCAAGCGGGCCGAAACAGGCCACGATAGCGACAGCGACAACCAGTATCGACGCCCAGGGAATCGAACCACTGGCCAGCACGTCGACGAGCAGCGAGAGGGCGATGAACCCACTCGTGGCATAACAGAGGCCGACTCGCCAGTCCACTGGCACCGAGCCACGTAATCGGGTCCCAGGCTGCTGTCGCTTCGTTTCGTTGCCTTCCGGATCAGCCATCCTCCTCGAGTAGTCCCATATCGTCGACGATCAGGTCTGCGAGCTGTGCCTTCAGGTCGGGGTCGACCTGTGCAATCTGCTCGCCGTCGTGGACCGTTTCGTTGTGGCGCTCGATAGAATCGGCGAGTTCGGACAGCGCGACCCGCGTCCGGGTGCCACACGCCTCGCATTCGACTGGTACTCGCGCATCGTCCTCAGTGGCAGTCATCAGGTGAGTACTCACGGGCCACCCTCAAAGTCGTATCGTGTCTCGATGTTGGCTCTTTCGTCTGTGGCGATCGAGAGTGGTTTCCCCGGTGGCATCTCGAGTCAGGTCACATCGTTTTCAGCCCGCTGCCGGTCAGCGGGACGACGACGTCGTCCGACGGATCGAGAACGCCTTCCTCGCGATATCGGCGCAGGGCTGCTGGCGCGACTGCACAGGTCGGTTCGACGTAAAAGCCGTTGAGGTGGAGCCTGTCGAGGGCCGTCTCGACCGGATCACTGCCCAGGGCAATCGCGTCGCCGTCGGTCGCTTCGATCGCCTCGAGGATCTGGGTCCCGCGGGCGGGTTCGGCGATCTGGATGCCGTCAGCGATGTCGTTCGAGCCGTCGCCGTTGGAGGCCTTTCCACCGAGTGCACTCACGATAGGTGCGTAACCGGCGGCCTGTGCCCCCAGTAGCCGGGGCATCCCGTCGACGATTCCCGCGTCGTTGAGACGCTTGAAGCCGCGGTAGGCTCCTAAAAAGAGCGTTCCGTGGCCGAGTGGCAAGACGACGGCGTCCGGAACGGTCCATCCTCGCTGGGCGGCCACCTCGAACGCGAACGTCATCGTCCCCGCGAAAAAGGCTGGGTTCCAGGCGTGTGAAGCGTACCAGCCCTCGCCGTCTTCGACGGCATCGAGACAGGCAGCGGTGACGTCCTCACGGGTTCCCTCGACCCGAACGGGTCGTGCCCCGACGCGCTGGATGGCCATCAGCTTCGACTGCTTGACGTCCGCCGGCACGTAGATGTCCGCCTCGATTCCGGCCCGGGCCGCGTAAGTGGCGATGGCCGCGCCGGCGTTGCCCGAGGAGTCTTCGATCACCTTCTCGACGCCGAGTTCGACGGCTCGAGAGAGCGTCGTCGTCGCGCCACGGTCTTTGAACGAGCCGGTCGGGAACACGTACTCGAGTTTGAACTGGGCGTCCCACTCGGGGGCGTCGACGAGCGGGGTGAACCCCTCGTGGAAGGTGACGTGTTTCTCGATGGGGAGGAACTCGAAGAACGTCCACAGGCCTTCGGTGGTGTTCAGTTGCGAGAGCGGAAGCGGATTGCCGTTTGGGTGTGGTTCAGCGGCGAACTCGAGGGCGTGGCCACAGGTACAGCGCCAGGGTTCGTCCGGGCCGGCAGCATACTCGGCGTCACAGTCGGGGCAGATGAGTGAGGTTGGCATACGTTGGGGGAATAGGTGATATACTCAGTTCGCCTCGAGGACGTTCGGTGGCCCTCGCGGCGTTCAGTTTCGATGTCGCAACGTGAGACGACAGGGTCGAATACGTCGCTGGTCCATTCGTTCGGCCCCCAGCCTACTTGTATTTATGGCCATTGGGCGGCCAGGGCTCGAGGGTGATCGTCAGGATTCGAGATGGGAAGCGACGTTCGGGGACCGTTCAGGGTATGGGGGGCACACCAGTCGAACCAACCGCTAGTAGGTGTCGATGTCGGTACCGACCGAACAGACGTATTCGCCGGTGGCGACCTGGGGGAGGCGTCGGGTCCGCCAGAAAATTCCGTCGGCGTCGGCGGTCACCTCTGCTTTCCGTTCGCCGAAGGGGGTCGTCACGTCGAAGAGGACGTCGCCGGCGGCCACGCGGTCGCCCAGTTCGGGGTGAAAGCGGACGAGACCGCCACAGGGCGAGCCGTGCTGTTCGAAGCCGGAGGCGCGCGTCTGTCGGACTGCGGCGCCGTCGTCCTCGAGGAAGTCGTAGTAGCGTAACACGTTCAACACGCCGGCGACGCCTTTCTCGATACTGGTCTCGTCCCAGCCAACACAGCCGCCGAGTTCGGGGTCGATGGTCGGAATCCCTTCGTCCGGTGCGGCTCGAGCGAGCTGGCCGTCGGGACCTTTCTGGTCGAGGACGTGGCCACACTCGACGCCGAAGACCTTCGCGAGTTCGAGACACTCGTCGTGGACCCGGTGGCGACGGCCACAGCGAACGCGCACCTCGTCGATCATGCGGCTGGTCGACCCCTGGTGGAGGTCGAGAATCAGGTCCGCACGGGTCGCCGCCTGGAAGGTGGCGTGGGCGATTCGCTCGCTCGAGGTGCCCGACTCGTTACCGGGATAGGCCCGGTTCATCTTCGTGTCGTCGATCGGATTTCGGTGTTCGGCCACCTGGAAGGCGTGATAGTTGACGATGCCAACGATGAGAATCGTTCCCGACAGCGTTCCAGGGTCGATTTGGGGAACGACGCGGTTGAGCACGCCGACGCCGTTGAGTTCGTCGCCGTCACTGACCGCTTGCATGTAGAGCGTTTTCCCCGCCTGTGCCCCGTTGATCACCGCAACTGGGAGGCTGAAGGAGCTCCCATCTCGTGTTTCGCCGATCTCGAGTCGGCCCGTGTCCATCTCGCCGGGTGAGGCACTTGCCGTCCCGAGCGTCGTCGTCATATCATCGACGAGGGGTGCCCTCGCCTTTACTGGTTCGATTTTTCGACGTGCTGGCGGTGTGCTGGAGGTACTTTCGTACGGACACGATTGTGACTCATCGCCGACGAAAACAGTCTTGTGTGTTCACTGGTGTCGTGAGTATATGTCTCTCGAGGAAGGCACGACCGAGGAGGTCGACCCCTTCGACGCCTGGCGGCAGTTTTTTGCCCTCGAGCGCGACGTGATCGTCCTCTCGTTGGCGATGTTCGCGTTCAGCCTCGGCTTTCAGATGACGAATCGGTACATGGCCGAGTATATGGTCGCGCTGGGTGCGACCGGGATCGCCGTCGGCCTCTTTGGTACCTTCGGGAACGTGATCAGTGCGGTGTATCCGTACCCTGGTGGAGCCATCTCCGACCGAATCGGCTCACGGTATGCGCTGACGGTCTTCGGCTTACTCGCGACGGTCGGCTTCGGTATCTGGCTCGGGGCTCCCTTGCTTGCAGGTGTCGCCGTCGGGCCCGTCGAACTCTCGATCGTGGCGATTTTCGTCGGTCTGGTTTTCGCCCAGGCGTGGAAATCGTTCGGCCTCGGAGCCACCTACGCCATCGTCAAACAGTCGGTTCCGCCGTCGCGATTGGCTGCCGGTTTCGCCAGCACCGAGAGCTTCCGCCGGACGGCGTTTCTGGTCGGTCCCCTCATTGCTGCCGCCATCTTCGCCCCGTTTACCGGGGCTGCTGACGATGTCGTGCTCGCCTTTCAACTGATCTTGCTCGTCGCCATCGTCTTCGGCGTCTTCGGTACGCTCGTCCAGCACCGACTGTACGACTCGAGCGAGGACTCCTTCGGGAAACAGTTCGAGGGAATCGACCAACTCACATCCGATCTGCGCTCGCTGCCCGAACCGCTCCGTCCGCTGTTAATCGGGGATACGCTGGTGCGATTCGCCAACGGCATGGTCTACATCTTTTTCGTCCTCGTCGTGACCGACTTTCTCGCCGTCGGACTCTCGTTACCGACATCGGTACCGCTCGCGGGTGACACTCTTTCCCCACCTGCCTTTTTCGGCCTCCTCTTGGGCCTCGAGATGGCCATCGCGCTGCTCGTGATGATTCCTGCCGCGAAACTCGCTGAACGGGTCGGATTGAAGCCGATCGTCGCGCTCGGCTTTCTCGTCTATGCCGTCTTTCCGATTATGCTCATCTCGGTCCCCGATGGTGGGGTCGGTCCGTTCGGAGCCGCTGGCGTCCTCGCGCTTTTGTTTGCGTTCTCCGGGCTTCGATTTGCCGGGCTTCCCGCGCACAAGGCGTTGATCGTCGGCCCGGCGGAAATGGGGGCGGGCGGTCGCGTCACCGGTTCGTACTACCTGGTTCGCAACCTGCTGGTTATTCCGAGTGCGGCACTCGGCGGTATCCTGTGGGAGGGAGTTTCAAACCCACTCACCGGCGAGACGCTCATCACGGGCGACCCCGTGTTGGCGTTTACCATCGCGACGGCTATCGGCCTCGTCGGCACCGGCTACTTCCTGCTCTTTGGCAAAGAGTTCGAAGCCTACCGGTGATCGGTTCTCACTCGAGGTGATTTTCATCCGATAACGACGAACAGCAGATACGCCATCCATATCAGGCTCGCGCCGGCGAAGACGACCCGAACGAACCCGTGCTTTTCGGGTGCTGTGGCGTCGAGTAGTGCGTAGTAGAGCAGTCCCAACAAAAATCCCATCGGGACGAATACGTCCGAGATAGGAGATCGCATCACGGGTGCGCCCTCGAGGACGAGGAGATACATCGCCAGTGCGAACACGACGAGAGAACTGCGTCGTTCGTAGCGCCCCTCGAACCGCCAGGCACCGGCGAGGGCGATCCCCGCGAGTACCAGCAAGAAGAGTATACCGAGCATGCCCCGCGATTGGGGGTTCCCGATATTAAACTGGGCGGCTCGTCTCGGGGGCTCCCTCGCTCGAGCGACTACTTGTCCGAAATGAACTGCACTCGAATCACCGATACGTGCGGTCGTCGAAAGGTTCGTCTTCGGCTGGTTCAGAGCCCGAGAGTCGCGGGGTGAACCCGCCGGTCAGGATGACGGCGACGACGATGAGCGCCGACGAAAGGACGACGAAATCGGCGCTCGGGTCGTAGCCGGCGAGACTCGAGCCCGTGGAGACGACGAAGATGGTTACGAAAAAGACGACGGTAGCCAGCACGACCATCGCGACGATACCGATGACGATGAGCAACAGCGACGAGAGCAGGTTTCGAATCGAGGGCATAAAGCGTGTTTTCTCCGCGAGTATCGTCAGTATTTCGCCACGTCGTTGGGCGTGGCCAGTCGCTGGCCGGAACGATCCTGGCGGTCACGCCGGGAACGGTATCATACCGATAATACCGGCTGACTCGCATACGAGAGAACGTACTCGGCGGCCTTCTCGAGCACTTCGGTCGGGGCCTCTGCGACCGATTCACGGGGAAGCACGATAAAATCGGCGTCGACGGCGTCGGCCGAATCGAGGACGACGCTCCCCGGATGGCGAGTTTTGACCGACGGCGAAAACCCATGTGCGGTCGACATCGAGACCTCGACGTCGTAGGCCTCGGCGACGCCAGCGAGTTCCTCGAGAAAGCCCTGCGTGTTCTCGGCGACGTCGTCTACCGGGACGACGCCCGAATCCATTCCCTGGACGACCTCTCGCCCGAGGACGAACAGGACGTGCACAGACGCGTCGTAGCGGTCAGCGATAGCGACGGCGTACTCGACGGCGGTCTCTGATTCCTCGCTACCGTCGACCGGAGCGAGAACGGTGTCGACCTGAAACGACTCACTAACGTCCATGCTCGCAGTTGGGTGGCGATTTGGCATAAAGGCTTTCCGCCATGGGTGGGAACGCTCGAGAAGCGATGAAAAGAGGGGGTTTGGGCGCCGGCGTCAGGGAGGTCCCACTGGGGCCGCAAATGGTGGTGTGTCAATGGAGTGTGGTGCTGTCGGTGGGGTGACAGCAGCCGTGTGACGTGATAGGTGGACTGCGGTCTCGTTCGCGAACGTGTGTCATCCCGTCGCTTGGGGGTCCGACGGGAAAGCGGGACCCACGGTCACGAAACGCGGCTTCGTTCGAGTGGAGTCCGTCCGCGAACGAGGGCCGGCACCCGGTGCCTCTGACATACCCCTCACCTGTTACTCAGCGAGGATGATGGTAAGGATAGTGACAATCTATATACGCTCTAGAAAAATCTACACTATATGTATAGCGTGAATTCGTCACAATAGTATTCTCGGAGTGTTCGTTCAGGAACCTCGAGGGAACCTCTTTCCGGCGGCGGTCTCCTGTCATCGTCTGGATCCCTCGTCTTTTTGATGAGGCCCCGCCTATCGGCACCTATGTTCGATACGGTCGTCGTCGCAACCGATGGGTCTGAAAGTGTCAAGCGGGCGGTCACCGTCGCCGTCGATTTGGCTGGCCGGTTCGGCGCAGACGTCCACGCTATCTCCGTCGTCGACGCGGGCGAAGTCGACGCCTCGCCCGAACAACTCCGCGAGGAGTTTCGAACCGCCCTCGAGACGCACGCCGAAAGCGCCCTCTCACAGATTCTCGAGCAGGCTGGCCAGGGCATTACGACGGCCGTCCGTGAGGGCCGACCCGCTCCCGAAATCAGTAGCTATGCGCGCGACGTCGATGCCGACCTGATCGTCTCTGGGACGCGTGGTCGTCACGGCGAAAACCGCCTGCTGCTGGGGAGTGTGGCCGAACGACTCGTCCGGACGGCACCGGTTCCGGTGTTGACGGTCCGCCAGCTCGAGTCGAGTGCGGACGATGACGCGATTGGCGCCGACGCTGTGTCGACCACCGGCTAACACAGTCTCGCTGTCCTCTCTCCGTTCCACGTGACGAACGCCGACCGGCGCTTTCTTCCTTACGGGCCACACACGCTCCGTATGGACGACGCTCTCATTTCGAGTCGCGATCTCCCGATCGCACGCAAATCCGTGATTCCCGGTACCGGATTTTTCCTCCCGGACGACGTCGACGACGAACTCGAGGCCAAAGCCGCACAGGCAGCCCTCGAGGGGGCCGACATCGCGGTCGTCGCTGACGCCGACGCCGACGGCCTGGCCTGTGTCGCGTTGCTTCGGGAAGCCTACGACGACGTACAGGTTGTGCCGGAACCCGACGACGAAGACGAGGCGGATTCGGACGACGGACCGGGAACTGACGACCCGCTCGAGGCGATAGACGAAATCGAGCCCTCGCCACACCGGGTGGCGCTGTTACCCGCCAGCCCACACGACGTCGAGGAATCCCTCGACCGCGTCGCCGAGTACGGCCGTCCCGGTATCGACTGTTACGTCTGTGACCTCTGTCCCGACCGGTACGAGTACGTCGAGGAGGAACTCGAGGCGCTGCTCGAGACCGCCGACTCGGTGTCGTGGTACGACCATCACCAGTGGGACGAGGACGTCGCCGCGGCCGTTCGAGAAGCCGGCGTCGACCTCGTCGTCGGCGACTCCGAGGAGGAGTGTACCGCCGACGTCGCCCTGCGCTCGCTCGAGTACGACTTCGATGAACGTTTCGAAACCCTGGCTGCCGTCACACGCGATCACGACCTCTGGTTGCGCGAGGACCCGCGCAGTGACGATCTGGCCGATTACGCCTACTGGACCGACCCGGCTGAATACGTCGAGGTCGTCCGGGAGTACGGCGTCGACCTTCCCGAGTGGGTACAGGACTTCCTGACCGAGCGACGCGTCGAGAAACAGGCCCTCATCGACCGAGCCATCGGGCGGTCGGAACTGCGCGAAATCGGTGAGTATACGGTCGGTATCACCTACGGCCGGTGTTCACAGAACGAGGTGGCCGAAGCGATGCGCGAACAGGGTGCTGACGCCTCGGTCATCGTCAAACCGGCCGGATCGGCCTCCATCCGGGGAACCGACGCATTCCAGCGCTGTCACGAGGTCGCCGGCCGCATCAACGGTGGCGGCCATCCAAAGGCGGCGGGCTGTAAACCCGATATCTACGACGACATGCTCGATTACGCCCAACACTGGACCACGCGAGGCGCCGTCGCAAAGCGCGTCATTATCGAGGCGTTCGAAGCGGTGCTCGAGACAGATCCCGAGCCAACGGCTGACGCCTGAGCCGGGACCCGGTCTCAAACCCTGACTATAAATTTAATAGCAACTTACTATTAGCTAACAACTATTTGCTATATTTAGTATACCAATTCGATACGAATCAAATACTGTTCGATACGATTTGAATACTGTAGCAAGGGGCGTGTGAGAACGGGTCCTCGGACTCGAGCGATCACCTCGAGCGTGTGAAAACAGTACGGAGACGGTCGGAGTGATAGTTCCGCCAGGTCAGGGCGCTTCGTTCGTCTCGATAGAGAACTCGCCGCGTGGATAGGCAACGCAGGTCAGGACGTAGCCATCGGACATCTCGTTCTCGTCGAGCATCTGCTGGTTGTCGTGTTCGATGAGTTCGTTCGCGTCACCGGAAATCTTCCCGGCACAGGAGACACAACTGCCCTCTCGGCAGGCATACGGCAGGTCCCAGCCCTGATCTTCGCCCTGGTCGAGCAGCGGTTCGTTGTTCGCGACCTCGATCGTTTCGCCCTCTTTGACGAACTCGACCTCGTAGTACTCGATTTCGTCTTCGGGAATATCGCCAGGCCCGGGCTCGGCTTCGGCTTCCTCGCCGCCCTCGAGTTCGGCCCCGCCTTCGCCGCCGCCGACGGCCGCAACGGCACCGCCGCCACCGATGGCTCGGTTCATCGGCTCGGGGAAGTCGGTTTCCGGCACACTCTTTGCGCGATGCTCGAGGACCTCTTTCGAGATGTCCTCGCTGGCACGCCAGGGCGTCCCCCTGGTGAAATGAAGGACGACCGCCCCGACCGTCAGGGCGATCCCGATGAGAAGCCCCATCTGACTGTAATCCATATGTGTGGGATTTGGGTGCAGTGATTTATTTGTGTTGCTCTTTGGCCGGCGTTCGCAGTTATATTGATTCGGCGGCCTATTCGTCGCGCCGTTGCACTTCGTGGCGGCCGAAACCGTAACGCAGTCGGTTGGCCAGTCGTCGCGAGAATCGGCCGTCGTCGGCCCGCGAACCGAATCGCTCGCCAAGCGCGGTGTAAATCAGCGGCAACGGGACCTCCTGCTCGAGGGCTTCCTGTACGGTCCAGGTGCCCGTCGAACCGCCCTCGATGCGGTCGGCGACGTCACCCAGGTCGGTTCCCTCCTCGCGGAACGCTTCCTCACACAACTCGAGCAGCCACGAACGGATGACCGCGCCGTTGTTCCATACGGAGGCGACGGCCTCGAGGTCGAGGTCGTACCGTCCTTCGTGGAGGAGTTCGAATCCCTCGCCATAGGTCTGCATGAGCGCGTACTCCACGCCGTTGTGGACCATCTTCACGTAGTGGCCGGAGCCCGATGGCCCCATTCGCGCGTGGCCATCGGGGCCGGTGGCGACGGCGTCGAACGCCGGCTCGAGTGCCTCGTAGGCCCACTGGGGACCGCCGACCATGAGCGAGAAGCCGAGTTCGGCACCCGCGGGGCCCCCGGACGTTCCACAGTCGAGGTAGGCAGCAGGACAGGCCTCGGCGCGGCGGACGGTGTGCTCGAAATACGAGTTGCCGCCGTCGACGACCACGTCATCGGCGCCGAGATACGAATCGAGCGACTCGAGGGTGGCATCAACGGGGTCACCAGCGGGGACCATCAGCCAGATGCGTTTCTCGTCGCCGAGCGTCTGACAGAAGTCTTCGAGTGACGAGGCGGGGGTGGCACCCGCGTCCGCGGCTCGCTCGACTGCGCCTTCATCGAGGTCGAAGGCGACCACGTCGTGTCCCGCCTCGAGGACGCGGTCGACGACGATCTGTCCCATTCGTCCCAGTCCGATTACGCCGAGTTGCATACGCGTTGGTGCGGCCGGGGGTGTCGTAGGGATTGCGATTCGCCGAGGAACCAGCGGGTTCCTGGACGGTATCGGTTGCTGTACGTGTTACTGATACGTCGGTAGGCAAACTCGCACCGTTGCTCACGTCACCGGGTGTGACGATATCGACCGCAGGTGCCGACTCGTATCTGGCGATAACCGTCGAATCGGTGGTGATTGCGACCGAAGGGCCTTTCGCACGACTCACACGGTATCCTTCGGGACAGGACTCATCAAGGTTGTGTCCGATTCGAACCGCGAGTCGGTCACTGAAGTCGGATCGACATCTCCTGTTCGAAGCTCTCGCTCCCACAGAGCTCGAAGCCGACGCGTTCGTAGAGGGCAATCGCCGGGCCGTTCCACCGTTCGACGGTGAGCCAGACACGACCCACGCCGGCGTCGCAGGCGGCCCCGAGCAGGTTCTCGAGCAACTGGGTACCGATGCCGCCGCGCTGGTAGTCCTGCAGGACGAAGATGGCGAGTTCCCACTCGATGTCGCTGTCCTCGTCCACCGAGTCGGGGTCGTCGGTGTCGGGGACCAGCGTGGCGTGGCCCACGAAGTCATCGCCGTGGCGGGCGACGACGTTGTGGCCGTTCGCGACGATCGGCTCGAGCCACTGCCTGATTCGGTCTTCGCCGGTCGGTGGGATGCCCTGGGCGCGATCGGCCGGATCGAACTGGACGTACATATCGGTCAACGCGTCGATGGACGTCTCGGCGTCTTCCTCGGGTGTTTCGAGAACGATCTCCCGTCCCTCGGGGTCCTCGTAGGTGGTTGGCGGACTCGGGAACGGGCCGGCCGGTTCGTCGGGGTAGACGCGCGTTCGTGTTGGTCGCATGGTTATCGAACCAGTTTGACGGTGACCGTGGCGTTCAACAGGACGAACTCGGTGATCGGCCCGAGCCTGACTTTCCCCATCGGGCTTCGGGTGCCGCCGCCGATGACCAGCTGGTCGAAGCCTTCGGCCTCCGCATACTCGACGAGCGCGCTGCCTGGGTCACCGTCGAGGATTTCGATATCGGCGTCGACGCCTTCGGTCTCGAGGTGATCCTGTGTCAGGTCGCGCATCTCCTCGACGGAGCGTTTCGCTTCGGGCTTTCCGACGACGGCGACGGTCAACTCGTCGCCGACCTCCTGGACCCGTTCGAGGGTTTTCTCGAGGGTCTTCAGCGATTCGTCGCTGCCCTCGAGGCCAAGTAAGACGTGCATGTGTTCCCCTGTGACCGCAGACGGGAAAACCGTTGTCGTTGTCCCAGAGTGGTCGCTGTCTCTGTGACGAGTGGGCGAGCGCGCCCCTCGACGAACGGGTCGATAGTCGCCAGCGAAACGGTGTCTCACCTACCGAACCGTCATCTTCTGTGCACTTTCCCAAACCTGCACCGTGGATGAAAAATAGTCGTATCCAGTTTCCCCCAGCGGCCGACGGGTAAGAGGGGGTTAGTCGTCGCCGTGGGTTGGTGACTCTCGAGTGACCGTTCGCTTCAGCAGCCAGAGACCGGGGCGACCGTCTCGATACCAGACGACGAGGGCGATGCCGGCGAGAACGAACTCCAGAAGGAAGTACGGGTCGCCGAGCGAGGCCACGAACAGGTCGACCACGCTCGGTGCGCCGCTTTCGTACGCTTCGACGGACGTCAGTGGCCACAGGAGATGGTACCAGTCGCCGCCGCCCCAGAGCGCCGGCACTGCATCGACTACTACGTGTGAGATGGCGCCGAGTCCGAACAGGAACCCGTACTCGCGCTCGAGACGGTCGTGTCGGGCCGTGGCCGCGACGACCACCAGCACGAGTGGGACCAAAAACAACAGCGAGTGTGCCAGCGTCCGGCCCGTCGGTAACACGCCCAGATACCACGCCAGCGGTTTATCGACGAGGTCGGGAAACTGGCTGCCGACGAGCAAAAAGACGACGGCAATCGACGCCGATCCCTCGGCACCCGGCTGGCGAAACGTGGCTCCGTTCTGCGTCGTTCGAGTCCACAGCGAGTAGAGCAGATAGGCGACGGCGGCGTGTCCAAGCGGCCACATTGTCTATCTGGTCTCGAGCAGCCGTGTTACTATAAGGCTCCTGACTTTGCCGCCCTATTGGATTCCACGTCGCCGGTGCACTACCCCCAGTTCGCCGTTGTGCAGGGACCTCTCGCTTCGGTCTCTGGGACTCGAGGAGAGCACAACCGGCGAACGTCCGTCAGGCCCGATCACGTCCTTCGAGGGCGACCGTCTCGATGAAAAACGAGCGGATTTCGTCGGCCACCGACTCGTGTTGGCCGACGAAGAAGTGGTCGGCCGAGAGTTCGAGGCGTCGGTGTCCGAGTTCTCCGGCCCGTTCGACGACCGGTTCCCAGTCGACGGTCGTATCACGCACCCCGTAGGCGATGAGCGCGGGCATCGACAGCTCCTCGAGTGCAGCGAGCACGTCCAGGTCGGGCCCGAGACGCGAGGGCGGTGCGAGTGCGGCGACGGCGTCGATTGCGGCTTCGATTTCGATAGTCGCGGCCGCGAGGAGTGCCAGCGCAGACCCAAAACTGAAGCCAAAGAGGCCGACGTGATCGTAGCGCTCGCTCGCCCACGAAACCGCCTGTGTGACGTCTTCGAGTTCCCCACGACCCTGGTCCCAGGGACCGTAATCGATTCGAAGGCAGGCGATTGGCCGGTCTTCGTTACTCGTCAGTGCGTCGCTAACGGCGACCAGCCGCCGGTCGGTTCGATTGCCGCCGTGTTGGGGGTGTGGCGGGCAGGCGACGACGACGGCGTCGGTCTCCTGAGGGGGCTCATCGAGCGTTGCCCGTACGTCTCGAGCGCCCGGTATAGCGATGTTGGATGACACGGGTTCATCGGGGGTTCGAACGGGCCGGGCTTGGATTCGTCGATTGGCGTTACTGATACTTCCGGACAGTGTGAGAATTCGCCGCTACTGTCCAACGGATCTGCTCCATCACCGCGCTGTCTGACTTACCACGAAATTCGCTACGCCTGTAATCGATGTGAAGTTTTTAAGAGTCGGGAGCAACACGTACTATGTATGGGTATCCTCTCGCGGACCTCGTACGTTATCCGGTCGAAGATAAACTCCTTTCTCGACCGCACGGAGGATCCGACGCAGACGCTCGATTACTCCTACGAGCAGATGCGCGATCAACTCCAGCAGGTCAAACGCGGTATCGCTGACCTGACCACACAGAAAAAACGACTCGAGATGCAAAAACGCCGTCTCGAGGACAACGTCGAGAAACACAACGGCCAGGCACGCACGGCGGTCCAACAGGGTCGTGAAGACCTGGCTCGACGCGCCCTCGAGAAGAAGAAGGCGAAGATGAACCAGATCGAGGAGTTAGATCGCCAGATTTCGGACCTCCAGAGCCAGCAGGACAGCCTCATCGACCAGAAAGACGAACTGCAGGCCCGCATCGAGGAGTTCCGCACGAAAAAGGAGACGATGAAAGCCCGCTACCAGGCCGCCGAAGCCAGCTCGCAGGTCTCGGAGGCGATGACTGCCACGGGCGAGGAGTTCGAGGACGTCGGACGGGCCATCGAGCGCGCCGAGGAGCGCACCCAGGATATGGAGGCACGCGCCGCCGCGCTCGACGAACTCCACGAAAGCGGAGCGTTCGACGACGTGCTGTCGGATAAAGACAGTATCGACCGCGAACTCGAGGCGCTGTCGACCGACAGTGGCGTCGAGGCTGAACTCGAGACGATCAAAGCCGAAGTCGGCGGTGAGGGGACCGAAGCTGACGCTGACGTTGAACCCGAGGCCGAGGACCTCGAGACCGAGGTCAGCGACGCGGACGTCGAAGCGGAACTGGCGGAGTTACAGGAAGAAGAAGACACCTGATCGTGTTCGTTCGCCCGTGGCTGGGGTGTCTGAGAGGGGGCAGCTATCGCTTCTACAACGATGGGCGATGGGTGTGTGATTTTCGTGTCTCGAAACGCCGACGAACCGTTCTGAGCCGTATCGCTTCTCCGCTCGTGTATCGATGAGTGGCGAGACCCGGCCAACGCCGCCATCCGAGCGGCTCGTGAGTCTCGACGCGTTGCGAGGATTCGCGCTGCTCGGCATTCTGGTCGTCAACAGCTGGGTGTTCGCGATGCCGGAAGCGACGCTGGCAAATCCGACGGTGTACGGTGACTTCACGGGCGTGAACTACTGGGCCTGGTTCGTCGGTCACGTGTTTGCCCAGCAGAAGTTCATCACGATTTTCACGCTGTTGTTCGGGGCGGGTATCATCCTCTTTCTCGAGGGAGACAAAGGAGGCTACTCGCCGGCGATGCTGTACGTTCGACGAATGGGCCTGCTCGTCGTGTTCGGTCTCGCCCACGCGTACCTGCTCTGGTACGGTGACATTCTGGTCGCATACGGGCTCTGTGCGTTCGCCGTCGTTCTCCTCCGGCCGTTACCGGCGTGGGCGCTGACGGTGACGGGGATCGCTCTGGTTGCCGTTCCATCCCTCGTCGAAGGGGTGGCAGGGCTCGTCGTCGATCCGGCGACGATCGCGAGTAGCTGGCAGCCCGCACCCGAAACCCTACAACGAGAAGTGGCGGCCTATCAGGGGAGCTGGGCCGACCAACTCGAGCATCGGGTTCCGACCGCTTTTCAGCGACAGACGACGGGATTACTCAGCTACACGGGCTTGCGGGTGAGCGGAACCATGCTCCTTGGAATGGCACTGTACAGGTGGGGCGTGTTGACCAACAGGCGTTCCTCGCGATTTTACGGCTGGCTCGTACTCGGCGGCGCCAGCGTTGGCCTCGCGACTATCCTCACAGGCGTCTGGTACATCGAAGCCGCGAACTGGGCTCCCGAAGCGGCGCTGTTCTGGCGCCAGTTCAACTACTGGGGCAGTTTCGCACTCGCCGGTGCCTACGTCGGGGGCGTGATGCTGTACAGTCGATGGCGTCCCAAGGGCCCTCTCACTCGAGCGCTCGCTGCCGTCGGCCGGACGGCTTTCAGTAACTACATTCTCCAGACGGTGCTTGCAACGGCGATCTTCTACGGACACGGCCTCGGTCTGTTCGGACAGGTCTCGCGCGTCGAGATTCTCGGCGTTGTCGTCGCTATCTGGCTGGTACAGGTCGCTGCCTCACTCCTGTGGCTGCGGTATTTCCGATACGGCCCGCTCGAGTGGCTCTGGCGGGTACTCACGTACGGAAAACGGTATCCGCTACGGGTGGACCGAAGCGAGCGGTGACCGGCCCGCGGCCGTCTGGAGTCGGGTTCGGATCAGTCCCAGTAAATCGAGATGTACATCAGTGCCGCCAGACAGACCAGAACCACGACGATGACGGCGATCGTCATGAGTAGTTGTGGCTGGTTCATACTCGGGGTAGGGTCGGACGAGACAAATGGATATCGATACAGCCGATACGGTTCGCTGTGACGTGTCACCGAGGATTGCCCTCTCGACGCCAGCAATCCTCGGTAAGAGACGACAGTAACCCGTAGAACTCTCGAGACTGGCGACAAACGGCGATCGACGGAGTTCAGTCGTCCTCGGACGGTGACGAAGTCTGTCTCTGCATATCGGCCCCGCCTTCGGTCAGGACGCCCAAGACGTGTGCGATTTCATCGAAGCGGTGCCCACGCCAGGTCTGGAAGGGGTCGCGTTCCCACTCGATGTACGCACAATCGGCCAGTTTCGGGAGGTGTCGATGCTCTAATGCGATTCGAAACGAGTGCTCGTCACCCGAGTAATTCGGCGGCAGTGCTGCGTCTGGGAGCTCAACGGCCGTGCTCGGCTCCGCTCGGGTGAGACTGGCGACGAGATGTCGCCGGGGTGTGGCAGCGAGCGCTTCGAACACCCGGTCCCACCGATCGGTTCTGTCCGTCTCGGTGTGAACCCAGTCGAGTGACATACCCGTGTCCTTGTATCTCTACGGGTAAATTCTTGTCGAATGTTATCACTCCACTTGCCTGTACTGCAATCGCGTCCGTTATCGCTCTCTGACGCCGGTCCCGACCCGTTCGAGATTCTCGAGGTCGATCACGCCGCCCGGCATGGGAACGCCGTCGTATGGGTCCTCGGCGAGCAACAGCGACCCGTCGAGGTCGGCGTAATCGAGCAACGGCGCGAGGTGGGCAGCGGCGGCAATCGAGGCGTTCGACTCGGACATACAGCCACACATGACCTGGAGGCCGTGTGCACGGGCAGTGTGAATCAGTCGAATTGCCTCACGAAGGCCGCCACACTTCATGAGTTTGAGGTTAGCGATGTCACATCGGTCGGCGATCTGTGGCACGTCGGCCGCCGTCAGACAGGACTCGTCGGCTGCAATCGGCAGCGCCGCCCGTTCGTAGACGTATTGGAGGCCCTCGGGCTGTTCCGCGGGAACCGGCTGTTCGACGAACTCGAGGTCGTACGCTGCCAGTCGGTCGATTTTGGTGACGGCTTCCCGCGGCGTCCAGGCCTCGTTCGCGTCGACGTAGAGGCGAACGTCGGGGGCTACGTCACGAATCGTCTCGATAATCTCGAGGTCGCGGTTGGTGCCGAGTTTGACCTTCAGGGTACCGTAGCCGCGTTCGAGGGCGAGTTCGGTCTTCTCGCGCATGGTCTCGGTGTCGTCGATGCCGATGGTGTAGGAACTCTCGACCGTCTCGGCGGGGTCGAGTCCCCAGTAGCGATACAGCGGTACCTCGAGTCGTTTTGCGACCAGGTCGTGAAGCGCGATACTCACCGCACAGCGGGCAGCCGGATTTCGCTCGACCGTCCCGCACAATCGCCGTTCGATGGTCTCGAGTTCGTGTGGGTCGCCGACGTCTTCGACGACCGCGAGCAGGTCCGGCAAGACGGCCTCGACCGTCGCCGCAGTCTCGCCGTAGTGCGATGACGGACCGGCCCCGCCGATGCCGACGTTCCCCTCGTCGTCTTCGATTTTGACGATAACGTTCTCGGCTTCGGTCGCCGTCCCGCGAGCGATCGTGAACGGGAACTCGAGGGGCATCGTCACGCGCTCGAAGGCAGTCTCGAGACTCATAGCAACACCTCGAGCAGGTCGTCGGTGCCCTCGCGAATGACGTCGGTAACGGGAACGTCCGGGCCCAGGGCCGCACCGTAGTCTTCGATCGCTTCGCGTGCGGCCTCCTCCTCGAGGCCGGCAGTGTTCAGTGCCCCCGCGCGGACACTCGCCGGATGGACAGGTGCGGCCAGGCTCTCGTAGATATCGACGTAGGTCTGCAGTGGTGGCATCGAATAGGACTCGTAACTGTGAATCACGTCCTGGTTCGCCCGGTGACACAACACGAGCGAGTCGGGCATCGCGCCGTGGAGGATGCCACAGGTCACTCCGGAGTAGGCCGGATGTACGATGCTCCCCTGTCCCTCGACGAACAGATACTCGTACTCGTCGGCTTTCTCGATCAGCATCTCCTCGACCGCACCGGCGGTGAAATCGCTGACGACCCGGTCGACGGGGTTCCCCCAGCCTTCGATCATAATGCCGGTCTGTCCGGTTGGAATCACAGCCGCGTCGTAGCCCGCCTCGCGGGCGTCTCGAGCGAGTTCCATCGTCGTCGTCATCTTGCCGACCGAGCAGTCGGTGCCGACGGTCAGGATGATTTCGGCGTCCAGATCGCGAGCGACGCCTTCGGCGACGGTCAACTCGTCGTGCGGTTTTCGCACGTCCCAGATGTCACAGCCGTGTTCGTCTGCCAGCGCGGCGAACTCCTCGTCGTCGCTCAGGAAATAATGGAGGCCGGCGATCAGGTCACAGCCCGCTTCGAGCGCCGTCCGGACGTCCTCGCGCCAGCTTTCGTCGAACGCACCGCCGATCGGAGAGATACCGATGAGGAGGGCGTCGATGCGCTCGACGTCGAGGTCGGCCATACTCGAGACGATAGGGGCGTTCTGTACGTCCGCGACGAAGTCGGTGACTTCCCGGCCGGGATTGTCACGGTCGAGGACAGCGACGATCTCGTCGTCACTGTACCGGAGCACGCCGAGGCCGGTTTTGGCGCGTTCGGGGAACTTCTCGTGGGCGAGGATTGCCAGTCGCATACGTGATCCATAGAGTAGTGGGGACTTAACGCTGCATACCGATTCGGGGCAGCGATTACCGGTATTCGTCTGTTGATTGAGGCACCGATCATCGGTATTCGCCCATCGGATTCACAACACGAGTAACTCCGTCGTGAAGAAGTCGCTGTAGGCGTCCTCGAGCGCCTCCCGCGGTTTCCCCGTCGCATCGACGGTTGCCGTCTCGGTCGGGTCGATACCGCTTTTCTCGGCCAGTCGGTCGATCGCCTCGCGCTGGCCAACCAGATACAGCGGCCCCTCGACTCCCTCGGTGAGTGCGTCGCGCGCTCGCTCGAGGTGGTCGGCGATCTGGCCGTCGCGGATTCGTTCGAACCGACCCTGGGAGAACCCACCCTTGGAGTGGCTCCCTTTGACGTCGCTCTCGAAGCCGTGAAACTCGACGCGCTCGTCGGCTTCGTAGACCCCGAGGGCGAACAGGTCGGCGCGAACGAGCGCGAGCGTGAAGCGACCGCGTGGCAGAAACCAGCGCGGCTCGAGGCGGAACCGGTCGTCCCAGACGGCCGACGCCTCGAGTTCGGGTTCGACCGGCGGGACCAGCGCCACGGAGACGAGTCCCATGTCGTCGGCACAGACGACACAGGGTTCGAGGTCAGCTACCAGCGAGGCTCGCTCGCCCAGCACTGACTCGAGGGCGTCGGGGCGCGGATGGTCGCTGCCGGCGAGTGTCGTCAACGCTCCTTCGGGTTCCGTCCGAACCGATTCGAGCCGCTCGAGCGCCCCCTCGGTTTCGACGAGGCCCATGCGCTCGCGGCAGCGGAACTCGAGGGTCGACCCTCCCGTGCCCTCGCGTGACTGCTCTTGCAGTCGATCGAGTTCGCCCTCGAGTTGGGCGATTCGATCTTCGAGTTTGTTCTGCTCTCGTTCGGCTTCCTGTTTGTCGGTGACCGCGTCCGACCGACGCTCGGATTCAGCCTCGTACCGTTTTCGCAGCCGCTCGTTTTCGTCCTCGAGTTCTGCGAGACGCGATTTGAGGGCGGCTCGCCCGAGCAGTTTGTCGAGCATACCCTACACCGGTGGGTGGCGACTACTTTTATGTCCCGGTCCAGTTGGTCCCGTCGTCGTCGTTGCCCATCGTCCCAGTCGAGAGCGTCTGTGGATGGCCACCACCCAGGCCGAGCAACTGTTTTGCGCGCTCTTTACGGGCCAAAAACACTTCGCGGAGGGCGGGCGGGTTCCGGATTCGTGTTCCCTCGAGCATCGACTCCGGGACGGCCAGGGTGTTTGCAGGGACCGCGTCGTCGCCGTGGACCGGGAAGTGGCCGGACTCGAGTTTCATGACGAGTGGGGTGTCGAGTCGTTCGATACCGTCGCCGGTTGCGTAGACGGCTTCGTTGATTCGTTCGTGCTGGGTTCG
This sequence comes from Natronosalvus amylolyticus, assembly GCF_024298845.1. Classification (NCBI taxonomy): domain Archaea; kingdom Methanobacteriati; phylum Methanobacteriota; class Halobacteria; order Halobacteriales; family Natrialbaceae; genus Natronosalvus; species Natronosalvus amylolyticus. Next base: position 2,657,742 of record NZ_CP101156.1, read on the forward strand.
GTGCATTCGGGCGTGCTCGCCGTCGGCTGGCGTCACGTAGAGACGGCCGAGATAGTAGCTCCGCGAGAAGACCTCGAACATGTCACTAGCACCCATGGGTGTGACACACATAACTATTCTGCGAGTACTTTTATATGCATCCGCTTTCAGTGAACTCCCTGCCGGCGTTTTTTGATCTGCCTGGGTTGCGAGAAAGGACTCCTTTCGGTCGACAGAGAAAACCGTTTTTCATCAGGTAACCGGTGAGAAACGTTCGACGGCAGTGGCGGTACGTTTTCTCCGGGAGTCGTCGCCGGCTCCCGATTTGAACGCTCAAAACGATACAAACGGTCGCGCACGACGGATGAACGGTGCCGAACGAAAGTCCGCCTTTTTACCCCAAACCCGCTATGGTTCCGATAATGACTGCGACCCGTTCCGTGGTGTGTCTCGTCGTCTTGACAACCCTCGGGCTCCTCGTTGCCCCGGTAGCGTTGGCTGCAGCGGGCGGTAGTTCCGTTGCAACCAGCACGGACGGCGAGCTCTCGTCGGTCACGAACGAGTCGGCCGCGAGTCCGTCGATGGGCGAAGAGATTTCGACGTTCATGCAGACCAACGACGTCAAAACGTCCTCGAGCGTCGACGAACGAATGTTCTCGGCAGCGTTCGAAGACGCCTCGCCGGAGGAACAACGAGCGTTGATCGCGAGTAAAACGACCGACTCGGCGGCAACGCTCGAGGAGCTCGAGGCCGAGTACGAGGCGTTACTCGAGCAACGCGACGAGTTACACCCTGCCGAGTATAATACGCGGCTCACCAGACTCGCGGTACAGCTTTCGGCACTGGATTCCTCGCTGAACGTGACTGAACAACGTGCTGAGGCGGTGGGTGCCGACATGAGCAAGGTTCGGGAGTTGCGAGCGAACGCATCCGAGCTGACGGGGCCAGAGGTTGCCGAACGCGCACAGCAGATTGCCGGCGTGGACCCGCCACGCGGACCACCGGACCACGCTGGGCCGACGAACAACACGACGCCTGGTGCTGAGGCGGGTGCCAACGGACCATCGGCTGGCGGCGAGACGCCCGAACAGGCGAGTAACGCCAGTGGCGACCAGGGGAGTCAGAACGATACAAAATCCGGAAAGAGTGACGAAGAGCGGACCCCGACGGAGAATCGACCGAACGCCGGCAACGAAGACCAGGCGAAACCGGGCGAAACGGAGGACTCGGACGACGGTGACGACGAACAAGCGGCGGAGACGACTGACGAGGACACAACCGATGATGACGAGAGTGACGACACAGCGGACTAGGCCTGACACGTGGTGTGAGCGCATACCCACGTCTTCAGGCCCGTGAGACGATCAGTTGGCTGAACGTTCCTGTGTCGTCTTTTTTGTTGTTTCTGGCCTTCAGTGGCTACCGTTCCCACCAGTTCGTTCTCCCTGTTTCGTGGCCCGTTGTTTGTGGGCTCGTTCTGTTGCTCCAGTGACTCTCTGCCCGGGCCAGGAACCCCCTCGAGCAGACACCCTTTTCAATCTCGGTCGCTAACCCTCGCTCGATGGACTCTGCAGGGTTGTTGGACCTCCTCGGCAACGAGAACCGACGGCGGATTCTCCGTCTGCTGTCGCGCAAACCCTGTTACGTAACTGAAATTTCTGAATACCTGGGCGTGAGCCCCAAGGCCGTCATCGGCCACCTTCGCAAACTCGAGGACGCCGGACTGATCGAGAGCCGTGTCGACGACCAGCGCCGGAAGTACTTTCATATCGCTCGCAACGTCCGCCTCGAGGTAAACGTCTCGCCGTACGGCTTCGCGAGCAAGAGCGCCTACCCGGCGAACAACTCCTTCGATATTACCAGCTGTCGGCACCTCTCGCTCGATATCACCCTCGACGAGGATGCCGACCTGGAGACTCTGCTCGGAACCCTCGAGGAACTCGAACAGGTCGAAAACGAACTCTCACTGGCCCAGCGCTGGGTACAGGGTCGTCTGTGTGACGTCCTCGACCACATCTCTGAGTCGGTCGGCAACGGAGCGGAGAGCCGCGTTCACGCCGATCTGTTAGCGAGCATTCGCTCGGAACCGAAAGGGATCGGTGCGCTCAGTCGAGACGTTGGCGTCCCCCGAGAGGTGGTCGCCGACCTGCTCGAGGTGCTGGCAGACGAGGGCGTCGTCCGGCGAACAGCCCGGGGCTGGGAACTGACTGATTAATCACTCCCTTCACCAGCGATTCGGGCTCATTCGATATCTCGAGAGAGCCCGTCCCGAAGGTCGCGTCCGAAGTAGTAACCGACGACGCTCGCAAGCAAGCCAGCGCCGGCACCGACTGCGAGGATGGTTTGACCGGCGTCGGTGGGCAACAGAATTCCGAAATCGAGCAGGGCACCCAGGACGCCGACGCCGACGCCAGCGGCCGAGAGCTCGAGATACCGACGCTTACTCGTCACCAGACCGACGGTGAACGCGGCCAGAGCGAGCCCGATGACGCGCCCAATGCCCGAAAACGGCAGGACGGTCCCACCGACCAGCATTCCGGCAGTGAGTGTGAGGAGGACGGCCAGCAGTGCCTTCGGCGAGAGATACTTTCCAGGCGAGAGGCGGCGGCGAAACGACGACAACCGGCCCGAACTCGAGTCACGGTCCGGATCAACCGTCGTTCGCTCGTCCATGGCTGGCGACGAGTCGCCATCGCTCGAGGCACTACCCGGGGAAAAATCGAACCACGACTCGGATTCGGTATCCGTGTCTGCCGGCGGTTCAGTGTCGGTCGTTGAACCGGTGTCGGCCGCCGACTGCGCATGGCTTTCCGGACCGGATGCCGGTGGCTCCCCGGAGACGTCCTCGAGCAGGCGTTCGGTTTCCGCCAGTAGCTCGTCAGTCGACTTGGACTCGCGCCCGTCGCTATCGGTGTCTTTCGTCACCTCGTCCGAGCGCTCGCTCATAGCTTACTCGAGGGTCGGCAAACGTATGGCTTTTTTCGTCGACAGAACTGCCGTTCTCGAGGTACAGCCAGTGCAAGACTGTCGCTCTCGAGGGACGGCGACCCGCACCGGAATTCGAGGAAGAGCCAGCACACGTAGCGGACGCGAGACGCCAGAACACGTATGGGGTTCCCCTCCGGAGTCGACCTATGGCGACGCTCGCCGCGCTCACGTTCGGGCTGATCGCGCTCGGAACGGGCGTGTTCATCGCCGTGTTGACGAGTAACCTCGAGCGCCAGCCGGAGTATCCAACGGTGTTGACCGATGCGATGCGGCTCATCGGCTCGCTGATCAGTCTGGCGAGTCTGTCACTCGGTGTCATCTTTCTCGCGTACGCCGTCGTGGCGTACGTACGCTGAGTGTCTCCTGTCGACGGTGAAAGCGTGCTTTCAAGTCTGCCGGCGCGCAACTGCTCGGCATGACACAGACCCCAGCCCCAGGCGACCGCGTCCGCGTCGAGCGCGCGGACCGGACCTACGAAGGCGTGTTGCTCCCCTCCAGTACGGAGCGCCAGCTCGTCATCAAACTCGAGGGTGGCTACAACGTCGGCATCGACCGCGAGCAAGCTTCCCTCGAGGTGCTCGAGACGGACGTCTACGACGTGGAAACGGCCCAGGCCGAAGACAGCGCCTCCGAAGTCGAGTTCGACGACTCGCTGCCCACGATCTCGCTCATTTCGACCGGCGGCACCATCGCGTCGACGGTCGACTACCGAACGGGTGCGGTGACGGCACAGTTCGACGCCGAGGACGTGTTGCGTGCGGTGCCTGACCTCGCGGGTCGGGCGAACTACCGCGGCCGGGTCGTCGCAAACATACTGTCCGAGAATATGGAACCCGTTATCTGGCAGGATCTCGCTCGCGCCGTCGCCGAGGAGATCGAAGCCGGTGCCGACGGCGTCGTCGTCATGCACGGCACCGACACGATGCAGTACTCGGCGTCGGCGCTGGCGTTCATGCTCGAGACGCCGGTCCCCATCGTGTTCACGGGGAGCCAGCGCTCGGCGGACCGGCCGTCTTCGGACAACGTGATGAACGCGGTTTCGGCCGTCGAGGCGGCCAAAAGCGACTGCGCGGAGGTACTGGTCTGTATGCACGCGACCGAGAGCGACACGACGTGTGCGCTTCACCGGGGCACGCGCGTCCGCAAGAACCACACCTCGCGACGGGACGCGTTCGAGACTGTCGGTGCCCAGCCCCTCGGCGCGGTCGATTACGACGACGAGTCGGTCACCTTCCATGGCGAGTACCGCGAGCGGGGCGCGGCCGATCTCGCCGTCACCGAGGCACTCGAGGAGGACGTGGAACTGCTCAAGTTCACTCCCGGGATGGACCCGGCGTTTTTCGACGTCGTCGAGGGGTCGGCCGGACTGATCATCGAGGGAACGGGACTCGGTCACGTCCACACCGATCTGATTCCGAAAATCGAGTCGCTGATCGACGACGGGACGACGGTCGTCATGACCAGCCAGTGTCTCGAGGGCCGGGTCTGTGACCGGGTGTACGACACCGGGCGGGACCTGCTCGAGGCCGGCGTCATCGAGGGCGAGGACATGCTGCCCGGAACGGCGAAAGTCAAACTGATGTGGGCGCTCGCCAACGCCGACGATACCGAGGAAGCGATTCGAACGTCACTGGCGGGTGAGATTCAAGAACGGTCCGTGCCGTGGACCGCTGGTCGGTGATTTTCGTGGCGAACCAACACTCCACGAACGGGACGTACGAGGTCCCCTCCGACAGCGATATCGAGATCCGGCAGGCAACGCTCGAGGACGAACCGGGCGTCAGGGAGCTAACCAGCCAGATCTGGACCGATCGGGGTGGCGATTACCTCCAGCGCGTCTATCCCGACTGGATCGAGGGGCCCGACGACGACCACAAACGGACCTTTCTGGCCGACGCTGGCGACGAGGTCGCCGGTATCGTGCAGGCGGTCATGCTCTCGGCGGACGAGGCGTGGTTCCAGGGGATGCGCGTCGGTAACGAGTATCGACGACAGGGGCTGAGCCGCCGGCTCAACGAGGCCTGTTTCGACTGGACTCGCGAGCAGGGGGCGACCGTCGGCCGACTGATGATCTTCTCGTGGAACGCCGCAGCCCTGGGGGCTTCACGCTCGGCCGGCTACGGCCCGAGTACGGAGTTCCGATGGGCACATCCGACGCCCGACGCCGACACTTCGATTCCGGATCCGGTCGCCACGTCGGGAAACGCTGCCCGTGCCTGGCGCTACTGGACGACGAGCGAGGCTCGCGAACACCTCCGCGGGCTGGCGCTCGACCCGGACGAATCCTGGGCGCTGCGTGAACTCGCTCGAGCCGACCTCGAGCGATTCGTCGACGAGTCGACGGTGTTCACCGTTGACCGACCCGATGGCGTGGCCGGCATGAGCTATCGGAACCGGACGTACGAGCGCGAGACCGACGACGGTGAGACCGAACTGTGGGCCGAGTACGGCGTCAGTGCCTGGGAGGACACCGAGGCCGCCCGCTCACTGTTCGGCGCGATTTCCCGCGATGCCGCTGCACTCGAGGCTGACCAAACGCGCGTCCTGATTCCGGAGACGGTCCGGTGGATCAGTGACGCCTCGCTCGCGGCCGGTCACATCTCCGAACATCCGGATTTCGTGCTCGGTATCGACCTCACGGGCGGCGCGCCAGCGCCACGACGAAAGGATTAACTCTCGAGGGCCGGACCCTCGAGTATGTCCATCGGCGACCAGCTGTTCACTTTCGAGAAAGAGAAACTGCCCCCAATCGTCGTTCTGACGACGATCATCCTGATCGCTATCCTCGTACTTGGGGCCGCGCTGCGTGTGTTGTTGTATCTGGCGTTCTGAGCGTCCCGTTTCTCATCCGCCGCTGACCGGCGGGAACAGCGCGAGTTCGTCACCGCCCTCGAGTGGCGTCTCGAGGCCGTCTTCCTGACTCCGGACGTCGGCTCCGTTTCGAAGCACGTTGATCTGTGAGCGCAGTTCGCCACCGTCGAGGACGCGCTCGGCCAGATCCGGCCGGTCCTCGAGCAGCGCATCGAGCGCGTCACCCACGGTGTCGGTTTCGGGATCGATCTCGAGCGTGACCGTTCGCGTGCCGGCGTGTTCGGCCAGGTCGGCGAACAGTTTCCACTCGATTGCGGTCGCCGTTGTCATGGTCGCCGATATCGTCCCCGAAGCCAAGTAGCTACCGCTCGAGTGAGTACTCCCACGACTGAAATCGCGGTCCTCGGATCTCTGTAATCCTGTTTGGATCGTTCGAGCGAACCGTTGGGATTTACCCGTTCGGCTTCGACTGTCTGCGTATGGTCGGCGAACGCGTGGTCGAGCAGTTGCCAGAAAACTGGCGGTGGGTGGTGACGACCCGAGCGGCGGTTTTACTCTCGCTCGCTGTCGCGTTGTTGTCGGTTGCGACGGGTATCGTCAATATCGAGCAGCCACACGCCGATTTCGGCCCGTTCGTGGGATACGTTCCGGAAGTCGTCCAGCAGACGGTCGGCTTCACGGGAGCGCTCACGGGCTTTCTCATGCTCGCCAGCGCGCTGGCCTTGCGCCGAGGACTCCGTGCGGGCTGGTATGCGACCGTCCTCCTGATGCCGGTGACGGCGATTCAGGGCCTGTTGCAGGCGAGTCCGTACTCGATTCCGCTCGTCGTCCTCTCGCTGATTTCGTTGCCGACGCTGCTGATTACTCACCGACAGTTCTCCCGATCGATACAGCTGTCGACGACCCAGCTAGCTGCCGGGGGTGCCCTGGTCGGCGTTCAGGCCTACGGCACTTTCGGCGCGTTCGCCCTGCAAGAAGATTTCGACGGCATCGATCACATTCTGGATGCGTTTTACTTCACCCTTATCACCTCGAGCACCGTCGGTTACGGCGATATCGGTCCCACGTCGCCCCAGGCACAGCTGTTTACGATGTCGGTCGTCGTGTTGGGCGTGGCAAGTTTCGGTATCGCCATCGGGGCACTGGTCGGGCCGGCGATTCAGGCCAGAATTACGAAGACACTCGGAAAAATGACAGACTCACAGTTAGAACTCCTCGAAAATCACGTCCTCGTCCTCGGTTACGGCGAGTTGACCGAACCGATCATCGACGAACTGGGCCGCAGCGACGTCCCGTTCGCGGTCGTCACGAAAAAACGCGACGTCGCAGCCGACCTGAACGAGCGCGGGTTCACGACCATCGTCGGCAATCCGAGCGACGAAGCCCCGCTCGAGCGAGCCCACATCGAGCGGGCGAACGCGGTCGTCGTCGCGACGAACAACGACGCCGAAGACGCGCTGGCGGTGTTGACCGCCCGCGAACTCGCCCCCGAGGTTCGAATCGTCACTGCAGTAACTGACCGGGAAAACCAGGCCAAACTCGAGCGCGCCGGCGCGGATGCCGTCCTGAGCCCGGCCGTCATCGGCGGGAGTTTGCTCGTCCGGTCGGCGATGGGTGGTGACGACTCGGCGTTAATCGAACGAATCCTCGAACAGGAAAACTGACTTTTGGCCCAGGCGGCCCCACTCACCGACGCTTCTCTGCACCGACAGCTGTCCTGACGGCTCGAGCGCCGCCCAGTGTGATGAGAAAACAGCCGACGACGACCAGCCCGGCGTAGATGACGAGGCCGAGTCCGACGGCTCCAAGCGCCGACTGTTCGAAAAAGAACGAGCCGAACCAGTCGCCAAACCCGATGACGAGCACGCCGGCGGCGATACGGAGCGACGACTGCCAGTACGCGCCGTACTCCTCAGGCGAGATGTCCATACTCGAGATGGCGAGGCCGACCGCTTAAACACTGGTATCGATTCCTGACACTCTCGCCCGTCGGTGCGCCGTCACTCGTCTATACCATCTCGGATCTGTTCGGCTACTCGAGCGCCGACCAGTCGCTCGATTCGCCGCCGCTCGAGCGTCGCCCTGGCGCCGGTCGCGGCTCGCTCGTCGATTTCGAACTCGAGGTCGTGATCGCCGTATTCGACGGCAGAGAGGACCAGCGGCTCGGGTGGTTCCGGGGCGATCCCCTCGTGACCGGGCAGTGGCTCGGGGTCGAGCGCTCGCTCGAGACCCTCGTACGACAGGACGCCGGTGGCGACGTCTCGGGCGACGGCGATCAGTTGCCGCACGAGTTCGCGGGCGAAGCCGCCGGCACTGACCCTGACGACGAGAAACGGGCCATCGCGGGTTGCCTCGAGGGTCGGGGCGCGTTCGGTCCCGTCGTCGTCTGGCGTCAGATTCGCGAAATCGTGCGGGCCGGAGAGCGTCTCGAGTGCATCTCGAAAGCGGCTGTCGTCCAAGCGTGTGCGGTCGTTTTCAGCGATCCGTTCAGATTCGATCCCCGGGACGAACCCACCGTCTCGAGGCGCATACAGATGATAGGTGTAGGTCCGTCGAGTGGCGTGATGGGTCGCGTGGAAGCCCTCGGGAACGTCGACACTGGCCCAGGCTCGCACGTCGGCGGGGAGTCGTGAGTTCAGGGCTCGAGGCGTGAGCCAGTCCGGGGCCTCGAAGGCTATCGTCTGTGCCACGGCTGAGACGCCGGCGTCGGTCCGTCCGGCGGCGGCGTAGCCCGCCGGCTTTCGCTCGCCGGGTTCGAGGACCTCGAGCGCACGGAGCGCGTCGAAGAGCGCGTCCTCGACGGTTTCGACGTCGGGTTGGCGCTGGAAGCCGGCGTAGTCGGTCCCATCGTAGGCCACTCGATAGGCTCGCATTGGGGGATGATTCGAGGGCAAACAGATAAAACGTCCTTTCGGGGGTCATCCTCGAGTTCGACCCCATCTGCGCCTTGCATACGCCGGGCTGACGGCCTTACCGGTGTATGCTGCAGGTGGGGTATGAGCGTCCCGCCGGGCGATTCGACGTCGCGTCCCGCTACCGGTTCACGACCACCGAACGTCGTCCTCGTCGTCCTCGACACGGCTCGCAAGGCGAGTGTGACATCCGAAACGATGCCCATGCTGTGTCGGTTGGCAGATGCAGGTACGTCCTTCGAGCGCGCGTATGCGACCGCGCCGTGGACGGTTCCCTCGCACGCCTCGCTGTTCACGGGGACCGAAACCGCGACACACGGTACCCACGGCGGCAACCCGTTTCTCGACACGGGTCTTCGTACCCTCGCAGAAGCGTTTCGTGACGCCGGCTACGACACGGTCGGCGTCTCGAACAACACCTGGATCACCGAGGAGTTCGGGTTCGACCGCGGCTTCGACACCCTTCGGCGGGGCTGGCAGTATCTCCAGTCCGACGTGGACATGGGGACGGTCGTCCGCGGTGAGGACCGCCGGGAGAAACTCATCGCGACGCGGCACCGTCTGTTCGAAGGGAACCCGCTGGTGAACCTGGCGAACGTCTGTTACAGCGAGTTTCTGCAACCGGCGGGCGACGACGGCGCGGCCCGTACCACATCCTGGCTCAGTGATTGGCTCGAGCACCAGGACGACCGGCCGTTCTTTCTGTTCTGTAACTACATCGAGCCACACATTCCGTACGACCCGCCGAGAGCGTTCGCGGAGGCGTTTCTCCCGGATGGCTGGACCGTCGATGAGGCACTGGCACTCCGCCAGGACCCACGAGCCTACGACTGCGAGGATTACCAGCTTTCACCGGCGGAGTTCGCGGCACTCGAGGGACTGTACCGTGGGGAACTCGCCTACGTCGACAGACACCTGCGAGAACTGTGTCAGGCGCTGTCGGTCACCGGGCACTGGGACGACACCATCCTCGTCGTCTGTGGCGATCACGGCGAGAACATCGGCGATCACGGCTTCTTCGGCCACCAGTACACCCTGTACGGCACCGTCTTGCACGTTCCGCTGGTCTTCTACGGCGGCCCGTTTACCGGCGGCGTCCGTCGCAGAGACCTCGTCTCGTTGCTCGACCTGCCAACGACGCTGCTCGAGGTGGCCGGCATCGACGATCCAACGTTCGCCCGCCAACAGGAGGGGCAGTCGATGCTCGAGGTGGACGCCCGAACCAGTCGTGACGCCGTCTTCGCCGAGTACGTCTCCCCACAGCCCTCGATCGAACGCCTCGAGGCTCGATTCGGCACGTTGCCCGAGCACGTCTACCGGTACGACCGTCGGTTACGGACCATTCGTACGGATCGATTCGCCTACGTCTGCGGCGACGACGGTTTCGAGCGATTGCACGACCTCGAAACCGACCCGGATGAACTGGTTGACGTGAGTGAGGACGAACCCGAACACGCGCGTCGCCTCCGACGGCGACTCGAGTCACACTTCGGGCCGTTCGAGACGCTCGAGCGGGCAGCGCCAGAACGGGAAATGCGGCCGGGAACGAAAGATCGGTTGGCGAGTCTCGGGTATCTGTGACGTCCTCGAGAGGGATCGCTGATCTCTGTCTTCGACACCGCTTTTCGCCTCAGACGAACGTATCCGGCACCCACTTTCGATTCGGGTCCTCGGTTCGGTGCATCCACTCGAGCAACCGCTCGGCCATCGATTCTCGGACGTCCTCGTAGCCGGGGTGGTCGGCAAGGTTCTGGAGTTCGTCGGGGTCGGCCTCGAGGTCGTATAACTCGTTGCGGTCGGGGCCGTTGTAGACGAACTTGTACGCGGGGGTGCGGACCATTCGCTGGGTGTAGAGACCGAACTCGTCGCCGTGATACTGGGCGAACACCGAATCCGGCCAATCGTCCGGTCGCTCGCCCTCGAGGAGCGGTACCAGACTGCGGGTTTGCATCGTGTCCGGAATCGGCTGGTCGCCCAACTCGAGGAAGGTTGGGGCCAGGTCGTGCAGGTGGACGGGCAGGTCACAGGTGGTGTCCGACTCGGTGACGCCGGGCCAGCGAACCTGCAGGGGGATGTGGTAGGTCTCGTCGTACATCAGCGGCCCCTTGTTGAACTGGCGGTGTGAGCCGGTGAAATCGCCGTGGTCGGATGCGTGAACGACGACGGTGTCTTCCTCGAGCCCCAGGTCCGCGAGGGCGTCGAGGATACGACCGAACTGATGGTCGAGCAGGGTGACGAACCCGAAGTACTTCGCGACGGCCGACGCCCAGGTGTCCCAGTCGAAGTCACCGACCCCGCGATAGGACAGGAACTCCTCGTGGGCTGCGGGTTTGCCGTCGAAGGTTTCGGCGTAGCTGTCCCAGGGGTCGATGTCGCTGGGGTCGTACATCGAGGCGTACGGCTCCGGGACGACGTAGGGGTGGTGTGGTCCGTAGAAGTCCGCACGGTGGAAAAACGGACTGTTTGTCCCCCTGTCGTCACCACGTGCCTCGGCCCCGTCGTCCCTCTCACTCACGGCCCCGTTCGCGTGTGCCTCGAGGGCCTCGATAGTTCGCTCGGCGAGGAAGTACGCCCGCGTATCCTCGACGTCGACCGGGGTTTTCGCGGCGACGAGCGTGCCGTCTTCTTGGTCGCCGTGGGTGTGTATTTCCTCCTCGAGTTCGGTTTCCTCGAGTGGGGTCCCTCTGGCGTTTCGATACTCGCGAAAGGCCGTATCCAGGTCATCGTGGTGGACGTCACTCCCGCCCAGATACCGAAACCCGAAGCCCTCCGGGGTACCGTCTCGGCCGACGTGCCACTTGCCCGTGTACGTCAGTTCGTAGCCACCGGCTCGAAGGCCTTCGGAAAATGTGGGCACGTCGGGGTCGAGATTCGCCTGTATCGCATCGTCCTCGTGGCAGTTGTTCAACATCCCGTGAGCGTGGGGAAACTGTCCGGTGAGCAGCGAGGCTCGAGCGCTGGTACAGATACTGATCGGCGTAAACGCCTGGGTGAAGTGGACGCCGGACGCTGACAGCCGGTCGAACGCGGGAGTGTCGACCGCGGGGCCATCCGGGGCCGTACAGTCGTAGCGTTCCTGGTCGGTCAGCACGAAGAGGACGTTCGGTCTGGTCTGTGCCATCCCCGATAGCTACGCGAACCGGTGGCAAAAGGCTCTAGGCTCTCCTGGAGAGAGTTTTCCAGTCGCAGGGGCCGTTGTCGTCTCTCAATCGTCGGCCGCTACGTCACCCGGCTGTCGCCTAACCGTAACCCGTTCACCGTCGGTGACGGTGACCGCACACCCACTGTAGGCGAACGATACTTCGCCCTGTCTCCTCCCGTCGGTCCGATCACAAAACAGCGTCTCGAGTGCGTCCGGGTCGATCACGGTGTACAGCGGTTCGAGGTCAAGTATCGACTGGTCGGTAATCGTCGCGGTTGCCTCGACGATGCTGGTCGCGAGCCCCTCCGTTTCGGGACTCAACTCGAGCGATAGCGATTCGGCGACGTATGTCGAACTGATCGTTCCGTCTTCGGTATCGGTATCGTCGGATTCGTCACCGGGAAAAATCACGGCTCGGTCACCCGTTCCAGTACTACGGTCGCGATGGCTTCGTTCCCGTCCCCCCTATCGGACGGCGTCGACACTGCCAACAGACTTCGTTTTGGCATCTACCTGTTTCGATGCCAGCCGCATATGTGACCGTACCCAGTCTCAATAGAACCCGTTGAATAGGGGTCACACACTCTCGCCTCGGAACCGATACACCCTCGTCGGTACGACGTCTTATTGCTCGCTCGAGTCGGCATCGATCGCAATCGTTTCGCCGATCAGTCGGGAGAGCCCTCGCTGGAGTCGTCTCGAGACTGCCCGTTGGCTGATGTCGAAGGAGTCGGCCAGCTCCGTCTGCGTTATCGCTCTGGGCTCGTCGAAGTAGCCCCGTTCGTACGCTAGCCGGAGAGTTTCTCGCTGTTCGTCGGTGAGCGAATAGCGGTCACGGGCGGATGCTTCTTGAGGGGTGTAAAGGCGCGTCAGTTCGATTGGAACCGCCTGCTCCTGGCAGTACTCGAGAAACGTACGGACGCTCGAGCGCTCGTCGAACCGAAGCTCGAATCGCCACCCATCACGGGTGCCTGTGCCGTTGAGAAGTGTCGCCCCGAGTTCCGTCATTCCGGAGAGAAAGCCCTCGAGGTCGTCACCCCATCGAGCGCGATACAGCTGTCCGTCCTCGGCTTCGGCCAACACCGTCACCGACCGAACGGCGTCGGAATCGCGGACACGGCGTTCGAAGGCGTCGAAATCAGCGCAGTTCCAGACCCAAAAAAACGGGATGTTGCCGCCCTCGGTCGGGACGACTCGCTCGAGTTCCACGCTACTCGAGGGATCCCCGGCGATGCCGACACCGAGTGGAAACCCATTCCGTGGTAGCTGGAAGGCAGCGATTGTCGCCATACCCGCTCTACGACTGACCTCACAAAAAAGTCACAGCTTCGTTTCGCCCTCGAGGCCGGTCGTCTGGTAGCTGGTCGCGTGCAGGGTGGATGATCGAGTGTCCAAGCGTTGGTGCACGCGAGCGACGGCGTTACTCGAAATCGTCGACCGTCGGCCGCTCGAGGCCACCGGGGAACGCATCGACGGGTGCCTGGACTTCTTCGCCCGAATCCATCGCTTTGACTGTAATTTCGTCGTTCGCGAGGTCGCGCTCGCCGACGATAATCGTCGTTTCGGCGTTTATCGAGTCGGCGTAGCCCAACTGTGCACCGAACGAACGGCCGGCGACGTCGGTTTCGACGATGTGACCGTTGGCTCGCAGGTCGCGGGCAATCCGGGTTGCCTCGGTTCGGGTGTCGCCCACCGAAAGCACGTAGTAGTCGGTCGAAACCGTCTCCTCGGGCCAGACGCCCGCTCGTTGCATGAGCAAGGGGAGCGTCGCATAGCCTGGTGCAACGCCGACCGCTGGTGTCGGCTGGCCGCCGAAGGATTCGATCAGGTCGTCGTAGCGGCCGCCGCCGAAGACCGACCGTGAAACCGACCCCGTCGAGTCGAAACACTCGAAGACGACGCCCGTGTAATAATCCAGGCCGCGGGCGGTCTCGAGTGAAATTGTACAGTACTCGCGCGCGCCGAAATCGGCGGCGGCCGCCAGCACGTTCTGTAAGTTCTCGACGGCGTCGCTCACGCGTTCGGTGTCGGCAAACTCGACGACCGCCTCGAGGTCGCCGCTCGCGATCAGGTCGGCGAACTGGACGGCGTCGTCGTACGGGAGGCCGGCGTCGGCGAGCAGGCCGTGATACTCGCCGGCTTCGATCTTGTCGGACTTGTCGACGGCGCGAATCGCTGCGGTAACGTCGACGTCGGCGTCGTATGACTCGAGGACGCCGCCGAGGATATCACGGTGAGAGATGCGGAACTCGAAGTGATCGTCAGTGAGTCCAAGTCCGGTCAGGGCGTCGGCGGCCCAGGCGAGCACTTCGGCGTCAGCTTCGGGCGCGCTCGAGCCGAAGATGTCGACGTTTGTCTGGTAGAACTCGCGCTGGCGGCCCTGCTGGACCTGCTCGTAGCGCCAGAACGGCCGGGTCGAGAACCACTTGATGGGTTTCGAGAGCGCTTGCTGTTTGGCGACGACCATCCGCGCGACCGTCGGCGTCAGCTCCGGGGTGAGGGTGACGTGGCGGCCCCCCTGGTCTTCGAAGGCGTACAGTTCGTCGACGATGTCGTCGCCGCTTTTGTCCGTCCACATCTCGGCGCGCTCGAGCGCCGGCGTCCCGATCTCACGGAAGCCGTAGCGACGCGCTGTCTCCTCGAGGGTGTCCATCGCGGCCCGACGCGCGGTCATCTCGCCGGGGTAGAAATCACGAAACCCCTTGATTCCATCGTACATGGCATGGGGTTTGGTGAGGGCACACTTTTGTATATCGTTCGCGGGACCGGACGTTGTGGTCGCGAGCGGGTATTCGACCCTCGAGGTGCTGGTCAATATCTCTGACTCGTGGCTACGTTACCGCTGGTGTGGACGCCTTGGCTTTGATTCACTCCTTATCTGGATTGATTCGAATATCGTCGCTGTGAGAACGTCCCGTAGATTGATACCTGCTCAAATAGTCCGGGCACTCGTGACACGCGTTTCCGCCGACGACGACTGGGTCGGAAGCCTCGGTGAGCAACTGCCTGTTTCCCCGCTTTCGGTACTCGGGCTCGTGCTCGCGGCAGTCATCGGCTTTCGGCTCGCCGTCGAGAACCTCTCGAATCAGGCGCTCCTCGAGAGTACGTTCCCGCTGGTCGCGGCGACGGGCGTCGTCTTCGCCGATCGCTGGCTGGTCGCCCAGGATGTCGGAATCCGTGATCGGTTGACGGTGTTTTCGTACGGACTCGGCGGGTTTCTCGCCGCGGCGCTCGTGACTGCGCTCCACTTACACGTGCTTCGACTGCACGGTACCGGCGTCGCTACGCCGTTGTATCTCACCTTGATGAGCGGCACTGTCGGGGTCGCTGCCGGCACCGTCGCCGGAATTTACGACATCAAACAGCGGCAGGCCGCCCGAGAGGCCAGACGACAGAGCGAGCGCCTCGAGGCGTTCGCGAGCGTCGTCTCACACGACTTGCGTAATCCGCTCGCGGTTGCCCAGGGTCGCCTTCGAGAGACGTTCAGAACGGGCGACCCGAAACACCTGCAGGCCGTCGACGACTCCCTCGAGCGAATGGACGAACTGATCGAAGACTCGCTGTCTGTCGCCCGAAGCGGCTCACACGTCGAGGACCCGGAACCGACGCAACTGGTCGATCTGGTATCCGGTGCGTGGTCGGTCGTCGAGACGCCCACCGCCAGCTACGAAGTCGTCGACAACCGAACGCTGCAGGTCGACCCTGGCCGTGCTCGGACGCTCTTCGAGAACCTGTTTCGGAACGCGATCGAACACGGTGGCGAGGACGTCCACATCCGAATCGGCTCGCTTTCGGACGGCTTTTACGTCGAAGACGACGGCCCGGGAATCTCGCCGGAACGTCGGGAGGCCGTCCTCGAGCAGGGCGTCTCCTTCGAGGAGGACGGTTCCGGCCTCGGGCTGGCAATCGTCCGGGCTGTCGCGGACGCCCACGGTTGGGACGTTCGCGTTACCGAAAGCAAGAGCGGCGGTGCGCGCTTCGAGTTCGTCCGCGCGACGTGAGTACTGGTTCCTTTCCGATCCCCGTCATCACTCGAGGGGGCACAGCATCGGTGCTGCTCGATGTGGGTACTGACGATATCACTCGAGGAGGCCGAAAATCTCGGTACGTCGACTGACGAGTGCGTCCGTCGCTATTGCGGGTTCTTTCGAGCCAGGCCGGAGCCACAGATCGGACACCGGTCTTTGTTCTCGTCGTACTCGCGCCCACAGCCCTGGCACTGATAGCGCCAGTCACGTTCTTCTTCGATGCCGTCTCGAGCGATGGGTTCGACGGTGACGGTGAGGCGTTCGGCGACGTTTTGCATCGCGTAATCGTCGGTGACGAGGACGCCGTCGAGTTCGAACGCGGCTGCGATGAGCCGAATGTCGGTCTCAGAGAGGACGTCGAGGTCACCGGACTCTTTGGCGGACCGTTTGACCTTCTCGGTCGTATCGGTGTTCGGGATGTGGATGTGCATCCCCGAGCCCTCCTCGGCGTCGTATCGATAGACGCTCTCGCCCTCGAGTTCTTCGCGGACGAGTGGAATCGTTGCCTTCTGCTCGGTCGTGTGAAAATCGTGGATAAAAGCCGACGAGTCGAGAATATACATGCAGGACGGTTAGCGTTGGACGACGATGTAGTCTTTCACTGCCTGCACACGGCTCACGGGGACGAGAAACTGCCCGGCGTCGTTCGAGTCGAACTCGACTGTGTGGGCGGGCAGTTGTTCGTCGGGGTCGATTACGAGGTCCCGGAGTTTACCGGAACTGAGGTCCATGGTGATGTTGTAGAGCATTCCCAGTTCCGTTCCGTCGGATCCCATGACGGACTTTCCCGAGAGGTTTTCTGCGAGTATGTCGCTCATACCCGAGTGTACTGACTAGTGGCTATTAAATACACTGGGGCTGTCAGACGAGCGTCTGTCACGCGGCCTCGAGCGCAAAACTCGAGTGTTGGTCTGTTCGGTATCCTTGAATCTCCGTCTGTTCGGTGTCCGTTGCATGTCTCTCTGGTCACACGGACGAACGGGCTCAGGAGTCCCCGCTTCGGGCTGGCGGCTCTTTTCTGACGACCTTGCCCGCCAGCACACGATTATCGGCGACCAGTCGGTACCCCTGTTCGCGCAGCGTCTCGTGATTTGGTAGCTGGCGAAACGCTCTCGCAGCCAGGCGTTCGGGCGTCTCGAGGCGCACTCCGACTTCCTCGAGTGCGTGCCCACAGGAGTACACCCGTTCCTGGGTGAGCAGGTGGAAACACGACTCGTACTCGTCGGGTAGCCGGGCTAGCTGGTCCGGCGACAGGTCGCTAAAGCCAACGAGTTCGAACTCGCCTCGAGCGGCGGCGTACTCGGCACACCAGGTACAAAAGCCACAGTCGTCGTCGAACACGAGCCGTGGCGGGAACGGGGAGTTCATACTGTATGGGTACGGACGCTGACGAAAAAAGCTCTCTGTCAGTCGCCCAGAACCGTTACTCGTCCTCGAGCAATCGATCGACCATCGCCTCGGGATCGAATCGCTCGAGGTCGTCGTAGCCCTGGCCGACGCCGAGGAACAGGATCGGTTTGCCGGTGACGTGGGCGACCGAGATGGCCGCACCGCCGTTCGAATCCGCATCGGCTTTCGTCAGGATTGCGCCGTCGATTTCGGCGGCCTCGTTGAACTCGCGGGCGCGGTTGACGGCGTCCTGGCCGGCGACGGCTTCGTCGACGAACAGGGTCATGTCGGGGTCGACCACGCGACCGATCTTCTCGAGTTGGTCCATCAACCCCTCGTTCGTGTGGAGTCGCCCTGCGGTATCGCCCAGCACGACGTCGATGTCGTTGGCCTCGGCGTACTCGACGGCGTCGTAGAGGACGGCGGCGGGATCGCCACCCTGTTCGTGTGCGATGAGTTTCGTG
Source organism: Natronosalvus amylolyticus (assembly GCF_024298845.1). Classification (NCBI taxonomy): domain Archaea; kingdom Methanobacteriati; phylum Methanobacteriota; class Halobacteria; order Halobacteriales; family Natrialbaceae; genus Natronosalvus; species Natronosalvus amylolyticus. The sequence goes on from NZ_CP101156.1 coordinate 2,675,455, forward strand.
TCCCGCGAACGGGCGTGCTCGGCGATCTGCTCGTTCGCCCCCGCGCGGTAGGTGTCGCCGTTGGCCATCACGGTCGAGTAGCCACGGTCCTCGAAGTACTTGTCCAGTTTGGCGATAGAAGTCGTTTTGCCGACGCCGTTGACGCCGGTAAAGACGATGACGAGCGGCTTGTCCTCGATCGCGACGCGCTCGTCGAAGTCGAACTGACCGACGCTGATGACGTCGTAGATCGCCTCTTTGAGCGCTTCTTCGACGACCGCACCCGTCGAGGTGGTGAACGTCCGCGTCTCTCCGATCAGTTCGTCGCGAATGTTATCGAGGATCGTCTCCGCGACCTCCATCTCGACGTCACTCGAGAGCAAGGCCAACTCGAGTTCGTGAAGCGGCCCCTCGAGGTCGTCTTCTTCGATGACGAACTTTCCGCGGACGAGTGATTTCGCCTTTCGACCGAATCCGACGCCGTTATCGTCACTTTCGGCGTCGTCGCTTCCCTCGCTTTTAGCTTCGTTCGTTGGCTCACTTTTGACGTCTTCGGCTTCGGACGCTCCAGCGTCAACTGCTTGATCTCCTTCGCGTCCGTCCGCGTCTGCACTGTCGCCCTCGCGGTCGGTTTCCGGGATCGACGCATCCTCGAGTGCGTCGCCAGTCGGCGCGGTGGCTTCGGCGTCGCTCGGTTCACCCGCAGCGGGTGCTGTGTCGGCTTCCGCAACGTCGGCTTCGTCGGCGTCGACCGGCGCTTCGAGTTCGTCCTCTTCGACGTCCTCGACGTTCGCTTCGGCGGCTGCTTCGGCGTCACTGCGGAAGCTCCCGAGTTTCTTCTTCAGGTTGTCGAACATGGCCGGTCAGTTACTCGTCGGGTTCTTGCTGGCCCTGTCCCATCTGCTGCATCTGCTGTTGCATGGCCTGCTGTTGGATCTGCTGGGCCTGCTGTTCGAGCTGCGCGCTCTCGTTTTCGAGTTCGTCGATGTCGCCCTCGAGCTCCTCGATTCGATCATCGAGTCGATCTTTCTTGTTCTCGAGGGTGTCGATGGCTCCCTCCTGGTCGCGCTCGAGGGCGTAGTCGGCACCGAGCTCGACGATGATCTCGTCGATGTCTTCGATGGTTGCGCGGACGTACGCGCCACCGCCAAGTGGGACCTGGACGGTCGAACCGCTCTCGAGTTGGTCGATGGCGTCGGTCGCCTCGTCGACGGCGTCCTGTTCGTCGCGGACGGCCTCGACGTCTTCTTTCAGCACGTCGATCTGCTCGTCGATCTCCTGAAGCTGCTGGGAGAGCTCTTGCAACTGCTGTTGGCTGGCTCCCATTAGTAAGCCACCTCGGTTGCGGCGACGGCCGTTTTCGCTCGAGTCACGTCACGGGTACTGGTTGATTGCATACCCAAGGGTCCGGCAGGCAGTCGGAAGAATGTTCCCTTCTGTGGCCCACACGCTTCTCGAGTGGGGCTACCAGGCGGGGCGTCGGAGAAACACTGTGAACGTGATTTCGAGTGGCGTGGCACGTACAGTGTGAGACCCAAGAATCGACCGACGATTCGGACTCCGGTGTTCCCGAAATCTATATTTATCGAGCTGCTGACTTGCTACATGATACCGATGTACAACCGTATACTCGTTCCGACGGATGGGAGTCAACCGGCAACGGCTGCGATCGAGGAGGGCGTTACGCTGGCGGCGCAAAACGACGCGGAGCTACACGCGCTGTACGTCGTCGAACCGATTCCGCTCGGCGGGTTTTCCGCAGGCCCAGGTCCCGCTTCTGCGGAATGGGATGGCGTCGTCGACAAACAACGGGCCGAGGGTGAGGCGGCAACCGCTGCGGTCGCCCAACGCGGCCAGGAACAGGATGTCGACGTGGTGGAGGCAATCGAACACGGGAAGCCAAATCAGGAAATCCTCGAGTACGCTGCGGATCACGATATCGACGCCATCGTCATGGGGACCCACGGTCGGTCTGGAGCTGACCGCCTCGTCGTCGGCAGCGTGACGGAGAAAGTCGTCCGAAAGAGCGATGTACCGGTTCTCACCGTCCGAATGAGTTGATAACTGACTGCAACGATTTCTCCCAGTACCTTCCCAACCGTCGGCCCCTGCGTGAAAGCGGCCACCCGAAATCGATTTATTTCAACCGCTCGGGCTTGCAATACCTCTCAGGCGTACGTCGGCGTCTCGACGGCCGTTTCGACATCGAGTTCGGCCGCAACCTCCTCGAGCAGCGTCCCTTTGACCTCCGAAACGCGCCACCCGATTTCGGCGATCAGTGGTGGCTCGAACGCCGTACGGACCTGCTCGAGGTGTGCCTGTTCGGTCTCGATCCGTTCACGGAGATATCGTGCGCCACGCCCGTTCTCATCGGGATCTGGGGACGGGGTGAGCTTGTTCACGACGAGTCCGCGGACGCTGAGGTTTTTGTCCTGGAGGTCGGCGATCGAGCGTTCGGTCTCGTTGAGCGATAGTTCGTCCGGATTCAACACGAGAAAGAACGCGGCGTCCTCTCGCAACGCCTTGCCAGCAAACTCGAAGAACTCCTTTCGGTTCTGGAGGCGCGCAAGAACGGGATCGCCTTCCATGATCCGTCGTGGCTCGTTGCTCCCGACTGCGGCTTTTTCGAAGAGGTCGATGCTCTTTCGGCGTTTGTACATGAGTCGGTCGATCCAGCCCTCGAGCAGTTCCGGCAACCCGAGGAGTCGAAGCGTACTCCCCGAGGGTGCGGTATCGAAGACGACCCTGTCGTACGGATCCGAATTTCGTATCACGTCGACGAACCGATCGAACAACGCTGATTCGTACGCTCCAGGGGTACCGTGGGCCATCTCGAGCTGGCGATTGATCTCGTTGACCATCGCCGCCGACACCTGTTCGGAGAGGTCCTGGCGAATCTCATCCAAGTGGCGGATGACTTCCTCCTCGGGATCGAGTTGCATCGCGTCGAGACCGTCGACGCCTTCGACCGGCGTCGGGGAGTCGTCGAACGTCTGGTCGAACACGTCGGTGACGGAGTGGGCCGGATCCGTCGAGACGACCAGCGTCCGAACTCCCTCGCGGGCACAGCGCACGGCGTACGCACAGGAGACGGTCGTCTTGCCGACACCACCCTTGCCGCCGAAGAACACGAATGGCTCCATGTCAGAAGTGATACTGTTGTCCCTTCCGTTCGATGAGTGAGCCGCGATCCCACAGTCGCCGCTCCCAGGCTTCGAACTCGGCCTCGAGGTAGGGCAACAGTTCGGAAGTATAGTACGAGACCGGTGAGGGAATGCCAAACGCGTCAGGGAAACACGCGAGCAAGAACGCGTCTTCGGTGTCCTCCGCTTCCTTCTCGATCTTCTCGTAGGCCGGGTGTGTGATCATCCCGTGGTACAGTCCACGGAGCCACTCGTCCAGCGTTTGCCGGAAACGCTCGATCCGTTCTGCCAGGTCCATATCAGACCCACCATCTCTGTGAGGTAAAAACTGTCGAGGGGGTCCTTTCAAGGGACTTCGACACCAGTTTCTGGCATGGACGATCACATTCCGGTCACGATTCTTTCTGGGAGTCTGGGGGCCGGCAAGACGACGCTACTCAATCATCTGCTGTCGAACGCCGAGGACCGAACGCTAGCGGTTCTGGTCAACGATATGGGTGCGGTAAACGTCGACGCCGAACTGGTCGCCGAGGGCTCCGAACTGGAACTTGACGACGGTGTTGCGGAGCTCTCGAACGGCTGTATCTGCTGTGAGTTACAGGATGACCTCGAGACGGCGGTGGTACGTCTGGCGCAGGATCGATCCTTCGATCACCTGGTCGTGGAATCGTCAGGCATCTCCGAACCCGCGCCCGTCGCGCGACTGTTCACGACCGAGTCTCGCGTCGCCGCCCGCTATACGGTCGACACGCTGGTTACGGTCGTCGATACGCCCGCCTTTCTCGATTCGTTTGCCGGTGAGGCGGTCCCAGAGCGCCGTGGGCAAGAAGATGACCGGCCGTTGTCTGACCTGCTGGTCGAGCAGATCGAGGTTTCGAACGTCGTGCTCCTGAACAAAGTCGATCTGTGTAGCGAAAGCGAGCTAACGGAAGCCACCGAACTCGTCCGCGCCCTCCAACCGGACGCCGAGACGATTCCCACGGAGTTCGCCGCAGTCGATCCCGACCGTCTTCTCGAAAGGGGGCTGTTCGAAGCTGATCGGGTGGCCGATCTTCCGGGGTGGAAACGGGCGCTAGATGTCGCCGAAGATGGACACAGTCACGAGGATCACCACCACGAACACTTCCATCCCGACGAGGTCTACAACGTCTCCTCGTTCGTCTATCGCCGTCGGCGGCCGTTCCACCCCCAGCGCATCGCCGCATTCCTCCGCTCTCTCCCGGCGGAGGTCGTTCGCTCGAAAGGAACCGCGTGGCTCGCCGACAACGAGATGCGGGTCGCGATCGCGCAGGCCGGTCCATCGATCAGAGCCACCGCACAGGGACCGTGGATCGCGAGCCTTCCCGAGATCGAGCGCGACATGTATCGATCGAATCGCCCCGACCTCGAGTGGCACGACGACCACGGTGATCGACGAACCGAACTCGTGTTCATCGGGACCGACTACGACGAGGCGGCGATACGAGACGCGCTCGAGGAGGCGCTCGTCACCGACGACGAGTGGAACACAGATGGGACAACCCGTTCAACAGACGGTCCGTTCCCGTCCGAACAGGGTGAGGAGACCGTTATTCGATCACCGTGATCGGACGAGGGCTCGCGCATTCTGGCAAGCGTATTCGTCCCAACAGCAACACGCGCAACCGCTCTAGCTGGATTGTTCGAATCGCTTTTCCTCGCCACAGCCCGGGCATTCGACGCGATCGACAGGTCATCAATCCGATGGCACAACCCTCCGGTCTACCGAGGGCTCATCGCAGAAAGGGAAGCGCGAGAACGACACCGAGTGCTGCAAGGACCGCCATCAGATAGAACAGTCGCACGCCACGGACACTGGCCGGAGCGGAGACATCTGCGGGCCGTGCGGTCCACACCTGCCAGTAGTAGGCGGCGACACTCAAAACGAGAAAGAGGCCAAACGAGACGCCGATTGCAATCTCGAGGGCGACGCCCAGTGCCTGGCCGTACAGTGGGCCAAACGATAGCAAGATCATGAACGCCAGTCCAGTAACCACGAGAAATGGGACGGGGTCGACGGAGCGTCCCTCGCGGTTTCGCGGCTGCAGCCCCATACTGGAACGCACAGTCTCGAGCGGCAAAGAGCTAAGTGGTGCTCGAACCGTTTTCAAATATGAGCGATTCGGATTACGACGGCAAGGGATTCAGTGAGGGGATCGAGTCCTCTCAGGGGGATCCTCGCGTGCTCCTCGTGATGAACGCGGTGCTATCGATCCTGTTCGCCTGGACGGTCGTCTGGGGATTGTCCTTTCTGGGCGTGGTCCAGTTTGGGTTCATCAACGTCGCGACGGCGGCGATACTGCTGTTTACCATCACCTACGTCGTCACGATGACATGATCGAGATTCCTTAGATTGGCGCGCCGGATGTGACTGGCTCGAGGGGGATCTATTGACGGTGAATAAATCGCTGTACTGCGTTGTCGAGGCGACGAGTGACGCCTTCCACCCACGCGGCTGGCGACACCCGGCGGATGGTCTCCTCGTCGATTTCGATCGCTTCGTCACCGAAGGGATCCCGCCGAGCGTTTTCTGCGTCGTCGTTGGACTCGACGGCGTCGACCACTGTCGACATGGCGCAGCGCCCGCAGGACTCGGTTTTCTTCCCTCCCATGGTGCTCTAACACGATACTGCACTTCCAGTGGCTAAAACATACCGGCGGAATTTGCAATCGGCACTATCACAATCTACTGTGGTGGCTCTCATCGACGCCTATTTGCTATCCCGGTCGGTACGCTGTGGTATGCGTTTCCGAGGCACTGACACGAACCGATATAGGGCAGCGATTTGTCGGACTGGCATCCTTCGTTCCTCCTACCTCGAGCAATGACCGACAAGGCCCCACGGAAACCCGAGGAGCTGCCCCACGAACTTCGTGAGGCCGTCCCCGAATGGGAAGACGGGTACATCGACCGCGTTGCCCATCGACTCGTCTATAGCTACGACCTCGAGAAGGAGTATCGGGCGGGTGGCTACCGATGGGACCTCTACGGCGAGATGCGTGTGGTAACCCAGAAGCAGTTTTTCCATCCCGCGTTGAGCTACGCCGACCACGAGGCAGAGGAGTACCTGTTCGCCCGTCGTGAGCCGCGACCGACCGTTGCGGACCTCGAACGGCTCGTCGAGTTCGGCCACGACGTCGCCGACGAGCGAATCGTACCGGATGAGGAACACTTCGGCACCGACGTGAGTATCGTCCTCATCGCGGACGACCTGTCGGCGGCGGTTCGCGAGTACGTCAGTGGGTTTCGTGATCGGACATTACTGAAATTCGGCTACTACGGCCACTACGACGTCAACCTCGTCGTGGTCGTTCCCGAAGACGAAACGCACGTTGCCAGCGAGGTGGCAGACGTCGCCGAGGCGTTCGTCCTCTGGGAGAACGTGAGCAAACCCGATGAAGGCGTCCTCTCGCGATTCGCGAAACGATTCTGGCGGTAACTCGAGGTTCGTCCCGGCAACCGACTCGTTCTCTTCACGGCGGAGAGAGTCGTACGGTTTACTGTCGTCTCTTACCGGTGAGTGCCCATACCGGGTCGACAATCACCAGTAAACAGTTACAGTAGACCGTATCAATGGCTGTGCAGATTGGATTCCGTCGACAACGTGCATCCGTGTTAGTGGCGGGTCACCAACTCGAGAACCGGTGGCTCGACGATGTGTCCCGAAAAAAGCAGCGAGTGTCTGTGTAGTCCGTCGGCAGGCGACCGTTAGTCGTCGCCTGGCGCGGTGGGCGTCTCCGGCTCCCCGCGTACGTCACTGATGTTCTTGTAGCCAAGTCTGACGAGGGCGAGTGCCAGTATCATGAGTACGAGGCCAAGAACCATCTGGACGATCGACGACACCGTCGCTTCGGTCGTCTCAGCGCCGCCCTGAATCAGATTCAGGTAGAGGTTCTCGTAGAACACCAGGACCGAGAGGCCCATGATGGTGATCACGACCATGATTGCCATCGGGACGCCAGTCGAGACGAGCTGTTTGCTATCGTCCCAGTTGGCGAGCCAGACGGTCGCCGTCAACAACGCAAGCGCTGCGAGCAGTTGGTTTGCACCGCCAAACAGTTGCCAGAGGACGACCCACTGACCGGAGATGACGAGCAAATAAGCGGGAACAACCTGAATGAGCGGGTTCGTATACCGGCCGCGTACGAACGAGGCGGGGTCAACCGAGAGTCCTTTGGTGGTCATTCCAGCGGGCGTTCCGACGATTTCTTCCATCATGTATCGGCCCAGACGGACCGCCGTGTCTGTCGATGTCAGCAGGAAACTCACCAGTACGAGTGCCATGAACACGGCACCGACCGACTCGGGAATGCCGAGACTCGTGAAAATGACGCCTCCACCCGAGGCGAAGTTCGGGAGTGCTGCACCGATACCGCCAGCCGGGTCGGCGAAGCCCCACACTACGAACGTCGAAAGTGCAACGGCCGCGAGCAGCCCCTCACCAAGCATACCCCCGTAGCCAATCAGCCGCGCGTCACTCTCTTTATCCAGCTGTTTGGCGGTCGTTCCAGAAGATACCAGGGAGTGGAACCCGCTGATCGTCCCGCAGGCAATGGTAATGAAAAGGAGCGGGAACAACGGGGCCAGTCCGGCTGCTTCGACTCCCCAGAATCCTTCGAACGCTCCAATACTTTCGTCGACGACGAGCGGTTCGGACGACGTCGCGAAGATGGTACCGACGATGATCGCGATGATCGCACCGCCGACCCCCGTATACAGCAAGAATGACGAGAGGTAGTCGCGGGGCTGGAGCAAGACCCACACCGGAAGCGCGCTCGCAACGGCACCGTAGATCATGATGATCGGAATCCAGGCTGCGGTGTTACCGCCACCGATACCTTCCAATTCGGCCGCACCGGGGACCCACGCTCCTTCGCCGCCGATCAGCACTATCGTTCCGGCCGGATAATCGCCGGCGAACAGCGCGACGGGGTACTGAATGCCGACCCATACGGCCCCGAAGACGCCTGCGACGAACAGGATGGTCCCGAGAATGAACGGGCCGTTGAGCTGGTACAGGTAGACTCCGAAAACCAGCGCCAACATGATGTAGATGAACGAAGCGGTCACCACCTGTGGGAACGCGTGGAACACGATTGCAACGACGAGTGCGAAAACGGCCACGACCAGTATGATCGTCAGGAACGCGAACCACAGGAGCATATTTTTGCCGCTTTCGCCGACGTACTCACCGATGATGTACCCGATCGACTTCCCCTCGTGTCGAAGACTCCCCGACAACGAGACGAAGTCGTGGACGGCCCCCATCAACGGATTCCCGATGGCGATCCAGAGCAACGCCGGGACCCATCCCCAGATGGCCCCCGCCGTGATCGGACCGACGATCGGTGCACCGCCCGCAATGCTGGAGTAGTGATGGCCCAGTAACACGGGTTTTTTTGAGGGGACGTACTCCTGACCGTCCTCGTATTTATGTGCCGGTGTCTCTCGGTCGTCGTCTAGTTCGACGAACTGTGTGAGGTATCTCGAATAGCCAACATATCCGACAGTGAACGTCACCAGGACGGCGACGATGATCCATATTACCTGTGTCATGGCAAGACTATACATACCAACCTATCTGAACAATATTAATAGTTATTCATTTTGGACTCCTTCAACCCACGTTCTTAACTGATCGTTTTATCCAAAACCGAGTACCCTGTCTTATTCCTCAATTAACTTATCTAACAGTTGGCCGCACTTCCAATTGGAGCTGTTATCTAGAAATAATAAATGGATCGTCAATCACTTTTCGACACCATTTGTCGCCAAACATCAATAAATCTGACATACCTCACTCTCCATCTGATGGTTCAATTTTGGAAGAGCGACCCTTGATGACCGGTCGGAGGCGACCACCGGATACCATTCAGGTACTCATCGTGTGTGGAATGTAGGCTCAATCGTTTTTACCCACCGGCAAGACGTTTCTCGTATGGCTGAAATCGAACCAGACACACTACTTCCCACACCACGAATGCGCCAGCAGGCACTCGAGGGAACCGTCACACAGATCCACCGCGGGCACGCCTACGCTGAGGAGGGTGATACGTTTCGTGTCGAGGATACCACGTTCGAGATTGTCGAGATAACCGAGCGGACGCTGGGCGACCTCACCGACGAGGACGCAAAGAAAGAGGGCGTCGACGACCTCGAGGCGTACAGACAGTTGCTCGAGCGTGCACACGATCACTTCGAGTGGGACGACGACAGCGAGGTCGTGTTACACCGGTTCGAGCGGCAGTCGTAGGCAGTATTCGAAAACGGTGTGAACTGATCAGAGGATATCGGGTGTCGCGGGATACGTCCACGCCTCTCCCTCGCTCGCCTTGATCGCGGCGATGATACAAAACACCAGGTCGAGCAGCGGGAGGATCAGGATGAGGACGAAACCGATCAGGACCAGGAGCAATACCGCCGAGACAGTCATATAAATAGTAAACATGATCTGCCAGTTCAGGGCGTTGCGCGCGTTCTCTTTGACGAACTGGTCTTCGGTCACCAGATACACGATTAGCGGCCCGATCACCCACGTGAGCAACGCGAGGATGTGCGTAATCGCGGCGAACGTCGTATCGCCATCGGTTTTCGTTCCACCCCCGGCGTTCGAGGGTTTCCCCGTGGGCGTCTGGGTCACTTCCGTGATCCGTTCGCCGCATGACGAACAGTATCGGTTGCCGGTGTCAACCGACGCACCACAGTCCGGGCAGTATTGTTCGCTCATAGGCCCGCTTCAGCAACCAGCGTGAAAAGCAGTTCGAATAGTAACATTATCTCGAGCAGCCAGCTCTCGAGGCACAGAAAGCCGCTAGTCGATGTAGCCCAGCGCGTCCTCGATGCGGCCCAGCTCCGGCCCCGTCGTGTCGCGACCGACGACGTAGCCGTGTTCGTTTGCGAGTAGGCCCGAGCCCACGAGCGGGGCGCCGTAATTGATGGTTCCGACGTCGGCTCGAACGTCGAGGACGTCCTCGAGGTGGTCGAGTTCGGCGTCAGTCGCTTTGGGGTGACAGAGCACGCCCTCGTTATTTGCGACGGCGGCGGTCCCGACTGTGCGGACGCCCGCGAGGTCACCCCGTTCGACGGGGACACCGAGGGTGTCTTTGACGACCTGGACGGCCTCTCGAGAGAGGTCGGCGTGGACGAACGCGCCGTAGTCGTTCGCGAGGACGACGTTGCCGGCGGCGTTGATACTGCCCGGCAACTCGGTGACGGGCACATCGAGGGTTTCCTCGAGGCGGTCGCGTTCGTACTCGAGCACGCGGGCGCTGACGAGGAGGCCGTTTTCGTTACCCGTGGCTAACGCACCGACCGTCGAGGAGCCGGCGATGGTCGTCTGGACGGGTTCGACGGCGAGTTCGTCGGCAAGATCAGCGACGAGGTCGTCGTCGGCGTCGGGGCGGACGAACAGATGGGTATCTGTCGTTCGGGCGAAGACGCCGATGTACGACGACCCGCCAAACGCGGCGCGGAGCAAGTTACTCGGCGACCTCGGCTTCGACGATTGCCTCGCCGGCGTCGTCGAATCGAGCGGCGCGAACGCGGAGTTTTCGCGGCGGGTTCGAGCGGCCGTCCGCCCAGATCGTCTCGTTGATCGAGGGATCGAGTCGGATGGCATCTTCGTCGACGGCGAAGTGTTTGGCGAGGTGTTCGCGGACGATTTTCATCGCGTAGTTCGCGGCCTCGTGGTTCGGTCCTTTCTTGACGTCACGGAGCGGGATGGTGACGACCCGTTCCTCGAAATCACTGGCACTCATGGTTATTCGTCAGTGTCGTTTCGACGCCAGTTGCGCCGTTTGGGGTTTCGCTGGACGTTCATGTCGGTCTTGAGCATGACCCACGCTGGAACGCGACTGTTCTGGTTCTCGAGTTTGGCAAGCCGCTTTTTCTTGCCCTTCGATTTTTTGCCCATAGTGCCCGCACGTAGCCTACGCTGGCTTAAAATCTTGTCCATCTGCGGGCACCACGGCCTGTGAACCGACACCACGACACAGCCGCGGTGGGATCATACGGACCGGTGTCTCGGTTAACCGGTACGCGTTGGCTCCGTTCGAACGCTCACCGGTACACGGTTACACCGATCCGTCTCACTCGAGCGTGGCCTCGAGATACCGGGTCATTCCCTCGAGCGTCGTCTGGCTCAGCGTCGTGGTGTATCGAAAGCGCTTGATGCCGTCGAAGCCATCGTGGTGGGCGAACGAACCGTGGTCGTGGCAACCGGTGCCGTGAAATCGAGTGCCTGCCCCCATCTCTTCCGGGCCGGCGTAGGCCGTCGCGATCGGTGAGACCTCGAGGGTTCGGTCGTCGGTTCGGATAGCCGTCCCGAGGTCGTGGTCGCAGGCCGACCCCACCACCTCGTTCGCGATTCGCGAACTGAGGTAGGTGTGGAGCATCTCGTGAATGGCGATATTCCGGGTCACGGCGCGGGAGTCCCAGAGTTCTGTCGCGCCGATATTGGCGACGGTCTGGGCACCTTCGCCGTCGATTTTGGCGACGTGACTGTTCGGCGAGCGAGTGCCGCCGTAGCCGACGTCGTGATGCAGCGGTCCCCACCACAACAGCAGGTGACAACACGATCCGGTAATTGCCCCGCGGTCGTGGAGGACGGTCCGAAATGCATCGAGCACCTGCTGTTGAGTCGGTGAAACCAGTTCTCGTGGCGAAGAAATCGCGTGCCTCGTGAGGTCGATGCGGCCACCGCGTTCGACGGTGATATCGACGTCCTCGAGTCGGCCGCGTGCCGTTCGGTACCGTTCGAACTGCTCGAGGGCGGATTCGACCGCGCTGTAGGCTGCCTCGTGTGGCGGGGCCCAACCGCTTCGAGCGCCTCGCCAGCCGTACCGGGCCCAGGCGTAGGTTGGGAGCCGACCCGGATACACCCGGACGTGGACGTCGCTCTCGCCGAGGTCCGTCGTCGATTCCGCGGGCGAAGCGAGGATAGAGGCACCGCCGAGGGCAGCCAACATCTCCCGGCGCGTGACGACGTTCGAAGCACCCACACTCGAGGCAGTTCCGAACTGGCTCTCCGTGACGGTGTCCTGGCTCTCCGCGGCGGTGTCCACGTCTGTCGCGCCCGCGGCTGTGTCATCCGACTCCGTTGGTGTCATCCCACCGCTCGCGTCAGCAGCCTCCGGCTGTCATCTCGCTTCGCTCGCTCGTCAGCGGCCGTCTTCCAGCCGACCACTGCCGGGCTCAATTCGTTCGGTTGTGTCCCCATCATACCTGGGAAGTTACAACAAATGCCGATATTACTGTTTTCGCTGTATGTGTCGAATACTGTTGTTTCGGGCGGCATACGGCGAGTTAACGACGCTAAAACATGCCCCGGTTCGTGACTTTCATCGAATATATGACTGGTCTCGAGAGGACACTCGAGGATCGAACGGAAGGCGACGAATGGGCTTCGAAAACCGATCTTCGGACACTCCTGACGTTGCCCTACTCGATCGTCACCGGTTCCCCAAGTTCGGGTGCACTGGCGTCGAAGCCATCCTCGCGGAGTTCGTCGGCGAAGGCGTGACAGCGGTCGCCGTGATTGACGAGAACCCGCGTGTCGGTACCGCGATAGGGCTCGAGGAACGACTCGAGGCCGCGTCGGTCGGCGTGCGCGGAGAAATCGAACTGCTCGACCCGGGCGCTGACGGGCATCACTCGTCCGTCGATTTCGGCGCTTCCAGTCTCGAGCAAGTCTCTGCCGGGTGTACCATCGACCTGGTAGCCGGTCAGCGCGATGGTGTTCGTGGGGTGTCGTCTGATTGCGGGCACGTAGGTCATGGCGGGACCGCCGTGGAGCATCCCGCTCGTGGTGATGATGACGGTGTTCCCCTCGGCGATGCGTTTCCGTTGCCCGTCCCGGCCGTCCACGAACCTGGCGTGCCCTTTCGCTCGACGAAACGCTTCCGGATCACGGAGGTACTCGATGTTCCGAGGCTGTGTGAACAACTCGGCCACGCGCGTTCCCATCCCGTCGACGTAACACTCGAGGTCGTGCTCGGCACAGATGGACATCACCTCCTGGGTGCGGCCGATGGCGAACGCGGGGACGACGACGGTCCCACCCTCCCAGAGCGTCGACTCGAGCAGGTCGGCGAACGACGCCTCGATGTCGCCTCGCGGCGGGCGTGTCGTGTCGGCGTAGGTACTCTCACAGACGACGATATCGGCGTCCGGTCGGGCGGTCGTCCCGGCGACGAGACGCTGGGTTTCGGTGTGAAAATCGCCGGTATAATACAGGCGCGTATCCCCGTCGTCGATCAGGACGTGGGCGCTGCCGGGAATGTGCCCCGCATGGAAAAACGTGATTTCGTAGCCGGCGGCCTCGAACGGTTCCTCGTAGCCGTGAGTGTGTGACACCTGGGTCATCCGGGCCAGTTCGGCCTCGGTAAACGGGCAGTCGTAGGTTCCGCCGTGGAGTTTGAGCGTGTCTCGAGCGAGCAACGTTGCCAGGTCCGCGGTGGGTGGCGTCCAGTGAATCGGCGGTCGAGCGTCGCCGGACAACAGCGACGGGAGCGAGCCGACGTGGTCGAGATGACCGTGGGAGACGACGACGGCCTCGGGGTCAGGGTCGCGAATCGGGAACGCAGGCGGGTTGCCCGAATCCATGCCGAAATCGACCAGCAGGCTGTCGTCGATCAACAGCGCGCTCCGGCCGATTTCGCCGGCCCCGCCGAGAAACTCGAGATCCATTGACTCTCACTTCGCCTCCAGGGCTTTGGGTGCAGCGGTTTTACCCGCCCTTAATGAGTCGCAACACCGTCATCTCGGCGGCCTCGAGTGGCTGATCTTCGGGAACTGGCCGTCCGTCGACCAGGACGCTCACCTCGTGGGGGCTGAGGTCGACGGCGGCGAGCGCGTCGGCGTAGGTCGGGTCGGGGCCGAGTGCCTCGCGCTCGAGTTCCCGAACCTCTTCACCTTTGATATCGACGGTGATGGGCGGGTCCGTTGACATACGTCCCCTTGTTCGGCCCGACCCTTAGGGGCGTCGTTCAGGACTCGCTCGAGGGTTTAGCGGACCCACCATCTGTTTCGGCGGCACCGATTCCAGGGTCACCATCCCCGCCCGAAGGTCGTTCGGCACTCGGAGGGGTGTCGCCGACGTTTCGGCGCTGTGCAACCAGTCCGCTGGCGAGCGCACCGAGGCCGAGCAGGGTAATCACCAGATTCAGGAACCAGCCGAAGATGGGGATGAGGCCCAGTATCGCGCCGGCGACCAGCCCGACGACGAGTGCGACCCAGCGGTTCGTGACGCCGACGCTCGAGAGCGCCCAGGCGGCGACGGCAAAGCGGCCGTAGACGACCCCGACCCAGACGAGTAAGCCGAACAGGACCGCTCCGAGTAACGACAGGGGAATGCCGACGATGGTGAACAGAAGCCCCAGCAAGAGCAGGGGAACCCCGCCGAGGACGACCAGGCCGATGGCACCGGTTCGCAGCGGTTCGGTCGCGACCCGGTCGGCGACGCCAGCCGAAAATCGGGGGAACAGGAGTAACAACAGCGCACCCAGGATGAGGTTCGCCGCGAGCGCGTACATCGCGAACACCCAGGCGGCAAGCGGCTGAATCACGGGCGCGAGGTCGACGCCGAGTGTCGAATCTCGGGTAATCTCGCCGGCAACCGCGTTCCGGTCGCCCTCGAGGCTGCCGTCGTAGCGCAAATCGCCGGCAATCGCCGCCGTCTCGCCGAGGGTGATCGTATCCGCACCGATGGTCACGTCGCCGTCGATGACGCCGTCGATGGTGGCGGTGCCGACGCCTGCCTCGATGGAGCCGGCGACCGCTCCGTTTTCTCCGATCTCGAGGGAACCGCTGGCGACGGCCACGCTGCCGTCGACCTGCCCGTAGATTTCGACGGAGCCGGCAACGCCGTTGATGTCGCCACCGACCGTTCCGCCTTCCTCGATGACGACCGTGCCCGAAACGGCGTTGACGTCACCGGTGACGGTGCCTTCGACGACGACGGTGCCGCCGAATGCGGTGAGTTCGTCGACGGTTTCGCCCGGACCGACGACGATCGTGCCGCCAGCCTGGCCACCGGTCTGGGCTTGGTGTGTACCCGAGTAGGCCAGCACACCCGCTGGCACGGTGGCGAGGACGACTAACCCGACGACGGCCAGCACCAGAAGCGCACGGCTCGAGTCTGTTTGCAGCATTATAGCGGTTCCACGTCACGAAACGACATAGTACTAACACCTATGTTTCCGGTGTTGGGAACGTTCACACGTGTGGGCTTAAGAGAAGGTTCGCTGTCGTGTGAGAGGGTTCGCTGTCGTCTCTCCCCAGTCCGACGCTGATCGGTAGACCGTGACAACCACCCCTACGAAAAGAGGCGGACAGGTTCTCGACACTCGAGTCAGCAGTTCGGTCGTTTTATTGCCGACGCTCCCCACCTCGAGGGTATGAGCGCAGACGAGCCCGAGTCGGCGGCCACGACCGAGTCGGCAGGCGAAGAGTCGGTCGCCGGCCGCACCGAAGTCTGGATCGAGAAGTATCGACCACAGACGCTATCGGAGATCAAGGGCCACGAAAATATCGTCCCGCGGCTGGTCAGCTACGTCGAACAGAACGACCTGCCGAACCTGATGTTTTCCGGACCGGCCGGAACCGGGAAGACGACCGCTGCACAGGCCGTCGCACGCGAACTGTACGACGACGACTGGCGGGATAACTTCCTCGAGCTCAACGCTTCCGACGAGCGGGGCATCGACGTCGTCCGTGACCGAATCAAGAACTTCGCGCGCTCGAGTTTCGGCGGCTACAACTATCGAATCATCTTCCTCGACGAGGCCGACGCGCTGACGAGTGACGCCCAATCGGCCCTGCGCCGGACGATGGAGCAGTTCTCACACAACACCCGGTTTATCCTCTCGTGTAACTACTCGAGTCAGATCATCGACCCGATCCAGTCTCGATGTGCGGTGTTTCGCTTCACCGAACTCTCAGAGGCGGCCATCGAATCACAGGTGCGAGAGATCGCCGATACCGAAGGTATCGAGGTCACCGACGACGGTGTCGACGCCCTCGTCTACGCCGCAGCAGGTGACATGCGAAAGGCCATCAACGGACTGCAGGCCGCAGCTGTGATGGGCGAAACCGTCGACGAGGAAGGCGTCTTTGCCATCACCGCGACGGCCCGGCCCGAGGAGGTCGAGGAGATGGTCGAGAAGGCCATCGCCGGCGATTTTACGGCCGCCAGAGCCACCCTCGAGTCGCTGTTGACCGACCGCGGGCTGGCCGGCGGGGACGTCATCGACCAGCTCCATCGCTCAGCCTGGGAGTTCGACCTCGATGACATGGCGACGGTTCGACTGCTCGAGCGCCTGGGTGAAGTCGAGTTCCGGATCACCGAGGGCGCGAACGAACGGCTCCAGCTCGAGGCGATG
This sequence comes from Natronosalvus amylolyticus, assembly GCF_024298845.1. Classification (NCBI taxonomy): domain Archaea; kingdom Methanobacteriati; phylum Methanobacteriota; class Halobacteria; order Halobacteriales; family Natrialbaceae; genus Natronosalvus; species Natronosalvus amylolyticus. The sequence goes on from NZ_CP101156.1 coordinate 2,691,975, forward strand.
TTGGCGTCGCTGGCGCTCGAAGAGTAGTCGCTGGCGCTCGAGAGCCAGGTTTCACTCGAGGCCCAGGTCTTCACCGCGGTCGGGTTCGGTCTCTTCCTCGAGTGTCTGCTCGAGGTGGTCGATGGACTGGTCCCCCGCTTCGTCACTGTGGTCGTTGTCTCCCGATATAGATTCGCTTTCTGTAGTGTATGGTTGTGCTTCGATAGTATTTGCTCCCAATTGCGAACCCTTCACTTCACCTTCGATAGCATCTCGTGAGGCTATCCTCGCTTCGGTGTCCTGAGTGTCGACCTCACGGGAATCGAGATCGTCACCCTCGAGTGTGGCCACGTCATCGTGCCCGGGTGTCGCCGAATCACCGTCAGCCCCGTCCTCGAGTGATCCCGTGTTCTCGTCACCCTGGATGACGATTTCGACGGCAGCGCCGATAAACTCGAATCTGGCACCACCGCTTTCACTCTCGGTGATGTGCACCGTCCACTCGTGGGCGTCGGCAATCTGCTCGACGATTGAGAGTCCAAAACCGGTGCCGTCGTCGGCCGTGGTGTATCCCGATTCGAACACCGTTTCTCGGTTTTCGGGCGCAATTCCAACCCCGTCGTCCTCGACGTAAAACCCGCTTTCGAACGCGCCGACGCTGATGGTCAGTTCGTCGGGCGAGCCATCGGGGTTGCCGTGGAGGACGGCGTTTCGCAACAGGTTCTCGAGGAGTTCCTCGAACCGCGAGCGGTCGGCCTCGAGGATGCCGTCTCGCTCGAGTGTGAGCGTCGCCTCGCCGGTGTTGACGACCGACCAGGCTCGACGGGCCGTATCGTGGATGGCGACGGGTTCGGTCTCGTCGATGACGTCGCCCTGTTTGGCCAGCGAGAGCAGTTTCTCGATGAGTTCACCCATACGTGCGAGGGCGTCGTCGACCTCCTCGAAGTGTTCGCGGTCGCCGGTTTCTTCGTACAACTCCAGGTAGCCTCGAGCGACGTTGAGCGGATTTCGCAGGTCGTGACTGACGATGCTGGCGAACTCGTCGAGTCGTTCGTTCTGGGCTTTTAGCGCCCGCTCTCGGCGCTTCTGATCGGTAATATCAGTATAAATGGCGTAGCCTTCGACGCCGCGTTCGCCCAGCGTCAGCGGGACGACGTTCACCAGGAAATCCCTGACTTCTGTTTTGGTTCGTCGGCGAGTGATCGCCCGGAGCGTCTCTCCTTCGCGCAAGGCCTCGTTCAACTGTTCGGCCTCGTCTTCGAGCCCCTCAGGAATGATGAACTCGTCGATGTCTTCGTCCAGTATCGTTTCCTCGTCGAAGCCGAACACCGCTTCGAACCGGTCGTTGACCGCCTTCACGGTTGGCGTATCGCCGGATAGCTCGTACTGGACGGCGGCGTCGGGGACGTTTTCGAACAGCGCCGAAAGTCGGTCGCGTTCGTCGACGAGGTCCATCTCTGCTCGGGCTCGAGCGATGGCCTCGGCGATGTGGGCACACAGCAACTCGAGCAGTTCCTGGTCGTCGTCGTCGAACGCGTTCGTCTCCTCGGAAACCGCCTGAAACACGCCGTATTCGCCGATCGGAACGGTGAGTGCCGAGCGATAGCCACGGTCGTCTTCGACCGTCTCGTCCGTCCGTACGTCGTCGATTCGGCTCGCGTTTCCGGACTGATAGGCGTCGCCGACGATTCCATAATCGCTGGGGACGCGAATTGCAAACGCCTCGTCCATCGTCTCGGAGTAGGCTCTGGGAACGAGTTCGTCGGTCGTCGTATCGGCCGACAGCAGTACACAGATATCCAGTTCGATCACCGTCTCTGCAGTCTCGAGTGCGTGCTCGAACACACCAGTTTCGTCCGTCGCAGCGGCAATTTCGGTCGCTCCCTCGTGTAACTGTGCGAGTCGTTCACGATGCCGGCGCAACGCCGACTCGAGGCGGATTCGTCCGAGCGTCTCCTCGACGTGTGCAACCAGCAACTTCGCCAGTTCGAGGTCGGTTTCGTCGTAGGCGTTGCACTCGGTCGAAATCGCCTGGAAGACGCCGACGTTCCCGACCGGGACGCTGATCGCCGAGCGATAGGCGTCGTCGTAGGGTTTCGAGTCCGGCTCCGTCGTCGCGTCTTCGATGAGAAACGACCGCCCCTCGCGGTAGGTTCGGCCGAGAATTCCCGGTATCCCCTCGGCTTCGGTATCGGCTTTCTCGCCCTCGAGCGTCCCGCTCTCGAGGCTGCTTGAGGATGCAACGACCGTGAGTCGACTGTCATCGTCGTCGGTTTCGATGGCGAACGAACAGGTGTCGAAGCCGAGGACGGCTTCTGCGGTCTCGATAGCTAACTCGAACAGCCGGTCTTCCGTCCGGCAGGCGACGATTTCGGTCGCCATTTCGTGAAGGGCGGTAATGGTTTTTCGAGGATGTCGGCCTCCGCTCTGGCTCTTCGGGATGGCGCTCGTGGCGTCTCGTTCGGCCTCACGTCGTCGACAGACCCATTCGATTTCATCAGCGAGATGAGCGAACGATCTCTCACCATGCTGGCGAACGTAGCCGTCGATGCCGTCGGTCGACTGGGCGGCACCCGGTCCGTAGCTCGCACTCGAGTACAGGACGACCGGCGTTCGGTCGCTGTAGGCGAGCAGGTCGAACAGGTCGGCTCCCTCCGCGGTCGTCGGCGTCTCTGCAAAGACGAGGCAGTCGGCGCCCTCGAGTGCGTCCTGGATGGCCGGCGGAAGGGCCCCGTCTCCGAACGGGGACTGGAGGGGTTCGACTGACAGCCCCTCCGCGGCTTCCTCGAGAGCGGTTGCTCCCGAGTGGGCCGCAGCGGTAGTAGCTGCTATGTAGCAGACGGATCTGGTGTCAGTCATTCCTTCGAGGTGCCATAGGTGTGTGGCGTAGTCACGCACCACACGTTTCGTACGAGAGTAAGGGGTAACGGTGATTAATAATCTGTTGGTTAACTCACCACTCGAGTCCTCGGCTTTTGGGTGATTAAGACTGAACGCTCGAGGACTCCGCCGTTCGCCCGTGGGTTCGTACTCGAGCGACCCAGTATCGGGTCACGAGCGTCATCGGGACCAGCCAGAGAAGGGCAAACGGAAGGTAGGCCGTCGGCAGCGTTTCGGGGGCGGCGAGGACGAACCGTCCGACGGCGATCGCTCCGACCAGTGTGAACACGGTCAGTGCGAGCAATCGGTCGGGTGTGTCCGTCGACACGTCCCAGGGACGAAGGGAGCCCGCTTCGCGGACGTCGAGGACGTACACGGCGAAGACGCCACCAGCCACACTGGTTGTCAGCGCAATCGCCCAGTCGAGTCCGAACGCGTATCGGCCCGTCACGAGTTCGCCGAGGGCGACCGGCACGAGAGGAATCGCTGCCGCTAACGTTGGCCCGCCGTTCCACGCTGCGTACAGGAACGGTCCGGCGACGATGAGCGCGGTGGCAATGGCGATCACCCACGCACTCAGGCTGTCGAACAGCCCGGTCGTCGTATCGAGCGGTTGTCCGTCCACGGTAACCGCGCCGCCCAGTGCGCTCATGGTAAACAGGAGGGTGAAGATACCCAGAATCAGAGCCGTTACCGCCGTTCTGCGAGGGACGAGGCCGACGAGTGGATGTTGCCAGAGTGGCGTCTCGAGCTCGTTGTCGGTCGTCCGTTCGCGATGACCTTCACCCGTCTGCTCGAGGTTCGTGTTCGAGGAAGTATTGCCCGCTAGCGGCTGGTCGGTGGCGTCGGTATCACCGCTCACGGCTCCACCTCGTGGATGACGGTGGCGTAGCCGTCGTGATCCGGATCCTGTGCATTCTCGAGAGTCAGTGCTCGCGGCGAGACGTCCCAGCCCTCGCCAGCGTACAGTCGAGAGAGATACTCGCGGGCGTCGGTGTAGGACTCGATGCCGTGTTTCGGCCGTGCGCCGGTGTCGACGTGGGCCTGCATCGAGACGACGCTACCGAACTGCCAGCATCGAACGTGACGGCGGCCGCTCGTTCCGTAATAGGTCTCGGCGGCCGTCGCCTGCTGTCGGACGTACACGTCGCGGTCGGCGTCGTAGGCGTATCGGGTGTACTCTTCGAGCCGTCGCACCCAGCCAGCGTCCTCGAGTGGGGCCATCACCCGTTCGAGGCCGCCGGGTGCTCGCTCGAGGTCGAACACGACGTTGATCGGCGAGGTTGGCTCGAATCCGTCGTCCGTCCGTTTGTAGTGGTATCTCGCCACGGGGGAGTCGCGCTCGTCTCGAATCGTTCCCTCGGCGTCGACGCCGTCGATCTGGAGGCGGCCGTCAGCCGACTGGACGCGACCTAGCTGTGGCTGACTGGGCGGGGCTGGGACCAACGCCACCCCCACCCCTGTCGCCAGCGCTGCCAGGACGCCACGACGGCCGAAGCCCATTCACGAAAACGTCGAACGCTCTGAAAAATAGGTTTTTTGATGTGATTTCGACACAGCTCTCGAAACGGGCTCAGGGATAGCGGTCTCGAGCGGCTATTTTTTGCTATAGGGTGTCCAATGACTTTCACCGGCTACTGTAATTCGACGTGTGGATGCTCGAGGGGTATCCACGCCGGGGTCCAGTCCTCGAGTGCCGTCGTCAAAACCGGCGTGTGGGACCGTTCGGAACTGTTTTACCGCCTGCACGGCCAACACAGCATACGAATGAGCGAGCTGGCTGCGGAATATCAACTCGAGTATTTCGAGGCGGAGGGATTCGCTCGCAAGGAGTGTCCCTCGTGTGGCGCGCATTTCTGGACGCGCGACCACGACCGAGAGACCTGTGGCGAACCGCCATGTGAACAGTACGACTTCATCGACAGTCCGGGCTTCGCCGAGGAGTACACCTTAGAGGAGATGCGCGAGGCGTTCCTCTCCTTTTTCGAGGACCACGACCACGAGCGTATCGACCCCTACCCCGTGGCGGCAAACCGCTGGCGTGACGACGTCCTCCTGACCCAGGCGTCGATCTACGACTTCCAGCCGCTGGTGACCTCCGGGCAGACGCCGCCGCCGGCGAACCCGCTGACGGTGAGCCAGCCCTGTATCCGGATGCAGGACATCGACAACGTGGGCAAGACGGGCCGACACACGATGGCCTTCGAGATGATGGCCCACCACGCGTTCAACGTGCGCGAGGACGCCGAAGACGAGTATGCGTACGAAGGCGAGGTCTACTGGAAGGACCGCACCGTCGAACTCTGTGATGCGTTGCTCGATTCGCTGGGCGCGGACATCACCGACGTCACCTACATCGAGGACCCGTGGGTCGGCGGCGGTAACGCCGGGCCGGCCATCGAAGTCATCTACAAGGGCCTCGAGCTGGCGACGCTCGTTTTCATGTGCATGGAGCAAGACCCCGACGGCGAGTACGAACTCAAAGACGGGAACACCTACTCGTTCATGGACACCTACATCGTCGACACCGGCTACGGCCTCGAGCGCTGGACCTGGATGAGCCAGGGAACCCCGACGGTGTACGAAGCGATCTATCCCGAGATGATCGACTTCCTGAAGGACAACGCCGGCCTCGAGTACACCGACGAGGAATCCGAAGTGGTGGCTCGCGCGGCTCGGCTCTCGGGCCAGCTCGACATCGACGACGTCGACGACGTCGAAGCCGCCCGCGGCGAGATCGCCGACGAACTCGGCGTCGACGTCGAGGAACTTCGAACGCTGGTCGAGCCCCTCGAGCGGATCTACGCCATCGCCGACCACTGTCGGACGCTCGCGTACATGTTTGGGGACGGTATCGTCCCATCGAACGTCGGGACGGGATATCTCGCCCGAATGGTGTTGCGCCGGACGAAACGGCTCTGTGACACCGTCGGCGTCGACGCACCCCTCGACGAACTCGTGGACATGCAAGCGGACCGACTGGCGTACGACAATCGCGATACGATCCGCGACATCGTCCGTACCGAAGTCGAGAAGTATCGGGAGACGCTCGAGCGTGGCGGCCGTCGCGTCGAACAGCTCGCCGAGGAGTACGCAGAGCGCGGCGAGGCGATTCCGGTCGACGAACTGATCGAACTGTACGACAGCCACGGCATTCAGCCCGATATGGTCGAAGAGATCGCGGCCGAGGCGGGGACTGACGTTGATGTCCCCGACGACTTCTACAGCCTGGTCGCCGACCGCCACGACAGAGCGGCCGCCGACGAAGCGGCGGCCTCGAGCGACGACGAACGCTTTGGCGACCTTCCAGAGACGGAGAAACTGTACTACGACGACCAGGGCCGTACCCAGTTCGAGGCGGTCGTGCTGGACGTGTTCGAACGCGAGGAGGGATACGACGTCGTCCTCGACCAGACGATGTTCTATCCCGAGGGCGGTGGCCAGCCGGCCGACCACGGGACGCTCTCGACCGACGAAACGACCGTCGACGTGACGGACGTCCAGATCGAAAACGGCGTCATTCGTCACCGGACCGACGAGGACCCCGGAAAGGGCGGCTTCGTCAACGGACAGGTCGACGCGACTCGCCGTCGGCGGCTCATGCGACACCACACGGCGACGCACATCGTCATGCACGCTGCACGGCAGGTGCTAGGCGAGCACGTCCGTCAGGCCGGTGCCCAGAAGGGCGTCGACTCATCGCGGATCGATCTTCGCCACTACGCGCGCGTCAGTCGAAATGACGTCAAGCGTATCGAACGCGTCGCGAACGACCTCGTCATGGAGAACGTCTCGGTGACCCAGGAGTGGCCCCACCGCCACGAGGCCGAGGCCGAACACGGCTTCGACCTCTACCAGGGCGGTATCCCGCCGGGAACCAATATCAGACTCATCCACGTCGCCGAGGACGTCCAGGCCTGCGGTGGCACACACGTTTCCCGCACCGGCGACATCGGCGTGATCAAAATCCTGAACGCCGAACGGGTTCAGGACGGCGTCGAACGCCTGGTCTTCGCCGCCGGCGACGCCGCCATCGAGGCCACCCAGCGAACCGAAGACGCACTGTACGAGGCGGCCGACGCCCTCGACGTCTCGCCCGAGGACGTCCCCGACACTGCCGAACGCTTCTTCGAGGAGTGGAAAGCTCGCGGCAAAGAAATCGAGGCGTTGAAAGAACAACTCGCGTCCGCTCGAGCCAGCGGCGGGGCGGGCGGGGAGGAGGTCGAGGTCGGCGAGACGACGGCGATCATCCAGCGCATCGACGCGGACATGGACGAACTCCGGGCGACGGCCAACGCGCTCGCCGACGAGGGCCAGATCGCCGTCATCGGCTCCGGGGCGAGTGGCGCGCAGTTCGTCGTTGCCGTACCGGATGGTGCCGAGGTGAACGCCGGCGAGGTCGTCGGCGAACTCGCCTCGAGAGTGGGCGGCGGCGGCGGCGGCCCACCGGACTTCGCCCAGGGCGGTGGGCCAGATGTGGACCAACTCGACGACGCGCTCGAGGCAGCACCTGACATCTTGCGACAGGTCCTCGACGCCTAACGTTCGACGCCGGACCGCCTTCGTCACCGTTTCTCAGATATTTGCGTCACTCGAGAGACGCCGATAGCATCATATATCATGTTATGGTATGACATGGTGCCTGTCACTGGGTAGGGGTACCTGCGACGGGCCACCCGGGCGACGTCACACCGTCCGGACCGCGAATCTCGGTTTCGACCTCCCCGCTTTTTCGGTGTTCCCTCCGCTTCGATACTCCGCCCTCCTTCACTCGAGTCCAGACACTCACTCGAGTCCAAGCACTCGTTTCGTCGCCCGCTCGACTCCCTCGAGGTCGGCCTCCGGGGCGTAGACGCCGAGTCGCCACTGGGCCCGCTGGGCGGCTTGCAACCCCTGTACGAGGGGCGATTGCTCGTGGAGGCGGCGAACCGTCCCCGAAACGACCACTCGCGTATCGGTTTCGGGCATGCTCGGTCGACCCGGACAGTCGACGATGACCGACCGGGCGGGGACGTCGGCAGCCTCGGCGATTTCTCCTTCGAACGCCCGAATCGCCTCGTCGTCGGCCTCGAGGACGGCATCGGGAACGGCCTCGATCTCCGCCCAGACGGCGCGTTTGTACAGGCGTCGTTCGGCGAGTCGCGTAGCCGTTTCGCTCGTTTGCTCACACGCCTGCAGGGACGTGAGCAACTCGGCGTCGGTCATCCGGGCGAATCGCTCAGGCGTGATGTCGGTCGAATCGAGCAATCGCTCGGCGCTACGCTCGAGCATCGACCCCGCGATACGGGAGACGTGGTGGCGATACACCGTCGCGTTCATCAGGGCTCGAGCCACGAGCAGGCTCTCGGCCGTCGCGACGTTGCCCTCCTCGAGTGCGAGGGTGCCGTCGACGAACTTGAGCACCCGAAGCAGGCGACCGGGGTCGACCGTGCCGTAGGGGACGCCAGTGTGGTGAGCGTCCCGCAGCAGGTAATCCATGCGGTCGACGTCGAGGTCGCCCGAGACGAGCTGGCCGAGTTTTCCTCGTCCGGCGATCAGGTCCGCGACCACGTCCGGGGCCAGGCCGTGGGACTCGAGGACGCCCGCGATGTCGGTCGTCTCGAGCAACTCGTGCACGTCGTCGTGGTGACGATCGAGCCGGCGCTCGATGATCCGTTCGGTCTGGTGGCCGTAGGGGCCGTGGCCGACGTCGTGGAGGAGGGCTGCGGCCCGAACGGCGTCGGCGCGTGCGCCGTCGATTCCCAGCTGGGTGAGTGCCTCTCGAGCCAGGTGATAGACGCCGAGGCTGTGTTCGAATCGGGTGTGACTCGCCGACGGATAGACCAGCCGCACCGTCGAGAGCTGTTTGACGTGTCTGAGCCGTTGCATCGCCGCGGTGTCGAGGAGGTCCCGGGCGACGCCGTCGACTTCGACGTAGTCGTGAACGGCGTCTTTGATCGCGTGCATAGCTCCTCTCGTGGCGGCGGTGACAAAATCCCAGCGAATGGGTAGTCAGGGGAGAGTGCTGGCCGCTCGAGCGTGGCTGACTGCCCCGCTCGAGGACCCGATAAAAATCCGCTTGCGGAACCGCGACGACTTTCGGCCCGACACCGGGCTGTGTCCGGGAATCTCTCTCGCCATGGAATCAGTGGTTCCACGGAAGCGAAATTAGCGAACGAGATAACGCAACTGAGTATTTATTTATCGAGGGCTGAAATCTCGCCCCAATGAGTGTCATCCAAACACGCAATCTCAGCCGTCGGTTCGGCGAGGTCGCCGCCGTCGACGGCCTCGACCTCGAGGTACAACGGGGTGAAGTCTACGGCTTTCTCGGCCCGAACGGCGCGGGCAAATCGACGACGATCAACATGCTGCTCGGGTTCGTTCCACCGACTGCTGGTTCGGGGACCATCCTCGACGCCGATATGGAAACGGAGTCACTGCAGATTCGCCAGCGAACGGGTGTTCTGCCGGAAGACTTCGGCGTCTACGACCGGCTCACGGCCCGAAAGCACGTCGAGTTCGCCGTCGACACGAAACAGGCGGCCGACGACCCCGAGGCCCTGCTCGAGCGAGTGGGCCTCGGCGACGCTATCGACCGCAAAGCGGGGGGCTTTTCGACCGGAATGACCCAGCGACTGGCGCTCGCGATGGCACTCGCGGGCGAGCCCGAACTGCTCATCCTGGACGAGCCCTCGAGTGGCCTCGACCCGAACGGGGCCAGAGAGATGCGTCAGATCGTAACCGAGGAAGTCGACCGCGGCGCGACGGTCTTTTTCTCGAGTCACAGCATGGAGCAGGTCGAGGCTATCTGCGACCGGGTCGGCATCATGCGCGAGGGCCGACTCGTCGCCGAGGACACTATCGATGGCCTGAAATCGGGCTTCAGCTCACCCTCCAAGCTGCGTGTCGGCGTAGACTCGGTGCCGGACGGCGTGCTCGAACGCCTCCGTGGACTCGAGTCGGTCATCGACGCCCGGACGGATAGTCGGTTTATCTACCTCGAACTCGAGGAGGAGGCACCGAAAGCGCCGGTGTTCTCGACCATCGAGGACCAGGGCGTGACCATCGGCGAAATCGGGACGAAGACGGCCTCGCTCGAGGACCTGTTCGCGTCGATTACGACCGGCGACCGCAGTGCTGGGAATCCCGTGGAGGTACGCCAATGACCTGGCTCCACGTCGCCCGGAAGGACTTCCAGGATGCCGGGCGTTCGCGGTTGCTATGGGTGTTGACCGGACTGTTAGTCCTGTTGATCGCGGGCCTGTCGGCGATTCCCTACGTCCTCGCGAGTGATGGCCGCCCCGCGTTCGAAAGCGGCCTCCTCTTTTTGTACTCACCGATCGGGTTTCTGATCCCGATCGTCGGTCTCATCGTGGGCTATCGGGCAATCGTCGGCGAGCGAGAATCTGGTACCATCCGTTTCCTGCTCGGCCTCCCGAACACTCGGCGTGACGTCATGCTGGGAAAACTCGTGGGGAGGACGGCAGTCGTGGCGGTCCCGACCGTGATCGGCTTCGCGGTCGGCGGCGTCGTCCTCGCACTCTTATACGAGGGGTTCGCGGCCGGTGCGTATCTCGGCCTCTTCGCGTTCACCGTGGTGATGGGGCTGGTGTACGTCGCCATCGCCCTCGGCATCTCCGCCAGCGTCGATAGCCGAGCCAAAGCACTGGCCGTGGTCGCCACCCTCTACGTCGTCGTCGATATCGCCTGGAGTTTCGTCCCCATGTCGATCTACTGGGTGCTCGAGCGCAGTTTCCCCGGGTTCGAGAACCTCCCGGCCTGGTACCTGTTTCTCGAGCGACTCAGTCCCGGCCAGGCGCTGTCGGCGATTTCGCTCACGCTCGTCGATTTCGTGGGCGCAGAGGACATCGACGTGACGGCGGCCGGCCGGGTCGCCGGCGAGGTGCCTTTTTACCTCGAGAACTGGTTCGCCTGGGTGATCGTGCTGGCCTGGATTATCGTGCCCCTTGGTGTGGGCTACCTTCGGTTCCGGGACGCGACGCTCAACTGAGCAGGGGGAGTCCAGGCCACAGCAACTCCCACCGAGGCCAGACTCGAGATCGAAATACCCGTCACTCAGCACGTGCTATCGCTCTCTATGCCAACCGTCTCCAATCGCGGGGCCTCGATCTACTATGCGACCGATGGCGACGCCGAAGGTCCGCCCGTCGTATTCGTTGCCGATGCCGGGCTAGGTGGCTGGTCCTGGGGGTGGCAACACGCCGCGCTCGCCGGCCCGTTCGAAACCGTCGTCTGGGACCTGCGGGGAACCGGTCGGTCCACCGCTCCAGCGGGCCCATACGACCTCGAGACACTGGTTTCGGACCTCGAGGCAGTCTGTCGGGCGGCGGGGTACCGACGCGTTCACCTCGTGGGGCTCGGACTGGGCGGGGCAATCGCCCTCGAGGCAGCCCATCGGACCGGACGCGTCGAAACGCTCTCCCTGGTGGGGACGGCCGCCCACGGCGACGCGTTCGACCTCGACTCGCTGCTCGTGCCGGTCGATGACGATGGCGACGACGAGACGACGGCCGCACTCGCGGACTCCCTCGAGTACGGTCTCTCGGAACCGTTCCGTACCGACCATCCCGACGTGGTCGAGGGCATCGTTGACTGGCGACTCGAGGGTGATGCCGGTAAAACGGGCCTGCAGGGCCAACTCGGCGCGCTCGAGACGTTCGACGTTCGCGACAGGCTGTTCGAGATCACCCAGCCCGCGCTCGTGTTTCACGGCACGGCAGACGAACTGGTGTCGCCAGCGGCCGGGAAAACCCTCGCCGGTGGCTTGCCACGCGGGGAGTTCGTTCCCCTCGAGGGGGCCGGCCACCTCGCAACCATCGAACGGTCGCGTGTGGTCAACGACCGACTGTTCGATTTCCTCGAGTACGAGGAATAATGTGTCAGTACGCTCGAGGGAAGGCCCACCATATTGATGTTCTCTGCGCCCCTGTACCACGGTACGCGGGGGATGGGGGGCGTCTGTCGTTGCCATATGATAGACGGCCGTCACTGCGATACCACCACCAACCACCACATATCGTATCCCCGCGTGCATTCAACTCCCGTGAGCGATGGCTCGAGCGACCCGTCGGTCCTCGACTGTCGTTTCAGTACCCCGCCACACGTTCTGGCGTGACGAACCACTCCGTACCCTTCCAACCGTCGACGGACGCGTGAAACCGGACAACAGCAATCGGTTTCACGCATTCGTTCAGGTTTGGGAAGCCACTCAGATCGTCCAGCGGTCGGAGTACGCCGTCCCACAGCGACACTGGGCGTAGGCGTGGATGACGTCGCCGTCGGCGTAAATCCCGCCCACCTCCTCGTTTTGTGCTTCGGCGAACGCGAAAATGAACTGGACGCCGTGTTCGTCGTCTTCTTCGGTCACTTCATCGTCTGCCGGCGGTTCCTCCGGGCAGGTGCCACCCGTCAGATCGCCGTCGATGATACCCTCGTGTTCCATCGCAGAGCGAGCGAATCCCATCGCGTCGGTGCCCGTCGCGGCTTTGAACGCGTTGCGCCCACGCTCGCCATCGACGACGATCACGACGCCATCGTCGACGGCCTCGCCGTACCCTGCGAGGCGGTCGTCGTCCACGTAGTCGGTTGCCAGAAAGAGCGCGACGTCCTCGAGTCGCTCGCCGGCGAGAAACGCCTCGCGGGCTGGGGTGGTCGTCTCGGTCATACCCCGGATTCGGTGGCGCGAAGGAAAAAAGACGCGAACTTGGTGCTTGGCACGATGAATTTCACTGGTCGAACGCCTCGAGTTTCCGAACGAGTTTCGTGTACAGATCCGGCGCACAGTACCAGCCAGCCTCGATCATCGAATCGATCGTATCTCGTGCTTCGGAGACGGTGATGTGGCCCCGTTTGGCACACAGGAGGACGATGTAGGCTGTTCCTCGAGTCTCGATACCCTCGACCGTTGCGGTCGTTCGGCCATAGGCTTCGTCCATCACCGCAATCGCATCGCGTGAGCCAGCACATTCGAGGACTGCCACATCGGCGTCGCTCAGGTTTGGGTTCTGTTGTAACCGGCTCTCCAACGGCGAATTATCAGCTGTGATGACCTCGAAAAGCCCGGACTCGATGCACTGCTGGATGCGGCGTGCATCGGTATATCCTGCTTCGAGACCGGTGGTGACGACCTCCGTGTGAATTTCCTGGGGAACGTAGCACTGCCCCTCGAGATTCGCGACCAGATGGAGTTGTGCAGCCTTCGCCAGATAAACCAGCGGCGTCGCGTCGAAAACCCACATTCACAGTTCCTCGAGATCGGCTTCGAGATGGTCGCCGGACACCCACGTACTGTCGTGATCGGCGACGAGTTGAGCAAACTCCCAGACCGACACCCCCGCGAGTTGAGCGGCCTTCGTGAACGTAATCTCCCCTGCAGCGAGGCGTTCGAGGGCGTGCTCGCGACGCCACTCTTCGAGGCCTTCCGCGAGCAGCTTGCGGACGCCAGTACTTCGATCTAACCGTTCTTCCTCGAGGTAGGCCTCGAGTTCCCGCTCGAGTTCGTCCGGCACTCGCGTCGATATCGTTCCCATACTGTATACTATGTGTACAACGTATACAATCGTTTCGCTCGTTCCGGTTGTCCGTAGTTTGATCACTCGAGGTACGGCTATCGCTCACCAAAACTATCATTGACCGAAGCTGTCGCTCATAGTTGTAGAATGCGTGAATTCGACGGCGTTAGCGACTCGGCGTCGCCTGCTCGAGGTCCGTAGTCGCCAGCAGCACTTGCAGTGCATCAGTCGGCGACATATCGTCGTCGAGCTGGCTGGCGTACCAGGTGAGCATCTCGGCGAACACCTCGCGGACGTCGTTGGAATCGGTCCGGAAGTGTGCGAGTTCGCCGTCGGTTTTCAGCGTGATATCGACCCCGTGGGCCTCGGACGCAGCGGCGAGTTCTGCCGTCCCACCGGCAGCCGCCGCTGGGTCGTCATCGACTGTCTCGAGCGGACCGTCTGCGTTGGAACTCGACTCGGTGGGCGGCTGACGTGTGCGTTCGTCATCGTCCACCGCGTCGAACTGGTCCGGCATCGGAATCCGGAGCTTTTCGAGGTCCGTGCTCGAGTCCGACCGCACGACGTAGCGATTCTCATCCAACTGCGTGACGGTTTCGTTGTCTGGGGTGACCTCGAGGTCGTCAGGCGTGAGGATGCTGTCGTCGTGTGTTGGATCGGGGGTCATTACAAGACTCGAATTGGATGGTCTATTGGGGTTAGACCTCAGCGATCGTTTGTTCGTCGTCGTTGATTGTCTGGGGCATGGTCACACCGTAACTGAACTTCGCACCAGACTGATCCACGATTTCGACGAATGAACTGTCTCCGGGTTCAAGAGGTTCATCAAGGTCATTATCATCGCTGAGATCGATAATAAGTGCAACACGGTCGCCAGTCTCAGTTAAGGAATCCTGAGTGGTAGGTGTATCCCCATATCCGTCGTATTCACCTGCATCGTACGTTATGAATGTGGGTGCATCAACGGATTGGTCTGCTTCTTCGTGAACTATCGTCGTACTAGTGTTATCGCTAGTGTACTGGACTGTGACGGAGGTCATATCAATGACATCTGACCCAGCAGACTTTTTCACGATGAGTCGAAGTTCATCAAAGTCGGGTTCTGTGTCGGTATTCTGTCTCTCTGCAACAGCATGGACAACTTCGATTTGGTTCGCTACCGCCTGTTGGGTTTCTGTGCCGGTGTCGGACGCCTGACTCTGCAAGGATCCAGCCGTGTTGATCAGGACACCGGCTGCAATCGCTGCAACCAGTACCATCGCTATGAATACGATGAGGGTACCGATACCCACCTGACCGCGTTTGTCTTCATCTGTTATTGTTTCGAACATGGTTTACACCTCCACAACTTCTCTTTCTCCGAATGTTGCTGGTGAAGTTACTCCGTAAGTAAATTTAGCACCAGATTGATCGATTAGTTCGACGGTAGCACTGTCACCCTCCCCGAGCGAGTAGTCGGAGGTGAATCGGGCGTTGCCATCAGTTAGGTCAACAGAGATATTTACTCGGTCACCGGTACTTGTTAGCGACTCACCATCTTCATCACCAATGATCTGGCTAGTGGTAAATCCATTATCATGCTCAAGTCCAACCGAGATGTCAGTACTCGTGTACTGAACAGTTAGCTCAGTCAGATCGATCACATCAGAACCGGCTGATTTTTTAACAACAAAATTGAGTTGCTCAATCGATTCTCCATCGTCACTTACATCTCCTGAGGCACTCACAATTTCGATTTGGTTCGCCACCGCCTGTTGGGTCTCTGTACCTGTATCGGATGCCTGGCTCTGCAAGGAGCCAGCCGTATTGATAAGGACACCGGCTGCAATCGCTGCAACCAGCACCATCGCGATAAACACGATGAGGGTACCGATACCAACCTGACCACGTTCGTCTTCGTCTGTTATTGTTTCAAACATATTTCACACCTCCACAACATCGGTGTTGTCGGTATCCCACGTAGCTGGAATTGTAACTCCGTACGTGTACTGTGCACCAGATTGATCAACGAAGTTTATTGTCGCACTAGACCCTTGATCCAGTCCGTCATCGCCTTCGATTGCAGCGACATCAATGCGGACAACGATACGATCACTAGTTTCAGTTAGTGATTCTGCCTCATCGAGTCCGGTATCATCTGTGTCGCCAGATATAACCTCAGATGCATCTGCAGTGGCAAACGAATCTGAACCACTAAAGGCATCAAGATTGGCACTTTCATATTCCAGAGTACGATCAGCTGTTGTACTCGTGTATTGTACGGTGAGTGCAGTAATGTCTATGACATCAGACCCGGCTGACTTTTTTATAGTGAGATCTATCTCGCTAACATTATCTGTTTGAGAAGGATTTACAATCCCGACTGCATTTGTAACCTCTATTTGATTCGCCACCGCCTGTTGGGTCTCTGTACCAGTATCAGACGCCTGGCTCTGCAAGGAGCCAGCCGTATTGATAAGGACACCGGCTGCAATCGCTGCAACCAGCACCATCGCAATGAACACGATGAGGGTACCGATACCCACCTGACCGCGTTCGTCTTCGTCTGTTATTGTTTCGAACATAATTGCGTACACCCTGTGCGTCGTCTCGAGCCGCACCCTTCCAACCATGAGACTGGAAACTCGGTCGCTCGCCGGTGAGCAACGGCCGCCGATTCGACGGGCACAGCCCGTCGCTTCCTGGGGGGACGTGGCGACGGGACCGTGCGTACACGGGTGTACGATGAGTCCCGTCGAATATCGGCGTGCGGCGATTTGGTCGACATCACAGTATCTGGGGATGTACCCCAAGCGAGAAATGGTCTAGTTAGGCTATTAACCTCCGTACAGTTTCAGGACTCGACTCACGTCTCGATACGCGGGCCGAATCGCCGTCCGAACTCGAGCGCACTACTATACGGACAGTGTGCCTACTCGAGAGTGAATGAACCTCGGGCTCGGTAACCTCCGTGACGCCCTCGAGCGGTTTCTCGGGAATACGGGTGGCCGCCGCGGACGCGAACGCGAGCAACAACGGCAAGCCGCTGGTGCGGACGACGACGGCGAGGAGCCAGCCGAGGCGGAAGCCGACGAGGAGCCCGAACCTAAAACTGAAGATCGACCCGACCCGGAGGAACTCGACGACGAGGAAGTGATCGACGACCTGTATCACCGGATCGACTCCCTCGAGGAGAACCTGAATCAGAAGGACGCCCAGCTTGGCTCGATCGAGGATTCGACCCAGCACGTCTCCTCGCAGGTCGAGGAAGTCAACGATACGATTCGCCAACTGCTCGGGATTTACGACCGGCTGACTGACGACGTCAACCCGTTTACGGGCGCTGGCGAGGAAAAACACGGTTTCGGCGTCTTCGATGAAGACGAAGAACCGGAGGGATTCGGGCTGGGACAGCCAGCGTCCTCGAGCGAGGACCGATCGAATCCGTTCGAAACCGAACCCGAGGAGGAGACCGTCTCGTTCGACGACCTCAAACACATGATCGAGGACGCGGCGGCCGCGAGCGGGGTGGGCGTCGAGGAACCCGACCGCGGGCAGACCATCACCTTCGACGAGGACGACGTCGAAGACACCCACGTCGAGGTGCAGGCCACCGAGAGCGTGGACGAGCCGGACGACGTGGACGAACCGGACGAAACCGCCGACGAAGCGGATGATGAGGACGAAGGCGTCACCCTGGCCCGTCTCTCGAGCACCTACGCGAGCGATATCGTGGTCTTCGAGTGGCTGACCGAACTCGTGCGAACCGGTGGTCCCGCAGCGACCTTGCGGGCGATTTCGTACTACCACGAGATCGGCTGGATCAGCGAGGACGTCAAAGCCCACCTCGAGAGCGTGCTGAGCGGCCCGGACCTGGATATGCACGTCGAGCCCGAATCGACGCCCGACGAACTGACCGCCGAGGATCACGCTGACAGTTACACCTACATCATGAAACTGCAGGAGATCCACGAGACCAAACAGGAAGTGGCCCCCTGAGGTGGACAGATGGGATTCAGCACCAGTGGCGCCGTCGCAATCCTGTTCATCGGCCTGCTCGTGGCCGTCGGCATCGTCTATCCGACCCTCGAGACGGCCCACGACCGACGCGCAGGGGCGATCGACGAACGCGATGAGCGTGCCCTCGAGTTGCGAAACGCGGCGTTCGACCTCGAGACGAGTTACGACGCCGGTTCGGAGACGGTGTCGGTGAACGTCACCAACACGGGGACGACG
This sequence comes from Natronosalvus amylolyticus, assembly GCF_024298845.1. NCBI lineage: Archaea > Methanobacteriati > Methanobacteriota > Halobacteria > Halobacteriales > Natrialbaceae > Natronosalvus > Natronosalvus amylolyticus. The sequence continues at coordinate 2,709,563 of NZ_CP101156.1, forward strand.
ACGCTTTCGGTCACTGAAACCGACCTGCTGCTCGATGGGGTGTTACAGACGGAGACAGCGACGGCTGTGAACGACGATGGGACCCGGGAACGACTGCACTCGGGCGAGGTCCTCGAGATTACCGTCGAGAACGTGGCGGAGGAACCGAATCGTGCGAAAGTCGTAACCGAACACGGGCTGGCACGGGTCAGTACCGATCTGTCGGGTGATGGCGATGGCGAGTGAATCCGTCTCGAGTCTGATCCTGTTCATCGCGGCGATGTTGCTTGCGGCCGCCATCGCGGGGACACTCGTCACGAATGTCAACGACATCAGCAACTCGATTGACACCCAGAGCAGTAACGTCCAACAGCAACTCGATACCGACATCGAGATCATCAGCGACGCGGGGAGCGACGCGGTGTACGATGACGATACCGGAAACATCACCGTACTGGTCAAGAACACGGGCCAGGAGACGCTTGCCGACGACGGAACCGGCATCGACGTGCTGGTCGATGGCTCGTTCATCTCGAGTGAGAACGTCGACATCGAGGTCGTGACCGGTGAGGTCTGGCGTCGCGGCGAGGTTGCCGAGTTCACCATCGACGAACCGCTCGAGTCGGGCGAACATCGCGTCGTCGTCGACGTCGGCGGCGACAGGGAGGTGTTCGAATTCTACGTGCCATGACTGACCACTACTCACTCGGTTTGACGGAGACTGATCGCGTCAACAACGCCTTCGGTGGCGGGCTTCCGGAGGGAAGCGTCGTTGTCATCGAAGGCGAAGACGGCGCGGGGAAGAGTGCGCTGAGCCAACGGTTTTCCTACGGGATGGCGACCGAGGGGACCTACGTCACCTACATCTCGACGGAACTCGAGTCCTGGGAGTTCGTCCAGCAGATGCACTCGCTATCGTACGACGTGGTCGACCTGTTGCTCGACGAACAGCTGTTGTTCTTACACGCGAACGTCGACACTCACTCCAGAGGGTCAGAACGGCAGTTGCTGGCGCGGTTGGCCGATGCACAGACGCTCTGGCGAGCGGACGTCGTGTTCGTCGATACGCTGTCGGCACTGTTGCGAAACGACCCGAACTTCGAGGCGGCCGACCCGGAAGACGCCGACCACGTCCTCCAGCGGTTGGTCACGTTCTTGCGCCAGGTCACCTTACAGGAGAAGACGGTCGTGTTGACTATCGACCCGACGAGCGTCGCCGACGATGCACTGCGCCCGCTGCGGAACGTCGCCGACATCTACCTGGACATCGAGACGGCAGCGGTCGGTCAGGAGATCAGACGCCAGATTCGGGTGCGTCGTTTCCAGAATATGAAAAACCCGGTCGACGACTCCATCGGCTTCAACGTCCAGCAGGGCCGTGGCCTGTCGATCGTGAGCCGGACGGTGGCCTAACATGGCGGATTTCAGCACGGCGCGACTGACGAACGAACTCGACGCCCTGGCGAGTGAACACCCACACCTGCGCGAGCACCTCGAGTGGTTCAACGAGGAGTACGGCGAGTATCCGTCGCTCATCGAGGAGCCATCCGGCGAGTGGGAATCGGACCGGCCGAACGTCCTCTATGAGGCTGAAGCGCCGATTTTCGTCCACGTTCACGGTGACGTCGGGATCGATACCACGTACTACTGCGTTGAGCCCACGCTCGAGGCAGCTGACAAAGCCCTGTACAACCGTATTCGCGGACTCATTTTGGACAAAAGCGTCACTCGGCCGGCCCCCACCGACAACGAGGAGTTCGAAGAACATCTCGACGAACTCCTGGGCGAGGTCGCCGAAGTCACGACGGGGCTAACGGGGCAATCGATTGGCAGACTGAAAGCGCTCGGTGGTGGCAAGGTGAGTCTGTCGCGCGAACAGTACGACAAACTCAGATACCAGCTGCAACGAGATATCGTCGGTCTCGGTCCCCTCGAGCCGGTGATGGTCGACACGGCAAACGAGGACATTCACGTCATCGGGCCCCACCAGTGTTACATCGACCACGGCACCTACGGAATGCTCCAGGCGACGGTCGATTTCGGTTCCTCGGAGGAGTTCGAACAGTGGCTCCGGAACATGGGTGAGCGGATGAATCACCCGGTATCCGACTCCGATCCGGTGATCGACGCCACGCTACCGGATGGCTCGCGTATCAACATCATTTACTCCGACGACGTCTCCGTACAGGGGCCGTCGCTCACGATCCGACAGGGGGAGGAAGTGCCGCTGACCATCCTCCAGATTACGAAGTGGGGGACGCTCTCGCCGGAGCTGTCGGCGTACCTCTGGCTTTGTATGGAGAACGAACAGACGGTGTTCGTCGTCGGCGAGACGGCCTCGGGGAAGACGACGACGCTCAACGCGATGCTATCGTTCATCCCGCGGGATGCCAAAATCTACACCGCAGAGGACACGGCGGAGGTCGTCCCGCCGCACAACACCTGGCAGCAGTTGTTGACGCGAGAGGGAACCGGCGACGACAACGCGGACGTGGATATGTTCGATCTGGTCGCGGCCGCGTTGCGTTCGCGGCCCGACTACATCATCGTGGGTGAGGTCCGTGGTGCGGAAGGACAGATGGCGTTTCAGGCCGCTCAGACGGGCCACCCCGTCATCCTGACGTTCCACGCGAGCGACATCGTGTCGATGATTCAGCGATTCACCGGAAACCCGATCAACGTCCCCGAGACGTTCATGGACAACTGCGATGTCGCGTTGTTCCAGAACCGGGTCAAACAGGGTGACGACATCTTACGTCGGGTGACGAGCGTCCAGGAAATCGAGGGCTACTCCGACTACGAAGGCGGTGTGGTCACCCGCGAGGCCTTTAGCTGGGATCCACGGGACGACGAGGTCGCCTTCACCGGGCGGAACAACTCCTACGTCCTCGAAGAACAGATTGCAACGCTACTGGGCTACCGAGATACCCGGGACATCTACAACGAACTGGACCGGCGCGCCGAGATCATCCGTCAGCTCATCGACGCCGACGTGCTCGGATACGCCGAGACCAACGATGCCATCTCGAGTTTCCAGCGCGATGGCGTCCAGGGACTCCCGATTCAGGTACGGGGCCTCGAGCAGTTCGCCTGAATCGATACCGACACACCACTACGAACATGTCCACGAATACCCAGGGGCCGGAAATCACGACGCGGTCGGCGCTCGCGTCGCTCAACACGGCCTACGAGTCGATGGAGATGCCCCTCGAGCGGTATCTTCTGCTCGTCATCGCGCCGGCGTTCGGCCTGTTCATCGGGGCGACGGTCATTCCGGTTATGCTCGGGATGTCGCTGCTGGTGATCGTGCCGTCGGTCCTGTTCGGGTTGTTGGCCATCGTGGTCGCAGTCATCTACCCGAAAATCGCACAGGACCGCAAACGAAAGCAGGTTCGCCAGCGCTTTCATCTGTTTTTGACACACATTACGATCCTCTCGATGACGAACGTCAACCGGGTCGAGGTGTTTCGTATCCTCGCCGAGGAAGACGAGTACGAAGCCATCGCCGAGGAGATGGGGCACCTGGTCGCACTCGTCGACACCTGGAATCTGAGCCTCGACGACGCCTGTCGCATTCGGGCGAAACAGAGCGGGAGTCCGTTGCTTTCGGATTTCCTCGAGCGACTGGCCTACACCGTCGGTGGTGGGCAGGAAATCAGCGACTTCCTGATGGACGAACAGGACACCATCATCCAGCAGTTCGTCACTCGGTACGAATCGGACCTGACCAAACTCGATCTGATGAAGGAGCTGTACCTGTCGATGATGCTCTCGGTCGCGTTCGTTCTCGTCTTCGCTATTGTACTGCCGATTCTGATCGGTACCAGTCCGACGTTGCTCATCGCCGGAACCATCGTCATGTTCGCGTTCGTACAGGTCGCGTTCGTCTATACGATGCACGTCATCTCGCCGTACGACCCGCTGTGGTACTTAGAGGAGACGGCCGGTGAGGGCCCGCTTGCAAAGATTCCGCGAGCGCTGGCGATCGGTTCGGTCGGGAGTCTGGTACTCGCTGCGGTCGTCCTCGTCGTGTTGCTCGGCTATACACCGATGGCCCCCGACCGCATCCCGCTACCGATTATGGCTGCGATTCCGGTGACGCCGCTGTTGGTGCCCGGCTGGCGGATGCGCCAGGAGGAAAACCGGGTTCGAAACCGCGACAGCGAGTTTCCCAGCTTTATTCGGGCACTCGGTGCCGTCGAAAGCGTCAAACAGGCATCGACGGGGAGCGTCCTCGAGAGTCTACGACACAAGGATTTCGGCTCGCTTACGAAAAACGTCGACTCGCTGTACAAGCGACTCAACATGCGAATCGACGACGTTCGATCCTGGCGGCTGTTTGCTGCCGAAACCGGTTCGTACCTGATTCAGAAGTTCGGCGATATGTACGTCGTCGGCCGGCAGATGGGTGGTGATCCGAAGCTGCTGGGGCAGGTCATCAGCAAAAACCAGAACCAGGTGCTGAAGGTTCGAGAAAAGCGCCAGCAGGCGACGACGACCCTCATCGGCGTGCTGTACGGGATCACGGCCTCGAGCGTCTTCGCTTTTTTCATCGGTCTCGAGGTCGTCGAGATCATGATGGACATCACCGCCGAGATGGATCTGGAACAAGAGATCGTGGGCGACCTTTTGAGCACCGAACAGTACAACCTCGCGATGATCGAGTACCTGTTGATCATGACGATTTTCATCAACGCGATGCTGTCGGCGATCATGATTCGGCTGACCGACCGCGGCCACCTCGTGAGCGGACTGGTTCATTTCGTGTTCATGACGTGGCTGGGTGCGATCGTCGCCGCGACGACGACGTACGTGGTCAATGCGGTCGTCTCGGTCTGATCGTCTGGAGTGTCGGTCACCGTCGCTATTTTCACAGCCGATCGTCGTCTCCTCCAAAAGACCCATAGCCCTCTCGGTCTTTCGTCCACGCATGACCGACGGTATCGACGTGGATTTCGGTGATGATGGCCTCGTTCCGGCCGTCGCACAGGACGCCGACTCGGGCGAGGTGTTGATGCTCGCGTACGTGTCGCCGGCGGCCCTCGAGGCGACGCTCGAGACCGGCGTCGCACATTACTACTCCAGAAGTCGGGACGAACTCTGGCAGAAAGGCAAGACGAGCGGTCACACCCAGTCGATTCAGGAGGTTCGCGTCGACTGTGACGCCGACACCCTGTTGTATCTCGTCGATCAGGAAGGCGGGGCCTGCCACACGGGTCACCGGTCGTGTTTCTATCGGACGGTCGACGGTGAAAACGTCGGCGAACAGGTGTTCGATCCGGAGGCCGTTTACGAGTAGTCATGGGTGACACTGGTCAGCCCTCGGGGGGTGGGGAAACGGTTGAGTCGGCGGCTGGCGACGGAACGGACCCGGCGAGGCGACTCGAGCACGCTCGCGACCGACTCGAGCGGGCGGAACGAGCCCTCGAGGAGGCTGGGGGTCGCGACCGGGTCGAAACCGGGGCTGACGCCTATCGGAACGCGATGAAACTCCTCGAGACGTACGTCGACCGTGCGTCGGGATCTGGCCGGGAGACGTTCAAGGCCTACGTCGAACTCGAGGGGAAGTTTTCGACGTTGATCGAGTCACTGCCCGAGGAGTTGCCACACCGAGAGGCGTTCGATGCATCGCTCGAGGCGATCGACAAACGCCGGCTCACCGAATCTGACTTCGAACGAGCCGAGCAGGCACTCGAGCCGGCGAGTGAGGCTGCCGACCTGCTCGAGGAGTACGAGGCCGCCCGCGAGGAGCAAAAAGCGGCGCTGACGGCCGCTCGGACGCGACTCGAGACGGTCGAAGCCGAAATCGAGGACCGAAAACGCTTGCTGGAACTCGGTGACGCCGACCTCGAGGCACCCGTCGAACGGCTCCAGGAGCCGATCGAGACCTACAACGAGGCACTTCGGGAGGCGTTCGAAACGTATCTCTCCGAGGCGTCCACTCGGACGGTGTTTACCTTACTCGAGCGGAGTCGCCATCACCCGTTCGTTCCTTTCGAACAACCGCCGGAGGAGCTTCGCGAGTACGTCGAGAGGACCGATGCCGGCGAGTACTCGATTCCAAAACTGCTCGAGTACGCCCAGTACTCCCGGTCGAAGCTGAGCCATTACGTCGACGACGCCGGCGAACTCAAACGTCGGATTGCAACCAGACAGACCTACCTCGAGCGACTGGATTCGACCCCGCTCGAACTCGAGTGGCCGCCCACCGAGGCCGGCGTCCTCCGACACGCGATCCGGGACAAACGCCCGCTGGTCGAGCGCGTCGGTGGGCAGGAACTTGTTGACCGACTGCTCGCAGTCCGAAAGTTAACGCTCGAGACCGACGTCGATTTCGACCGCCTGCAGACGGCGGCAACGGCCATCGAACAGCTCTCGGCTGACGAGCGAGAGCGTCTCGCCGATGGCCGCGTCGAGACCGAACTCGAAGACCTGCGTGCCGAACGTGAACGTCTCGAGACGGTACTGTCAGCTGATTCGTGAACCTCGAGACAGTGCTGTCGGCTAATTCGTGAACGTCTCGAGACGGTACTGTCAGCTGATTCGTGAATTGACGTTCCGAGTCGGGTTCTCCATCTGCGACATCCGCCACATCGGGCTCGCGGTCAGACCGATGGCGGCACTTCTTTTGCCGCGTGCCCCCTATCATCGCTCATGACCCGCCAGTTGCTCGTCGCCATGGACGACTCGCCGCCCGCTCGAGCCGCGCTCGACCACGCGCTCGAGACGTTTCCCGAGGCCGACATCACCGTGTTGAACGTCGTCGACAGTCTCGAGGCGGCGTATGCTGGGACGGCGGTCGACGAAGAGCCGCCCGAACCGGAGTTTTTCGAGGACATCGGGACGGAGACGGCCAAGCACGCGGGCCAACTCGAAGCACTCGTTATCGAGGGAAAGCCCGCGGAGACGGTCGTCTCCTACGCGGAAGAAAACGAATTCGACGGGATCATCATCGGGAGCAAAGGTCGTTCCGGTGTTTCACGGATGATTCTCGGTAGCGTGGCGGAAGCGGTCGCCCGTGAGGCGACGATGCCGGTGACGATCGTTTCCTAGTTTCCCTTCTGATCGTCTATACGCTCGTTTTCGCCGTCTCGAGTGCCTCGTACATCTCGTGAACGAGTGCGTTCGCTCGGGTCTCGTCCCGGGCTTCGGCGTAAATGCGGACCAGCGGTTCGGTACCCGAGGGTCGTGCGAGCACCCAGGCATCGCCGTAATCGAGGCGGTAGCCGTCGCGGGTGTTGAGTTCGGCGTCGGCGGCCTGGGCCTGGTTGGCCGCGGCATCGAGCATCGCATCACGCTCGGCCGTCGACTCGTACTCGATGTTTCGGCGCACGTTCGCGTAGCCGTCGTAGGGGGCGACGATATCGCTGACGGGTCGGTCGGCGACCAACTCGAGGAAGCGGGCGGCCGTGTAGGCACCGTCTCGAGCCAGGCGGAACGACGGGAAGAAGATACCGCCGTTGCCCTCGCCCGCGATGGGGACGTGTCTCTCGTTGGCCTGCAGTTCCTCGATGCGGGTGATGATGTTGGTCGAGCCGATTGGAGTCAACTCGAGGTCTGCTCCGACGTCGGTGGCGACATCGACCAGTCGCTGGGAAACGTTGACCGCAGAGACCGTGACGTCGCCGGCCTCGAGTTCGGCTTCGGCCAGTGCGGCGAAGGTAGCGTCACCCTCGATGTAGGTGCCGTTCTCGTCGAAAAAGATGGCCCGATCGGCGTCCCCGTCGTGGGCGATGCCGATATCGGCGTCGGTCGTCTCGACGAGGCGGCCAAGGTCGGTGAGATTGTCGCTGACGGGTTCGGGGTCTCGACCCGGGAAGTGGCCGTCAGCCTGACCGTTGACGGTGATGACGCGACAGCCGAGTTCGCGGAAGAACTCCGGGCTGGTGAGCGAGCCAGCGCCGTGGCCGGGGTCAAGTGCGACGGTCAACTCGGCGTCGGCAATCCGTTCGCGGTCGACGTGAGCGAGGAGTTCAGCGACGAAATCGTCGCGGACACCGTCGACGGTGCGCACGCGGCCGGTTTCGTGCCACGGGGCGACGGTAAACGTCTCGCCGAGCAGCGTCTGCTCGATCTCCTCGAGGTCGGTGACCGCGAGTTCGACGCCGTCAGCGCCGACGAGCTTGACGCCGTTGTACTGTGGCGGGTTGTGCGAGGCCGTGATGACGATGGTCGGGACACCCTCTCGCTCGGCGTAAAACTGTGCGCCAGGCGTGGGAACGATACCCAGGCGATCGATATCGGTGCCTGTGCTCGCCAGGCCGCTGGCGGCCGCATCGGCGAGCATCCGGCCCGTGTGACGGGTGTCTCTGGCGAGGGCGACGCGGTCGGCCCCCCAGGCGGTCCCGGCGGCTTTGGCGACGCGCAGGACGAACGACGGTGTCAGTTCTTCGTTTGCAACCCCACGCGTCCCACTCGAACCGAACACTTTCATTGGTGGATACTCCGTCGGGCGGCCTCAAAGTGGTTCCGAACGTATTGTGCAGTTTGGCCTCACTCGAGGCGATCAGCGGTACGTGACGACAACTACCGCTGTCAGAACGTGAACGTGACTGCCACTGGATGGCCGTTCGGACAGGTGATCGTCCGGCGTTTTTCTCGGCCGCCGGAATCGGTCTGTTCGGCCAGCGAACCATCGATATTTTCGGCGACGGTTTGGACCGTCGCTTCGAACGGAACACCGATGGCGAGTCCCTGGTCACACACGGGGCAGGCGACGTTCGGCCACTCTCTCATCGAATCGCGGTTAGGAGGGGGTGTGTTTCCATGTTGTGGACGGGGAAGGTTGTGCCGCTTTCACTGACAGACTACACGGGGATGTTTCCGTGATGAGCGTCCCTTTCGAGGCAGTCTGTGAACCGTCCCTCGAGTGGACGCCGAGGGCCTCGAGGGAGAGACAGGGTTTTGACCGACCGGACTCGAGACCTCGATATGCTCTCGATCGACGAAAAGCGCGTCTACGGCGACCGAAAGGGGGCGATCACCGTCTACGTCGCCAGCGAGGTTGGAGTGCTCGAGGTCGCCGTCTCCGGCGATACCGTCGGGGAGTTCGGCCTGTGCCAGCGGTGTGTCGCCCGCGACGTCGCTAGCGAGTCCGGGACGGTCGTGGTCGGAACCGATGACGACGTGCTGGTCGCGACTCGAAACTCAGGCGATGATCCGGATACAGAGGACGGAATCGGCGCGTTCGAACCCACGGGTCACGGCGAAGCAGTCGCCGTGGGAATCGACGATGGAACCGTGCTCGCGGCCGGCCCTGACGGCACGGTTTCGCGACTGTCGCTCGAGAATCCGTCTGCGGAGACAGACGCTGCGGATGGGTCCGACTCCGTTTCGATGGTGAGCGAGTGGCACCCCCTCGCACACGACGCTGACCGTCCGACGCCGTCGACCGTCAACGCCATCGACGGCCCGCTCGTTGGGACCGAACGGGGCGTTTACCGTCGAGTGGGCGACCGACTCACCTACGCGGGCCTCGAGGCCGTTCGGGACGTGTCGGCGGCGGTGACGCCGCTGGCGGCGACGGCCGACGGCCTCTACGTACTCGGCAACGGCTGGATGCGCTGTCTCGAAGGGGAGTGTACGGTCGTCAGCGCTGCCCACACTCGAGCGCACGCCGTCGGCGAAGACGCCCTCTACGGCTGTCGATTCGAGGACGGTCGACCGACGGCCACGGACTGGTCGCTCGTGACCGACGAACCCGTTCCGGGCGTCTCGAGCGACTCGATTCGAGATATCGGGTACGGTGAGGGGACGTATGCGGTGACCGAAGACGGCACCGTGCTCGTCGGGACAGACTCGGGGTGGCGCTCACAGGCTCTCGGCGTACCCGGCGTCTCGAGTCTGGCGGTCGTCTGGGGATAACCGGGCCGAACTGGCGGTCACTCTGGGGGTTTGAGAGACGGCTACGGTAGACACAGCTGGCTATTCCGTCTTTTTTGTCGCTGTTTGACTGAAGGGGTGTTCAGCCTCGATTCGAACCGGAACTCCCTCGTCGAACTCGACGACGAAGCGGTAGCTGTCTGCAGCGAGGTCGTCACCACAGATGTCGTCCTCGTCCGGTTCCTCTCGTCCAGTTCCGACCTCGAGTGACAGTTCGGCGTGTTCGCGGTCGTACGACGGCGGGCGGTCAGTGAGGTAGCCACAGGAAGACGAGCCATACTCACCGACGCCTTCGACCGTGACCATCGCGGCCTCGTCGTCGGTCTCGATTTTCGGGTCGTCACCTACCGACGCCTCGGTCTCGACACCGGTTTCGAAGTCGGTCGCGACGATTTCGCTCGGACGGACCGTGTCCTCTCCACCCAGCCGATCGACAGAGCCGAGACAGCCAGCGATGCCGGCCACACCTACCAGCCCACTGGCGAGCAGTCTTCGCCGCTTCATGTCCGATACTCTGTACGTTTTTGTAAAAACTTTGTGTGCACTCCGGAGATGTAACCCGTTTTCGCGATTCGTCTTTCAATCGCTTCGAGTGGTGCGCCTTGCCTTCACCGCGGCGTCAACCCCACCGCGTCGGCCAACAACTCGTGTGAGCGCAGGCCGTGTTCGTGCTCTCCGACGGCGTGTTGGATCATCACTTCGTCGACGCCCACGCGGTCGGCCAGTTGCTCGAGCAGGCCTGAGAGCGTCTCCGGACTCCCCGAAATCGCCCGTGGCCACGCTTCGTCGTCCAGCCTCTCGGGCGTCGGCTCCGGAACGCCGCCGAGTTCGTCGATGGCCTCCTCCACGGTGGGTCTCGACCCGACCTCGCCACGCTGGAGTCGCTGGAACGTCGCTTCCGCCACCGCCCGCCTGCGTGCGGCTTTCTGGTCCGTTTCGGCACAGAGCGCATTGACGGCGACCATTCCCTGGGGTTCCTCGAGGCCGCCGGGGAGTGACGACGCCGTGAACGTTTCGCGGTACCGTTCGAACGAGTGGGTGGCGAACTGCGGCCGGATAAACGCCGCAAAACAGTAGCGAAGCCCGAGCTTGCCAGCGATTTCGGCGCTCGAGGGGCTCGAGCCGAGCACCCACGGGACTGGCGGGTCGTCGCCCGAGCGGGGAACCTCGAGGTCGGCGTAGGCGTGGCCCTCTGGATAGGTACCATAGAGGTGGTTCACCACGGCTTCGATCTTCTCGGCGTGGTCGCGGTCGGGGTTCTGGATGTGCCGGGGCGTCTCGAGGGCACGGTCGGCGGCAGGGGAGCCGTTCGCTCGTCCCAGACCGGCGTCGATGCGGCCGGGTGCGAGGCCGTCGAGTGCGCCGAAGAGTTCGGCGACCTTGAACGGACTGTAGTGGTTGAGCAACACGGCCCCGGAACCGAGTCGAATCGTCTCGGTTTCGGCGGCGAGATGGCCGAGCAGGACCTCCGGTGTCGTTCCCGCGAGTCTGTTTCCCATCCCGTGATGTTCTGCTACCCAGAAACGAGTATAGCCGAGGGCTTCGGCTTGTCGGGCGCTCTCGACGGTGTTCGCGTACGCGTCGGTCGCTGTCCCGTTCTCGGGCACCGGTGAGAGGTCGACGGCGGAGAGTTGCATACTGGCGTTCGGGTAGACGGGGAAATAACGGTTGGCCTCGAGGCCGTGCCATCGGGTTTCTCGCCTCGAGATAGATTGATATTGAAACAAAACTAAATCGCTATAACCATACTACTTGATTGTATATTACTAATAAGTTGGTAGTTTCACAAAAGTATAGTGGCTGGCGCCGTCCCTCGAGTGTGGCCCGAGTCCGACCCTCTCCACCCGGAGTGATAACTGCGGTCGAGTCTGGTCTCGAGCGGTCCCGATTCGGACGTGTCTGACGGGCGTCTGACGGGGAGTTATCTATCGTGGCTTCCATTCGCCCGATTATGACGGATATCACGCGCCGACAGGCCCTCGCGGCAACGGGGCTGACTGGTGCAGTGGCACTGGCGGGGTGTGCTGGGGCGACCGACGACGATGGTGGTTCGTCGGAATCGAATCCCGAGGGGACGATTCTCGGCGAGATCACGGTCGAAAACCTCGCGGATACGGACCACACGGTGGACGTGCTCGTCGAGTTCGACGGCGAAATCGAACACTGGTCGACCCACGAGTTCGACGAGACGAGCGAAGGCGTCACTCTCGAGGGTGACTGGCCAGACGACCACGGTTCGTTCCGCGTGACCGCACGCCTCGACGAAGGCGAGTTCACGAACGTGACGCCGGGTGGATTGAGCAACCCCTCGTGTGTGAACCTCTTTATTCTCGTTCAGCGGGAAGGGTCGATTCGAATCGCCGGCGTCACCGACGGTGGCCCATGTGGCTCGGGTGATGCCGCTCTCGAGGATGCTGAAGACGCTGATACGAACGACTGACCTCACTCGAGCGATTTCCGTTCGCCGGTTGGTGGCAGGCTGGGCCGTCGAACGGTTGAAAGCCATTTCTCGCCTGTTCGTCGAATGGCCGGTGTGACACGTTTGACAGCGTGAGCCGGTGGTCTCGAAGCCGTCCAGTGGGTTATCGACTCCTCGAGTACGAACGAAAACGGGTTGTACCCGGGGGACGCTTGCATCGAATATGACCACCATCGTGAGCGCTTCGGCATCCCAGGCACTGGCCGGTGCGCTCGCTCGTGAACTCGAGGCACCGCTCGCTGGCGTCGACTACGACCGGTTTCCGGATGGCGAACTGTTCGTCTCGCTCACCGATCCGGAGGTCGTTCGCGACGAACGGGTTGTTCTCGTCGGTTCGACAGCCTCGAGCGATGCCCATATCGAACTGTTGTTGCTCCAGGACGCCCTTCGCGAGGCCGGTGCCGAGCACGTCGTAACCGTCATCCCGTACATGGGATACGGCCGTCAGGACAAGGCTTTCGAGGCGGGCCAGCCGGTTTCCGCTCGAGCGGTTGCCCGGGCGATTTCGACGGGGACCGACGACGTCGTGGTCGTCAATCCCCACGAGGACGCAGTCTGTGACTTTTTCGAGCCACGGGCGACGCCGGTCGATGCTGCCGGCGTCCTCGCGGGGGCGTTGCCGGCCGACCTCACCGACCCGGTCTTTCTCTCGCCGGATTCGGGAGCCATCGAACTCGCCGAGACGGTCCGAAGCGCCTACGGCGACGGTGAAACCGACTACTTCCAGAAGATTCGACGGTCGGGGACTGACGTCGAGATTACGCCGAGTGACGTCGAAGTGGCCGGCCGGGACGTCGTCGTCACCGACGACATTATCGCCACCGGTGGGACGATGAGCGAGGCGGTTTCGGTCTTGCACGAACGGGAGGTCGGCCGCGTTTTCGTCACCTGTGTCCATCCGCTGTTGGTTCGGAGCGCGCATAGTCGACTCTCGCGTGCTGGCGTCGAAGCCATCTACGGGACGGACACGCTCGAGCGCCCCGTGAGCCGGGTTTCGGTCGCACCCGCCCTCGCGGACGTGCTTGGAACTGGTCAGTGACTCGAGGATGAATCTGCGCTCGAGGCCGAAACTCACCGGTGACTCGAGGATGAATCTGCGCTCGAGGGCCATGCCCCTTCGACCGCTTTCGTTCACCTTGATTGATAGGTTAACACAACAGTCGACACGCCCGAGAACCATCGATACTCTCTATAGCGACCCGGCCAAAGGCGATGACGTACCCCGAGCCACGCAACTGCACCCCCCAGATGCACGGACTCATCTTCCAGACGTGCAAAACGTACGTCATCGAGCGGACTGACGAAGCGAGTTGGGCGAAAGTGCTCGAGCACGCGGGCATCGAGCCTCGTCTGTACCTGCCGGTCTCGCACTATCCCGAGGACGAACTGGTCGCTATCCTCGAGTCCGTCGCGGCCCTTTCCGGACACGACCGTATGGCGGTCGAACGCGATTTCGGACGAACGCTCGCACCCGAACTCTTACAGACGTTTCGAGCCCACTGGCGCGACGATTGGGAACTGGTCCATCTCCTCGAGAATCTCGAGGGAATCGCCGAAGAACTGCGGACGAAGACCGCCGAGAACGACCCGCCACTGGTGACGTGCACGAGGACTGACACCGGATTACAGGTGACCTACCGCTCACACCGCGACCATCCGGCCCTCGCTCACGGCGTTCTCGAGGGTGTTGCGGCCGTGTTCGACGATGACCGGCGCGTCCGCCGACTCGAGACGACTCGTGACGCTGGCGAGACGCGATGTGTGTTCGTTCTCGAAGAGTCGACTGAGTCCTGATTGGGCCCCTAGTAGCCAGTGACAGTCAGTGCACACGTATCGCAAGACGGCATCGTGATTGGTGTGTACATCGTTTCAATGGCTACTCTAGTCACGCTCACGTACTGGTGGGTGTCACGTTCAGCAATTCGTGAACGAACCAGAGCTGAAGAGTTATAATCACCCGTTGATTACGGCTAATCCGTGTTTACCGATGAGCGTTGAGACACTCCTGGCGACGCTAGCTACCCTCACGGCCGTCGCTACCCTCGAAGGAGTCGCTTTCCTCGTCAACAGTCTCTCGCTCACTTCCTTCACCCCACTCGAGACTATCGCGTTTCTCGAGGGGCTGTTCGGCGCCGAAAGTGGCATGATTCGCTCGAGCATCGATGACCTGCTCGAGGTCATGGAGACCGACCGCTTGCTCTGGGTGCCGTTGATTCTCGCCGGCGCGTTCGTCCTCGCTCGGGCCGTAACCTGGTGGAGTCAGCGACAGGTCGCGGCGTCCGAACGGCTCGAGACGAGTTCGTTCTCCCGGGCCGTCATGGCCGAAATTTATGCCCCGTTGTCGCTCTCGATCGGGCTCGCCGGTATCTACGTTAGCGTCGAACTGGTCCAGTTGAGCGAGGCCTATCCCGTCGTCTCGAAGATCCTCGCGACGGTTTTCGTGCTGGTGTGGGCCCGGGCTGCCGTCCGAATCGGGGCTCGCTGGATCGAGTACCTCAACCAGACCGGTGTCGAGTACGAGTTCGCGCCGATGTTCAAAAACCTCTGGACTATCGGCGTCGTCGTCGGCAGCCTCCTCGTGTTGCTCTCGATCTGGGAACTCGAGTTGACGCCGTTTCTGGCCTCGGCGGGCGTCCTCGGGATCATCATCGGCTTTGCGGCACAGGACGCAATCAGCAACTTGATCGGCGGGGTCGCATTGTACTTCGACAACACCTACAAAATCGGGGACGTCATCCACGTCGACGGCGATATGCGCGGGACGGTGACGGACGTGGGGATTCGGTCGACGACCGTGCTCACGCCGGACAACGTGCTGGTGACGGTCCCCAACTCGGTGTTGAACTCGACCCAGGTCGTCAACGAGACCTCGCCACAGCGTCATATCCGCCTCCGGATTCCGCTCTCGGCCGCCTACGGCTCCGATTACGCCGAGGTCGAACGACTCGTGCTCGAGGCCTGTGAAGACGCACCCCTGATTCGGGAAAAACCGCGTCCTCGAGTGTTGTTCGACCAGTTCGGCGACTCTGCGCTGCTGTTCGAACTTCAGGCGTTTATCTCTCACCCGTTGACGAAAAAGCGGGCCATCGACCAGGTCAACCGCCGGGTGTACGACGCGTTCGACGAGGCCGGGATCAAAATCCCGTTCCCACAGCGCGAACTCTCGTATCTGGACGACCAGGACGACGCCGAACATCACTTCGACGAACGGACCGGCCTGGAGGCTGATTCGGAGCCGGTGGGGCCCGACTCGCTCGAGCAAGCGACCACGGAGTCTGATTCCCTCGAGCGGGATGTGTCCGAGCGGGACTCGAGCAGTGACGGGGATCGGTGACTCCCGTCTGGGTGGATAACTACAACAATATTTTACGAATTTCCCTCTGTAATATCGACTCGAGTCGCTCGAGACCGACAGGTATCCTTCGTAATGAATCGGAGATATGCACTGGCGTTCAGCGCTACGGCCTGCTTTCTCAGGGCTCGAGTCGGAACCGGACTGTCTTCGCGCCGTCGAATCGCGGGCCGAAGCCCTTCTCGCCGAAGCCGAGTGACGCGGCGGCGTCCTCGACGGCCTGGTGCCCGATCGGCACGAGCACTTCGACGGCCATGTTCTCACACTCGGCGAATCTGACGGGTTCGGCGAGCAGGCGCTCACAGGCCTCCTGTGTGCCATCGATCTGTGTCACGTGCACCGTCTCGCCCTGAGCGTCGAAGCTAACGAACCCCAGCAGGTCTTCGGGATTGGACTCGCCGTACTGTGAGTGCTCCGAACTCGAGACGTCCGCGTTGGGGTCGTGCGTCCCGTCCTCGGCAACCCTGACCGTTCGGTCGTGGACGAGATTTCGCATCACGTCCGTCGGCGAGTCCGCAATCGACGCAAGTGCGTCGGCGTCGGCCTCGAGTGCGTCCCGTACGTTCATTAGTGAGAGGTAATGACACGCACGAACATAAATCCGACCGACGACTCCCGCTCGACAGTACTCTCTCAGGTGTCGACAGAGAGCGAGGCCGTAACCGCTATCGGTTCGATCCCCACGGAGTGTAGTGGGTTTCGTAGCCAGTGAACGTCAGTGCACACCCTATTGGAAGACGCCATCGCGATAGGTGTGTACATCGTTTCACTGGCCACTATAGCTGGGCAACACGTTCATGTGGGTTGCCCACACCTGTCACTGTATGACGCCTGACACCGAGACAGAACGCCCTCGCTGTGGGTTCTGTCGCCAGCCCTGTCCGCTCGAGCGCGTCGACGACGTCGAGTGTGTCGAAGCCGCAGCCGAAGGCGAGACGGACGGCGACCCGTTCTGTTCGAAAGCGTGTCGCACGGCATACGAGGAGGCGGGGGAGGGAATAGCTGAGGCCAACGGGCACCGCAAACTCACGCCGGGTGTGGCCGGGCTGGACGCGTCCCTCCCGCAGGGATTTCCGCGAAACTCCTTCGTCTTGCTCGTCGGCAATTCGGGAACGCGCGAGGAAGCGATTCAGGCCGAACTGGTCTGGCGCGCGCTCCAGCGGGGTGAACCGGCGGTGCTCGTCGCGTTCACCGAGCCACCGACGTCGCTGATCACGAACTTCCTCGCGATGGAGTGGAACGTTCTGCCGTATCTCGAGAGGGGTCAGTTACGGATCGTCGACTGTTTCACCTCGCGGATGGACAACCCCGAGCGCCTCTACGACCGGATGACGGCGTGGAACACCCATCTACGACAGATCGTCGAACCGCGGACGACCACCGTCCGGGACCCGAGCGACGGGAACGCCGTCCAGAACGCCCTGGACAACTGTCTCGAGGCCATCGAGATGGTCGAGACCGGCCTCGTGGTCGTCGACTCTATCGCGGAGTTCGGCTCGCTCGTCCAGCCCGTACAGGCCTACGACTTCGTCAAGGACGTGCGAGCGGAGGTGTGCAAAGGCCGGTACGTGCCGATCATCGCGGGTGCGACGGTCGCCGGGGAGCGCGATACGTTCCCGCGGGACCTCGATTACGTCGTCGACGGGGTCGTCGACCTGGCCCTCGACGGATCGGTGCTCGAGGACACGCTCTTTCGTCGGCTTCGTGTTCGCAAACTGCGGGGCGTGCTCGCCATTTCGGAGTGGCACACCTACGAATACACGAGTGGGCTCGGGATGGTCACGTTCGATCCGCGGGCGGAACTCGAGGCCAGCGCCGCCGAAGCGGACTCGGCTCCGGACGATGGTGTCTCTGGATCGGCAACGGGCGAGGATGTCCCCGGTCCAGGGGCCCATAAAGTCGATGACGGCGGGAATGGGTAATAATCCGATGGAGGGACACAGTTATTTGCCCGCTCTGGTAACGGAGTGGCACATGAGAAACGCCATTTACAGCCACGAACTCTCACCGGTGATTCGATGCGCGTCGTAGCCAAATTCGGCGGCACGAGTCTCGGGAGCGGGGACCGAATCAATCGCGCCGCAGATTCTATCGCCGCCGCGGTCGCCGACGGACACGAAATCGCCGTCGTCGCAAGCGCCATGGGATCGACCACCGACGACTTACTCGATGAGATCACGTTCGACGCCGACGAAGCCGACCGCGCACAGATCGTCAGTATGGGTGAACGAACCTCCGTCCGGATGCTCAAAGCTGCCCTCTCCGCACGCGGCGTCGATGCGGCGTTCTACGAACCAGGAAGCGAGGGCTGGCCAATCGTTACCGACGAGTTCGGGGAGGTCGACGTCGAGGAGACCAAACGCCGTGCTACAGCGCTCTCAGAGACCCTCGAGGACGCGGTTCCGGTCATCACCGGCTTCCTCGCCGAGGGCCCCGAAGGGTCGGTGACGACGCTCGGACGCGGTGGCTCTGACACGTCCGCCGTCATGCTCGGCAACTACATGGACGCCGACGAGGTCGTCATCGTTACCGACGTCGAGGGCGTCATGACCGGCGACCCACGCGTCGTCGAAGGCGCTCGCAACGTCGGCGAAATCTCGGTCGACGAACTCAGAAACCTCTCGTTCCGCGGGGCCGAAGTCGTCGCTCCGTCGGCGCTGTCGTACAAAGACGGGCAACTCGGCGTTCGCGTCGTCCACTACCAGCACGGCGATCTGCTGTCGGGCGGCACGAACATCGAAGGCGAGTTCCAGAGCCTCGTCGATATGCGCGAACAGCCACTGGCCTGTCTCACCGTCGCCGGTCGCGCAATCCGTAATCAGCCGGGCGTCTTCCAGTCGCTGTCTGCCGCTCTCGGAGAGAGCAATATCAACATCGACGCCGTCGCCAGCGGCCTCGATTCGGTCACCTTCTACGTCGACGAAGACGAAGCCGAGCGGGCCGAGAACATCCTCCACCGGGAGGTCATCGCCCGCGACGAACTCTCGAGTGTCACCGTCGACTCCCCGCTTGCGGTCGTGCGCGTTACCGGCGGCGAACTGCCAAACCAGCCGGGCGTCATCCAGGGTATCGTCGGACCCCTCGCAGACGCGCGAATCAACGTCCACGACATCATCACCTCGGCGACGAGCGTCGCCCTCTTCGTCGGCTGGGACGACAGAGAACAGACGCTCGAGATCACCCAGGATCTGTTCTAGACGGTTTTTACTCACTCGAAGTTCATACCCAAGCGTACTGCTACACGTCACCCGAGGTGGCTCATCGCCACTCGAGGCGTCGGTACGACCCGCGGCTCCCCACGACAACGAGCGCCAGCAACGCGACGATGGTTGCGCCCGCGGTGAAGCCGGGGATCGAATCGGTGGCACCGCTCGCTTGTGAAGTGAGGCTTCGTTCGACGGCCACCGTTACCCGGCGGTCGCCGACGGCGATTTCGTGGTGGGCTTCCCGTTCGAAGGTAATCGTCGTCTCGACGGTCGTCATCTCACCCGGCGCCAGCGTCACCTGCTGTTCGTCCGCAACGCCGCTACTGGTCCGGAACTGGATGGTCGTCTGTCCCGCACGAGCGGCGTCGTTTTCGACGGTTGCCCGAACGGTCACGGGTTCGCCGGGTTCGACGGACTCGGGTGACACCTCGAGGGCGGTCACCGTCAGGTCGGCTGGCTCGAGGACGTCGACCGTCGCGGGTTCGTCGCCGAGTTTCAGCGCGTACCGACCGGGTGCCTCGGGGGTCCAGGTGAGGTGTTCGACGGTCGAACCGCCCGACTCGAGCGTGCCGTCGGCGTCGGCGACGACGCTGCCGTCGACCTGCAGGGTCGCCCGGTAGGTCCCCGCACGATCGCCGCGGTTGTCGACGGCGATCGGGACGGTCATCGTCTCGCCGACCACGAGCGGTCTGGGTTCGGTGCGTGTGCTCCGCTCGAGCAAGCCCTCGAACGCCAGCGGTTCGCCGGCCGCGAGTGAGTACTCGAACGCCGGCGTCGGCTGACCGAACGCCAACTCGTGTGCAGCTTCGTCCCAGCTTTCCGGTGTCGAATCGGTGTGCGTGTAGGTCATCGCGTACTCCCTGACTGGAGAGCCACCCCTTTGCTCGAGCGCCTCGAGCCAGTCTTGTTCGGTCACCGGCTTCTCGGCTCGGTTGAGCGCCCGAAACGCGTCCTCGATGGTGTACTCGCCATTGCTCTCGAGACGGAGCTGTCGATCGACCGCCCCGTAGACGAGCGGGCCTTTGACGTAGTCGGTGAGCGGGTCCTGCCAGGTTCCGGGATCGGCGAGCACGCCGTCTGCGTACGGTGACTCCTGGCCTTCCTCGAGGAATCGTCGGAACTCGCGGTGGTCGATGTGCCCCTGTTCGTAGGTCAGCGTCGCCGCGTAGTACTCGGCTTGTCCTTCGATGAGCCAGGCGACGGTCGGGTCGATGTCGCTGCTGGCGAACGCCTGTCGCGTGTGGACGTACTCGTGGAGCCAGACGTTGCCGGGGACGTCCAGTCGGGCGTCGTCTCTCACCCAGGCGTCGCTGTCGCCGTACTGGATCCCGTTTGCTCCCCACTCGACGGTGCCGGTTGGGGCGGCGACGACGAGCACGTTCGTACTTCGGGCCCCGACGCGCAGTTCGTCGCTGGCCGCAGCGAGGGAGGCGAGCACGTCTGTTGGCGACTCCTCGAGGTCGGCTGCGTCGGGGACGACCAGCGTGATGGTCTCCCCGCGAACCGTCTCCGTGTAGGTCGTCGATTCGCCGAAGTAAACGATGTCAGTGCCGGCGACGCCGGGGCCGTCGACGGTCACCGTTCGGTCGGTACCGACGGGTGCCCGCTGGACCCACCCGAGTTCGAACTGTGGTACCGCGACGATTCCCCACTCGCCCGTTTCGACGAACGTGTGGCCGTCCTCGTGGTCGTGTGCGTGTTCGTGAGCGTCGGTCCGTGCGTGTTCTTCAGCGCCGGTTTGCGTGTGTTCGTTCGCGTGTGGGGCTGTATGTCGGTCAGTCTGCTGGTGAATATGGCGCCCCTCGTTGGTCCGGTTGGCGGCGATCTCGAGTGTCAACGAGGGAGTGCCATCGCCTGCGGCCCACTTATAACTCCCGCCCGCTTCGGGTTCGAACCCGCTCGAGTCCGTAACCGTTGTGTGGGCGTCCGGCCGCACGGTCAGTTCCGTCACCGCATCGGGGACCTCGTAGGTGACGGTCGCGCCGATGACGCCGGGTTCGTCCGGGCGTTGCTCCAGGACGATCGATTCTCGAATCAACGGTGTTTCGTCGCTGGTTCCGGGACTCGTCGTGGTGGCGGCCACACTGGCCGTACTGTGTGTCACGTCCGCGTCGACACTCGAGGCGTTTGCTGTGTCTCGATCCGGTCCGGGAACACCCGCGACCACACCGAGGCTACTTATCAACAACAGTGTCAACAGGAGTACGGTAAACCGACGTATCACGTCTCGATAGTGTTAGCCGGAGTGCAAGGCTTTTCCGGCTACGCCGCCCGCTCGAGTGCCAGTCGGCATCTCCTATCCGTTTCGTTCTCGCTCCTCGTCGGCCTCGAGGTCGTCGATATCGACGGGGTCGTTCCACTCGTTTTCGCCGTCTGCCCCGTCGCCATCGCGAACGTCCCAGGGAACCTCGTCGGCTCTCGAGGGGTGGACGTTCACTTTCCCACCTTTGTAGGGGTCCGTTTCCGGGTCGTAGGAGAGTTCGCTTCTGGCGAGGATGTAGACGATAACCCCGTAAATCGGGACGAAAAAGACGATAGCCGTCCACCGATTCGGATTTTTCATCCCGACGTCCGTCGCGTCGTAGTGGACGAAGGCGGCGAGTAACACCTGGACAAACACCGGGATGGCCACGAGTGAAACCAACAAGAGGGTGTCCATAACCGCACTATGGAACGGAGCCTAATGAACCGTCGCCATCCGGGCTTGTGGGTGTATCGCTACACTATATTTTCACAATCGCCTCTAACAGGTGACAATAAATTAAAAATTTTACCGGGCGTACTGCGCCGGCGTCTAGATGACGCGGTTCTGCAGGTAGTCGAGGTGTTTCGCGTTGTACACGATTTTGACCTCGTCGGTCTCGGCGGTACCGATACAGGTCAGGCGGACGTTTTTGTCCTCGACTTCCTCGTCGGAGAGGATCTGCTGCATGTCCATCTGGATTTCGCCTTCTTTGACGATGGCAGCACAGTTCGCACAGGCACCGGCACGGCACGAGAAGGGCCAGTCGTAGCCCTGCGCCTCAGCCGACTCGAGGATGTACTCGCCTTCGTTGACCTCGAGGCTGCCGTAGTCCTCGCCGTCGAGACCGGCGTCAGCCGCTTTCTCGAAGAGGTCGTCGTCATCCATGTCCCATCCCTGGTCGTCCAGCACTTCGTAGTTGAGGTATTCTACCGTGGGCATCACGTTGGGCTTCGAGGTGCGTACTGGTATAGCTTGCTGTTCATTTGCAACGGTTTATCAGGTCTGACAGTCCCGACTCGAGAGAGGAACGCGATTCAAAAGCCGAAAAGGGGGACGAATCGAAAGGTGAGAAACGCCGCCACCGTCGAGATGAGCGGGACGACGTTTTGCATCAGGACGACGCGTGCAGTTGTCGACGGATCGAACAGGTCCGACGCCTGTGGAATATCCGAAACGTCTTCTTCCCCGATTTCGGGTGGTTCCTCGCCCGCTTCGTCTCTCGTCAGTGCACCGACGGAGACCGCCGGCTCCTCCCCTCTAGCAGCGTCGGAGAGTCGCGTCGTCCGCGTTGCTCGTCCCCATCCGAGACCGACGATCGACATCGTCGCGACGACGACGAAACTCGCGGGGATGCCGATCGCCGAGAGGAAAATGACGATGGTCGAGGAGACGACCGCGACGACGATAGCCGCCGTCAACGGCAGTTTCGTGATATCGTTCCCGAGCGTATCGAGGGTCCGGCGGGCGATGGTAAACGCACCGACGGCAACTGCAATCGAGCCGATGACGATGAGGGGTCCCATCTCGAGTCCACCCGCGCCGTAGATAGGGGCGATGGCGTTGGCGATGTTGCTCGTTCCCGAACTGAACGCCATGAGACAGCCGATTGCGACGACGACCAGTGCGCCGATCTTCTTCCGGCGAGAGGCCCCCTCACTGAAGCCGACCGTCGGGACCGGTCCCGAACGTTGCATCGACAGCATCGGATCCCCGTCGCGGTTCGGTTCGATGGCGATCCAGGCGTTGATCTGGGGATAGAAGTAGCGGCCGATAACGCCCGAAACCCAGAAGCCGATGACCGGCGCGACGAACCACCAGATCACGATTTCGCCCAGCACCGCCATATCGAGTTCGCCCGTCGCAAGGCCGAGTGCGGCGATGGCACCGACGGCCGTCATCGACGTCGACGCGGGGACGCCCGCGTAGTTGCCGATAAAGAGGGCACCGCCGATGAAAAAGAGGACAGCGACGTTGGCTTCGAGCGTGAAAATAGCGCTGTCGGTGACGAGCCTGTTACCGAGCGTGTCGACCACCTGCGGACCGATCGTCCAGGCACCCACGAAGAAAAATACCGACATCAGGGCAGCAGCGGCGACTTTCGTGATGACGTTTGCGCCGACAGCGGGGCCAAAGGCCGGCCCGGTCGTTGCCCCGCCGATGTTGTAGCCGACGAAAACGGCGACCACGATGCCTGCGAGGAGGAGAATTTCAGACACGAACAACAGTATGGGCTAGCAACCTAAAAGACCGACTATTTTGGCACTCCACCGAATCACTCCCCCTCGAGAAACCGGGGACTTTACTCACCCTGGCCTCCCGTAGTCGTGTATGCACACCCAGTTCGAGTCGTTCGAAGTCATCCCCGCAGTCGACATTCAGGACGGTGAGGTCGTCCAGCTCGTTCAGGGCGAACGCGGAACGGAAAAACGATACGGCGACCCCGTCGAGGCCGCCACTCGATGGATCGACGCTGGGGCACAGAGTTTGCACCTGGTCGACCTGGACGGGGCCTTCGAGGGCGAGCGTGCCAATGCCGACGCCATCGAGGCCGTCCTCGAGGCCGTCGACGTGCCGACGCAACTCGGCGGCGGCATCCGAACCGCCACGGACGCCATCGCCTTGCTCGAGCAGGGCCTCGACCGCGTTATTCTCGGCACCGCGGCCGTCGAAAACCCCGATATCGTCGCCGAAATCAGCGACGCTCAGCGGGACTCGGTCGTCGTCAGTCTCGACGCCAAAGACGGCGAGGTCGTCGTCGAGGGGTGGACCGAAGGCGCTGGCATGACGCCCGTCGAGGCCGTCGAGCGCTACGAGGAACTCGGGGCCACCGCGATTTTGTTCACCAACGTCGACGTGGAGGGCCAACTCGAGGGCGTCGCCACCGAACCCGTTCGGGAGCTGGTCGAGGCGACCGACGTCCCGATCATCGCCAGCGGCGGGGTCGCCACGCTCGAGGACGTTCGCGCGCTCAGGGATGCAGGAGCCAGTGCGGTCGTCGTCGGCAGTGCGCTGTACGAAGGTCGGTTTACGCTCGAGGCTGCACAGGCGGCTGCCTACGAAGACGCGTAGGTGCTGCGAAGGGACGAGACGCGTAGTGGTTCGTGGAGGGGGGACGCGATGTGAGCGACGTAGGGGGCTCAACGGAACCTATCGCGTTTGGGGATAGTTTCTTACGATCGCGGCCGAAATGGAAGGTATGCCAGTCGAACGGCTTTACCGTCTGAACACGGCGACGTGGACGCTCGATTACAGCGCGGCGACCCAGCTCCAACAGCCCGGGGAGCCGTTTCCGGGCCGGTGTCCGTGTTACTTGCTCGAGCACTCCGACGGCCTCGTCTTATTCGATACGGGCGTCAGTCACGAGATGGCCGCCGACCCGCTCTCGTACGGGCCAAACGGCGCACCCCACATGGTGGATTTCGTCGAAACGCTCGACACCTCAGCCGGCAAGCCGCCGGTCGACCACCTCGAGGAACTGGGCTATGCGCCCTCGGACGTCGATACGGTCGTCGTGTCCCACCTGCACACAGACCACGCTGGCAACCTGGATTCGTTTCCGGAGGCCACGGTCGTCGTCCAGAAGGCGGAACTTCGCTACGCCTTCTGGCCGGATGGCCCCCAGCGCCTGTTCTACCTCGAGGGTGATTTCCACCACCTCCGACGGCTCGACGCCGACGTGAAGGCCATCACCGGCGAGTACGACGTCTTCGGCGACGGCTCGGTCGTCGCGTTCCCGACGCCTGGACACAGTCCCGGCCACCAGTCACTCGAGGTCACCCTCGAGTCCGGAACGACGATTCTGGCTGCCGACGCTGCCAACAGCCGTGTCGGCTACGAACAGGGGCTCGTCGCCTCGTTCGTCTGGTCGCTCGAGGAGTCGATGGACTCGCTGGCGGCGCTCAAAGACCGGGCCAGGACGAGCGATGCGGACGTCATCGTCCACCACGACCCCGAAGATCAGGACCGACTGCCAGATCCACCGAACGCACTCGAGTGAACTGAAGGGTATATTGTCGAGGTGGTGGGGACACATACACTCGGGTGCGGTGAGAAACTCACCCTGAAAGCGCACCCAAAAAAGTCAACAAACTAATATAGTCGGCCCGAGAGCATGGGTTCGATGGCTGCCCTCCACGATAACGTCGTTCAGTTGTCAATGACGACGACAAAACGGCCGATTACGTCCACCTTCGAGGCACCGCGAGAATCGGTTCGGTACCGGTCATGATGACCGTCGATCCAACGCGAAAACGACTCGCCCTCGTCTTCTTTGCCCTGGCAGCCGTGGGTGCCGCCATCTTCGTCTCGAGCGGACTCCTTTTCGGGCACGACGAACCCCCAGATCCCGAAATCGACTCGGTGTCGATCGTCGACTCCGGGTGCTACGACGACGTTCGCGCTCGAGCGATGTCCTCGAGCGGTGGAACTGTCGTCGGAACGCTCAACGACACGTCACCGGATACCGAAATCGGGGCGAAGATACGGCGAACCTCCCGGTCGGATGCGACCGTCGCGACATATCGCGTCGACGTTTACACGAACGAACCGGAAGTAGGTGGAGAGGTATCGAACGGAGCGGACGAAGACGGAGAGACGTGCCCGGGTCGAATCGTCTACCGGGTCGAGTACTCGGCACCGTATCCCGACGCGGCAGATGCAATGCGGGTCGAACGGTACATCGACAACTCGTTCAGCGCCTGCAGTTCCTCCTCTTCTGGCCCCGATACCGGATGCATGCTCTTGTACGAGGACCGGCCGACCCACTGGTCGAACGGAACCGTCGATACGGCCAACCGGTAGCATTTTGGGTCACGGTGTGTCAGGGATGATTATGAAACACGCTCGCGGCCCACTCCTGACGATCGACCTCGAGTCACGCTCGACGACGAGCGAACCGATCGACGACGTACTCGAGCGCTACATCGGCGGCCGGGCGCTCTGTACGGCCCTCGCACACGAGCGGATTCCGTTCGACGCCGACCCGCTCGGCCCGGCCAATCGCTGTTACTTCGCGACGGGGCCGTTCCAGCACGCCCGGATGAGTTTCACCGGCCGGATGTCCGCGACCGCCGTCTCGCCGCTGACCGACGGCTTGCTCTCCTCGAACGCGGGCGGCTTTCTCTCGCGAAACTTTACGGCAACCGGCTACAGCGCCGTCGAAGTCACCGGCGAAAGCGACGACCTCGTGATCGTCCACGTCACCGACAGTGGCGTCGAGTTCGAACCCGTCCCCGACCTCGAGGGTGCGGAGACGAGCGAGATCTGTGCCTATATCGAGGACGAACACGGCCTCGAGGCCGAACACACCGTCACGGTCGGACCGGCAGGGGAACAGCAGGTTCGGTTTGCCTCTCTGATGACTTCACGCGAGCGTGCGTTCGGCCGCGGTGGTCTGGGTGCCGTCCTCGGCGCAAAAAACGTGAAAGCGATCACCTTCGACGGCGATTCGACGCGAGACGTAGAGATCCCGTCCCTGCAGATGGACGTCCACCGTGAGGCCGCCCAGTCCGATCACATCATGAAACGGCAGGGGACGTCCTCGATGACCGAGTTCGCCAGCACGGTCAACGCCCTGCCGACGCGGTACTTCTCGGAACTGTCGTTCGAGGGGTCCGAGGGAATCAGTGGCGACCGCGTCGAGGAGAAAAAGTACAAGAAAGGAACCTGCTCGGCCTGTGCGTTCGCCTGCAAACTGCCGACGCGAGACGAGGAGTCGGGCCTCGAGACCGAAGGGCCGGAGTACGAAACCGTGATGGCGTTCGGCTCGAACGCCGGCGTCGACGATATCGTCGACGTGATGCACTCGAACAAGCGCTGTGACGAACTCGGTCTCGACACCATCTCCTGTGGCGACGTCGTCTCGGCGTATCTCGCGAGCGAGGACGCCTTCGGCGACGTCGACTTAATTCACGAACTGGTCGAGAAAATCGCCCGCCGTGAGGGGATCGGTGACACCCTCGCAGAAGGCGTCGAGCGGTTCCACGAGGAACTGGGCGTCGACAACTGGTCGGTCAAAGGTATGGAGTTCCCCGCCCACGACGGCCGCACCCTCCACGGCCAGGGCCTGGGCTTTGCCACCTCGAACCGGGGTGCCGACCACATGTACGCCGAGTTCTACTCGCTCGAGTACCCGCTGGTCGACCCCGAGGACGCACTCGACAAGGAAGGACTCGAGGGCAAGCCGCCGAAGGTCGCCGAGAAGGAGAATCTGAACGCGATCAAAGACAGCGCCGTCCTGTGTAAGTTCTCGCGGGATTTCGTCGACGCCGACCGTCTCGAAACCTTGCTCGACGCGGCCTACGAGGATCTGCTCGAAATCGGTGGCGAGGTCGTCACGATGGAACGCCACTTCAACAACCAGCGCGGGATGGACCGTGCTGACGACCGACTCCCCTACGAGTTGCCCGGCTTCGAGGAGGCTCTCGAGGAGTACTACGACCACCGCGGCTGGAACGCGGATGGAACCGTTCCGCCCGAGTGGTTCGAGACGGAAAACTCGAGTCTCGTCGCCGACGACTGATCGTCAGCACAGAATCCCCTCCGGTTACTCGAACGTTTCGAGCCGTCTTCGAGCGAAGCGATAGCCGCCGACTACACTCGCCCCCGCGGTAGCGACGGTTCCCCCTACCGTGAGTACGGCGCCAGCGGGTGCCAGTGCGAACCCCAGGCCGAACCCAACCAGGAGCGGGAAGGCAACGATCAGGAGGGTCGAGAGAAACGCCACCATCGCGTACAGTTCCGGCGGGGCGAGCGAAGCCTCGGTCGGTCCCTCGAGGTTCGGCAGCGCGGCCCCGATTGCCAGCGACCAGCCGATCCCGCCGACGGTGACGAGGGAAGCGCCCATCACGAACGCGACCAGCCCCCACGGCGGGTAGCCGACGACGAGACCGAGCACGGTCCCGACGGCGACGACGAAGGGCACGCCGGGAACCAGGGCGGCCAGCACGTGCCCGCGAAGAACGGTATCGACGCCACCAGGGGTCGTCCGAACCAGCGGGAGCGCGACGCGTTCGTTACCGAGCGGGTTGAGCGTCGTCCCGAGGCCGACGGCCGAGGCGAGATACAGCACGAACAGGACCGGCAACAGCGCGGGCATCGCCGCCGAGAGTTCGACCGTCACTGGGCCAGCAACGGCCAGGGGCAAGACGACGTACACCATCGCCCGTGGCGATCGTCGCATCCGTCGCCAGACCGTCCGGGTCGCGATTGCGGTCGACCGACCGAATCCGGCCTCGAGCAGGCGGTCGATTCGGCCACGACGTGTCGGCGTCACCGTGCCGTCGTCGAGCGTGGTTTCGGCGAACCACAGCGACCGGCCGGCAGTGACGACCGTTGCCATTGCCAGTGGGAGCAAGACGAAACTGGCGAGGAGCGCGACGGCCGCTCGCGTTGGGAGGGCCCCACCGCCCGGCGTCGTTACGAGCAACAGGTCACCGTACCAGCCGATTGGGGAGGATGCCAGCGTTGACCCCGCCCGTCGACTGAGGGCAAGCCCCATGAAGACGACGAAGAGAAAGCCAACGCTGACGGCGTAGCGAGCGCGGTACAGCCGTGGCGACCGTCGAATCGAGGCCCGAAGAGTGAGTCCGATAGCCGTGCCGACGACCAGTCCCGTCAACAGGATTGCGAGGCCACCGACGGCGGCACCAACGAGGGTGGAGGGTGTGTTCGTCCCGGCCGTAAACGCCAGCACCCCGCCAACGACCACCGGTGCGACGAACCAACTGCTCTCGAGGAGTTCGTCGGCGAGCATGCCGAGAATCGCGGCCGGTAGCGGGACCGCCGTCACGATTTCCGCTGGCGGTCGTTCCCAGTTGTCGCTCGTAATCGCGCCGAGTCCGCCAAGTCCGGCAATCGTCACGACGGCAATCGCGGCCAGTTCCCGCGAGAGCGCGAGCACCCGCTCGCTTTCGAGACCGACCAGCGTCCCGTAGTAGTACGCACCCGGTTCGGGCCAGAGGTGCTCGTACACCGGCACCGGGAGCGCCCCGACGATCAGCATCGTCCCGGCGAGCGCCCCCAGCAAGACGGCCGCAGCCAGTTGTGGATGATTCCGGCGACGACGAAGCTCGATCCGGTGATGGACCGTCGAGATGAGACGAACGTGACGAACCAGCCGCGTCAGCCGTGATCCACTCATCTCGAGCGAGAGTCGGTTATGACGGCCTGCAGACGGCTGGTTGGTGCCGGCATCTCAGACGGGTCGACCTCGAGGGCAGTCGCGAAACGGCGCATTCGATAGTCCGTACTGGTGGCGTCCCATTAACGGTGTCCCTCCACGCTCGAGGTGTCGCCTTCGAGCGTATTTTGCTGGAGGGTACCACGCACTGACTTACCCGTTTCGCCAGCAGGGACTGCAAACCATCGTAGCTCGTCGAATCCCTGCCCTTCGAGGCGAACGATACTGAGGTCGCCGACCGTGACCGTTCGGACGCTCGAGACCGCCGAAATGTCGCCGTAGCGGCCGGCGAAGGCAATCGTTCCGGTCTCGAGGTCGAGTCGCCCGCGTGCGGCACCGTCTCCGATGACCACGTTGGCGAACCCAGCCAGTACAGTCGCGCTACCGGCGACCACGACGATCCACATGCCGAACACCACGGCAGCCAGAAGGTACAAAACTGCTCCCAGAGCGAACCCGCGCAGGACGAACCCGCGCTCGAGTCCCCACATCGCGCTGCCCGGTCGCCAGCGCTCGAGCGGAGAGATAGCAAAGCCATAGCGGAGTGCGATGACCGCCACGAAAACGCCGACGACGCCGCCGAACAGTGGAGCCGTCCGGACGAGCCATCCCAGTCCGAGGAGGCTCCCAAGAACGAGCGCCGCGTCGACGAGGGCCACCTGGGCGACCAGCAGCCAGCGAATCGTTTTCGAGGTCTCGGGTTCGACCGTCCACTCGATCGACGAACATGGCGAAGAAGTCGACGAGGCCTCGGCCGGAGTTACCGACCCCTCGAGGGGTGGTGAGGCCGACGCGTCCTCGAGTGCGTTCACTGGTGTGAGTTCGAACGGCCGCCTGTTGACTGTTGTGGCACCCAATCAGGATGTTTGCGTCTGCGTCGCCCGATAGCCAGCAACGCCTTCGATGACGACGTACCCGATAACCGTCACGGCGACGATGGCATAGCCGAGCGTCGATAACTCGAGTGGGCCGACGGCCAGTCCCTCGCCGTAGAAGACGAGCGCGCTCCCCCCGAGTACGACCACGAGGGCGGCGAGATAGCGCCATCTGGCGTCGACGGGGATCATGCCGTCGACTCCCTGCAGAGCGAACACCAGGTGAGCACCGCCGAGTAAAATGGCGTAGAAGGCGACGAAGGCGACGGCGGCCGACGGACCATCGAAGACCGCCACACCGGCGCGGTCCAACAGGACGAACGAAACGATGGTGACCGCAACGATGACTGCGTGAACGGCTGTTTCTCTGGAGAGCATACCGAAATGATGCTTAGCCAACGTGATAACTGTTGTGAACGAAAAGACGGCTCGCTCGCTTCGCTCTCGCTCCGAGTCGATCAGTTCGAGACGTCCGCCGCCACCGGCTCGAGCGCTAACTCCACACTCACACCTTCGACGTCCCAGGTCTTTCGCTGGCCGTTATCGACGTCGACGGTGCGAAGTTCGTCGGCACGGACTTCCTCGCGAATCAGGTCTTCCCTTTCGGCAACGAGGTCTGCCACGCGGTCGTCCTCGATCTCGAGTTCGAGGACGATGCGTTCCTCGACGTCTAGATCGAGTTCCTTGCGCATCTCCTGGACCCGACGGATGACCTCGCGGGCGTAGCCCTCGCTCTCGATATCGTCGGTGAGGGTCGCATCCACGTACACCACCCCGGCCTCCTCGCTCTCGAGACCGAAGGGCGTCCCGGCGATGTCGTCTGGCGTCTGGGTGACGAACGAGACCATGCCTTCGGTCAGTTCCTCACCGTCTTCGAGGACGTTATCAACCGCGGACTCGAGTGCCTCGAGACTGGCTTCGTCGATGCGGGCCTCGTTGAGCGCGTTCATCACCTCGCCGGCCCGGCCGCCGAAGGCGGGGCCCAGTTTGCTCATATCCGCCTCGGCGGAATAGGCCAGCTCACCCCACTGCTGGCCGGGTTCGACGAGTTCGACGTCGCGGGCGTTGAGCCGGTCGGCAACCAGTGACTCGTGACGGTTTACCGCCTCGACGACGCGCTCGTCGTTCGCCGCGACGACGACGCGGCCAACGGGCCAGCGGAGTTTGCGACCGGCCTGCTGGCGAGCGTGCGCGCCGGCTTCCTCGACGGCCCGAACGTAGGCCACGTCGGTCTCGAGTTCGCTGTCAGCCCAGTACTCCTCGACTGCGGGCCAGTCGTGCATGTGCACCGTGGGGTGGCCATCGTCGCCCGTGAGGGCCCCGTAGATTTCCTCCGTGACGAAGGGAGCGAACGGGGCGAGCAGGACGACGACCTCCTCGAGGACGCGATAAATCGTCGCGTAAGCGGCGGATTTCGAGGGGCTGTCGGCTTCCGCCCACATGCGTTCACGAACTGCCTGCACGTAGAACCGAGAGACGTCCTCGAGGACGAACTCGAGGAGCGCCTCGAGGGCGCGGTCCTGCCTGAATTCCTCGAAGTGTTCGGTCATCTCGGCTTTCGTGGACTGAAGCCGGGCAAGGATCCACTCGTCGACGAGTTCGAGGTCCTCGTCCACAGCGTCCAGCGTCGTCTCCGTCGGATCGAAGCCGTCCAGGCGCATGTATGGCAGC
This sequence comes from Natronosalvus amylolyticus, assembly GCF_024298845.1. Lineage (NCBI taxonomy): Archaea > Methanobacteriati > Methanobacteriota > Halobacteria > Halobacteriales > Natrialbaceae > Natronosalvus > Natronosalvus amylolyticus. The sequence goes on from NZ_CP101156.1 coordinate 2,741,431, forward strand.
GGGAATCGGAACACGTTCCAGAGCGTCCGGAGGTTGTTCTCCATCGTCCGCATGCCGTCCCACGAGAACCGCATATCGTCGCCTTGTGGATTCGCCGATAGCAGGAACATCCGCATGGCATCCGAGCCGTGTCGATCGATAGCCTCGTGTGGCTCCACGACGTTCCCGACGGATTTGGACATCTTGCGGCCGTCCTCGTCCAGTGCGTGGCCGTGCATCAGCACCTTGTCGTAGGGGACTTCGCCCATCGCGGCCGTTCCCATTCCCAGCTGGGACCAGAACCAGCCGCGGGTCTGGTCGTGGGCCTCGAGGATGAAATCAGCGGGCCACAGTTCCTCGAACTGGTTGTCGTCTTCGGGGAAGTTGAGCGTCCCCCACGAAGCCACCGAGGAGTCGAGCCAGACGTCGAACACGTCCGGCACGCGCGTGTAGGTCGTCCCGTCTTCGGTGATCGTCAGGTCGTCGACGGTATCCTTGTGGATGTCGACCGTGTCCGGGTCGATATCCTGATCGACGCGTTCGGCGAGTTCTTCGCGCGTACTGATGACGATGGTATCCTCATCATCCGCCCGCCCGCTGGCGCGCTCATGACTGGCGGCGGCAGCCGCCCCATCGTCACGACCTTCCGGGGTCCAGATCGGGATCGGGATGCCCCAGTAGCGCTGGCGCGAAACGTTCCAGTCGGGAGCCTCTTCGACGAAATCGCGGAAGCGGCTGTCACGCGCCCAATCTGGATACCACTCGCTGTCGTCGATGTTGTCGAGCAACTCGTCTTTGACGTCCGTGATCGTGATGAACCACTGGTCGGTGACGATCTGGATGATACCCGTATCACACCGCCAGCAGTGGCCGTAGCTGTGGTGGACGTGTTCGGACGCCAGCATGGCCCCGTTGGCCTCGAGGTCCGCGATAATCTCGTCGTCAGCGTCTTTGACGAACTGGCCAGCGTATTTTCCACCCTCGTCGGTGTAGACGCCGTCACTGCCCACGGGACAGAAGATGGGGAAACCGAGCTCCCGGCCGCGAACGAAGTCCTCCTCACCGTGGCCCGGTGCGGAGTGAACGAGGCCAGTGCGGTCTGCTTCGACGTAATCGGCGGCGTAGATCTGGTGAACACCATCGTGGTCGGCGTGGTCGGGCACCTCCTCGGCCAGCGGGTGCTCGTACTCCCAGCCGATCATCTCGCTGCCCTCGAGCGTCTCGAGGACCTCGTAGTCGTCGTAGCGCCCCTTCTTCAGGACGGCTTCGACGCACGCTTCGGCGACGTAGATGACCTCGCCCTCGCCGTCTTTGAAACCGCGAACTGCTGCGTACTCGAGGTCAGGGTCCACGGCGGTGAACGCGTTCGCGGGGATGGTCCACGGCGTCGTCGTCCAGATGACGATGCTCCCCTCGCGGTCGACGAGGTCGAATTTGACGTAAACCGACGGGTCCTCGACGTCTTCGTACTCGACTTCGTTGTTCGCCAGCCCGGTCTCACACCGGGGACACTGGCTGATCGAGCGCTGGCCCTGTTCGACGAGGCCGCGGTCGGCGGCCTTCGAAAAGCCCCACCAGGCGGCCTCCATGTACTCGGGGTTGACCGTCTTGTAGGGGTCCTCCCAGTCCATCCAGACGCCGAAGGATTTGAAGTCCGACTGGAGCCCCTCGAGTTGCTCGTCGGCATACTCCTTGCAGGCCTCGATGAAGTTCTCCTCGCCGAACTCCTCGATGTCCTTTTTGTTCTCGAAGCCGAGTTTCTCCTCGACTTTGGTCTCGATGGGGAGCCCGTGCATGTCGTAGCCCGGACGGTCGGTGACGTCGAAACCCTGCATTCGCTTGTAGCGGATGTAGACGTCTTTCAGGCTCTTGTTCCAGGTCGTCCCCATGTGGGCAGCCCCGGAGGTGTACGGTGGCCCGTCGACGAAGAAAAACGACTCGCCGTCGGCACGATGCTGCTTCGTCCGTTCGTAGGCGTCGACCTCGTTCCAGTACTCGAACACGCGCTCCTCGATGGCGTGTGGGTCGTACTGGTCGTCGACATCACCGAACCTGCTCATACTCGGGGTGAATCACTCCGGCAGTAAAGAGCAATCGGTTGTGCAGAGTGGACTGTCGGAACGACTGTAAAAAAACGAGGGCGTTTTGACGTGTCTCGAGTGCGTATCGAAAACCGGTTGCCTCGAGTGCGTATCGAAAACCAGCGTTCGAGTTTCTCGAGGGCCCGTTTCGGCCGCTTTCGACTACCTCGAGGAGGTGTACCGTTCGGTGTCGCGGCTCGGGGTTCGAATCGGGTACTGACGGAAGATCAGGTACGCCACCACGAGGAGGAAGCCACCGAACAGCAGCGTACTCAGGAAGTACCCGGAGGTGAGGATGCCGGTGACCGCTTCCGGATTGATCGTATAAATACCGACGGCGGTAAACACGGCAACCAACAGCCAGATGGTGCCGGTCACGAGGCGGAACCAGACCGTTTCTCCGATGTCGTGTGTTTGCTGTGTCATGGTCTCACTGCTGTGTAGGTGCTATCCCTCAAAAAGGACGGGAGGCGATTCCCGTTGCGTGGGAAACGGATGGCTCGAAGAACAAATCTCCCACGGAGTCTGGTTTGGACGAACGCAGCTCCTGGCCTCGAGGTGCCGATAACGCAGTACTCGAGTTTTGATACCAAGATAGTACACTATCCGGAGTGATTAGAACCGGCATGAAAATATCGAACGTCGTCTACAGAGTTTCGAAGAGACGGCCTCGAGTTCAGTTGTGGGAGTAGTTACAGAATACAAGGAGAAAGCTCACGCTGTTGCGTTACTCTGATTCCGCTCGGGGAACGTCGCCCAGAAGACGATGAGGCCGAGCACGGCAGCCCCGATCAGCATCGTCGCCGTCAGCGAGAGTTCGATGTTGAAGAAACCCAACACCGTCCGCAACTCGATGAGGATTGGGATGCTGAACGCGAGTACGACCAGGAGTGCTCCTCTCGAGATACGCATCAGTGGCTCACCTCCGGAGCAGCGACGAACGAACGACCGATGAGTTGTGTCTGAGTCATACTCGTATATACCACTGCTATAGATAAGAACGATACAGCACATTCCCACGCGATGGGAAAGCCCCGAACTGGAACGAATTATACCGTCAGACAGAACGCTTGATAGATTCACCGGAGGCCCCCGGTGACAGTATAGCAAAGCATCTGTCCGACGGTATACAGAACCAAAATTCGCAGCCTCGAGCGGGGTGTCCACAAACTGCGAGAAAAAAGGGAGGGTCACAGCGTTCGTCGCTACAGACGATTCGGCCCTAAACGACAGTTCGCAGCGTCTCGAGCAGACTCGATACCAGTGCCGAGAGCGTCTCGCCGACGAAGGCGAAGACGATCGAATCGGCAAACTCGAGGAACATCGGGAACGCGTCGCCACCGGGGCCGAAGAGACCACCGCGCTCGATGATGCTCCCGAGCGGGAGGGAGTACGCGAAGATGACGAGGACGACTGCGATAGCCGTCCAGAGTTTGAGGTTGTCGAGGACGAGTGGGGCCTCGTTGGGGCCGGAGAGTGGCTCCGGGATGGTGTTAGATGGGAGGTCGTCGTCGCGGTCGTTCAGCGCTGTGATCGACATGTTGACGATGAACAGGAGTGTCGATAGTGTGAGCAAAACGCCACCGAGTGCGATCTGGGCGTTGAGTTCGCCGACGGTGCCGATTGCCGTCTCGAATTGGAACCCGGCGTACTCGGGTTCGGCGGTTCGCCGCGGCATACCGAGCAAGCCACCGCGGTGCATGGCGTTCGACATGAAGGTCATCCCGACGAACCACATGACGACCTGTACGAGGGCGATCTGTTTGCTGGCGAGGCGTCGGCCGGTCACCTGTGGGATGAAGTAGTAGGAGACGGCCATGAACGTCAGTGCCACTGCGGTCCCCACGGTGAGGTGGAAGTGGCCAGGCACCCACAGCGAGTTGTGGACGAGGTAGTTGATGTTCATCCCGGCGTTGATCATCCCGGAGAAGCCACCGGCGGCGAACATCAGTCCGGCGAGTGCCATCCCGGTGAAGACCGGGTCACGCCACGGGAGCGCGCCCAACCACCCGAAGTAGCCTTCACCCCCGCGTTGGCGTGCGCCGTGCTCCATACTCGCGACGACGGTGAACGCCGTCAGCAAGCTGGGCAGGAGCAAGAACATGGTGTTGGTCATCGCAATGAATTTGAAGCCCTCCGCGATACCGGGGTCGAGATACTGGTGGTGAATCCCGACCGGGGTCGAGAGGAGCAAGAACAACACGAAGACGACGCGAGCAAGCGGGTCACTGAACAGACGACCACCGGAGAACTTTGGCAGCATGATGTACCACATCATGTACGCCGGCATCAGCCAGAAGTACACGACCGGGTGGCCCCAGAACCAGAACAGGGTTCTGGTCAGCGTCGGGTTGACGGTATCGATAAGACCGAGCGACCATGGAAGGAGGAACGCGATGATTGAGGTGGCAACTCCGAGTGTCGCGAGATACCACATGATCATCGTCGTCAGGACCATGAACGTCGGTAGTGGGATTCGCTCGTCGGGGTTCTCCTGTTTCCAGGCCCACCACGAGCGGAACCAGTCAGCCCCGGCGAGCCAGGTACCGATGACGAACAGGACCAGTCCGACGTAAAACATGGGATGAGCCTGCAACGGCGCGTAGAACGTAAAGAGAACGTCCGCACTTATCTCGGTCCGGTCGGTGAAGCCGGCGAGAATCGCGATTGCGGCGAACGCCGTTCCAAGCGTCATCAGGCCGTACCACGACCAGGTGAAACGGATGTCTTCGACACCGCGATCGAGACTCGTCGTCACCGCCCACGTAAAGATGGCGACGAGGAAGAATATCGTGAACGTCACCACCATCAGGACGCCGTGGGCAGTCAACACGGTGTAATACATCTCGGCCGGGATGACACGGACGAAATCGGTCCGATGGAGCGTCTGAATCAGCCCGAACGCCGCCCCCAGCGCGAGCGCGAAGAACGACGCGTAAAACGCCGATCGAATCACCTTCGCTTCTTCAGGGAACTGGTCTATGTACGCGCTCATTGGTCACCTCCATCGCTTTCGTCATTATCGTCGTCAGTCTCGAGAGCGATCGACCCGCTTGCCGACCCGTCTTCGAGCGTCGCTTCGGAGCCGTCTTCGACGGTTACCGTCCAGTCGATATCGGCAGCGTCCTCGAGGTCGAGTTCGCTCGTGTCGACGGTGAAGGTCGTGCTGGCGCTCGATTCTGCGTCGACGTCGAGTTCGTTTTCGACGGTTTCCTCACCGACCTCGAGCGTGACTGTGGCGGTGTCAGCGTCGAGTGCATCGTTGTCGACCGTTGCGGTGATCTCGAGTTCATCACCGGCTTCGGCGGACTCGGGTGCGTCCACGTCAGCGATCGAGAATAGGTGGAACTCGTCTTCAGGAACGACCTTGAGGACGCCTTCCATCCCGTGGTGGCCGGAGCCACAGTACTCGTTACAGAGGATACCGTACTCTCTGACTTCGTTGAACTCCACGGTCATCGTCGATATCTCACCAGGAACGACCATCGTGTTCGCGTTCGTGCCGACGACGCTGAAGCTGTGAATAACGTCGGGACTGGTGACGTACAGTGTGACCTCACTGTTTTCGGGAACGACGATCGGATCGTGAACGCCGAGTGCGGAGGAGCCGGGTTCGAAGTTGAACTGGTAGGCCCGGATGTTGACGTCGTACTCTCCATCACCGGTCTGGTGGACGCCCAGATCACCGAATCGCTCGTGGTCCTCGAGAGCGTTCGGATCGATCGTCTCTTCGGAGTCGTCGATCATGGCGATACCGAGGCCGACCGATCCATACGTGATGGTAACGATGAAACCAATAATTAGTAACATGGCGGCGATGAGCCACAACTTTTCGTAGTTGTGAATATTCATATCATCCCCACCACTGTTAGGTCGTTGCCGAGGAACTCGACGAAGTACATGAACAACCACATCAACACGAGGATCAGAAAGTAGATTCCGATCAGCGCAAGGGTCCCGACGGGATCGAACTCGTCGTGACCGATGTGTCGTTCCAGTGCGTCCGCGTCTGATGACATGGTATCCGCTAATGAGGGGTCGACCCTCAAGATTTTATCCCTTCCCACGCTGTGGGAATGGGTTGATGATTTAAGTACATCTGGCCCCCAGACACCAGCATGAGTATCGACGGACTGCCGGTTCGGTGGGCCATCATGGTCGGCCTGCTGGCCATCGTTCCCGCGCTCTGGTACGGCTTCGGACGGGCGGGATCTGCCGGTGTTATCACGGTCATCAACGTCCTCATCATCGTGGCAGCGCTGTACGTAGCTACGGGGCCTGTTTCGGTCGGCCCGCACCACGCCGACGAGGGCCACGGTCACTGAACCGGAAGCCGTGAATCCTCTCTTTGCAACAGCTGGCATCCACTGGCCAGGAGCGATAGCACCTGAGTGGGGTATTCAGGACGTCGTCGCGACAACTCACGATCACGGCACGAGCGTGACGGCGGCGAACGTCGACTTGCTGGTCTTTTTGCTCATCGGCGTCCTCGCAGGTGCCCACTGTCTCGGCATGTGTGGGCCGCTGGTGACGACCTACGCCGACCGAATGCGTAAAGCGAGTGACTCGAGTTCCAGCAGCGGCCGCCGAGAGACGACGCTGACGACCAGAGAGGTCCGACAACACGCCCTGTTCAACCTGGGACGTGCCGGGAGTTATGCGCTTCTCGGGGGCCTGTTCGGCCTCCTCGGCGCGCTCGCGTTCACGTCGGCTGGCGCGGTCGCCGATATCGGCAACTCGATTCGGGGCGCAACCGGCATTCTCGTCGGGATCGCCATCATCGCGAGCGGGTTGTACTACCTCCGGGGCCAGCCAGGAATCCCACACGGGATACCGATCATCGGCACGGTCTTCGGCTGGCTCTCACGGCTCCTGACGGGACGTATCGACCGACTGGCGAACTCCCCCGGTATCGTCGGACTGGGTGCCATCCACGGGTTGCTCCCGTGTCCGATCATCTACCCAGCGTACCTGTACGCGTTCGCCCTCGGTGATCCCGTCCGCGGTGCCCTCTCACTGGCCGCGCTGGGTCTGGGAACGATTCCGACGCTGTTTGCCTACGGGACCCTGCTCGGGTCGCTCTCGCCAGCCACTCGAGTGCGACTGCATCGGGCACTCGGAGCCGGCTTTCTGGTGCTCGGTTACGTCCCGCTGCAGCACGGATTGATGTTGTACGGGATTCATCTGCCACACCCGCATATTCCGTTCTACCAGCCGCTCTAGCGAGCGACCCCGTCTACAATACCCAATACGTTCACGGGAATCACCGCGTTCACGGGGACCAGCAATGACCGACAAAAACCAGCAATGACCGACAAAACCTCACTCGAGGATGAGCAACACGCCGAGAGTGGTGACGCCGGACCAGGAGACCTCGTGGAAGCAGCCACCGGCTGTTCGCTCTGTGAACTCCCGCTACCGAGCCCGCCGGTCACCGACGGAGACGTCGACGGCGAGTTTTGCTGTCGGGGCTGTCTCGAGGTGACGAGAACCCTCGGCTCGCTCGACGCCGAAGAGGAGGAAGCGATTCGCGACGCCATCGAAGACGAGGGTGGTGTCGACCTCGACGCAATCGAGGGAGCAGACGCGTTCTTCACCGTCGACGGGATGCACTGTGCGACCTGTGAGGCATTCCTCGAGGGACGAGCGGCGAGCGTGGAGGGAGTGCACGCGGCGGAGGCGAGTTACGCCAGCGACACCGTTCGCCTGGTCTACGACGACGAAACACTCGAGGACGAGGATCTCCGGGACGCGTTAACCGGTGCTGGCTATACCGCCCGCGAACGCGGCGTCGGCTCGAAGACGGATGACGATGGCCAGGCGACCGTCAAGTTCCTCGCGGGTGGTGGGCTGTTCGGCATGATGGTCATGCTGTGGTACGTGCTCTTTCTGTATCCGACGTACTTCGGCTTCGACCCAGTCGTCGAGTTCGGTCACTACGATCAGCTCTACGTGTTCGCGAACATCTGGCTGATGACCTCGTTCGTGCTATTTTACACCGGCTTTCCCATCCTTCGGGGGGCGTACGTCAGCCTTCGGGCACGGATGCCGAACATGGACTTGCTCGTCGCCCTCGCGGCACTCGCTTCGTATGCCTACAGTACGCTGGCGATGCTCGAGGGACGAACCGACCTGTACTTCGACGTCTCCGTGGCCATCATCCTCGTCGTCACCGGCGGCACCTACTACGAAGGGATGATCAAGCGCCGCGCGGCCGGCTTGCTGAGCGACCTGACCGAAGGGCAGGTAGACGAAGCGAGACGCCACGACACCGGCGAAACGGTCACCCTCGAGGAGGTCGAACCCGGTGAACAGTTAGTAGTGCGACCCGGCGAGCGGATTCCGCTGGACGGGACCGTCCTCGAGGGTGCCGCAGCCGTCGACGAATCGCTGATGACGGGTGAATCCCTGCCAGTCGAAAAGGCTCCCGGCGACCCGGTTCGTGGCGGCACCGTCGTTACGGATGCGCCCCTGGTCTTCGAGGTCGGCCCCGACGCGGCGAGTACGCTCGACCGACTCGTCGGTCTCATCTGGCGAATACAGAGTTCGCGTCCAGGCGTCCAGCGACTGGCCGACAAACTCGCGACGATTTTCGTCCCGCTGGTGATCGTCATCGCGACGGCCGTCGCCGCGCTCATGCTTCTCACTGGCTCGAGTCCCACGGAAGCGTTGCTCGTCGGCCTTACCGTCCTGATCGTCTCCTGCCCGTGTGCGCTGGGGCTGGCCACCCCCCTGGCGATCGCCTCCGGTGTGCAGACCGCAGCGAAACGCGGCATCGTCGTCGCCGCCGAGACGATTTTCGAGGACGCTCCGGACGTCGATATCGTCGCCCTGGACAAGACGGGGACGCTCACCGAAGGGTCGATGTCCGTCGACTCGATTACCGTGGCAAACGGCGAAGATGCCGACGTCGTCCTCGAGCGAGCCGCCGCCGTCGAACGCCTCTCCGAACATCCGATTGCGGGTGCCATCGTCGAGCGAGCCGCGAGTGGAGCATCCACCGTTCGCTCCGACGGTGGCTCACTGCCGCCGGCGGAATCGACCACTGACGGCGATACTGAGACGCCTGGAACCGTCGCCGCCGACGACTTCGAACGCGCGACCCGAGGTGTCTCCGGCGTCCTGACGGACGAGAACACCGACACCGAGATGCGCGTCTTCGTCGGCCATCCCGCGTATCTCGAGGCAAACGGACTGTCCGTCCCGAACGACCTCGAAGACACCATCGAACGTGCGCGTGCCACTGGTGACGTGCCAGTGGCTGTCGGCTGGGACGGGGTCGCTCGAGGCGTCATCGTCGTCGGTGACACGCCGCGAGCGGACTGGCTCGAGGCCGTCGAAACGCTCGGTGAGGGCCGGGAAATCGTGGTTATTACGGGCGACGAGGGCGGTGCTGCCGACCGCTTCGACGTCGAGGGCGTCGACCGCGTGTTCGCCGGGGTGCCACCGGAAGCGAAAGCCGAGACCGTCCGTCGACTGCGCAGCCAGGGCACCGTCGCGATGGTCGGCGATGGGAGCAACGACGCCCCCGCGCTCGCGGCCGCCGACGTGGGTATCGCCCTCGGTAGTGGCACCCAGCTCGCCACCGACGCCGCCGACGCCGTCATCGTCGCCGACGACCTCGAGCGCGTCGCCGACACGTTTTCGATTGCGGGTGGCACCCATCGCCGGATTCGACAGAACCTGGCCTGGGCGTTCGTCTACAACGGCATCGCGATTCCGCTCGCGATTTTCGGGCTGTTGAACCCGTTGCTCGCGGCGATTGCGATGGCGTTGAGTAGTACGCTGGTCGTGCTCAACTCGGCCCGGTCGCTGTAGCTCGTTTGGCAGTGATACTTTGGAACGGGATCGTCTCAATCGCCGATAACGACCGGGCCTTTCGGATGCTCGCGCGTCACTCGCATCGGGCAACTGTCTGGTGACTGACTCTCGTCAGATGAGAGCATGTACTGGACCCACTCGCGGTCGCCTTCGACACCCCAGTCGCCGATATCGGCGTGGGGGCAGACGCCGTCGTAGTCCTCGAGTCGACCCTGAATCACCTCGCGAGCGCGCTGTCCGGCCTTCGTGTCGGCCGTAATACCGTCGAAGAGGGCTCGCGGCTGGAACGTTATCTCGAGGCCGATGGGGCAGTAGCGACTCTTTCGGGTGTCGTAGAAGGGGGCCCGACAGGTTGGAAACATCGGCTCCCCGCCGAAGCAGAACTCCCAGGTGTTCGTGTCCGTGTCCGTGGGGATGTCCGCTGGCCAGGGTTCCGGGTCGTGGGCGTGAAGCACCTGCAAGATGTGCCAGAGCGCTTCGTGATACTCTCGCTCGCTCAACTCGCGTTCAGGCGGTTTGAAAAAGGTGACCAGGGAGGCCTGTTCGCTGTGGTCTTCGTACACCTCGAGATACTCGAGGATGGTCTCACCCAGCGAGAACAGTGCGTCGGGGTCGGTCATCGACTCGACGGCCGTGTACAGTGGCCAGCCCTTGCGGACGGATTCGACGCCGAAGTAACACGGGAACGGACTGTCGTTTCGCGTACCGAGCAGCCCCTCGGTAAAACTCTCGTAATGGGCAGCCACCCAGTCGGGAACCTCGCCGGCCTCGACCCGCGCCTCGAGGGTGTCCTGATCGAGCAGTACCTGTACGCCTTCCTCGTTCATAGATGGATTTTAGGACTCGAGAACGCTATGTCTTTCCACTCCGGAGCGTTTTCGAGAACCGTACTACTCGGGTAACTGTTACCTGACTCGAGAGGGTTTTCCACAAGGACAACGGACCTCGTTTGGCTGTTGAAATCCTCGACAGACGACAAGAGTTGAGTGCTGAATATGGAGAATAAGTGCAGCACCCGGTTTCCGTGTTCCCGACTGAATCACAGCAACCCATCCAAACGTAGATCTGCATCTTTACTGATCAGATTGGTTTTTCGAGGAGTTATAGCGAACCCAATAAAACAGTGCCCCTATTGGTCCCAATACCCCGTATGCCATCGCAATGATCTGTGGATTCGAGATATTATTGCGCTTTGCATCGGAATAGATGGCAGCTCCGACCACCGGCCAAAATATCGCCAAATACAGACCAACACGGAGTAACAAACCAGTCTCTGTGTCCATACTGATCATTGAACCATTACTGAAATAAATAGTCTGGTCACAAGACCAACTATACTAACCAATCGACGCACCTCGTTGATTGACTGCTACTGAGTCCCTTATTCGCGCCCTGTTTGCAGCACGGATAGGGATAACTCTCCCCGGGCCACGATTTCAACAAAGACCCTCGTTTTCCACAACGGGACTACCCGTCGGTGACCATCTCGAGCGGCGTGCCCACCTGAATCGTCCCACCCTCGAGAATGCGCGCTCTGAGCCCGCCACGGTGGACCAGCGCCTCGCGAATGCCGCGTTTCTCGAGGTGTGACTCGAGGTACGAACAGGGTTCACAGAGTTCGATACCACGACACCGAACCTCGCCGAGACGGAACTCGCTGTCGACGAGGTGGTTGAGCGCGACGCCCTCGGTCGTCAAATTCCGCCGGTGGACGCCCGGTTCGAGTTCGATATCGTACTCACGTTCGACCCCCTCGAGCGCTTCGGCTTCGATGAGCGTGAGGTCGCTGCCCTCTCGATCGGCGAACGTTCCTGCCGTCCGGAAGTAGCGGTCGCCCTCGAGGCCGCGGTCGGGGACGGCTTCGACGGTATCACGGGCTTCGACGGGGCTCCCCTGTTCCGGAGCGATGTGGATCGCGGTGACGGATCCGATACTCATATTCCAGGGTATGGCGGGTGTCACCGTGAGCGTTGTCCCTCGAGTGCACACTCCTGATTATGCGTGCTAACATTTAACAAACTCAGACGACGACTAGTAGAGACAGTATGACGTTAGCGACGGTTCAGAGATATCAGCCACCGACTCGGAACCCGGCAAAGGCGGGAGCGGCAATCGTGATCGGCGGGAGCATGGCCGGTCTCTTCATCGACAAGATAACTGGATTAGTGGATCCTCGAGTGTTCCCGAACTGTCAGGTCTAGAAGAGTTCGCCGCTACCGTCCGGCGAATTCTCTTCGTCCGGCAGTATCAGCTCTGTCGAGCGATATAGCCGCCAACGGCTCCGAGAACGAGCGGGAACGCCAAACCGGCGAGGACGATTGCCATCGTGAAGTCCGGCGCAGCCGTCAGCCTGAACATCTCCTCCCCTTCGCTAATTTCGAAGATTGCCGTCCCGACCGCCGCCGCAGGCAGGTAGCCGATGACGACCGTCGCACCGGCTTTGGCGGCGTCGCCGTCGGTTGCCAGCGCGGCGGCCCTCGAGGCGACCAGATAGCCGGCGCCGATGAGCACGAGTACGGGAACCAGGTTGTACACGAGTTCGGGAATCTGTGTACTCTCCTCGGAGAGCAGGTTGACCGTTTCTGACTCTCCAGCCAACGAGAGTTCCGCGTCGACGAAATGGCTGTTATAAAACAGCAAGCCGATCAACTCCATCGTGTGTTCTTCACCGCCGAAATCGAGATCCGAATCGACCGTCGCGAGGACGTACGTCAGGATGTAGCCGACGAAGAACGCGCCGAATCCGACCGCAGCGCCAATCTTGACGGGCAGTCCATCTGATTGACCGTCCGCAGTTGCTTGTTGAGACACGTTTCCGACGATTCAGCCGAGGGGTATATATGTACTGGCACTGGATCGAGCGGGAGTTGACTCGAGTGTCGCCCACGAGAGTGACCGCACCAGTAGCTATTTTCGACCGCTTGAAAATGTACTCGACATGGGTTGGACCATCGAACAGGCTGACGTCAGTTTCTGCCCCGTTTGTGGGGCGTCACTGACCAGCAAAGAGACTACCGACGGTTCCCGCCCGTTCTGTACCGACTGTACGCTCACGGTGTACCGTAACCCCATCCCACTGGCGCGTGCAACGGTCATCGACGGAGACAGCGCCCTGCTCATCGAGATGGGAGACGGCGGTGACGAAGGGGCGTGGGCACTCCCTGGTGGTCACATCGATGCCGGTGAATCGCCACGAGCGGCGGCTGCGAGGGAACTGGCGGAGGAAACGGGTGTGTCGGTTTCGCCAGCGGATCTGACGCTCATTGGTGATGGCTTTCTCGAATTCAGCGACGGCGAATCGATGGTGTCGTTCAACTATGCTACCTCGAGGGCGCACACGTCCGGAGCCGTCGTCGCCGGTGACGATGCCGCAGCCGCACGGTTCTGGACTCGTGAGGAACTCCTCGCATCACCGCCGTTGCTCCGTGCCTCCAGCATGTCGCAGTTGCTCGAGGCGATGGACGAAATCGGTCGCTCACGATAGCTTCGTACCGGTCGCTCACGAACGCTGTCTCGGCCGACCGGCTCGCTCGAGCACCCACCAACCGAACGGGGCACTAACCGTTCCGACGAGTGCCAGAAGGGAGCGACTCGAGCCACCGCTGGCGAGCACGGCGAGAGCGGCGATGGCGATGGCGACGGCAAAGGCAGGACCTGCACGACGGTCAGTGACCCAGCCCATCACGACGAGAAAGAAGACGCCAAACGAAACGGCGGCGACTACGTCGACGAGGTAGTGGACGCCGAGGGCGAGCCGAGAGAGGCCAACGAGCAGGACGAAAGCCGACGCCAGTACGACTCGCGTCCGCCGAGTAGCCAGTGGCACCCAGAGCGCCAGCGCTCCCCACGTCACCGTCGCCGCCATCGTGTGCCCGCTGGGGAAGCCGTACTCGCTGGATGGAACGGCGTGCAGGGTTTCGGGTGGCCGCGGAGCTGAAAACGCAGCTTTCACCAGCACCACCAGCGCCAGTCCACCAAAGATAGTTGCGATGACGAACATGGTCCGGTTCGAACAGCACCGTTCCTCATTTTCCGCTGGGCGAAGGACACCGGTCACGTCGGCGAGAAACAACGCCCCAACAGTGAGGATAAGTAGGAGAATATCACCGAGGAGGGCCAGCAATTCGAACCCTGAAATAGACCACTCTGGGATCACCTCACGAATCGCTTCGGTGACCCCGAGGCTCCGAGGCATGGGCGTAGACGGTCACCGGGTCCACAAAACAGCCTCGTTTTGCCAACCCGGCGTCGGTGGCTCGAGCCGACGGGTTAACGAACCCACACGCTAACCTCCCTGTATGTCACGGCTGGTACCGCTGTATCTCGGTGGAATCGTGCTCAACGGCGGCGCGCTCGCGTTCGCAGTGCTCGAGGGAGAGTATCTGTTTGCCGGCGCGTTTCTGTTCGTCCTGATCTATCTGAGCGTCCGTCTACGAATGGTGCGTGCTGAGAGTGCCTAGAACAGGCCGAGGAGCGTAAACAGTCCGCTAAAGCTGTCGCGGAAGAAAATTAGCGCCAGCCCAGCGATGATAACGACGAGTATCCAGACGATCAGGATGTACATCGCGTTTCGCACCTCGGATTTGTTTTCGCCCGCGAGGATCGTTTCGTCGGAGTTCATTACCAGCAGATTCAGAGTCCTCGCATATAAAGGCCTCGCACGGACTTCTACAGAAAAGACAGGCCGAGTGCCTCGGGGTCGTTCGGAAGACTGCGTCTTCCGTGACTGAGCGAAGCAAAGCTTCGCGATGTCCGCGAAACCGATGGTTTCGCTTGATGACGAGAGACTCCGTCTCTCGAACCACTTGACCCCGAGGCGGTTCACGAGGAGTTACAGCCCAGCCTCGAGTATATTCGTCTGTACAGACACGCAACGTGGTGAGGATGTTACCGCCGAGGGTCCAACGAACGGGGGGTCGTACTTTCACGGCGATCGGTGGCCGTCTCCTCGGGGACCGGTGACCGTCCCGTTGCCGTCACGCACAGACGAGGCCAGAAGGCTCCGTCTTAGTACTCCGTCAAACGATGACGTGTAAGCCGAACCCGACAACCGCTATCGGTTCGGCTTCCATGTTCAGGCTTGACGAACCACTTAGCACAACAGACGAGGGTGGCGCCGCGGCACACCACAACGGAGCACGGACACCGGAGTTAACGACCTACTCGACGTGAATCTCGCCGGTCATTCCGGCTCCTTCGTGTGGGTCACAGACGTATTCGTAGCGGCCAGTAACCTCGAACGTGTGCTCGTGTTCGTGCCCGGCGTCGGAGACCGAGGGCTCGCCCTCCCAGTCGGCTCCGTCGGGCATCGAGACGGGTGAAACGTTGTGCCCGCTCGAGTCCCAGGTGAACCGAACGGTCGTTCCGGCCTCGATCTCGAGGGTGTCGGGGTCGAAGCTATTCTGGCCGTCAGGGCCGACAACGACGGTTTCAACGGCATCTGCCGCATACCCATCATCCTCGGCGTCTGCCGCCTCTCCATCGTACTCGGCGTCGAGGACGACCTCGAGGTCGAACGGTTCGTCAGCGGGGGCGTTTTCGGCGTCGAGGTAGCCGACGGCGAAAGCCGTGTAGACGTTGCCAGCGGCGGGTTCGACCTCGAATGTGGCGACAACATCGCCATCGTTGTCCGCGGTCGCCGGTCGAACCTCGAGGGTGTAGGACTCGGCGGGGACTTCGACGCTCGCGGTTTCGCCGAATGCGACGTCCTCGTAGAGGACGGTGTCACCGTCGCCGACCGTAACGTCGACGGCCGGCGCATCGGGAGAGGCGTGAACGAGACGTACCCGAGCCTCTTCACCCGGGTCGCTCACGTCGTCGGCGAATACGTCCGGTGCGAACGGTTGGTTCTCCTCGCTCAGTTCGCCGAGTGCAGCGACCGTGAACGTCCCCTCAGGGATCTCGAGGTCTTCTTCGAAGACGACGGTATCCGGATCGTCGGCGGCCGCAATCGCGACCTCGTAGGTCCCAGTTGGCAACTCGAGGTACTCGCTGACCGCGCGGAACGGGACGTCCTCGAGGACGGCTTCACCATCGATCCAGATGTCCACGTTCGGTGCATCCGGTGAGAGGTGAGCGACGCGAACGTCGGCGTCCGTCCCGTCGTCCTCGTCTTGGTGATCGGCTTCCTCGTCGTCGTATTCGTCGTCGTACTCACCCATGTCGTCGTGGTCGTCCATCCCGTCATCGCTTTCACCGTTCCCGCCAGCATCTTCGTCGTCCCCACCGAGACAGCCAGCCAGTGCCAGTACACCACTCGAGCCAACGACTGTGAGGAGCCGTCGGCGTGTTTGATCTGTCGACATCAACGGGACGTATTGGCAGTGGACCAATCCGTTGTGCCCCTAACAATGTCAGTCACTTAGCAGGGCGACCTACGCATGCAAATATATCGAATTCGTGTATTTCAGCCCTTCTAATGTAAAAGTGAACCAAGTGCTCTCGGAATCGTTTGGAACGGTTCGCTTTTCGACCGCTCGAACCCAGGGTGATTCACCACGACTGTAACGCGTCGGTGCCGTGAAACCGAGTCAACACCACGAGGAACGTCAGCGCTCCGGTCAACGCGAACGCGCCGCCGACGTAGAACACCGATGCCATGCTCACCTCGGTCATCAACCAGCCACCCAGTAGTGGTCCGATGATGCTGCCGGGTCGCCAGACGAGTTCCCGAATACCGAAACTCGAGGCGACGCCGCCCTCGCTGGTCCCCTCGTCGGCGAACAGCGCCATGCTCGCCGGTTCCCGGAAGCTGTCGACGACCCCGAGTAACGCCGAGAGGCCGAGCAGTGGTAAGAACGCCGGGGAGAGATGTCCGAGTCCGGGGTACGTTGCCGGCAACGAGAGTCCCTCGCCGATAGCTGGTGCGAAGGGAACGACGAATGCGACCAGGCCGTACGCGCCACCGCCTGCGAAGACGAACAGTGCTCGGCCGTAGTCATCCGAGAGCCGACCGGTGAACGGTTGACAGACCATGTTCGTGAACTTCTCGGCGGCGACGACGAGCGAGACGGCAAACGCCCCGAAGGCGAGGCCACCCTCGGCAGCGGAGACGCCGGCGAAGATAGCGACCCAGACGCGAACCATCTCGACCGAGAAGGCGTACTGGACGCGAAAACTCGAGAGCGTGAGGATGCGACGATTGAACGCAAGGCCGGTAAACGGGAAGCCATAAACGCGCGTTTCGTCGGGGTCGAGGTATCGGTAGGTCCCGAACCAGGCAACGAACAGCACGCAAACGATGATGGTGAAAATCGGACCGAAACCGAAGCTGTCGTAGAGGACGCCGGCGCTCAAACTCCCGACAATCGAGGCCGCAAAGCTGGCAGCGTTGGCTTTTCCGATGTAGTTGGCTCGCGTGCCCACGTCCGCAATCTGGCCGACCAGCGAGAGCCCCATGAGCCCGGAACCGGTGACAGCCACTCCCTGCAGGGCACGAAGCAGGATGAACGAGGCGCTCGAGTCGACGAGCGGGAACAGCGCGTAGACGACGATACTCAACCCCAGCACGCCGAGTAAGACCAGTCGTTTGTCGAAGCGGTCGCCGAGCCACGACAGCGGGATGATCGAGAGCGCCTTCCCGATCGTGTATCCCGAGGTGTAGAGGCCGATGATGATCCCGGCGCTGATCGTCAGCCCGAAAACCGTCGTATCCGTGGGCTCGAGCGTCTGGATGTAAAACGGCAACAGCGTGATCAGCGTGATGAAACCGAAGCCTTCGGCAAACCGGGAGAGATAGAGCGCCCAGAACTGTGCCCGGTTGTCGTTCACGGCCCTAGCTTCGAGAGCCACCCAATATGAGTTTCGAAACGAATGCTTTTGACTCGAGGCAGGTCTTGCTAGGTCCTATGCTTTCGACTCGAGGACATCCCGCGTCACAAACGAGCAGGCGTCTACAGCCCCTCGAGGGACGAATCAGGTCCTATCGACGACGGTCCCGCAGCGTCACGCCGACGACGACCGTCACGGCGAGGAGGGCGACGAGCGCCCCGAATCCTGGAAGGTCGTCGTCTCTAACGGCATCGGTGTCGTCAGTGGTATCGCTCGAGTCAGTCACGGTCGAATCGTCTCCCGGTGACGTTGTGTCATCACCACCGGAGCTGTCGTCCGAGCCGTGGTCGTCACCCGAGTGATCCGTTCCGCCTGGATCGTCCGTCCCACTCGAGTCGTCGCTATCACCATCTCCATCGTCGCTGTCATCACCCTCGCTCTTGTCGCCGTCATCACCATCTTCACCGTCGCTATCGTCACTGCTCCCATCGTCGGCGGAATCGGTACCCGTCAACTGGGCCACAACGACCACCTGGCCGTGTGAACCGTCCGGTTCATACACCCAGCCACCGCCGGCTTCCTCGTGAGAGACGGCGTCCTCGATCGGGTCGATATCGGTGTTCCAGGCCTGGCCGTCCTGCTGGATGTAGCCCACGATTTCGATACGGTCGGCGTGTTCACCCTCGACGAACGCTTCCCCGTAGCTGATCTCGTCGCCATTGTGATGGAGGCCGTGGAACTCGATGCAGTGGCTGTCCACGTAGCCATCACCCTGGGGGACGTGGTCCGCGGTGCCGAACTGGTCGGCATCGAGCGGGCGCTCGTAGTGGTCGGTAACGGGATACTGGACCACCATCGGGTCAGCACTCGAGTGCCACTCGAGAGACTCACCGGTCGGCACCGTAACGGTCGTCCCCGGAACGGTCTCGCCCGTGATCGGTTCGCCCGCCTCGTTCACTAGCGCCACGCAGATTTTACCCGAGCCTTGCCCCAGATACGGGTCTCGGTACTCGTCTCGTGGGTTGACGTAGCTAATCCAGCTGCCGTCGGCGGCTTCGGCTTCGAACCACTCGTCGCCGGGTTCGGGGACGGCCTCGACGTAGGCGTCTTCGCTCACGTTCTCGCCAGTCGGCCCGGCCAGCGGCGAGACGTCGGTGACACTCGAGGCCACGCCAGCGCCGGCTACCAGCCCCACGATCACCGCCGCGGTGAGGGTCACGAGTACGGTCACGAACAGTGCAGACGAACGGGATGAATGGGATGTATCGATCGACATAGTTCTCCGGTCGCCCGTCGACAGACACGCCTGCGTGCCTGCGACGAGTCTAAACCTATTCCGAGCGATGACACTCTTGTTTTAGAGTATATCATCCGTAGCGACCGTTAGGGGCCGTCTACTCATTCTGTCAGACATTGTTCGAACTCGCCGCTACCGTTCGGCGAACTCTCTTTGACCGGCAGTATCACTCTCGAGCGGGACTATCGGCTTGGAAAATGTACGACTCGAGAGGAGACGTAACCGGGCTGTGATACCCACTCGAGTGTCGTCACTCTCGGGGTAAAAATACTGAAAAGTGAAAACCGAGCTATTGAACGGGTGCCGTGTTACAGGCGGGTGACGTTCGTCGCGCGGGGGCCTTTGGGGGCCTGTTCGATGTCGAATTCAATCTCGGTGCCTTCTTCGAGGTCCGGGCCGCCGACGTCTTCCATGTGGAAGAATACGTCATCGTCCGCGTCGTCCGTCGAAATGAAACCGTAGCCGCCTGTGTCGTTGAAGAAATCAACGTTTCCTTTCGCCATTGCTTTTGAACACAGCGCCGATACACAGATAAGACTTGCGTGAGTCGCGTTCACGCCCGACGGCCACCTGAAACCGCCGAATCAGCGTTTTCTCGGTCTTTTTCAACCAGAACGGACACTCGAGAGGGCCGAACCGCTGAAACATTATTTCATGGTGACGGTGGCGAATACGAGCTCGAGGGAGATCCGACCTCACCCCGAATAGTATTCCATGAGCACTCATCGTGGTCGATCAGCCCCATCGATCCCGAGCACCGGACAGCCACCTCGAGCGGGGGCAACCGACGATACGAACGACAGAGAATCGCGAGACGGTGTTCAGCAGCGACCAAGTGAGCGGGCCCAGTCGAAACCACTGTGGTTTTGAGCCTTCGCTTGAGAATACTCGAGTAATGTCTGAATATGATCGTGGACCGAGCGTCCCACAGGTGGCGTTGATCGCGCTGTTTGTGACAGCGTTGATCACCGCTCAGGTGACGGCCGCGAAAGTACTGGCGTTCGACCTCCCGTTTTCGTTGCCCGTTACCGGGGCAGAACTCGTCTTGCCCGGTGCGGCCCTCGCGTACGCGCTGACGTTTCTCGCCAGCGACTGTTATGCGGAACTGTACGGGCGTCGTGCCGCACAGGTCGTCGTCAACGTGGCTTTCGCGATGAACTTCGTCCTCCTGGTGCTCGTCTGGTCGACCATTGCCGCACCAGCCTCCCCGGCGAGCGTCGACCCGGCGATGTTCGAAACAGTGCTAGGGGCGTCGACGAACATCGTCGCCGGGAGCCTGCTGGCGTACGTGGTCAGCCAGAACTGGGACGTCTGGGTGTTCCACGAAATTCGTGACGCGACGAACGGAGACCGGCTCTGGCTTCGAAACATCGCGTCGACGGCGAGCAGTCAGGCCATCGACACCCTGATTTTCGTCACCATCGCGTTCGCCATCGCACCGCGGCTACTCGGCGTCGGTCCCGTCCTCCCGGGGAGCGAACTTGCGGCACTGATCGTCGGCCAGTACCTGCTGAAACTCCTGATCGCGTTCCTCGATACGCCCGTCGTCTACGCCGTCGTTGGCTTCGTTCGCTCGAGGGACGAAACGGGAGCCACTACGGTCTGAAACGGTTTCGACGCCAGTTCTGCGATATTTCTCCGATTAGTACAGGTTCGACATATCACTATTGAATTAATATTATACACTATCATTCACATACCAAAGGGTCTGAGGGGGTGAAACACTTGCTACAAACGTGATAGTGATCGTCCGCGAGGCGAATCACCGAACGTTTAGTGCCCCCTCGAGTGAGAGTCGATATGGACGAACGCGTACGCGAGCACGCAGCGGTACTTGTCGACTGGAGTGCACAGATCGAAGACGGGGACGACGTGGTTCTCTCGGTCGGTCCCGACGCCCACGACCTGGCGGTGGCCGTCGCCGAGGCGCTCGGCGAGCGCGGCGCGAACCTCCTGTCGACGTACGCCTCCGGGGAACTCACTCGTGCGTACCTGCGCGCCCACGATGGCGACTTCGACGAAGACCCAGCGTTCGAGCGGAAACTGTACGAGGAGGCCGACGTCGTGCTCTCGCTCGGCGGCGGTCGAAACACGAGCGCGATGGCTGACGTCCCGAGCGAAACGCGCCAGGCGTACCGAAAGGCTCGCTCGGCGACTCGAGAGGCTCGATACGACACGCGATGGGTCTCGACGGTCCACCCCACTCGCTCGCTCGCCCAGCAGGCGGGGATGGCCTACGAGGAGTACCAGGACTTCGCCTACGACGCGATTTTGCGGGACTGGGAATCGCTCGCCGAGGAGATGGCCAAGATGAAAGACGTCCTCGATGCCGGTTCGGAGGTCCGACTCGTCAAAGACGGAACGGACCTCACGATGTCGATCGAGGGGCGAACCGCAGTCAACAGTGCGGCGTCGGTCAGGTACGACTCGCACAATCTCCCCAGCGGCGAGGTGTTTACCGCACCACACGCCACCGAGGGCACCGTCACGTTCGACGTCCCGATGACGATCAACGGCGAGGCCGTCCGCAACGTCCACCTCGAGTTCGAGGACGGCGCGGTCGTTTCCCACGAGGCCGAACAGGGCGAGGACGCGATCACCGAAATCCTCGAGACCGACGAGGGTGCCCGACGGCTGGGCGAACTCGGCATCGGCATGAACCGTGGCATCGACCGCTTTACCGACAGTATCCTCTTCGACGAGAAGATGGGCGACACGGTTCATCTTGCTGTCGGTCGAGCCTACGACGCCTGTCTCCCCGAGGGAGAGACGGGCAACGAGTCGGCCGTCCACGTCGACATGATTACCGATATGAGCGAGGAGTCGCGTCTCGAAGTGGATGGCGAGGTGATTCAGCGAAACGGACGGTTCCGCTGGGAAGACGGATTCGAAGGCTGAGTGAAACACCGTTTACTCCAGATTTTGCGAGTGAGGAGCGATAGCGACGAGCGAGACGAACGGTGGTTAGCCGAACCTGGCAACCAGTTCCCCGTCCTCGAGCGGGTTCGGAGCTTTCGATTCGAGTTCGTCGGCCTCGAGCCCGCCTGCTCCGTCGAAATCGGCTCGAGCGACGCCGGTTTCGTCGACGGTGTAGACGACGCCGTGAAACCCGAGTTCGGCTGCCCATTCGCCACCGCTATCCTCGATTCCTCGAGTCGCGCCTGCAGCCCGTAACAGGAAAATGGTCGTTCCCGGCGTCTCCCAGTCGAACACCTTGCGCTCCTGGCGGCTGTAGGCGATCGTGAGGATGTGGCCCGAGCCATTTCGACCACACAACACCTCTTTGGAGACGTAGGCGTGTTCGAACGCGTCGAGATACTCGAGGATGGTGTCCTCGTCGAGCGAATCCGGCGGATCCGGGTAGGGTTTCGTCGCTGCAGTCCGGTAGGTTAGCGGTTCATCGTCGTGTTCGACCTCGATTTCGATGGTTTCGGCGTCGACTGAACAGTCCGGTCGCGACAGTTCGCCGTCGAAAGAGTCGACGACGGAGCCGTCGTCGTGTTCACCGTCGTTTTCCCCTGCACCGTTCGTCCCGTTTGCCGTTCCGTCGTCATCGTTCTCGTTGTCGTCGCCAGCGTCGCCATTCCCGCCTGCACCACCATTTTCAGCGAGGCAACCGGCGAGCGCCGACGCCGAGCCGAGCGCGAGGAGAACCGTCCTGCGTTTCATACCCCGTGTTTCATCGAGTTATCACTAAAGGCCTGGCTAACGTAAAATATCGATTTGAGTTTGGGCGTCTCCTTCGCTCGTGTCGACAGGATATTGATCCTTCGAGTCAGATACTAGCGTGTATGCGTGGCGCACTCCGTGCTGGCATCGCCATCTACAACGACGGCTACTATCACGCCGCCCACGACGCCTGGGAGGACCACTGGTTGGGTCTCGAGGCCGGCACCGACGACGAGCGGCTGTTGCACGGGTTGATCCAGTTCACCGCGGCGGTGTACCACGCCCGGAATCGCAACTGGGAGGGAGCGGTGGGCCTCGCCGAGAGCGCCGGTGAGTACCTCGAGGGACTCCCGGACACCTATCGAAACGTCGCCGTGGCACCCGTTCGCGAATTTTTGGCGACGCTCGGAACCGACCCTGAAGTGCTCGAGCGACGTCGTCCCCTCACCCTCGAGTACGAAGGACAGGCGCTCAGTCTCGAGCGCCTCGACGTGGAGGCCACACTGGTCGCTGCGGGCATCCTCGCTGAAGAACTGGGGTTCGAGGAGGCAGTTCTCGAGCAGGGTGTCGAGTACGCCCGCAGCGACCTGTCTGCGGGGAACGAGACCAGCCAGTTTCTGGCCCTGGTCGTCGATTTCGTCCGCGAACCGGAGCGACGGGCGCTCATCGTCGACCGACTCGAAGCCCACGTCGAACGACGCCAGACGAGAGAGGCGGACGTCGAGGGTCTGTTCGACCCTTCATGACGGCCACAGAACACGAGAGGTAGTTTCACTCGAGTGAAATCGACTCGAGTGTCGCGTGTTCGGCACCCTCGGGCAACAGCACACTTTCGGTGAGCGAAATCGAATCGACGGTCATCGTCCCCACTGTCGGGGAGCGTTCTTCCACCATCGACTGGACGTGTGCCTTCCCGCCCGCGTGATTCATCCGCCCGAGGGTGACGTGAGGCGTGAATTCGTGGTCATCCCCCTCGTACCCGAGCGGTTCGAGGTGGTCCTCGACGGCTTCCTGCAACACCCGGAGTGCGGTGTCACCTTTTTCGACGCCTAGCCAGACAACGCGGATGTACTCGAGGCTCGGAAACACGCCGAGGCCGCCGAATCGAACCTCGAACGGCTCGAGATCGACGCTGTCGACAGCTCGTTCGAGTGCGTCGACGACAGCGCCGACGCGGGGTTCCTCCACATCGCCGAGAAATTGCAAGGTGACGTGTGCCTGGGCCGGGTCGGTGAGCGTGATGCCGGGAGCACTCGAGAAGTCGTCCTGAATCGTCGAAATCGGGTCGGTAAACGAGTCGGGACAGTCGACGCTGACGAACAGTCGCATAGGGGTACTTGGTGACCGAATCCCTTGGCTGTAGCTCCTCGAGGGCGCTTCGAGTAAATCTGGCTCGTTCGGAGTCGCTTCCTCCGAGGCGTGAGAGGGGACGACCGGTTTGGGAGCGTACTAGTCGTGTGCTTCGGAGTTATCCTGTGGCTCGTAGCCGAGCACCTCTCGAGCGCGCTCTATCGAGTAGTATTTGCGGTCGTTGTCAGAGATACCGTAGACGATCTCGTAGCCGTAGTCGGCTTCGACGGTTCGCTCGAACAGGTGAGCGCAGTCGCGATAGGAGAGCCACATCGCCTGGCCGCGTTCGTAATCGATTGGCGGGTGGCCTTTCGTGAGGTTGCCGATACGGACACAGCACACGGAGAGGTCGTGCTCGTCGTGGTAGTACCGCCCGAGCGTTTCGCCGGCGGCTTTTGAGACGCCATAGAGGTTACCTGGGCGCGGGAGTTCGGTCCCGTCGAGTCGGAACTCGTCGTGAGCGCGGTACAGTTCGGGCGTACGGGCTTCGGTTTCGAACGCGCCGACGGCGTGATTCGAGGAGGCGAACACGACGCTATCGACGCCGGCGTCGACGGCCGCTTCGAACACGGTCTGGGTGCCGTCGATGTTGTTTCGCAAGACGCTGTCCCAGGGGGCTTCCGGACGAGGGTCACCCGCGAGGTGGATCACGGTATCGATGTCCTCCATCGCCTGCCCCACGGCGGTTTCGTCAGTGATGTCGGCGACGACGCTCTCGCCGGGATAGTCACCGGTCAGCGGTTCGCGGTCGAGCAACCGCCAGTCGTACGTTTCGGCGAGTTCTTCGAGGATGGCGTCCCCGACGCGCCCGCCGGCCCCCGTGAGCAGGACAGACTTTGGCATTCGTTCGAGTGGTAGGCGAGCGGCGATAAGAAACGTGCGATTTGTCGGTGCGCCCTCGAGCGAGAGCGGTCGTCCAAACGAACAGTCAACACCAGACACAGCTTTCGTCCGTCGATGTACGTTGCGGTGGAGCGATAGCCAGAAATCCGCAGATGAATTCAACACGCCGGAACACCCCTATGCGGATATGGTTCAGTACAAATCGACGATGGTCGAGCGGATCACGCTCCCCCCACGGGCCGACCGTGAGCGTGCCCTCGAGCGGGCCGGCTACAACGCTTTCAATCTCGATGCCGACGACGTCTTTATCGATCTCCTCACCGACAGCGGTACGGGCACGATGAGCAACGAGCAGTGGGCTGCCATGATCCGGGGTGACGAATCCTACGCCGGCTCGAGCAGCTTCGCGCGTCTGGAAGATGCCGTTGTCGACGTCATGGGCTTTCCCCACGTCGTTCCAGCCCACCAGGGGCGGGGTGCGGAAAACGTCCTCTACGGCACCCTGCTTGACGAGGGCGACGTCGCGCTCAACAACACGCACTTCGATACCACGCGCGCCCACGTCGCCAATCAGGGAGCAGACCCGGTCGATTGCCCAGTTCCGGAGGCGGCCGATCCTGGTTTTTCGGGCGATTTCAAGGGTGACTTTTCTGTCGAACGCGGCCGCGAGGTCGTGGAGGAGGTCGGTGCCGACCGCGTTCCTGTCGTCATCCAGACGATCACCAACAACTCGACAGCCGGCCAGCCAGTCAGCATCGAGAACACCCGTCGCGTCGCCGCCTTCGCCGACGAAATCGACGCCACGTTCGTCATCGACGCCTGCCGGTTCGCCGAGAACGCCTACTTCGTGACCGAACGCGAGGACGAGTTCGCCGAAAGCTCGGTCGCCGCCGTTGCCCGCGAACAACTCGGCTACGCCGACGCCCTTGTCATGAGCGGCAAGAAAGACGGCCTCTCGAACATCGGCGGCTTCGTCGCGACCGACGACCCATCGCTCGCCGACGCCTGCAAACAGCGTGCAATTCTGTACGAAGGATTTCCCACCTACGGCGGCATGACCGGTCGGGACATGGAGGCCCTGGCCGTCGGCCTCCGGGAAGCGGTCGAACGGGAGTACGTGGCCGACCGTATCGGACAGATACAGACGCTCGCGGGCCTGCTCGAGGACCGCGGCGTTCCCGTCTACACCCCAACCGGGGGCCACGCCGTCTATCTCGACGCCGAAGCCTGTTTCCCCCACCTGTCGGCGGGCGAGTTTCCCGGACAGGTGCTCGTCTGTGAACTGTACCGCGAGGGCGGCGTCCGCGGCGTCGAACTCGGGAGTTTCGCCTTCCCAGGCACCGATCGCCCGGAACTCGTCCGACTCGCCGTGCCCCGACGAACCTACCACCGCGAGCACTTCGAACACGTCGCCGACACCGCCGCAGCGGTCCTCGAGCGCGCCGAGTCGGTGTCCGGACTGACGATTCGAAGCGAACCGGAGATTCCCGAACTGCGTCACTTCAGCGCGGAACTCGAGCCAGTGTCTGCGTAACTCGATGTAACACTTCGTCACGAGCCAACAGGCCCCGAACATACGACTGCAGGTCTCGAACATACGACTGCAGGCCTCGAACCTACGACCGATTCTTCTGCCCGCGGTATCGGTCCCCTGCAACGCGCTCGATGTCGAACTCGAGTGCCTCGTAAAACGGCCGGACGTCCGCGTCGAAGTTAGCCGTCACCGTCCCGTATCGCTCGAGTGCGGCCTCGACGAGTGCAGTACCGAGCCCCTGTCCGCGTCGACGACGGCGGACGGCGATGGCTCTAATGTGGCGGGCCGACGACGTCTTGGTGTCTCGAGCGGGTTCCGTTTCGTCGGATCCGACCGGCGAGTCGTGGGGGTGCTCGAGCACGATGGCTCCGCCGATAGCCTCGCGGGTGTCCCCCTCGGCCGTCTGGCGCTCGAGGGTCGCGACGAGGACGTCAGCAGCCTCGATGCGGGCTTCGACATCGCCGCCCTCGAGCATCGCGCCGTCGATGAGGCGACGAACCTCGAGGGCGTCGGCTTCGTTTGCAAGTCGAACCTCCATCGGCCGAAATACCACCGGCGAGGTAAAAACACCCTCGAGACTGACACGCGCTAGCGCGGCGAGCGAGTCCCGAAATCGTTTTGAACTCCTCGCTCGGACACTCGGTATGCCGACGGAACCGGACACCCAGTATGACTCCTCGTTGGGGAGCAAGTTTATTTTCGTCACCGGCGGGGTGATGTCGGGCCTCGGAAAGGGAATCACGGCCGCGAGCACGGGCCGTCTCCTGAAAAACGCAGGCTTCGACGTCACCGCGGTGAAGATCGATCCGTATCTGAACGTGGATGCAGGGACGATGAATCCCTACCAGCACGGCGAAGTGTACGTCCTCAAAGACGGCGGCGAGGTCGACCTCGACCTCGGGAACTACGAACGGTTCTTGGGGATCGACATGCACTCCGATCACAACATCACGACGGGCAAAACCTACCAGCACGTCATCGAGAACGAACGCGCGGGCGAGTACCTGGGGAAGACCGTTCAGATTATCCCCCACATCACCGACGACATCAAACGCCGCATTCGAGAGGCTGCCGAAGGGACCGACGTCTGTCTCGTCGAAGTCGGCGGTACCGTCGGTGACATCGAGGGGATGCCTTACCTCGAGGCCCTGCGCCAGTTCGCCCACGAGGAACCAGAAGAGAACGTGCTGTTCGTGCACGTGACTCTCGTCCCGTACTCGAAAAACGGCGAGCAAAAGACCAAGCCGACCCAGCACAGCGTCAAGGAGGTTCGTTCGATCGGACTGCAACCTGACGTGATCGTCGGCCGCTCGGACGAGAAACTCGATCCCGAAACCAAAGAGAAAATCGCGCTGTTCTGTGACATCGATACCGACGCCGTGTTCTCGAACCCCGACGTCGAGGACGTCTATCACGTCCCGCTCGTCGTCGAAGAGGAAGGCCTCGACGAGTACGTCCTCGAGCACTTCGAGATGGCCAAGGATGCACTCCCGGCCAGCGAGCGAACGCGCGAGTGGCGTGACGTCGTGACGACCGAGAAGACCGACGACGCCACCATCGCTCTGGTCGGCAAGTACGACCTCGAGGACGCCTACATGTCCATCCACGAGTCGCTGAAACACGCGGGGTTCGAACTCGGTGCCGACGTCGACGTCGAGTGGGTGTTCGCCGACGACCTCGCCGACGGCCACGACGGACAACTCGAGGGCGTCGACGGGATTATCGTCCCTGGCGGGTTCGGCATGCGCGGCACCGAAGGGAAAATCGAGGCCGTGCGCTACGCCCGCGAGAACGACGTGCCGTTCCTCGGACTCTGTCTCGGCTTCCAGATGGCCGTCATCGAGTACGCGCGAAACGTGCTGGGCCTCGAGGGGGCACACTCCGCGGAGATGGACGAGGAGACGCCCCATCCCGTCATCGACATCCTTCCCGAACAGTACGAAGTCGAGAACATGGGCGGTACGATGCGTCTCGGCGAGCACACGACGGTCATCGAACCCGAAACCCTGGCGTACGACCTGTACGAGGATACGTCCTGCCAGGAACGCCACCGGCACCGCTACGAGGTCAATCCCGAGTACTTCGACCAGTTCGAAAACGAGCAGCTACGGTTTTCGGGCACTGCGGGTAACCGGATGGAGATCCTGGAACTCGAGGACCACCCGTACTTCCTCGGGACCCAGTATCACCCCGAGTACAGCTCCCGGCCAGGCGAGCCGAGCCCACCGTTCGTGGGCCTCCTCGGAGCGGCACTCGAACGGACAGCAGACACCGACGGCGAAACCGACGAACACGAGGTAACCCACTGATGGTAGACACAGACACCTTCGTCCCAGACGCGACCGAATCGATAGAAGCCGAAATCGGCGACGCCAACGCCGTCATCGCCCTTTCGGGCGGTGTCGACTCCTCGGTCGCCGCAGCGCTGGCCTACGAGGCTGTCGGCGACCAGTTGACGCCGGTGTACGTCGACACCGGCCTGATGCGCAAAGGCGAAACCGCCCAGATCAGCGAGACCTTCTCGTTCATGGATAGTCTCCGTATTATCGACGCCAAAGACCGGTTCCTCGAGGCGCTCGCGGGCGTCACCGACCCCGAAGAGAAACGGAAGATCATCGGCGAGCAGTTCATCCGGGAGTTCGAGCGCGAGGCCCGTGACGCCGACGCCGACTACCTCGTTCAGGGGACGATTTACCCGGACCGAATCGAGTCCGAAGGCGGCATCAAATCCCACCACAACGTGGGCGGCCTCCCGGAGGTCGTCGACTTCGAGGGTATCGTCGAACCCGTTCGTGACCTCTACAAAGACGAAGTTCGCGAAGTCGCCAGACACCTCGGCCTCGACGAACTCGTCGCCGAGCGGATGCCCTTCCCCGGCCCCGGCCTCGCCGTGCGCGTCATCGGCGAAGTCACCGAGGAGAAACTCGAGGTCGCCCGCGACGCCTGCCACGTCGTCGAGGAGGAACTCGAGGAGTACGAGCCCTGGCAGGCCCTCGCCGCCGTCATCGGCAAGGCGACGGGCGTCAAAGGCGACAACCGCGTCCACGGCTGGGTCGTCTCCGTTCGCTCGGTCGACTCCCGCGACGGCATGACCGCTCGCGCTCAGGAAATCGACTGGGAAACCCTCCAGCGCATTCAGTCTCGAATCACCGGCCAGAACGAGAACGTCGCCCGCGTCGTCTACGACGTGACCCACAAGCCGCCGGCAACGATCGAATACGAGTAAGCACCTGGAGGCGAACGCGTACTCCAGATCCGCGTCTCCTCGAGAGCACCACGCGGAACCAACCGTTCATACGGTCGGTTGTCGTCTCTTACCGGTGATCGCCCAACCGATACAGCGATCGTCGGTATCTAGTTACAATCGGCCGTATCAGAGCAATCGACACACACAACCGCTTTCGAATCCACTTCAACGTATGTACGCAATCATCGCCGGCCCCGACGAGGACGATCTCGCAGGGGCACTCGAAACGCACGACGTTCGCGTCGAACGACTCAACGGTACCGACCCGATCTCGAGACCGCTCCTCGAGGAAGCCGGTATCGTCGATGCAGACCTCTATGTGCTGACCGACGTGAGCGAGTCCACGACGATTCCGATCGTCCGTGATCTCACCGATGAGATTCGAACCGTCGTCTACGACCGCAACACGATTCCGGAGTTCATCCGTGGCCAACTCGACCTCGCACTCGACCCCGAGTTGATCACGGTCGAAATGCTTGCCGAGGAGTTGACTGCCAACGGAGCCGAATAGCTGTCAGCATCGGCCAGATGAAGCGGGCTGTGAATCAGATTCGAACCGTCAGGCTGGTACTGGAATCGATCACAGACATCGGTCTCGAGCCGTCGCCAGGAACTGTATGAGGTGCGGAATTCCGTGAAATTAATATATAATCAACAATTACCATGGATCCCAAAAATGGCTCTATGAACTTTCTGGTCGCCGATATCGGCAGATTGAACTGTGGTTAAGTGTGGGGCAATCGGGCGGAAGCAGTTGGACTGACACCCCCGTTGAAGTCCTCCCCGCCGATACGTACTGATGGAGGTCAACGGGCGCATCCACCATACAGGCATCCCACGCCACAACTGACCCGTTGCTTCCAGCAACCCACCACAGCACCCTTCCCCACCATTGCCACGCTGCGTTCGGTGGTCCGGGCCTGCACCTCCCGGGAACCCGTTCGCGGCGATCGACGACGCGGGCTCTGCACCGGCCTACGTCGTTTACGCAATTTCCACTCACCCGAGAGCGACCGTACCGGTCGTCTCGAGGAGTTTTTTCAGCAACAGCGCTCGAGAGTGCCGACTTCGCGGCAAGCGTACACAGGTGGGAAACCCTTATGCGCAACGGGCGGAAAGAGGGCATAACTGCATGACTGTTACGCTAAAAGACTTCTACGCGGACTGGTGTGGCCCCTGTAAAACGCAGGATCCTATCCTCGAGGAACTCGAGGAGGACTGGGACGGACGTTTCGAGGTCGAGAAAGTCAACGTGGACGAAGAACAGGACGTCGCAAACGAGTACCAGGTACGCTCGCTACCGACGCTCATCATCGAAAACGAAGACGGCGTCGTCGAACGGTTTGTCGGCGTCACCCAGCGCGAAGACATCGAAGACGCACTCGAGAGCGCTGGCGCGTAATCCTTTTCAAACCCCAGTTTGGAACACCTCTTGAGCCGTTAGCTCTTCGTCCACCTCCGGACGCCCCTCGAACCAAACAAACTAAATAAACGATTTGTAAATTGTCTGGAGAATCTGACTGTTATACAGTGAGTCCTCTCGACTGCGTATCTAATGACCCCGACAGATCGAACGGACACACAGACTCGAGAGCAACCGGATAAACTGAAGCGGCGGACGTTTATCGGGACGAGTAGCGGCGTCGGTGCAGCGCTGCTCGCTGGCTGTACCGGAGCAAGCGATCCGAACGGGGGCGATACCGGCTCGGAATCTCCTGATAGCGAACCGACCACGGACGACGACTCGAGCGACGAGAGCGGATCGGTCGGGAACTTCAGATTGCTCATCAGCGACCTGCCCGCCGACATCGGTGATTTTGACTCACTCGAGGTCACGTTCGACCGAGCCCGAATTTTCGGGGCTGGTGAGGTCGACGACGGCGAATCAGCGGACGATACCGGTTCGGCCAGTGCCACCGAAGCTGACGACGCGAGTGGCTCCCCTGACGGTGACGAGGGTGATGATGCCGAAGGTGACGATACCGACGATGAAGACGGGAACGATACTGTTGCTGACGACCCGGGGGCAGACGATAATGTTGACGACGACACGACCGATGAAGGTGACGGGGACGACCGGAACGGACGCGGGTTTTTCGAACTCGATCTCGATGGAGCGACCGTCGATCTCACACAGGTCGTCGGCGGCAAGGCGATGGAAGTTTTCGACGGCGAACTCGAGCCGGGCCAGTACAACAAAATCGAACTGTATGCTGCCGATATCGAGGGTATCGTCGACGGCGAACTCGCCGAGGTAAAGATCCCGAGCGAGAAGCTCCAGATCGTCAAACCGTTCGAAGTGACCGCAGATGAAGCGGTCACCTTCGTCTTCGATATCAACGTCGTCAAGAAGGGGCACGGCGGTTACAACCTGCTACCGGTCATCGCGAAAAGCGGTATCGTCGGCGAGGACGTCGAGGTCGAGGAGGTCGACCCAGGAGACGAGGAGGAGGCTGGAGATGATGATACCGTTCATGAAGACGACACGCCCAACGAAGCCGCAGGGGACGATGAAGCGCCCGAGGCACCCGGGGAAGGTGAGTCGGACGACACAGGCGACACGGACGATTAACGAATGGGTCCTCAGGACCGAAGTGTGTGACGACCGAAACCGAACCAACGCACGAGGGTGTGGGTATCACCACGACCTACTGTAACGACGAGACGCTGTTTCGAGAGTATATCGTCGAGACCGTCTCGAGGCGTATCGAAGAGATGAGAAGTGTTCTCGAGTGTCGCGTATGCCGAAATCGGTCCGCCGAAGTGATCAGTGGAACCGAACACCGACGTCGTGCATGTCGTCGTTGTAGCGGGCGATGTTGATGACCAGTGGCGTCACGCTCTCGACTTCCGCAGCGTTCGCGATGGGGCCGGCATCGAGTGCGCGGAGGCCGTCGATCTCCTCAGCGACCTGATGAACGGTATTTTTGGCATCGTCGGCATCGCTTACGAGCAGCGTGTCGACGTCCAGCTCAGCATCCAGATTCGCGAGTTTTGCCGCCGCGAGGTTGTGGAAGGCACCGACGACTGGTATCCCTTCGGGAGCTTTCTGCGCGACAAGGGCCGTGACGCTGCCGGTGCCTGGTGGGTGATAGTGCAGGCCGTCTTCGTCGCCTTTCATGCCAACGGCGGGGCTCACGAGGACCGTATCGCTGTCGAGTTTGTCGGCGACCGTCTCGACGGTGTCGCCCACGTGATAGGGCGGAACCGCCAGAACGGCGATATCAGCGCGGTCGGCCGCCATCTCGTTATCGAAGCCTTTGATGTTCGCTTCGACACCACGGCCCTCGATGTTCTCGAGATACTCGTTCGCCGAATCTCTCGCTTTTTCGGGGTCTCGAGAACCGATCAACACCTCGTGGTCGGTGTCGTGGGCCCAGCGCAGGGCCAATCCTTCGCCGATGTCACCGGTGCCGCCGAGTAATGCGATTCGCATACCGAAGTCTGTGGACGGGAAGGGATTAACCGTTGGGTGTTCGGACGAACCTGCCGCGTTTCGAACGATTCATACGATCTGTTGTGACTTTTTATCAGTGATTGCTGAGCCGGGAGGGCAATGACCAGGAAGAGGCGACAGCAGACCGTACCACCCGATAGCGAAGAAACGACAGAATCCTCGAGCGCCGAAAGCAGTCAGGCGAGCACTCGGAACCACGGCCGAACCCAAACCTACACGCCGGCAGGCCGTGTTCGTCCGGATATGAACGATCCAGCGATCATCGCCCACCGTGGCTTCGCGGGTGTTGCCCCCGAAAACACACTCGGGGCGATGGAAGCCGCTGCCGCCCTCGAGGAGACAGGCATGCTCGAACTCGACGTCCAGCCAGCAGCCGACGGGACGCCAGTCGTCTTTCACGACGACCGACTCGAAGGACGACGTGATGGGCGACCGATGACCGACGAGACAGGCCTCATCTGGGAGACGCCACTCGAGTCGATACAGTCAGCGCAGGTACTTGGGACCGATCAGACGGTGCCGACGCTCGAGGCCGTGCTGGCCGCGGTACCCGCGAGTGTCGGAGTTAACGTCGAATTAAAGAACCCGGGGACGTCGACACTCTTCCCAGGCCAGTCGATCGATGACGAGACGCTGACCCAGCAACGCTCGAAGTGGGATCCATTCGTCGAGCGTGTCCTCGAAGACTGTGACGAATTCGACGGCGAAGTGCTCTTTTCGTCGTTCTGTGAAGCGGCAATCGCCTCGCTTCACCGGAAAGCACCCCACTATGCCGTCGGGACGCTGGTGTGGGACGACCTCGAGGCGGGCCTCGAGATTGCCCGCCGATACGACTGTGCGGCGATTCATCCCCCACGAAATGCCATCCTCGGTGTCGACATGGTAACAACAGCTTACGCCGGGCTCGACGGATCTGAGCCAGCTATCGACATCCTCGAAATTGCCCACGAAGAGGGGCGAACGGTCAACGTCTGGACGGTCGAAACCTGGTGCCAGTTTGAAGCCCTTCGAGCCGCCGGAGTCGACGGTATTATCGCGGAGTATCCCGGCCTCGGTTCGTGGGCCTCGAGCAGTTATTCACGTGTACGTCCCTGACCGACCGTCGACATAAAAGGGCAAAGTGTTAATCGGTCGGATGATAAGGATTAGGGAGTCAATGGTGAGTTTGCTGCTGGAGATGATCGCGCTCGCGTACGAAGTGCCGCTCGTGGGCCTCGAAATAGACGAACGAACGGTAACGATTCTGGGCGGAGCCGCCGTTCTCGTGCTGATCGCGCTTTCGGGTTTCTTTTCGTCCTCCGAGATCGCGATGTTCTCGCTCCCGAAACACCGCGTCGAAGGGATGGTCGAAGACGAAGTGCCCGGCGCGGAGCGAGTGAAGGCACTCAAAGACGACCCACACCGGCTACTCGTGACGATTCTCGTCGGCAACAACATCGTCAACATCGCCATGTCCTCGATCGCCACCGCCGTCATCTCCATCCATCTGGGCGGCCTCTACGGTGTGATATTCGCGACCTTCGGAATCACCGCTATCGTGTTGTTGTTCGGTGAGAGCGCCCCGAAATCCTACGCCGTCGAAAACACCGAAACCTGGTCGGTTCGCATCGCCAAACCGCTGAAGGCAACGGAGTACATGCTGTATCCACTGGTCGTCCTCTTCGATTACCTGACTCGTATGGTCAACCGAGTTACCGGCTCCTCCGGGGCTATCGAGACACCGTACGTGACTCGAGACGAGATTCAGGAGATGATCGAATCCGGCGAGCGTGAAGGCGTGCTGGAGGAAGAAGAACACGAGATGCTCACCCGTATTTTCCGGTTCAACAACACCATCGTCAAGGAGGTGATGACGCCGCGACTGGACATGACGGCCGTGCCTCGAGATGCCGGCATCGACGAAGCCATCGAAACGAGCATCCAGAGCGGACACGCTCGACTGCCGATTTACGAGGGCAGTCTGGACAACGTTCAGGGTGTCGTTCACATCCGCGACCTCGTTCGCGATCTCAACTACGGCGAATCGGCCGATATCACCATCGACGACGTGATTCGCCCGACACTACACGTCCCCGAGTCCAAAAACGTCGACGAACTGTTGCGCGAGATGCGCGAAAATCGGATGCACATGGCTATCGTCATCGACGAGTTCGGCACCACCGAGGGCCTGGTGACGATGGAAGACCTGGTCGAAGAAATCGTCGGAGAAATCCTCGAGGGCGGGGAGGAGGAACCGATCGAACACCTCGATGAAAACACTGTCGTCGTTCGCGGCGAGGTCAACATCGAAGACGTCAACGAAGCACTCGACATCGAACTTCCGGAGGGCGAAGAGTTCGAGACCATCGCCGGCTTCATCTTCAACCGCGCCGGCAGACTCGTCGAAGAAGGCGAAGAGATGCACTACGACGAAGACGCCGTCGACATCACGGTCGAAGAAGTCGAGAACACCCGCATTATGAAAGCTCGCCTCGAGAAACGGCCGATAGAAGAGGAAGACGGCGAAGCGGAGGCAGACGGTGCGGAAGCCGAAGCCGTCGACGACGCCTAGTCCCCTCCCAGACGTCGAATAGTGAGTGAAACGACCGGTTTCACGCATCCGTGCAGAAGCCACTATCGTAGCCAACTACTGGAAGACGGAGCGTTCGAGACGGCGCCGTTGGCCGGGTCAGAATGTCACTGTGTGGTATCGATGAGTCCCTCGAGTTCTCGAGCCACGTCAGCGGGAACGACCAGTCGCCGTGGGCCAGGAACGTACGTCCCATCCCGTGTCGCGTATTCGAGAGTGACGACAGCCGTCTGGCCGAACTGGCGAACGCTGACTCCCTCGAGGTGCTCGAGGGCGACGTGTTCGTCGGGGTCGTGGAGATAGAGTGCCCCCTCCTCGGCGTCGATTGTGCCCACAGAGCGCAGAAACGACGAAAGCACCAGTGCGACCAGTGCGAGCGGTATCGATAGAGCAGCCAGAAACGTAAACGGGCCTGCACCGACTTCGAGCAGCCCTTCCTGAGAGACGTATCGACCGACGACCATGAGGCCGCCGATAATGCCTATCATCGCGATGGTTCCCAGTGCGGCGTCAACGGCACGTCTGACTCCTCGAGCGGTCGGTTCCTCGAGCGACAGCGACTGGGCGACTCGGGCGACGTGCCCCTCGGTATTTCGGCTGAGGGCGACGAGTAAGATCGTGACGACGAGTGCGGCCCCAATCCCGACGATCACGACCTGCCCGCCGACCTCGCCGGTCAGATCGAACAGCCGCCAGAAGACGATAATCGAAAGTACGGCGAAAAACGTGCCGACGCCGAGTGCCCACAGTACCCGAACCAGTCGGGAGGTAGAGGCGTCACGTCGCCACTGGACTGAGCCAGTCATAGCTGACAGTGACTGCTACGGGCCTAAAGCCCGTTCGATACGTCTCCTTCGCCTCATCGGTATCTTCGGCAAACGGATGAAGGCACTCGAGGGCGAAGAAGACGTTGAGCGAGGATCGACTCGAGGCGACCCACGACGAGTGTCGGTGAACACTGCCTGACAACGTCAGGAACCGTTGATGCTGCTCGAGTCCTACTCGTCGACGAGACCACCGAACACCTGATCGGCGTCAGCAGGGACGTCGAAGTCGTGGTAGTGCTCGCCTTTCTCCTTCGAGAGTATGTTGAGCGCAGCTGCGGCACCGTCTCCGGCCGAGATGACGGCCTGCCACTCCTCGATTCGTCCCATCGCACCCGTCGCATAGGCGTTCTCGACCGACGTCTCCATCGTCACGCCGACATCGACGACGCCGTCGTCAGTGAACGCACAGCCGAGCGATTCGGCGAGGTCTCGGTTTGCTCCAGTCGCTAAGACCACGTAATCAGCTGTCGCCGCTCCGTCGCCGGTCTCGAGGGTGAATCCGTCGTCGGTTTGTGTGACGTCGGTTACTTCGACGTCCTGTTTCCGGTCGACGTCGAAACTATCAACCTGGTCGCGAAGGTTCTCCATGAACACCGAGCCATCGACCGATCCAATCCCCGGATAGTTGAACAGGTGAGCCTTGTGCATCCACGTTCCGTCCGTGTCGTAGACTGTGGTCTCGAGGCCGTTTTTCGCGGTGAACAGTGCAGCGCTCAATCCGGCGGGGCCGCCGCCGACGATTGTAACAGTCGTCATCGCTGAATCGTTCGAACGCCAGCCCCAAAACCGTTCGTGGGCATTGCAGTTACCGGGTGACACCGCTGTCACTCGAGTCTACGTGTCGCTGTACCAGCGAGGAGGGAATTACGTCAGTCTCGAGGGCTCGAGAGGCCGGGGGAAGTCGTTCCCAAACCATCCGCGGTCTGCTTCGAGCCGTACTCGAACGAACTGACCGACGGTGAAGCGGATTTTACCGAAGCGGCATGTTACTCGAGCGTCTCAGCAGGCCCAGAAATGTCGATACGACGTCGTTGTGTAATCAGAAAAGGAGCCACGCGAGCGCGGAATAACCGACGAACGAGAGGATAACCGAGCCGACGAGCGAGAGAACCCACGCCAGCACGGTGTACCCCATTTTGCGTGCACTGACGCCGCCGCCGGTCGAGGCGGCGTAGCCGCTGCCGATGATCGAACTGACGATGATCTCGTTGAACGAGACTGGAATTCCGTAGAGGACGGCCGCCTGTGCGATTGCAAAGGACGGAATCAACGCCGCAATCGAGCGACGCGGTCCGAGCGAGGAGTAATCCTGGGCGATCGCTTTGATCATCCGCGGTGCGCCGGTCCACGAACCGACGAGGAGTCCGAAACCGCCGCCGACGAGCAACGCGAGCAGTGGGAGGCCGAGATCACCGGAAAGCGGAATCAACGGGCCGATCGCGAGGCCGACCTGACTCCCACCGGCCGAGAAGGCGACCAGTCCACCGAGGACGAGCAGGAAGTGACGTTCCCCGCGTTCGATGCTTTCGCGCGTATCGAACCAGAACACCAGTGCCCACGCGAGCGCGAGGACTGCGGTAACGAGTGCGATACCGACGAGCCTCGAGAACGGGAGCAGTTCGCTCGTTGCCTGGGAGATCGAGGCCCCCTCGTCGCCGCTGCCGAGCAGGGCAAACTCGATATGTGCGAGGAGTGCACCGATCACCCCTGCCAGTACCGCGATGAGCGAACGTTCGGACAACGGTTCATCGCGAAGGGTGCGGGCGATGGCGTACGCCAGGCCGCCGCCCACGAACGGTGTCAGAATCCAGAGCGTGGCAATTTCGCGGTATTTGAGCCATGCGGGATCACCGTTCATCGCCAGTCCAACCCCAATAACCGAGCCGGTGACGGTGAACGCCGTCGCTATGGGATAGCCCGCAAAGACGCCGATAGCGACGAGGATGGCGGCGATTGTGAGCGCAATCGTGGCCGCCGCCGGCGACAGAACGACGTTGTCGATCAGTTCCGTTCCGACGGCTTCGGAGACGTTCGCGCCCTGTAAAACGGCACCGGCAAACCCGAGTAGCCCGACCAGAAATCCCGCCCGCATTACCGAGATCGCGTTCGCGCCGACCGCCGGAGCAAACGGCGTCGACCCGCTCGAGCCAGCACCGATCGCCCACGCCATAAACAGACTCGCGAGCGCGGCTATCGCAAACGTCAGCAGCGTCGCGATCTCGACCATCTACCCTGCCCTTGCGTCAGCCAGTATAAGTGTGTGACGACCCGACGCTGGCGGCTCGGGGGAGCAGAACACGGTATGCTGTCACGCGTTGGCTGGGAAATCGCCTTGGCGAAAATGATCAGTTCGTCGTCGACCGCGACCCATCGGCGTCTCGAGGCTCCGGTGGCGCTTCGACGCCTTCGATGGCTTCAGCGGTCTCGGTATCCTTCTCCACTTCGACGTGCCAGCGGTCGATTTCGTCCTCGTAGGCTGCCAGTGACTCCGAAACGTCCTCTTTGAGGACGTCGTCGTTCACGTTCACCTCGAAAATAAAGGAGACGCCGTTTCCGCGACCCGTCTGCTGGATGTTCGCGCTGACGAGTTCGTTATCGAAGTAGTAGGGAGCGAGCTGGGTCATCACCTTCTGGTAAACCGTGTCCTCGACGCGGCGCAAGGCCTTTCGGCCTGCCGTATCGGCCGCTCGAGCCACGTAGTCGACCGACTCTTTCCAGTTGTCGACGACCTCGTCGCTGTCTTCGTTCTCGAGTGCCTCGTACGATTCTGATAGCTTTTCGCCGGCGGTTTTGATATCCTCGTCTGGTCCTTTTCCTGCTTTTTCACCCTCGCCCTCCTCGACGCTCGCCTGGTCGGCGGTTTTCTCGCTGATGTCGCTCTCGAGGCGTTCGTGAGCTTTCGGTCGCCACTCTTCCCACTCCTCGAACGCGCGTGCAAAGCGCGCACCAAGGTCGATATCGGGGTCGTCGACACCGGCATCACGAAGCGCCTGGGTGATGCGTTCGCCGTGTTCGACGACGTCGCCCCAGTCACCGCGAACTTTGAACCCCGAAATACTCTCTTCCATCTAGTTGAGAGCACTCTATGGCGTCGGTCGATATATACTCTTGGCCGTCTCGTGCTGGCGAAGCACACGGCGAGACGAAAAGACCGATAACGTCAATTGGCCGGGGCGAGGGGTTTCAGGTATGCCGATCGAAGATCGGGGCGACGCCTACCTCGTCACCCACGCACTGGCGAAAGATACGCTCTCACGGCTTCGGGACGTCGAAACAGAACAGGTGAGTTTCCGGAAGGGACTCGTCAAACTCGGCCGTATCTGTGGCTACGAGATCATCGACGGCCGCATGGAAACCCAGTACGTCGAAATCGAAACGCCACTCGAGACGACGATGGGCGAGCGAGTCAAAGGATTAGACGACGTCGTCATCATCAACGTGTTGCGAGCGGCGACGCCGTTCGTCGAAGGATTGCTCAAAGCCTTCCCGCGGGCCAGACAGGGCGTCATCAGCGCCAGTCGAGACGAGGAGGCGGGGCGGGATGAAACGGGGACGTTTCCGATCACGGTCGATTACGTCAAACTACCAGAGATCACCGAAGACGACACGGTGATCGTCGCGGACCCGATGTTGGCGACGGGCAGTACGATGAACGCCGTCCTCGAGCACGTCATCGAGAACTCCGTCGACCCCGAACATCTGATCGTCCTTTCTGCGGTCTCGGCTCCGGAAGGACTGCTGCGCGTCGACGAGGCGTTCCCAGAAATCGATCTCCTGACCGTCGCTATCGACGACCGTCTCGACGACGACGGGTTCATCGTCCCTGGCCTCGGCGACGCCGGCGACCGTGCGTTCCGAACGACCTGATTTTCGGTTCGTAACTGTGCCACACGATCTGGAACGAGCCACTCGAGTGAGCATACCGGAACAAGACCTGCGAGGTTTCGAATCCGAACGTACGTGCTTATGAGCGACCGACACATCGGCTCGGTCAAAGATTAGGCATGTCTAATCTTCATATTCGTACCGTCACATTTATTAATGGGGTCGCCAAACACGTCGTTGATGAAAACAGATTCGAAGACCGAACGATCGGTTTCATGGAACCTCACGCGACGGAAGGCGCTTGCCGGTGCCGGTGGACTGGTTGCCGGATTAGCCGGATGTATCGGAGACGATCCGCAAAACGGCAACGGCGGTAATGGGGGCGGTGATGAAGGCGATAGCGAGTTTACCGTCTTCGCGACGATGCCCGCGGTGTGGGACTTCGTTCGACAGGTTGCAGGAGAACACATGGACGTTATCGATCTGGTCCCCGTTGGCGAACACGGTCACGACTGGAATCCCGAGCCGGGAACCGTCGAAGACCTGGATCGGGCCGATGGTTTCGTGTATCTTCGTGATTTCTCGAGTTGGCAAGACGACGCGGCGGAGCAACTCGAAGACGAAGGAGTCGTCGTCATCGAGGCTTCAGAAGGGATCGAGTTCTTCGATAGTCCGGCAGAGGACAACGACGAACACTGGTGGATGGACCCTATCGAGTGCCAGAACGGTGTTCGCAACATTGCAGACGGGATCAGTGAGATCGACCCCGACCATGCCGACGATTACGAGGCCAATGCCGAGCGTTTCAACGAGGAACTCCAGGCGGTTCACGAGGAGTTCGAGGCCATCGTCGAGCGCGCACAGCTCAATGAGATCGTTGTCGGCACCCACGACTCGT
This sequence comes from Natronosalvus amylolyticus, assembly GCF_024298845.1. Lineage (NCBI taxonomy): Archaea > Methanobacteriati > Methanobacteriota > Halobacteria > Halobacteriales > Natrialbaceae > Natronosalvus > Natronosalvus amylolyticus. Next base: position 2,782,598 of record NZ_CP101156.1, read on the forward strand.
TCCAGTGGTGGAACCGGCGCTACGGTATCGACATCTACTCGCCCGTCGGCACCTCGCCGGACGACGCCGCCTCGCCGCAGGACGTACAGGAGATCGAAGAACTCATCGAGGAGTTCGATATCGGACACGTCCTGTACGACGTTGGCGAACCGGCGACGCTCGCCGAAGACCTCGCAAACGAGGTGGATGCGAAAATTCTTCCGTTGTCACCGGTCGAAACACAGATCGACGGTAGCCCTGACCTCGACACCGGGCTTCGAATGGAGTCCGACTGGGGCTACGTCGATCACTTCCGCGAAATCAATCTCCCATCGCTCGAGACAGCCTTGCAAGCCGAAGAGAATTAGCTTAATCGAAAGATTTGGGTAGCTAGGGCAAATACTGGAAATCAAGAACGCAAACGATGTTACTATGAGTTATGCAATCGCCGTTGAGAACGTTTCCTTCTCCTACGAAGACCGGCCTGTCTTGAAAGACGTTTCACTGTCAGTCGAGGAGGGGGACTTTCTCGGAATAGTCGGGCCGAATGGCTCCGGCAAGACGACGCTGTTGCAAATTATGCTGGGGTTGCAATCACCCGATTCAGGTACCGTCGAACTGTTCGGGACGCCAGCATCGTCGTTCAAAGACGGTGCCCGTCTAGGGTACGTCTCACAGCACTCGACGGATGCCGACGCGACGATGCCGGTCACCGTCCGCGAAGTCGTCAGGATGGGGCGATACGTACACGCCGGAATCGGGCCCCTCAACGAGGCGGATCGCGAGAGTATCGACGACGCGCTCGAGACTGTGGGAATCTCGGATCTCGCCGACCGACGAATCAACCACCTCTCAGGTGGACAGCGCCAGCGAGCATACATCGCGCGGGCCCTTGCGTCGGAAGCCGACCTGCTGGCACTCGACGAACCGACTGTCGGTGTCGATGCCGACTCTGTCGAAGCGTTCTACACCCTTCTCGACGATCTGAACGGGCAGGGAATCACGATTCTTCTGATCGAACACGACATCGGCGTGCTCACCCAGCACGCGAGCACGATGGCGTGTCTCGACTGCGAACTCTACGAACACTGTGAAACCGGGCAGTTCCTCGAGAGCGATGCGCTCGAACAGGCGTTCAGTTCAGCGCGCGTCGTCAGTTCACAGCAACTCGCCGCAGGTGATTGATGGTGGCAACTAACCGTCTCGACTGGACTCGACGGCTTCCCGAGGAGTACGCCGTTTCCGGCGCCCTCATCGCGGTGACGGTTCTGTCCACGATATTTATTCTGGGGTGGATTCCTGCGCTTGCGCCACAGCAGTGGCCGACGCTCTTCCTCGAGTTTCCGTTCGGCTCCGAGCGGGGACTCGAGATGCCAGTCCCTCGCGAGTGGTCGGTGGTGTTCGTCGGCTTTCCGACGGTGTACGACCTGTTCTGGGGAGCGACCTGTAGCACCGTCGATACGTGGCTCGTCTGTAGTGGCTTCCTCCAGCGAGGGTTCACGGCCGGGATTTTGATCGGGATTACCGCCCCAATCGTCGGTGCGTATCTCGTCAACCGACAGATGGCACTCATCGGTGAGGCCCTCGCCCACACGGCCTTTGGCGGCGTGGCAATCGGTCTGTTCGTCGGCGCTGCCGTGCCGAGTGTGAATTACCCGCTGTTGTTCGCGCTGGTCGCGGCCGCACTTGCTGCCCTCGGGATGCAGTATATCGCGGTCAAAACCGACGGCTACGCCGACATACCAATCGCGATTATGCTCACCGGCGGCTTCGCAGTCGGGATTGCGGTTATTTCCTACGGCGTCGTCTTCAGTTCGACCGTCGAGAGCTATCTCTTCGGGGACATCCTGTTCGTCCCGTTCGAAAACGTCCAGCTCATGGTCGGCCTCACGATGGTCGTCGCGGCAACGGTCGGATTGACCCACAAGCAACTGCTGTTCATTACGTTCGACCGGGAAGCCGCCCGACTCGCCCGACTCAACGTCTGGTTCTACGATACGTTACTTATCGTCCTCACGGCGCTGGTCGTCGTCGCCGCGATGCAAATCCTCGGCGCGATTCTCGTCGCTGGGATGCTCGTCATCCCCGTCGCTGCTGCGATGCAACTCACGAGTAGCTTCAATCGTGGAATGCTATTGTCCGTCATCCTCGGACAGGTCGCAATATTCGGTGGCATCTTTCTCTCGTATTCCTGGAACATTGCAACCGGTGCGATGATCATCATCGTCGCCATCGCCGTCTACCTCGCTGCCGTCAGCAGCACGCTCCTTCGGCAACTGTAGAAACCAATCGAACCGGATCAGTTCTCGTCCTCAGCACCCGCGTCCGTTCCCTCATCTTCCGCACTCGAGAGTCCCTCGTTCGGGCCGCGCTCGAGCGCCGGCGGGGCCTCGCTGTACTCGCTGTAGCCGTCGAACCAGCGTTGGATGCGCTCGAGGCGGTCGACGACGTGACCGGGTTCGCCAGACCGGGAGAGTTCGTGTCCCTCGCGGGGATAGCGAACCATGCGGGTGTCGACGCCGTGTTTTTTCAGGCCGAGATAGAACAGTTCGGCCGTGTTCGCCGGCGTCCGATAGTCCTCGTCCGAGTGGAGCACCAGCGTGGGCGTCTCGACGTCGGGTACGTGCGCAACCGGCGACTGCTCCCACAGGTATTCGGGGTCCTCCCACGGGGTGACACCGTAGTCACCCTCGACGAGTTTGAACGCGTCCGTCGAACCGTAAAAGCTCGTGAAGTCGTAGACCCCACGCTGGCTCACCGCGGCCCGGAACCGGTCGGTCTGGCCGACCGTCCAGGCGGTCATGAAGCCGCCGAAACTGCCGCCGGTGACGTACTGCTCGTCGGTGTCGACGTACTCGCGTGCACAAACGAGGTCGACGCCGGCGAGGATATCCGTCAGCGTGACGGCACCCCAGTCGCGTTCGATGGCTGCGGCGTGGTCTTCGCCATACCCGATCGATCCGCGAGGGTTCGACCAGAAGACGACGTATCCCGCAGCCGCGAGGCTCTGGAACTCGTGCCACATCGTGCCGCTTTCGGTCCACTGGCCGTGTGGCCCGCCGTGAATTTCGACGACGAGTGGATAGGACTCCTCCTCCGCAAAGTTCGGAGGCGTGAGAACCCAGCCCTGTACCGGCCCCTGTTCGCTCTCGTAGCGAAGTTCTTCTGGTTGGGCAACGGCTCTGTCCTCGAGGTAGTCCGCGTTCACGCGAGTCAGTCGTGTCGCTTCGTTGCCCGCGCGCGTGGACGCGAAGACATCGCCGGGATGGTCCCACTCGCTCTGGATGTAGGCGACGGCGTTTTGACCCACGGAAAAGTCTTCGACCGTAACTCCCTCGCCGTACACTTTCGTCGGCGGTTCGCTTCCGTCGCCCGGGACCGACCAGCAGACGACCGACCCCTCGTCGGGCGTCAAGAAATACAGCGTCGAGTCGTCAGGACTCCACTCGAAACGACCGGTAATCGTCCGATCGATCGAATCGGTGACCGTCACGGCCGTCTCGGTCGTCCGGTCGTACACCTCGAGGTTCGTCTGACGGAGCGTAAACCGCTCTCGTGGGGTCCGCGGATAGGCAACCCGCCCGTCTTCGGTCGCCTCGAGCGAGGTTACCCAGCCGACGGTTTCGGTGACCGCCTCGACGTCGCCTGTGTCGAGGTCGTGGGCCAGGATTTCTGATTCGATGGAGTCGTCGGGTTCCTCGCCAAGCTTTCGTGCGTAGTAGATCGTTTCCCCGTCACCCCAGGTCGCCCCGGTAAAGTCCTCGCCACCGTCGGTTAACCGCGTGATGGCGTCGTTGTCGCCCTCGGTAACGACACCCTGTTCGAGGGCCTTCGCTACCTCGAGGGTGTAAACGTGGCTTCGCCGACCGTCGGTGTAACGCTGGGCAGCCCGGTAGATCATGCGGTCGATGACGCGCGGGTCGGGCGTCTCCGGTTCGTAGTCGCTCTCGACGGCCATATCTCGTCCCTCCTCGCGGTCCTCGGGGGTCGACGACTGCGTAAAGAGGAGCTTCGAGCCGTCGGGGCTCCACTCGAGGCCGCTCACGCCTCCAACGACGCTCGTTACCTGACGGGCTTCCCCGCCGTCGGTGGGAAGGAGCCACAGCTGTGGCCGATCGTCGTCGGCCCCGCGCGTGCTGACGAACGCGAGGTGGGAACCGTCGGGACTCCAGCGTGGCTGGCTGTCGACGCCCTCACTGACGGTGAACTGGGTAGGATCGTCCCCGCCGAAAGGAACCACGTAAATCGTCGCCTCGAGCGTCTCGTCGTCCTCTGGAACCGTGCGGACGAACGCGACCCGGTCACCATCAGGCGACAGTTGTGGGTCAGAAACCTGCGTAATCTCGTGATAATCAGTCGGCGAAACCGTGTGCATAGTCACCATTTCGAGAGATGGTGATTAGGTATTTCGATTCGAGATACTCGCCTCGTCTCCGAATCGAGTGGCGACCGTTACTCGAGCAGCGGAGAGTTTCACAATAAGTTGAGTTTTCAAGGAGCATGTGGCTCAAAATTCGAACTATATCACGATAATATTCAATTTATGCAGGGATTATTAATCAACTGGTGTAGTTTTGTCGCTGTCATGGTGCGACCACTCAAACGACGCCGCTTCATTGCGGTCTCAGGGGTTGCTGGACTGGCAAGTATCGCAGGCTGCATCGGTGACGATGTCGACGACGACGCAAACGGTGATGACACGGACGACGTCGACGACGCAGACGACGTTGACGATACCGACGACACGGACGACACCGACGACACGGACGACACCGACGATACCGACGAGGAAGAGGACATCGAAGACGCCGATCCGGACGAGGGGGGTGAGGTACTCTCCTGGCACGCGGGTGGCACGGGCGGTACCTACTACCCGCTTTCGGGCGAGATGAAGTCTATCGTGGAAGCAAACACCCCACACGGACTGCAGGTGCAATCGACCGGTGCGAGCGTCGAAAACGTCGGGAGTCTCGGACGCGAAGAGGCAGACTTCGCGCTGATCCAGAACGACATCGCCTTCTTCGCCGTCAACGGAACCGGCATCGAAGACTTCGAGGGCCAACCTATCGAGAACATCCGTGGCGTCGCCACGCTGTATCCCGAAACGATTCACATCATCACTCAGGCCGACTCGGGCATCGAATCGGTCGAAGACCTCGAGGGCGCGACGGTCAACACCGGTGACCTCGGCAGCGGAACCCAGGTCAACGCGCTCCAGATCCTCGAGTCCGCGGGCGTCGAGGACTTCGAAGAACAGAACACCGACTTCGCCTCCGCGACCGACCAGATCCGTGACGGTGACATCGACGCCGCCGTCATCGTCGGTGGCTGGCCCGTCGGCTCGGTCGAAGAGCTCGCCTCGACTGAGGACATTTCGCTGGTTGCGGTCGACGGGGACGTCCGCGATGCCGTCATGGAAGACGCGGAGTGGATGGCTGCAGATACCATCCCCGGCGGCACCTACGATGGGGTCGACGACGACGTCGAGACAGTCTCCGTCCAGGCGATGATCGCTACGCACGAGGGCCTCGACGAGGGTATCGTCGAGGAGGTGACGACGGCTATCTTCGACAACACCGACGACTTCAGTATCAAGGCAGACTTCATCAGTGCCGACACCGCACAGGACGGCATGCCGATCGATCTCCACCCCGGTGCCGAAGCCTACTTCGGCTAATCACGGATCGATCGCCACCCGTGTTCACCCGTCGTCCAGCCCGTCTGGGAGCCGCCGTCATCGTCACCGTCAGCTTCGTCGCCGTCGCTAGCTTCGTCGCCGTTTCCGCATTCGGCGCTGCCTCGAGCGTCCCGTTCGACACGAGTGCGATCGAAACCGAGAGCCAGCCCGGCGAGGGTGGCGAAACCGAGCCGGCGTACACGCTCGTCGTCGCCGACGCCGAAACCGGAGAGACGCTACTCGAGGCCCCGGTCGAAGACGGTGACACCGTTACGCTCGCGTACACCCACAGCGTCGAGAAAACGCCGGTCGAAGACGTCTACGTCGTCGATGGGACGACACTGCAGATGACTGAGATGCGATTTCGATCACACGGGGCCGGACTGCCGAGCGACGAGTCCGTCGAGCGAGACGGCGAGTGGTTCGTCGTCGACCGCAACGACCGCTACGAAACGGTTCGCGTCGCACCCGGAGCGATTGCTGGTCACGAGCTGGTTCTCGAGTCAGACCAACACGGTGACGAGCAAGATGACGGAAAGCGCTACGATCTGGTCGAACACTCGGACGGACAGGTGACGCTGACGGTTCGAGCGAACGCACAGACCGACTCGACCTCGAGCGAGTCCACCGACGGCGAAAAGACAGGATAAGGGTGCACATATGAGCGTAGATACTGGCGGCACCGACGAGTTATCGGAGGCCGAGCAAGAACAGATTTTACAGGAGGTCGAACGACGGCGGACGCTTACCGGACGGCTGGCGATGCTCGTCGCGCTCATCGGGATCTCGTTTTCGGCGTTTCAGATGTGGATCGCCGCCAGAAGTTTCATCTTCGACGTAACTATCCCCGTGTACGGGACCGTCCGGCTGGGATCGCTTCAGCTCTTGCAAGTGAACGCGATTCACGTCACCTTCGCACTCGTGCTCGCGTTCTTGCTCTTTCCGGCAAGTCGCGGCAACGGACCCATAACCCGCCGACTCGGTCGAATCGAACCGGCCGTCCGTGACCGACTGGGACCCGACCACGCGCTGAGTACGGTGGTCTCGAAACTGGCCGCCTTCGGCCGGTGGGCCGCGCTCGACCCCAATATGAACCGGGTAACGCCGATCGACGTGGTCATGATCGTGCTCGCGATTTTGCCCGCCCACTACATCGTTACCCAGTGGGAGGAGATCCGGTCGATCGCGCTCTTTCGGTTCGAGGATACACAGGGAATTCACGACGTGTTGCCCTTCCTCGAGCCCCCGGTGATGGCCATCGCCTGGCTCGGAATTCCGGTCGACGAGGCCTCCTATGCGTTCTGGCTGGGCGTTCTCGGGCTATTGCTCGTCCTCGAGGCAACGCGACGGGCGCTTGGCATCTTGCTCATGAGCCTGGTCGGGATGTTCATCGTGTACGCCCGATGGGGGTATCTCGTGCCTCGGGATTCAGCGCTCGGGCCGCTCGCCATCCAGCCCGAAAACTGGGAAAATATCGTCTACAATCTCTGGTACACCGTCGAGGCCGGGGTGTTCTCCACGCCAGTGACCGTCAGCGTTCGGTTCATCTACATCTTCATTCTCTTCGGCGCGTTCCTCGAGATGAGCGGCGCTGGCAAGTGGTTCATCGATCTCGCATACTCGCTGACGGGAACCCGAAAGGGCGGCCCGGCGAAAGCCAGCGTCGTCTCGAGTGGCTTCATGGGGATGCTCTCGGGGTCTTCAATCGCGAACACGGTGACGACGGGCGCGTTTACCATTCCGCTGATGAAGCGCTCGGGGTACTCACCCGAGTTCTCGGGAGCCGTCGAATCGTCTTCCTCGTCCGGTGGCCAAATGCTCCCGCCCGTGATGGGGGCTGCCGCGTTCCTGATCGTCGAGTTCACCGGCACGCCGTACGCCGACGTGATCATCGCCGCAACCTTGCCCGCAGTTGCATTCTTTTTCGGCATGTGGGTCATGGTCCACTTCGAAGCCGTTCGTGGAGGCATCGGCGGCCTTCCCCGGTCGGAACTCCCCGATCCACGGTCGAAGTTGCGCACGGGCTGGTTCTACCTGGTTCCAGTCGTCCTCCTGCTTTATTTCCTCGTCATCGCCCGATTTTCGATCAATCGTGCTGGCTGGTTCACCATCGTCGCCGTCGTCGCGCTCATCGCGTTCGTCGCTGCTTACGACGAGCGCTCTCGAGGCCCGATGATCGGCACGATTATCCTCCTCTTTCTCTTGCAGGCAGCCAGCTACACCGTCGTCGGCGGCGGTGTAACCGATGCGATTCTGGTGGGACTCGGCCTCGAGAGCGCGGGCGAACCGCGCGGTATCGAATCGGCCCTGATCGCGGCGGCGAGCGGTCTCGGCACCATCGTCATCATCGTGAGTTTGGCCTTCTTGCTCGCCCGGCCCCGAACCGAAGCACCACTGCTCGAACTCGACGACGCCGTCGACGATTCAGCCAAGCGGATGGCTAATAAGATGGGGCGGCCGGCGCTTGCCGGCAACCGTGCCTACCGGTTCAGCGCGTTCGTTCTGAAGTCGATGGACTCGGGCGCCAGAACGGCCACCACGGTCGTCATCGCCGTCGCGGCCGCGGGCGTGATTCCCGGCGTCATCAGCGTCTCCGGGCTCGGACCGAACCTCGCTGCCCTCATCGATGCGGTCAGCGGCGGGTCGATGCTGGCGCTGCTGGTGTTGACCGGTGTCGCTTCGATTATCTTCGGGATGGGGATGCCAACCACCGCGATGTATATCATCCTGATCGCCATGCTCGGCGGCCCCATCGAGGCTGCAGGCATCGCTATTCTGGCGGCTCACCTGTACGTACTGTACTTCGGGCTGATGGCCGACGTGACACCGCCCGTTGCCGTCGCGGCCTTCGCCGGTGCCGGCGTCGCTAAAGCGGACGAGTTCGGGACGGCGATAATAGCGTTCTTGCTCTCGCTCAACAAGGTCCTGGTTCCCTTCGCGTTCGTCTTCTCGCCGGGCATCATGTTCTTGCGACAACGCAACGGGGAATGGGAGGTCATCGGCTGGACCGACGTATTCGATCTCGGGTTTTTCATTCCCGAGGTAGTCATTCCCGTCGTCTCCATGTTCCTTGGCGTGTACGCACTCGGTGTGACGATTATCGGCTATCAGTACGCCAGCGTGAAACGGCTCAACCGGGCCCTGTACGCCGTTGCCTCCCTGCTGTTGATGGTGCCCGAAATCCCGCTGTTACTTGCCGAAGGGGTGTTTACGCTCGCAGGCGTCCCCTCCGACCTGCTCATCTTCTCGATCACCGGGACGCTCAGAGCCGTCGGGCTCGTCATGCTCGTCGTACTCTCACAGCGGAACAGATCGCGCGGGATGACGCTCGAGCAAACCCCCACACCAGAAAAAGACGAGCGGGCCACAGAGGACTGATTCAATCGTCTTCGGCGACCATCGAAGGGCGGCCCATGGCCTCGAAGCCGTGCTCGAGGTCGGCTAACAGGTCCTCGGTCCCTTCGACGCCCACCGACACTCGAATCAGGGTGTCGGAAATACCGAGCAATTCCCGTTCCTCTGGAGATAGTGGTTCGTGAGTCATCCCTGCCGGGAGTTCGATCAGGCTCTCGACCCCGCCGACACTGACGGCGAGGGTGAACTCCTCGAGCGCCTCGAGGAAGCGTTTTGCGTCGGCGAGTTCGCCTGCGAGTTCGAACGAGAGGATGCCGCCGTAGCCGTCCATCTGCTCGCTCGCGAGGTCGTGTTGTGGGTGACTCTCGAGACCGGGGTAATGGACGGCCGTGACTTCCTCGCGGTCCTCGAGGAACTCCGCGACGGCCATCGCGTTGCGTTCGTGCTGGCGCATCCGTAGCGGGAGGGTCTTGAGTCCCCGAAGGACGAGGTAGCTGTCGAACGGCGCGAGCATATCGCCGACGCCGACTTGCTGCTGGAAACGCAGTTCCTCGGCCAGCGCGTCGTCGTTCGTGATGACCGCGCCGCCGACCGAATCGGAGTGTCCATTCAGGTATTTCGTGGTGCTGTGAGCGACGACGTCCGCACCTAACTCGAGCGGGCGCTGGAAGTACGAACTGGCGAACGTGTTGTCGACGCCGAAAGTCGCGTCGTAGCTGTCGGCAATCGCTGCAATCGCTTCGACGTCACAGAGCGCAATCGTCGGGTTCGTCGGCGTCTCCATCCAGACGAACTCGGTGTCCTCGGTGACGGCGGCCTCCACCGCGTCGGTGTCTGTTGCATCAACGAACGTCACCTCGAGACCCAGTCGTCCCTCGAACACGGCCTCGAGCATCCGTCTGGTTCCCGCGTACAGGTCGTCGAACGCGACGATGTGGTCGCCGGGTTCGACAGACGAGAGAATCGTCGTGAAGATGGCTGCAGTGCCCGAGGAAAACGCCATGGCGTGTTCGCCGCCCTCGAGGCTCGCCAGTCGTTTTTCCAGGGCGTGTCTGGTCGGATTCGACAATCGCGAGTAGACGAACTCGCCGGCATCGGGGTCGATGTCTTCGAGGCTCATCTCCGTGTCCAGGCCCGGAAGTGCGAACGTCGAAGAGAGATGGATCGGCGACACGACGTCGCCGGCCTCGCTGCCGGTCCGGAACGGTTCTTCACCCTCCGTCACGGCGAGGGTCTCGAGCAGTGAGCCGCGATCTGATTCCATAGCTGACTGACCGACGGCTGGATAGGAAAACGTTCGGATTTTACAGTAATATTCGCCGTAATCAGTTATTATCGGCAAGTATTTCTTCAAATCAGTGTACCGATTCACGAAAACGGGCTGACAGCTGACGCGGAACAAAACCGGATTCAAATCCGCTCAATGGCCGCTCGACCGCTCGTTGCACTCTGGATTCGGTCACGGAGCGCGGCGACATCGGCCACCGGGACGCGAACGAAGAACTGCACGTCCGCGGTGTACTCGGCTTCGAACTCGAGCCCCTCGCTCTCGATGATGCCACGGACCGTTCCCGAATCGTCGTACTCGAGGGTGATCGACAGCCGCTCGTGGGGTCGCTCTTCGACGACGCCGGCAGCGTCGACGGCGTCTTTGACCGCTCTGGAGTACGCCCGCACGAGACCACCCACCCCGAGGTTCGTCCCCCCGTAGTAACGGGTGACGACGACGGCGACGTTCTCGATGTCGCGCTGTGTCAGGACGTTCAGTGCCGGCTTCCCCGCCGAGCCGGTGGGCTCGCCGTCGTCGCTCGAGTACTCGCGAAGGAGGCCCTCGGTGTCCGCGCGGACGCGATAGGCCGGAACGTTGTGCGTGGCATCGTCGTACTCGGTTTCGACGGACTCGACGAACGACTCCGCCCCTTCGACTGACTCGACGGGGCGAACGTGACCGATGAACTCCGAGCCTTGTACGACGAAGCTGGCGGTGGCCGCCGATTCGACGGTCCGGTAGGTCGCCGACTCGTCGGTCACGGGCGATCACCGGCCACCGAAACGGACCCCCGACACTCGCCAGGCGAGTCACGAACGGGCTCGAGTGATACCACCAGCTGGCGCATACAGTGGCTTTCGGAGGTGGAGAAAAGATACTGTTGGTCGGCGACTCGCTCGCGCTCACCGACAGATCGTGACGGGGACGTTCGATTTATCGACGACGCTTTTGGCGACGCTACCAACAAGTCGCTGGCGTTCACTCGAGAGGCCGCGATGGCCGACGTAGATCGCGTCGGCACCCACGTCGTCGGCGTGGTCGGTGATGGCGTTGGCCGGATGGCCAGCTAGCAGGGTCGTCTCGATCTCGAGTATCGTATCGTGTGCCTCGAGGACATCCTCGATTAATCCGGTCGCATTCTCGAGTGTTTGCTCGCCATACTCGACGGCCCTGTCACCGCCGGGCATGACGATCTCGCCGTCGATCAGTTCGGTCTGTGGAGTCAACACGTGGACGACCTCGAGGCCTGCGTCGAGGGCGATAGCCTGGTGGGCGCCGTAGCGGATGGCCTCTTCGCTCTCGTCTGACCCATCGGTTGCAACGATGTAGTGCATACCTGAAGAGTGGTCTCGAGCGATACTAATCGGTGCTCGCTGTTCCCGGAGGTTGGGAACGTCACCTGTTTTGAAGACGTGACGGGCCAGTCGATAGAAAAGATACGCAGTTTATATCCCGATCGAACGTGCCGAAAATCGGTTCTCTTCGGTGGTGAAACAGGTTACTTGCGTGTAAGTGACGACTTTCCTGCAAGTAAGTGCAAAGGTGACTCACGGGTAACCGTTAGCGTACCTGAAAGTAAGCAGGTGCTGACGGTGATGTTCGAGGATAGGAGGTTCTCTGTTATGAATGCAAAATTGACATTACTAATAAACGAAGAAGACTATATTATTTACAAATGTCTTTTGAGCCTTCTTAGTGGTGTGTGACTGAGATATTAAACAAATAGCGATACAATATGTTCTTTACATTTGTACTTTTTTGTTCATTGAACGCCAGTCTCGAGGACGCTTCTGGAGAGCGTCTAAATTAGGGTTAGGTTGACATTAACGCGACTATTGCTTTTTCTGGCCATACCTGAACACTGACTATGCTATGTTGGTCCCTGACCGGTCAACGTTCAATCGATGAACAGTAGGATATACTTAATGTTTCTGGCCAGTGCCAACTGTTTGTTGGGTGGCAACATCTACTGGGGTATGCGCTAACTACCAGGGGGGAGATCTTGCCGTCGATGCCCACACAGAAGGGGGAAACACGATGAAAACTAGCCTTCAACACGACATAAAGGGGGGAATAGGCATCCATAAACGGGATGAACCGAGAAGGATATCGCGGAGCGATATCTTCGACATACTTAGTAATTATCGTCGCGTTTGCGTCATTCAGTACTTACAGAACGTGGATAAAGAGATAGTCGAACTACGAGACGTCGTCGATTACGTTACCGACCAGGAGACGTCCGACTCACCGGAAGAGAGTAATTACAGCAACCGAAAGAGCGTCTATACGGCGTTACGGCAGACCCATCTACCGAAACTCGACGACCTCGATATCATCGACTACGACAAGGCTCGAGGTGAGATGCGCCTCACGCCCCGTGCCGAGCAGGTACGAATGTACCTCGAGTACGTGCCGGAGAACGACATTCCCTGGCACGTCCACTACCTCGGCCTGACCGCACTGAGCGGCCTGTTGGTACTGACGACTCATCTCGGACTCTATCCGTTCAGTATCGGATGGGGAACGCTCACGGGAATTCTGGTACTGATGTTCGGCGTCTCGTCGATTGTTCACACATACCAGTCGCGACGGTCTCGATTGCGAGATATGGACTTCGCTCCGCTGACCGAGTAGTCCGATCACCAGCGGCCCGAAACTCCGTTTTTTGTCCCAACGACTAACAGATAGAGTAGCAGTTGAAACGATTCGCACACCTATCGCGATGCCGTCATGCGATAGGATATGGAATGACTTCCAATTGCTACTATAGTTCCCACCTCCCAGCGCCAGCGGTGCCGTTCGGTGATTCGTCGCCAGTATGAAAACCGCCGAAATCCGTCTCTCGATTAGTATCTCGAGCGTCGGATCAGCCAGATCGTCCCGAGACTGGTCGATATCGCCACGAAAACCGCGGTAACCCGTATCGGGCCGAACGCGCCGGCCTCATCGATTAGTTCTCCCGACCCGTCGATATCGTGGTTCGTCTCCGCCTCTCCAGCGTTTTCAGTTCCGCTATCTTCGGCACTGGTGGCACTCGAAGAATCGGTGTGTGCCGTGTCGTCCGCGTTTCCGACGACCAACGTTACCGGGTCGGCGTTACCGACTCGAAGTTCGTATTCGCCTGGTTCGTCTATCGTGTGCTCGAACGTCTCCGTTACCGCTTCATCGGCGTCAGCGCTCGCCGTCATGGTCCCGATCGGGTCGCCGTCAACCATCACCGCCATCTCGTCGGTACCGCTCGCTAGACCGAGGTTCTCGATTGTCGCCCTAACGGTGAATTCTTCACCAGGCGTGACCGTCGCAGGTTTGACCGACAGCTCGGTCACGTCCAATACGGCGGTTTCCACCGCCAGCACGTGTCTCGAGGACGTATCGACCCTCGCCTCGACGAAGATGGTCTCCGGCGTTTCGTCCACGACAGTCGTTTCAGTCACCGTCCAGTTCTCGCGCTCTCCATCATCGCTATAGACGGTGATTTGGGTCGGATCCACCCCGGATTTCGCGAACCACGACCTATCGACTGCGAACCGATACTCGAGGTCTCGGATCGCTTTGCCCTCATCCACGTCTTCGACGGCGTACGCACCGATTCCGACGGCACCCGAAGGCAATCGCTCGACGAGTCCATCGCGCCTGGCCGTCTCTGCGTCAATCGTAAACGATGGATGGCCACGATCGTCGAAACGCACGGTGAATTCCTCGAGCGAGGCGTTCGGTCCGATACGGAACCGCTCTGCGTCGCCGGTGAGTTCGATGTGGGATCTGGCGTATTCGATCGTCACTTCCCGCGTCGTGTTATCGGGTGCCAGAACCTCGATGGTAGCGTCCGGATACGGAACGTACAGCGCGTCGGTCGGAGGCGTCGTCCTAACGGCGAACGAGGCGGTCAACTGATCGCCCGCGGAGAGGTCGTCATCCTCTACCGAAAATCCGACGCTGACGCGCTCATCAGGAGTGAGTACGATCGCGTTTTTCTCGTCGGTGATCGACCCTGATTCGGTGTGAAAATCCAGGCGTTCGTCGTCGGTTTCGATCCAGAGCGCCGTCGATTCTGATCCAGTGTACTCGAGAACGAGTACGTCGTCGATCCCCGTGAGCGCTGCGGGTGGAACGCCATCGCCTGCCACGTTCGGATTCTCCCCGGTCAGATCGATTGCCAGTCGGTCGTACTCGTCGATCACGACGTAGTCACCGTTTGGACCCGTTCCGGGAAGAGCGATGACGTCGTCGACTGATTCGAGTGCATCAACCTGTCGGTCATCTTCGCTCCCGACCGAGACGGTATCGGTTTCCTCGAGCGGGATGACCCCCGCAGTCGTCGCTCCGATACCGGCGGCCAAAAGAACGGTAGCTAGCAGCAACCCGGTGATTCGTTTCATCTGACCACACCCCGTGGCCGGCGTTCCATCCGTAGCAGCCATCTATTTTTTTGCATTGGCCCCCCGTGACGTGTGGTGAACGGGATGTTCACCCCCCGTTCTCGAATCAGTCACTCGGGCAGTATGGTAATAGTCACGTTGGGACATCTCAACCGATGATCGGGGGTGAACAACGTCAGTATGTACGCCCCGCTTGTAGGATCGTTGTAGTCTCGTATCATCGAGTGCCGACCCCCCTTTCGAGTGCTCGGCGGTACTCTGTTACAGCCTTCGCTCTCAACCGGTGGCCGATAGCGGTGTGGTCCACGTCCGTTCTATGAACCTTCGACTGGCGGGATAAGGGCAATCAGCCACGGTTCGGGAGGTGTTGGTGACGGGTATCGCCTCGAGAGACTCACTCTATACGAAAGTGATCTTCCATCCCTTCTTGCGAGTAGCAACCGAATTCAGTGTCAAAAGAGGGATCGACTCCACGGGAAGTGAATGCGACGCGATCCGGTGAGACGAATCGCTCTCGAAGCATTCGGTCACGATGTCAATCGTGATGGTGATGGTGGTGGTGGTTGGTAGCTGGTTGGTGATGGCTTCGGATCGCTGTTTCCCAGTGGTCCGTTCTCATGCGGTCAGTCAGTTTCCCCCGAGAAGATGAATAGCCCCCATCATTATGGTAATACTCCCGTTGTTGTGATGAACGCCGCATCCCAACATATCGATACAGCACCTACTCTGTGGCGAGCGAGACTTGCGACCGAATGTGGTTCGACAGCCGAGTCTCGTTTATCATCTACACCTTCACAATGGCTTTTTTCGATACGTTCGTCTCTTCAACTTTGGCGGTACCCGGCTCACGAATCGTAGCCGGTAGGGGGGACCTGGGCCGACTACGCCCCCACAGTGATGGTATTGTAGCGCCATCACGTTGGTGATTTGGGGATACCCCACCGCTACCCGCTCGCGGTGGATACTGGATCCCCGATCCACCAGCCGAACCGAGCACTTATTGTTATGGGGAAGTTGTACGGATACAATCGCTCGTAGCACAGCTATTTGAAATACACTCACACCTGTTCGCTCGAGTTGTCAGCGGGTTTTGCTCGACACCCATTCCAGGCGTCTAGATTCTGGACTCGATGGGGGCGATACTGGCCGTTCATATGCTACTCGTCGTGCGGTACCGGTGAGTACGTGCTCGACTTCGCAGCCACAGTAAAGGGAGACAACCGTTCCTTTCGATCTGCGTCTGGACTGATCGCTTGGTGAGCAGCGAATACGAGAGCCTGGTTCTCGAGGAACAACCTCTCTATACCTTTGTAGGACGAACGACAACGGAGCGCCTGATGGTTACACCAGCGCGAACGATTGACAGCCTTCGAGTCGCTGAGTACACCGGCGCGAACAGATGTATCCCGTGCACGATCGTCAACGCAATCATTGCGACGGCTACTGCCGCTGCGATCGCCGTCCTGTGGCTTCCGGCGGGTTTCATCGCCCTCTTGGCGTTCGCCGTCGTCATTTACCTGCGTGGTTATCTCGTTCCGGGGACACCGACACTCACCGCTCGATACCTCCCTGAACGGGTTCTCGATCGCTTCGATAAGTCGAAAGAACACGCCGATCTCAAAACCGCCGAGGACGATAGCACCGCGCTCCGGACGAACGGTGGTTCGGAGCCGTTCGACACCGAGGTACGGTTACGAACGGCCGAAATCGTCGAGGAAGAACAACACGGCGACGACCTCCGACTCACTCGCAATTTTCGAGAAGCGTGGTGGCGGCGGATCAGAGAGCTTCGAGACGGGGACGAAGCGAGCGAGCGACTTGCCGCGGTACTCGAGGTATCGCCTGAACATCTCACCACCGAATCCGGCGAACGGTTCGTGGTCTCGTTCGACGGCGATCCAATCGGACAATGGCCATCAGACGCCGCCTTTTATGCCGACCTCGCCGTCGAACCGTGCCTTCGCGAGCGGATTACTGCCTGGGGCGAACTCGGAGACCGTAACCGAACCGAACTGATCGCCGGACTCCGGGCGTTTCTCGAGGCGTGTCCCACCTGTGAGGCAGATCTCGACACCGTCGAAAGTGCTCGACGGTCGTGTTGCTCGAGCGATGTGGTGCGGGTGAACGTCGACTGCACCGTGTGTGGGGCCCGCGTGTTCAACGGCTCGTATCGGTGAGTGTGGCTGATCTCTTCCTAGTGAGTTAGATAGAGCGACTCTCGTCGCCGAATCGGTTGACCCTCGTTTTCCAGTTTCTGACGGCGTGCAGAGTTTTAGGGACTCCCCGATGGCCGCGACGGCACAACTTGAACTGGCGGTATCGATACCCTGTAACGACGGATGGATGAACTACGTCACCGCAACCGGCAGCGTTCTCGAGTCGCACCTCGGATCGACGCAGGTACATCCAATCGCCAAGAAACCTGTTGCTGTCAGTCGTCGTTCGTCCAATCTAACGTTGATCCATCGCTACCGCGTATTGTTCCTGGCGGAAGTCACACCCGAAACGAAGAGGGGAGCGACCAAACCGGAACGATCGCTGAACCGTCACTGGGGTTTATATTCGTTATGGCCGATCGTTGCTCCATGTCTTGGGGGAGACTCGATCGCGTCCGATCCGTCATTGGATACGGCGATTCGACTGATGGGGAATCGACGACAGTTACGGGGAACGCAACTGACACGACCACGATTGAAGAGCCGATTCCGAACCGGAACAGTGAGGAAAGAGCGCTCGAGGAACTCGAGCCGGCTGATAGTACCCTTGAATCACTCTTGGGTGATCTATCGGACGTATCACCTGACTCCGCGGGGGAGACGGAACCAACCACGTCGAGCAGTAAGGATGTGGAACTCGAAGAGCTCGATGAAGCGTTCGGCGCCCTCGAGTCGATGGCCGAAAACGAAGGGAGGACATACTCAAGTGATCAGTTCGGGGTCCGGGCTGGGGATACTCGATTCGAGTGGGTCGATCCGGCCGATCTCGTTCCCGTCGACGGCGAGTGATTCTCGAAGCGTCCGGACCGATTATGAACGGCTGTAGTACGTCCGCAGCCAATACCACCTAGCGATATCGGTCACCGACCTCGTTCACTGAACAGCCGATCTCGTGAACGAGGTGTCTCCAGCGAGTACTTTCATCGTGGCGGTCGACCGTCGTGTGGGTGCCATTCTTCCATACGGTTTACTGTCGTTTCTTCCCGGTAATTGACCTATCGAGTCGCAGTAACCGGTAAAAAGTTACAGTAGACTGTATCAGCTTTTTCCACACTTCTCCACGTCGAGGTGGACGCCGTAGTAGGGATAGTTCTCTACGGAGATCTTCGCTTTGCCACCTTTGTACGTCGAGAACTGTCCGGGTGCTGGATTCCCGGACGGGGGTTCGTCATATCCCTGGATCT
Organism: Natronosalvus amylolyticus; assembly: GCF_024298845.1. Classification (NCBI taxonomy): domain Archaea; kingdom Methanobacteriati; phylum Methanobacteriota; class Halobacteria; order Halobacteriales; family Natrialbaceae; genus Natronosalvus; species Natronosalvus amylolyticus. The sequence goes on from NZ_CP101156.1 coordinate 2,800,657, forward strand.
TCACCGGTTCTTCGACGTCCTGTAACGACCAGCCGTCGTGGAGATCGATAGTGATCTCCACGTGGCCATCATCCTTGCTGAACGTGACCACCCCTGCCTCCATGTGTTGCCCGGCGACGAGATCGTATGCCATCCCGTCCTCCCACAGCGTATACGTCGCCCAGTTCCCTCTTCCCTCCGGATTGTACGGTTCGCCGTCGCTCCAAGCAGTTTCTGAGTCACAGGGACATGCACACTCCACGTCGATGGCGTCGGCGTCGGTCCGATGGGCTTCGACGGCGAGGTCGGTCCCGTCGACGTTGATTTCGAAGCCGACGCGACTCGTGACGTCCTCGTTGCATGCTATCACCGCCGTTACTTCGCCCTGTTCGCCGACGCCGATCGGCGTATCGGGTAGCTCGATAGCTTCGACGTCTAGGTCGTCGGCGTCGATAAGCTCGAACCCCATTTCGTCGATGGCGGCCTTCAACCGGTTCGTGACCGTGAGCAGCGTCACTGTTCCAGCACAATCGACGATCTCGACCGTCGGATACTCGAGTCGAAGATAGGCGTCATCGTCACCCACGACTTCTATGTGCACGTTCCGATGACCGTCGACCCTCGAGAACGCACCGCTCCCGAGGAGTGCACTCCCACCGATGCTCGCTGTCGCCGTTCCGAGTATGAATCTCCGTCGTTTCATGTCCCCCTCCACGGTTTCCCCAACCGATTTGAGACCGCTTCTCCCTCGAGGTACTTGACCATAAACTCGTAGTAAACGTACAACCGGGCGTTGAATGCGGTCACTTCGGGGCAACGTCAGTATGGTATCGAGGGAGACCGGAAACGTCCCTCTCGAGTGAACGATTTCGTTCGAATTACCTCGATCGAACTCGGGGTATTTGCTCGAACCGACTCGGTGAATTACGTGACCGGCTTGCTGTGAAACGACGTGCCGGTATCAGAGGGACCCACGCTCGAGTCGGTGCCCGGAGACGCTGATACGAGGAGACACTTCACCCGGTGAATTGCCTCTCGAGGGAGGCATTGACTTCGGTTGAAATCACACTGGAAATGCATGCTTGATCGACACACGTTCCCCGTGTAAGGGGTTTTGCCCTCCTCTTGAAGCAAGCAATTAGAAAATGGAGGAATACAATATTTCATGCCTAATTGGTATATCATCAATACACATGTGGCGGTACATAGATGGCTATCTGTACATCCACCGCTCGACAGCGGTAGATGGGTGACAACAGGATACCAACTATGGACAGACGAAAATTCTTGGTCGGAGTCGGTAGCGCCTCCCTCGGCGGGAGCGCACTGCTCGGAACCGGCGCATTCAGTAGAGTCGAATCGAATAGAGCCGTCACGATCCAGGTCGCGGAAGACCCGGACGCGTATCTCGGACTGGACGAGTGTGAGACGTTGCACGGGGACAACTACGTCGAATTAGACGATAATGGACACCTATACGTCGACATCTCGGAGAACCCGAACGGCGGTGAGGGCGTCAACTCGAACTCCCGGACGTGGTTCCACAACGTCTTCCAGATCTGTAACCAGGGGAAAGAAGACGCCTGCGTCTGGATTCATCAGGACGATAACTGGCCGGTCGTCGAGAGCGGTCCGTACGAGGGTGAACCCCGCGTCGACTTTTACCTCGAGGACGACGACGAGGCGTCGATACTCGGTACAGAGAACGCCACAGCGGTCGAACTCGGCGAGTGTTACTGTATCGGGATCCGGACGAACACGCACGGGATCAACGCGAACGATGAAGCGGCACTCCTCGACGAGCTCGAGGATACGATCACGCTTGTGGCGGACGTGGAGTGTCCCGATCCGGATGTTCCACCGGAGTGTGTCGAACCGAAAGAAGCGACCTGGGACGAAATCGGTGAGAGGGACGAGGCTGGTGGGCCAGTCATCGTTATGGGGCTGGATTCGGAGTTGGCACCCGGAAGGGATGGTCACGGACCACCGGAAGAGCATGCCGAGATGGTTGCCTCACTACTCGACGATGTCACCAATGGGCAGGATGGAATACTCGTGTTAGGTGGGTACCCTAATTCCTACTCTAATATCATCGATTACTGGGAGGGCGATGTTGGCAAGGATCCACAGGTCGACGAAGTCGTAGACTTCGTGTACGAAGAGGACGAGATGGAAACGGTCGACTTTGACAACTACGCTATGCTCGGGGTCGTCAGTGGAGATGACCAACTCGGCTGGGGATCCGGTAACGGCCTCACCAACAGTCAGAACGAGGTGCTGATCGATCGCTCTGACGACATCGCTGACTTCGTCAATGCTGGAGGCGGGCTACTCGTCAAAACTCAGGATGGGCTGGACGATCCGGCTGGCTTCCTTGGTCCACTTGGCCAGTTCGATGGAATGTTCGGGATCGATGGCGCAGGCTACGGTGATGCACCCGGCACCATCGAAATCACCGAGGCCGGCGAAGAGCTTGGCCTCGATGCCGAGGCTGATGGAAGTGGTATGAACAACTGGGAGAGCTGGTGTTGCTGGCACGACGTCTACACCGAATACCCCGATTTCCTCGAGGTGTTGGCGTGGAACACTGACTCCACGTCGGCCGGTGAGGGTCATGCAGCGGCCCTCGGCGGCGACCAGGTGCAGGTTCCTCGCGAAGTCGCGCTTTCCATTACCGGCGTTGATGCACTTGGTGACGGTCAGTCGTCGTCCTACGAGGTCGAACTCGAGAACCAAGGAGGTGAAACGATCGAGGGTGGCTTCGAAATCGATGTCATCAGCGGTGACGTCTCGATCGATCACCAGCTGCCGGATGGCGAACTCGAACTCGGATCTGGTGAGGACGAAACGTGGGAGGACGGACTCGAACTAACCGCTGACGGGCCCGGTTTGCTTGAGGTCGAAGTTGCGTTCACTGACGAAGATGGCGAAGAGTTAGTGTCTGTCGAGGTAGACATCGAATCGGTCAGCGAAGAACCCGGTATCTGCTGAGGGGGCTCGCGATTTTCTATCGTTTTTTGTTGGATATCGATTACATTTCTGTTACTCGTTGCTGGCAGGTGTTACACGGCTTGACTCGTCTGTGCGAAGGGGCGAATAGCGGAACGGGATGGTGTCGAAAAAACAGCGGGCAGTCTGTCAATAGCGCTCAACAGATCGGTGTAAACTCCCCACTTCCAGGGGATTCTCTCCCGCCAGAGACGATTTGCAGTTCGTTCCCGGGAGACACATCCGGGTGGAGGTATTGGCCAACTTCGACGGTTCTCGAGCAACTGACGTGGAACTCGTCGTCTGGATCTTCCTCTCCGTCTTGAACGACGCGGATTCGCTCTCCATCGACGTAAAACCGGGTTTCCGGTGCGCCCTGGGTGAGTAAATCCAGCATGAACGAACTCCCACCATCGACGTCGTCGTCGAATAATACGACCCAGTTGTCAGAATCACCAGTGGTTCGTTGTTCGACTTTGATCTCCTTATCGCCTCCCGTATTCTCGAGTTCCAGCTGCGTCAACCGACCCATATCTCCATCAGGGTCACACACGCTACAATCCGGTAACTCGTCCCCATTGTCGGGCTCGGGACAGTCGACGTCCGCGTTGATGCGGATCTCGTTTTCGAGCGACGCTAACAACTCGTCGCCGTCGGACAACCCGTGCGTTCGCGTTTTGATCCCGACACAGAAACAGTCCCCGAGCTCGAGAACCTGCCTATTTTCCTCGCCAATGAGCGACCGATCGTCATCGTCGCCGACGTAGAACTCGACGCGACGGTCGCCCTCGTACTGTCCCTCGTCGACGCGCGGCCACGCTTCGCTGTCCGAAATCCAGACGCAGACGTCTTCTTTCCCCTGGTTACAGATCTGGAAGACGTTGTGAAACCACGTCCGAGAGTTCGAATTGACTCCGTCCCCGAGCGGCGAATCACCGATGGTCGGGTTATCCGGATTCATCAGGATCTCGAGATGGCCGTTCCCGTCCGGATGTGCGTAACTCCCGTTTGGAGTCGGCTCATCGCCGCCGCATTTGTCGAGTCCCAGGTATGCGTCTCGATCTTCCGCAACCGCGATCGTGACGTTCCGGTTCGATTCGACTCGGCTGAACGCGCCGGTTCCGAGCAGTGCGCTCCCGCCGAGGGAGGCGCTACCGACTCCGATCAAAAATTTTCGTCGTTCCATGGTATTCCCCCACGATAGCGCGTGGTGTGCTGGACTCTCGCCATCCCGTCAGATATGGATTCACTCGTTGTCGGCCGACCAACCAGATCGTACCCGAACACAACCTTTCTTTGCTCGTCTCAAGACCGTGCAAACGAAGCCACAATTCAGCACCAGCGCCGGAAATTTCGACCGTGGCCGTGACTATTCTCGAACGTTTCAGCCCACAGCGTCGGGGTGCTCAACGAAGGCTTGAGCCATGGTACCGTCTGCATAGATATAGTCCGGGCGCTCGTTCCTCGAGGTACTGGGGGCTTAGAGGGTATGAAACAGCACGATCGACACGCCGGGATCAATGCCCACGATAGACGAACGGCACCAGCAGCGGTGAGGGAAAACCAGTCGACAGCAGGTGGTTACTCGTGATAATCTGCGCTCACTGTGAGACGTCTCAGTTTCTCCATATCACCGAAAGCACCATCGAATTCGATAACGGCGAGATGAGTACGCTCGAGGAATCCTATCACTGCACGAAGTGTGATGGGAACGGCGTTTACTGGTATTTTTTCGAGAAGGAGTGTGTCAGTGGCTCCGTCGAACTGACCGACGAGCGCCCTCGGATGATTGAACAGTGAGACTCGCCGAGACGATATTTGTTTGTTAGCACGCTAGAAACGATGATGGCAGAGAAGGGTTCGCGTAGCCGCTACGACTACCCCGTGAACGTCACCATCGCTATTCTGTCTAACCGCGTACTTTCGCAGAGACCGACTGTACGTTGATTACGAAGTCCCGTTCGAGAGGCGGGAACCCTCACCCGCAACGAAGACGCGCTCGTGACGGCGGAGTAGGGTGGGGCGTTCATGGAGAAGTGACTACATCTATCTAGCGCGTGAACTAAAAAAGTTAGCCGTCAAACGTTTTTATCTGGTGAATGACGGTGGGAACGCACACTGAGCGAGGTCAGTGTACTCTTTGGTTTCACCAACGACGTCACTCAGCTCTCCGTTGGCGAGGTCGACGGTGTACCAGTTCCCGTTGGTTCCAACACCCGAGCCAGCCTGGTGGGCGTAGAGTATCCCGTCCGGACCGAACGCGATCTGCTTGTTGACAGCGTGTGAGGTCAGATCGACATCGGAGTCGCTCGCGTCTGCGACCACGTCAACGGTATCGATACTCGAGCCACTCGCACTCAGTTCGACCTCGATGAACTGTGCGGGACTGCCGGAACTGGACGTGCTAATGTAGGTCGTGGTCCCTTCAATTGCGACGTCGCCCAGGTTGATCGAGTCGATTCCGAGATCACCAACCACTTCGTCATCGCCGTTCCTGTCCACTCGCCACAGGTCGGACGATCCGTTCGGGACGAAGTAGTAGTGGCCCTGCATGAACCACGCTGCACCAGCGACGGCGCTTCCGGTTCCTATCTGACCCAGGGTTTCGAATCCGGAGCCATCGTACACATGAAGGTCACCGTTTTGCGTGGTGAAGTACCAGTTACCCTCATCATCGTCGAACGCCAGGCCGTTCGGATAGTACTGCTCGTTTTCGTCGAAGCCGTCTAGGTCGACGATATGGCTTGTGTCCGAGAAGTTCGGGATGCCGATCGCTTCGATCTGTTGTACACCGGTCCCCTGGGAGATGCCGTAGATCGGACATCGTTCTTCGGGATCCGAGAAACAGAGTCCATCCACGTCGGCCACGATCTCGATCGTGTTATCCAGCGCCTCGAGCAACTCGGCTTCCTCCGAGAGGCCGTAGCTTCGCGTCTTGATTCCGACACAGACGCACTCGCCGAGCGGAATCCCGATCGCGTTCTCCTCGCCGATGAGCGAACGGCCGTCGTCAGCGCCCAGGTAGAACTCGACGCGGCGTTTGCCAGCGTCTGGTTCTCCTCCTTCGACGCGGGGCCAGGATTCACTGTCCGAGATCCACACACAGATGTCTTCTTTCCCCTGATTACAGATCTGGAAGACGTTGTCGAACCAGGTCGTCGAGTTCGAGTTGATGCCGGCTCCGAGATAGTTGTCTTCCTCCCCGTTGTGGGTCGGATTCTCATCGTTCATGAGAATCTCGAGATGGCCGTTCCCATCGAGGTGTGCGTAACTGCCGTTCGGCGTCGGATTATCTCCGCCACACTTGTCGAGGCCGAGGTACGCGTCCGGATCTTCGGCGACTTCGATCGTCACCGATCGTTGCGATTCGACCCGGCTGAACGCGCCCGTACCGAGTAAGGCACTGCCGCCTATGGATGCGCTCCCCACCCCCATTACGAATTGTCTTCGTTTCATAATTGAATAAGTCCGGTATTTTCTCCTGAATGCTCAGGCTGGATTCTGGGGTTCTTCGCCCGCACCGGGTGCGTCGGCAACGATCGTCACGTCACCGGTAACTAACGGCTCGTCCTCCGTGGCATCGACGCCGTACGTCTGCGTGACGATTTTCATCGTCTCGCACTCGCCGGTTTCGAGTACCAGCGCCTGGAATCCGGGTGCCTCCCAATCGTCGCTACTATCCATCACGATCGAATTTCCGTCCTCGTCTCGAACGTCCGCAACTGGAGTCCCCTCGGCGTTAATGCCGTTGGGCGCGCTCGAGTGGAACTCGAGTCCGGTGACGTCGATGTACACGGTCGCGGTGTCCTTGCCGTTGTTACAGATGTCGAACATGCCCTCGAAGTACGTCGTCGAGTTCGAGTTGACACCGTCACCCTCTGGCTGGTCTGCGATGTTGACCTCGAGGTGTCCGTTGTCGTCCAGACCGACGTAATTGTTCGAATTGGGCGTGTCCAGCGGCACGAGTCCGAGGTAGGCCTCGTCGTCCGGTGCCACTTCGATGTTCACACTGCGAGTCGATTCGACGCGGCTGAACGCGCCCGTACCGAGGAGCGCGCTGCCGCCGATTGCTGTTCCGCCAACGCCGACTAGGAAGTTGCGTCGTTTCATTGTCTTGCTCCGAGACACGGTTTCGCTTCGCCCGTGTCCCTTGCTCGAGGCGTTGATTGCAACCGTCGTATGTATTCACTAATTGTCCATTTCGACCCGATAGCATCCGGATATTGTCCATTTTACGCCCAGGTTGGGCTGAAAACGGGTGTCAACAATGGGGGGTTGGATGGGAGTGTGATCAGCATGTCAACGTTCTATGAAACCCTGTAGTGGTACACACCAACGTTTCGCATGCTGGCGTGGAGACCGCATCGGAACAACGACTACCAGAAACCGCCAGCATGCTATCGGGTAGAGACGAAATATCTTCTCGATCACGACCTTCGAGAGTCGCCACGTACCGGTGGCTGCAACAGGGGCAGTGGCGATGGTTGTAGGGACGGTGGCAGTAGTAGCTATTCTCGTGTTGGTAGCAGTGGTACAGGGAGTAACAGTGACCAGGGTTCTGGCAACTGAATTCCTACCCGAGACTCATCGCATCGAAAGCGAACACAACTAGTCGTTTTCTTCTGGTTCCTCGTCGCTCGCGTCAACCGCTTCGACGCCCGGATCGGTTTCGCCATTCGAGTTCAGGTTGTCCTCGAGACGCCGTTCGTCGCCGTAGTCTTCCGCTTCTTGGTCATCGAAGATGGAGGATAACTCGTCGAAAGCAGCCTCATCTCGAGTCGAGTTGTCGCTATCCTCGCTGTCTCTGTTCTCGAAGAACGGGCGATCGCCGGCATCGTCGAAGAGGGGCGGGTCGCCACCGACCAGGACGCCATCTCCGACGCCCTCGTCAACATCATCCGATGCTGCCGCTCGACGCTCGTTCTCGCTGACGTCATCCGTGACACCGTCACTCATCTTTATTCTCGAGGCCTGTTTCGACTCGAGTGAGTCCGCCGCTTCGTTTCGCTGCTCACCTCCGACTGCGGCTTCTCTCTCATCTTCGTCAATTTCGTTGTCATCTTCAGGCGTCCGATCCGCCGGTTCGTACACGTGATACACGTCCCCCTCGACGACGTAGTACGCACCCTGTTGGGGATCCTCGATTACCCGCCGATCGGAGTCGATGGCCACGTCAACCAGCCCTTCGAGATTCGCGATTTCGATGCGCGGCCCCTCGAGGTCGGCTTCCTCGACTCGGCCCACGCTGATCCAGTCGTCGAACTCCTCGCGCTGGCTGGCGGCCTCGAGCAATCGTCGCTCGTCGTCGGTGACGGCTAACAAGTCAGCGTGTCGTCCGTAGCCGAGCGTCGCAATCCCGACCAGGCCGAATACCACCAGCGCGAGCGACCCGTACGATCGGAGGGGTCCGTAGCGTTCGTCGATTTCGACGGTCTCGGTGAAGGTCCGCTCGCCCACGTTCTCGGTGTTAGTCTGGACGCTGTACGTCGAGCCAGTCGGCTCGAGGACGTACTCTCCCACGTGTCTGTTCGAGATCCGTTCGCCGTTTACCGTCCCGGAGACGGTCGTTTCGACGACGACGGTGGCTTCGCTGGTCCCGGGACTGGCCCCGAGGCCGCTCTCGATCGCCTCGATTCGTGGCTCCACATCGCTCACGTTGAGGTCGAACGAGAGTTGCATTTCCTGGCCCGGTTGCAGCCCCTCGATGCTATCCCGTTCGAGGCGTTCTCGCTCGCTCCAGTAGACGTTCCCGTCGTCGTCGACCGACTGCAGCACGAGGAACACGTCGACGGTGGTATCGAGCTCGCCGTCGGGCGCTTCGTAGGCGTATGTGTACGTACCCTGAAGCTCCGGAGAGAGTCGAGTGTAGTACAGCCCCTGGTTTCGCAGGGTCTCCCCAACGGGGAAGACGGGGTTTGCCCGTTGAATCTCCGCCTGGTGGCTGAGCGTCGGCTGCTCTTCCCAGGTACCTGTCGGCTGGGAGTCCTCGATGGTAGCCGGTGCGACGTGTGGTTCGTACGCCAGCCAACCCCCTGCGACGACGATCGCGATGAACAGCCCGACCAGGAGCAGGAATCGCCGGTCGAGCAGCGCACGGAGCCGAATCTGTCGTCGGTCGTCGGTCGTCAACTCGTCGGGTGAATGTGTGCGTGTCATGTGTTTTATCAATCGAAGAAGCCGCCGGTTCGAGATCGAGCCCGTCGGCGGAGGCGTATTCTGTCACTGGTACCGCCGAAAAGCCGCCAGAAAACGACCAAGGGAGTTCCGATGACGGTGTTCACGGCGAGGTAGGGAATCCATGGGTGAACGACGTACAGCGAATCGATTATCCTCGGCGGCAGGATCAGCAGATACCGGTACTCGGTCATCGATTCGACGTGATAGCCGGTGTCGTCGTCGGCGTGGAGGGTTACCGTCGAATTGGCCGACTCGTTGGCCGCCAGTCTGTGTTGTTCGGGTTGGGTTTCGATACCGCCGCTACGGGGCTCGAGGTAGGTAACGACTGGAACGAACCCGCCGTTGTGGACCGTGTACTCGAACTCGTCGGTCTCCCCGACGGGGATAATCGTCGGATTCGCAGAGCCGCTCCCTTCGGTGCTGACGATGCCGTAGCTCTCGGTTCCCGCCGGCATGACCATCGCTGCAGTCGCACCGGCACACAGGAGGATGACACACGCGACCAGGAGATAGCGCGAATCGATAACGCCCGAACGATCGCGTGAGCGTTCTCTCGAGGCCGACCGGTCGCGGTTTCCTTCCCCAGCCAGTAGACTCGCACCGAACAGTATCACGCCGCCGCCGAACAGGAGGTACGTCAGTTCCGTCGAGCCGAGCCGTTGCCAGCCGAAGATGCCGGCAATCGTCCCTTCGACGGTCTGCATCCCGTCCTGGAGCGCCATTACACCTGTTCCGAGGTGCGGGAGACGGACGACCTCGCCGTTGACCTGCAGTGCGACGGCCTTGACCTGGCCGTCCGTCACCGGCGGTTCGTTTCGACTCTGGTCGGTGAAGGGGTTGGCATCACCCTGTGTAATATACCCGTTTTCGTGGACGTCGACGACGCGGTGAGTTGTCGGCGCACCGCCGTGCAGTTCTTCGGCTTTGAACGTCACGACGTCGCCCTGTTCGACGTCTCCGGCGAGTGCGGCGGGGACGGCGACGAACCCGTCACCCGCCTCGAGCGTCGGTTCCATGCTTCCCGTTTCGACGTACGCGAGCAACACTGGCTGACCAAGGACGTAGCCCAAACCGAGCGATACCACTAAAACAACCAGCACGAACGCCACGGTGTATTCGGCGAACCTCTTGAATCTCATCGTCCCCCCCTATTTTGTGACGGTGGAAATCCGCCGCGCCGATCACTCGGTTTCGGTCGCGTCGGTTCGACCACCGTCAGTTACTGTTCCCCCCGCTCGAGTCGTTCACTCCCGAGTATTTTCTCGACCTAAAACGGACTCCTGCTTATGTATACTCACGTTGTACCTACGTTCTGTTTCACCAACCGGAATCTCGGATTTTCACCCGGCTCGAGCATTCACTCGTAATTTCAGCGGGGGTAGATAGAGTGACAATGTCTGATTACCGTCACACTACGAAAGGTGAAGCATTGTCTATGGGTCCTCTCCCTGCTCGCTCATTGAGGAAAGGTGCTTTGCGGCTCGGTTACGCTACAATACCAACAATCGTCCCCGACAGATCTCCGACGTCTCGAGCGATACTAATCGGTACTCGCAGTTCCCAGGGGTTGAGAACGGGTTCGTACAGTCTGTCCTGTATCGGCTCATCCGAACAGTCGATCGAGTACCAGCCGCTGGACGAGTCCTTCCTGGCGCTTCCCGGCAGGTTGGACCATGACCGCGGTGACATCGACGACGTCGACGAGCCGGTCGCCGGGTCTACCAAAGAGCGCCCCGGAAAGCCCACGACGCTCGGTGCTAGTGACGAGGAGGTCTGCGGCGTTCGCAAACCGGGCAAGTGCTGCCACGCGGTCGTCGCTGCGAAGGATTCGGGAATCTGCCGTCACAGTGAGTATCCGTCGGAGTTCGTCGTGGTACTCCTGTACGACCTGTTCGCGCCCTGAGGGTGCGTCTTCGGGGATTGTCTGTAACAGTGTGAGCGTGGCGCCGGTCTCCTCAGCGATGGCATCGGCGACCAGTAGTTTCTCCGGGTCGTACACTCCACGCTCGGTTGCGACGGCGATTTCCTCGACGCCGTCGAAGCCGCGGTCCTCGACGAGTAACACGCCACAGGGCGCGTTCCGCAACACGTGTTCGTTGACGCCTTCACTGTACAGTTCGTGTAACTCCTCGACCCGTCGCTCGAGGACGATGAACGACTGGTCTTCGAACGAGGCGAACTCCACGATTGCGGGGCCGACGTCTTCGGTGGTGACGGTTCGGAAGTCGATCGGTGGGCTCCGCGTCGGTTCGGGACCGGTGGCGACGGTTTCGGCAGTCGACGCTGCACCGTTACCCGTGCGAGCGACCGGTTCGTCGGCGCCCTCACCCTGTCGGCCACCGTTCGCCACGGTCGTGTCACCCTCGACGTTCGGAGACAGGTGCGCTTTGCGTGCCCACTCGGGGGGTTCGTCGTGGCGGGAGGTGGTGTCGCTGGCGGTGAACACACGAGGTGGAACCTGCTTGAAGTTCGTGACCGTTACCGAACCCTCCCGAAGTGCCGACAGGTCCAATCCGATTCGAAGCATGTCGAGACGTGTCTCGACCGGTGTTTGCTCCGTAATCGCAACGAGCGTGTCGTACCGTCGTCCTTCCGCAAATAGCTCTCGAGTTCGCTCGAGGGCTGCCTCACCGACGTTCCGACGCACTTCTGTGCGGGCGGCTCCCTCTCGGTCGGTTCGCGGGCGAACGTACAGGTAAAAGTAAATGATAGAAACCCCAGTGATGAGCGCTGCGCCGGCGAGTGGGACCGTACCGAGTTGGGTGAGGACCACGAAGCCACTCGCCATGCCGAACAGCTGCATCCAGGGGTAGAGCGGGGCGGTGAACGGGGGGCTGTAGTTGTCGATCGCTCCTTCGCGGAAGCCGATCAGTGCGAGGTTCACCAGGATGAAGACGATGATCTGAAACGCGCTGCCGAACTTCGCCACCTGATCGATAGGGACGAAGACGACCAGCAAGACGATGATCGCACCCGAAACCGACACAGCGAGGACGGGCGTGTTGAATCGGTCACTGACACGCTCGAACGCTCCCGGAGCGAGTCCGTCGCGGGCCATCGCGAATGGGAATCGGGAGGCGGACAACAGTCCTGCGTTCGCGGTCGATGCCAGCGCTAACAGGGCCGCAAACACGACCGCGACGGTTCCGGGAAGCCCTAGCGTCGCGTCCGCGGCCAGTGCCATGATCGCACCCTCCCCGTCCGACCGGAGATCGCCAGCGGCGATCGCTGCGTCGATGTCGATGACGCCGATTGCGACGTAGACGACGGCCACGTAGAGGGCGGTGGTGAGAAGGAGCGAGCCGATCATCGCACGCGGGATCGTTTTCCCCGGGTCTTTGACCTCCTCGGCGACGGCAGCGATCTTGATCACGCCGGCATAGGAGATGAACACGAGTGCCGTTGCGGCGATCAATCCACCGGAGCCGAAGTTGAACGCGCCGGCTGTGCGCTCAGGAGAGACGTCGGGGACGCCACCGGCGATGAACCACGCGAGTGCGACGAGCATCGCGCCGACGATCGCGAACTGGAGGGTTCCCGCACTTTTTGTACTCACGATGTTGATGACGGTGAAGAGGATTGCGAGCGCGACGGCAATGACGAGGATGTACTCCGTGAGCCAGGGGGCGATGAAGACGATATACGGCACGCCGCCGACGAGCGCCAACGCACCCTTGAAGGAGAGCATAAACCAGTTACCGACACCGGCGATGGTGCCGAGCAACGGACCCATACCGCGCTCGACGAACACGTACGAGCCACCGTCCTCGGGCATCGCGGTTGCCATTTCGGCGGCAGAGAACGCTGCCGGCAACACCAGCAACCCGGCGATGAGAAACGCCAGTACCACGGCCGGCCCGTCGACGGTGACGTACGCCACGCCGGGCAGAATAAAGATGCCAGATCCGACCATCGCGCCGATCGCGATAGCCATCGTCGATAACAATCCGAGGTCGCGTTTGAGTCCTGTGGGCACGGTTTTGAACCGATCGGACGACTGCGTCCGTATCTAACTCTGCTAGCGATTGATCGAGTTAGACGGCTTGGCCTAACTGTGAAAAGTAATACAGGACTACCAGCGACGACCTGAACGTCGGATTCGTCGCATCGAAACCCCCGTACCGTTTATCACCATCAGCGTTGTACAGGAGACGACTATGGCGGGTGACCGTGACATCCGCGAGGCTGTTCTGTCCGGGGATACCTACACGCGTGCAAAACTTTCGACCCGACAGGTGTTCCCGATATCGCTCCCCTGGCGGATACGGGCGTGTATTCTGACACTCCTCGTGACCGCCTTCGTCGCGCCAGCGACCGGCGCACGCCGCCATCTTATCGGGTCGCTCGAGGGAGAGGTCGTCGCGGGCGGTGCGCTCGAACCGGCCTTCGCCCTGATCGCACTCGCAGGTGCGCTCGTCACGTTCGTGGCTGGCGTATTCCTGGTCGGACTCCAGTACTGGGCGGCGACCGGGGAACTCACGCTCGAGGAGGCAAAGCGACTCCTCTGGATTGAGGACGCGGCAACCCTGCTGGCGCTCTCTCCGGGTATCTCGTTCGTCTGGATCGGTGTGGGGCTGTCGGCGCTCGGTCTCCTCGCGCCAAAACTGGCAGCGGGGCTGTACACCCGAGGCGTGCGGATTTACATGACTGGGTCGGGTGTTGCGGCTGTCGACGTCTGGTACACCTCGGTCATCGGCATCGGGTTGGCCGTGGTGTTGACCAGCATGTGGTGGGAGGTCAGGGGGGCGGTCGCGGCGAGAGACGTACTATCGAAGGCGAAATGATTACCACGACGCCATCTCATCACTCCGTATGAACGCATATGCCCGCTGGTTCGTCGAGCAAGAGCGCTTTTATCGACTGATGCTCGTCGCGGTCGTCCTCTTCGGCGGAACGATCGCCGCCACCGGGGCTGTCACTGCAAACGCCGTCCTGCTCGGGTTGGGAGTTTTTTGGATACTCGGTGGCGGTGTCCTCGTCGTGGTTCTCGCGAACCGGGACACAGAAAACGAGGGGGGTACAAGGAAATTCGATTAACCGGCGAAAATGCCCGGTTCGGGGGCTCTATCCCTTCTCCAGCCAAACCTGTATGGACTGTTCTTTAACTTTGTTCGGGCCGCCAACACATCTAGGTATGTCACTGCCAACCGAACTCGCGTTCGCCGCACAGCGAATTGCCCTCGAAAACGGGCTCACACAGGCTGAGCTCTTCGAGTACGTCTTCGACGACACGGCTCTCGCCCTGTCGTTCGTCCTGAACATCGCCCTCGCCGGTTTCACCATCCTGGGAATCGCCTACCTCGGGCGGAACCTGACCGATCCGCGGTCGAAGATGATCGCCATCTCGCTGATGCTCATCTCGGTCGTCTCGATCTCGAGCTATACGGGGCTCACATCGGGGCTCACACTGAGCGTCATCGAGATGCCGAGCGGTCACCCCGCCGAAGGGACGGTGACGGCCGGCGAAGACGGCGTCCTGACCATGTGGGGACGGTACCTCACCTGGACGTTCTCGACACCGTTCATCCTGATCGCCCTCGGGATGATCGCTGGCTCGAACTGGACGAAGATCCTCACAACCGTCGCTTTCACCATCGCGATGTGTATCACCGGCCTGGCAGCCGCGTTGACCACCTCGAGTCTGGTCATGCGCTGGTGGTGGTTCGTGATCAGTTCGATCTTCTTCCTCGTGATCGTCTACGTCATCCTCGTCGACTGGACGGCCGAGGCCCAAAAGACCGGAACCGGAGACCTGTTCAACACCCTCAAACTGCTCACCGTCGTCGGCTGGTTCGGCTACCCGATCCTGTGGGCACTCGGCGTCGAAGGGTTTGCAATCCTCGACGTGGCCATCACCTCGTGGGGCTACAGCATCCTCGACATCATCACCAAGTACATCGTGACCTTCGTCGCGATGTTCTACGTGATCAAAGAACCCGACGCGATCACTGGCGGCGCCGACTACGGCTCGAGCCTCCCCGGATTCACGCCGGCTGACGACTGATCGTACACTCGAGACCACGCCGGCGGGAAACTGATCCCGAACCACGCCGGCGGGTAACCGATCACGCTGGCTGCAGCACAACGACGAACTCGCCACGACCGTCGTCGAGCCGCGAACGCACACTCGAGGCCGCTCGAGACCTGGGCCACGGATGCCTGGACGCGTGTTACGCCTCCCACGGACCGCCTCGCAACACGTTTGCCGGGGGCCTCTCGTAACATTCAGACGGAAATCCTCGAAACAGCCATCAACACACCACCGACCCAATGACTGCCCCACTCACGTACTTGCAGGTGCATATGCTGTTCATCGTCCCGCCCATCCTCGTCCTCGGGTGGCTCGCCTACAGACGTGAGGAGGCCTGGTGGGGTCCAAAGCCGCTCTCGGGCCTGGCGATCATGATCGTCCTCGCCGTCGTCTACACCACGCCGTGGACCAACCACCTCATCCCGGCCGACGTCTGGTGGTACGGCGAGGGGGCGGTCATCGCCAGGATCTGGCACACGCCGGTCGAAGAGTACCTTTTCTTCGTCTTACAGCCGATCCTGACGGCGTTCTGGCTGTTCCAGATCCCGCGCGTCGATGATCGGTCGCTGTGGATCCCGACCCACCACCGCGTAGTCGGTGGGCTCGCGGGGCTCGCCATCTGTGCCGTCGGACTCTGGCTTACCCGTGGGACGTCGACGTACTATCTCGGGTGGCTCCTGGCCTGGGCCGGCCCGATTCTCGCCATCCAGTGGAGCTTCGGGATCACCTACCTCTGGGGGCTGCGCCGTCACTGGTTGCTCGCCGTCGGCGTGCCGACGCTGTACCTCTGGGCCGTCGACTGGCTCGCTATCAGCCTCGGGGTCTGGGTCATTTCCGGCACCCACACCGTCGGTCTCAGCCTGCTCGGGCTCCCTATCGAGGAAGCGCTGTTTTTCCTCGTGACGAACGTCTTCCTCGTTCAGGGAATCGTCCTCTACCTGTGGCTGCTCGAGCGAGCGCACGAGGTGCCGACACTCGCCGCGGTGGTCGAGCGGTCGATAGATCCCAATGGACGCTGAACTCCCGAATCGGGAGCGTCAAACCGACGGCGTCCCTACCGTCACGAGCGTGAACGCTCGAGAACGAACCCGGTCGTGGGCCAGACGGGGTGCACTCGCGACCGTCCTCGGGGGCGTCTTGCTCTCGAGTGTCGCCGTCGTGCTGTCGCTCCCGATGTGGATCCAGTTTCTCCCGTTTGCGATCAGCGTCGTCGTCTTCGGCCTCCCTCACGGCGCGGTCGATCACCTCGTTCTCCCCAGAGCCCGCGGTGAACTCCCTCGCTGGCGGTCGGTGCTCGGCGTTGGCATCCTCTATTTCCTGGTTGGTGGGGCCTATACCGTCCTGTGGCTCCTCGAGCCAGCCGTCGCCTTCGGCTCGTTCATCCTCGTGACTGCCCTCCACTGGGGACAGGGGGACGTCTACGCTCTTCGGGTCTTCGAAGGGACACCCTATCTCGAGTACGGCCTGAATCGCACGGGTACCCTCGCCGTCCGTGGTTCGATTCCGATGCTCGTTCCGCTCGTGGCCTTCCCCGGCGAGTACGAGCGCGTCGCCACGGCCATCGTCGGCCTGGTCGATCCAGACGCAGTGACGGCTCTCGAACCGGCGTTCACGACCACGGGCCGGACCGTCGTCGCTCTCGGCCTCGGCACGGTGATTCTCGCTACCCTCGGGCTGGGGTACCTCCGCACCGACGACAGGGGGACCTGGTTCGTAGACGCCCTCGAGACTCTCGGCCTCGTCGGATACTTCGCTCTCGTGCCACCGATCCTCGCTATCGGTCTGTACTTCTGTCTGTGGCACTCGCTGCGGCACATTCTTCGAACGATGGTGCTCGACCCGGTCGCTCGCGGGGCGCTCGAGGATGGCGACAGCCGACGCGCCTGGCGTCGATTCGCCCGCGACGCGGCACCGCTCACCTTCGGTGGGCTGGCCGTCATCGGGTTGCTCGTCCTCGTCCTCCCGCGGACACCGGGCGGTCTGGATGAGACGCTGGGGCTCTACCTGATCGGTATCGCCGTGTTGACGCTCCCTCACGTCGTCGTCGTGACGCTGCTGGACCGGATCGAAGGGGTCTGGCGCTGAACCGCCCTGGAACAGGTGCGTGTAAATTGTCGATACTTGTGCCAGCCTGGGGCCACGACTGGTATTCCGACTCCGAGTCCGCCCACGCCTCGAGCGACGGGTGACGACGTACTATCGTTGTGACATATTACCCGACCTCCGTCAGAAACCACTCATTGGCGTTGCCGTCTCGGTACCAGCGACCGGACACGAGGACCGCATTGGTGTCGTACGGACGTTTCATTACTCGTTAGTGACGATATCGACCGTCCAGTTCCCGTCCGCTTCGACGTTGATCCAGCAGACCCCGCTCGCAGCGTACGACCGGGAGTTATCGAACGGTCCAGTCTGATTGACGAGTTGCTCCCAGCTTCCATCCCTACCGTAGCCGTCGACGATGAAGGGACCTTCACCGTCGTGTGTCACGTCGAGACTGAGTCCGCCTTCGGCCCACAGTGGGCCGATGAACCCCGATCCTTCGCCACTCGTCTCGAGTGGCGGATCCTCGAGATCGTCACTGTGTACTTCGGGTTGTTCGAGACTGACCGACCACGGCCCGTCCGTATCGACCTCGAGCTTGTAGGTTCCGTCACTGACGACCAGTATCGACTCACCGCTGTCTCCGTTCGCCGACGTAACCAGCCGTTCGTTTGGCACCTTACCGTCGATAGCTTGCAGTTCGACGACGAGTTCGCCATCGCTCTCGTGGGACGCGGTGAGAATCCCTTCGGAGAGGTCGAACGGCTCGGTTTCGCCAGATACTGCTCCCTCGAACCGGTGGGTGTGTCCGCTCTCGAGGATTTGTCCCTCGGGCCGCGACTCGTTTTCCGCTTCGCCATCACTGTCGTCGCTCTCCTCGATTCCGTCGACGAGGTCGGAGGGTGTGATGACGTCGAGTCCTCGGTGCTCGATGTGATCGAGGAGATGTTCGAAGTCGTCGAGGGACATGGCATCACCTTCGACGTCTTCCTCGTCGAGGATCGGGGGGATTCTAATCACGGTGAGTTGACGATACTGATCGCAGAGGTTGATGTGGCGACGAACGCCGTTGCGGAGTGCGGGTCCCCAGATGACTGGTGTCATGTGCATTCCGGTTGGCGGGGCACCGGCCGGGCAACTCCCGAAGAGGAAACCGGATTCGTGGAGCTCTCGAACGATGGTGTGGGTCGTGTCGTCCATTCGTCGCCAGTCGGGCGCAAAGAAGTGGCGCGCCCCATCCGGAAAGCCGTGATCTGCAAGGGAGTTCCGGGCGGTGCCAATAACCGTTCGTTGTCGGTCTTCCGGCTGTTCGGTGATATCTCGCTCCGAGCGTGGATACGAACAGACGTCCCAACCGCGGTCTCGGAGTTGCCGTAATTCGGGGAAATCCACTCGTCCCTCACCACCAACCCGTCCAGGGTCGACGGGAACTGCACCGGCCCAGCCGCGTTCCTCGAGCAATTCTGCGGCAATCTCGTAGTGAGAGTCGTGTCCGCCGTAGAACGCGAGAATCGCTTTTCCGTTATCGACGGCCTCGGTACGTCGGAGGTCATCGACGACGATTCGAGTTGGGCCGCCCTCGGGACCGACTGCGACGATGTTCAGTTGGCTCACGTCCGAAAGAACTGGTTCGCCCTCTGGTTTGTGTTCGTACCCACAGTCGAGTCGGAACCACCCATCGAATTCGTCTGGTATCGGCCGGACGGTCGTCAGCCGTTGGTCCCGCGTCGGTGCGATGAACTCGACGACGACGCGACTCACTTCCTCGGCCTTTATCGCCACCGAGGTATCCCATCCCTCGAGGTCGAGTCCCTCGGGAAAGAAGCGCCGCATCTCGGCATTTTCGCCGTCGCTTTTCAGGACTGCCGCCTGTGAACCGGTCCGTGCCTCGTCCGGGGCGGCTTCGATGTGGCCAGTTCGTGCTTCCCATCGGTCGAGGTTCTCGAAGTCAGAGAGGACCTCACCGGTATCGATGGCTGGCCATCGCACGTCGCTACTTTCGGCCGTACTCTCTCCGTTCGAATCGCTTCCGTTCACGGTGTTTTCGTTCGGCTCTTCTCCGGTGATCTCGCTCGTTTCGTTGGGGAGATACTCTGTACACCCGGCCAGTGTGGCCGATGTCACGCCGAGTGTTGCCAAAGCGCGTCGTCTGGAAATCGTTTCTCTCATGTTGTCCGTTCGGTCCACTTCGCGGCATTTGGTGATGGATTGGATAAGACCGGTTCAACTCGTAGAACAGTTCGTCACGGTGACTCGAGTGTGGCTGGTGTGGCCGGTTTGGAACTCACCACGGCCGAAACCGGGTTTATAGACGTATTAAACGGTGTATCTGCTGGGGAACCGTGCTGAAACCCCTCGAGAGAACGTGGCTCGCCGTTCTCCCCATCCGTCTCTCAGCCATCTTTCGCTTCCGAGGAAGTCGTTTTACTCGATATTAATAATCACCCCGCAGCCACGATGCTCGAGTATCTCAATGAAAGCTACCGTATCGAACGACGGGCAGCACCCGACCCAGGACGGGGACCGAATGGAAGCGTTGCTCATCGGTATCGACGCTGGGTGTCTCTCGGTGTTTGATCGCCTCGCAGAAGAAAACGTCATTCCGCATCTCCAGTCGCTGCTCGAGGACGGCGTGGCCGGTCCACTCGAGTCTCAGGTGCCACCATGGACGCCGAGTGCATGGCCATCGATGTTTACCGGAGTGAACCCTGGAAAGCACGGTGTCTACGGATTCACCGGCTTCGACGGCTACGATTTTCACGTCGTCAAAGGCAATGACGTCAAGGCCCACCGGCTCTGGACGCTGCTCGATCAGCACGACCGCTCGAGCGTCGTCGTCAACGTCCCGGTGACACACCCGCCGGACGAGATCGAGGGGGCCATCATTCCGGGATTTATCGGCCCCGAAAACCCACCGTGTCACCCTGAGGGCATCCTCGACGACGTACGCGATGCGATTAGCGAGTACCGTGTCTATCCACGCTATTCCAGGGGTGACGACTCGCTCTCGGATGCCGAAAAAATGGACGAGTACTGTACGCTCGTTCGGATGCGTGGCGAGGCGTTTCAGT
This sequence comes from Natronosalvus amylolyticus, assembly GCF_024298845.1. Lineage (NCBI taxonomy): Archaea > Methanobacteriati > Methanobacteriota > Halobacteria > Halobacteriales > Natrialbaceae > Natronosalvus > Natronosalvus amylolyticus. The sequence goes on from NZ_CP101156.1 coordinate 2,820,946, forward strand.
ACCTCTCCGACCGGTTCCATCCTGATTTCGGCTTCCTCCAGTTTCAGAAAACCGACACGGTCTTTCACGAGTTCGACGGCGACTGGGAGAAGGTCAAACAGGTGTACGCCGCGACGGACGAACAGATCGGTGCGGTTCTCGAGGCCTGTGATCCGCGACGAGTGTTCGTCGCGAGCGATCATGGCATGGGGCGATACGAGAAGCCCGAATTTCGTGTCAACGCATTTCTCGAGGACGCTGGCTACCTCGAGACGACTCTCGGCGGCAAGGGGATGCCGACGTGGAACGTGATGCGAGACGACCTTCGAGACGGCGAACAGGCAGAAACGTGGGAGCCGAGCACGACCGAGCGTCTCGCGGCCTCACTGGCGAGCGTCGGGATAACGACCCACCGAATAGGACAGGTGCTTGAACGACTTGGTCTCGTGGATGTGGCGAAAGCACGCGTCCCCGATGGCGTCGTCCGCACCGGCAACGAACAGGTGGACTTCCCGGCGTCCACGGCGTACGTTCGTGCGCGAACCGAACTGGGCGTTCGAATGAACGTCGAGGGACGGGATCCTGCAGGAAAGGTTCCTTCGGCAGAGTACGAGACCGTTCGCGCCGAACTCATCGAAGAACTGGAGTCGGTGACCGCTCCCGATGGCGAACCTGTCTTTCAGGAGGTGGCTCCCCGGGAAGCGTTTTTCGAGGGGCCGTACACCGACCGAGCGGTCGACATCGTTACCGTCCCGAACGACTTCCAGCATTTCCTGTCGGCCCAACCGTCCGAACAATACTTCGTCGAGACGACCGAGCCCTGGAACCACAAACTCGACGGCATATTCGTCGCCGCCGGCGATGGAATCGACGAGACACGATCCGTGGATGCTGCTCACCTGTTCGACATCGCACCGACCATCCTCGCGTCGCTTGACGTTCCGTATAGCGACCGAATGGATGGTCGCGTCCTGCCAATCGTTGAACCAACCGAGGCCATAGCCTACCCGTCGTACGTATCCACGGAACGGAAGTCCGTGGATTCGGCCGTCGAAAGCCGACTCGAAGAACTGGGGTACGTGGAGTGATCGTTCCGATAGCGACGACCTTACGACGAATCGTTTGGATGGCACAACGAACCAAAACGGCACGACAAAGACCCACACCATGACGTATACTCTCTCACTGAAACCGGCTATCGATCTCTACGGCCAGCACGATCCGAGCGCAGCGCTCTTCGCCGATGGCGAACTGTTATTTGCAATCGAAGAAGAGCGACTGACTCGGGAGAAACACGCCGTCGACACCTTCCCGGAACAGGCGATTCGGGCCTGCCTCGAGTACGAAGCTATCGAACTCGACGACGTGGAGAAGATCGTTCTTCCATACCAGCCGAAACTCCGACGAAAGATCCTCGGCCACTATCTGCGGAACACGTTCCAGCTCGATAGCAATCTCCGAAAGATCTCACACCTTCAGAACGTCGCCAGAGACCTGTTTATGGCACAACTCGCGCCGACTCGTCTCGTCGAAAACCGCCTCGAGGGAATCGGTACGCCGGTCCCCCCGATCGACTGTCGACCACACCACGAGTGTCACGCGGTGAGCGCGTTCCACCCGTCGTCGTTCGACGAGGCGATGGTACTGACTGCCGACGCGAAAGGCGAGTACGATTCGACCGTCGTCTGGCACGCCACGTTCGATGGGCTCACTCGAGTCCGGACGTACGAGCATCCGAACAGCTGGGGGTTGTTCTACGCCGCCATCACGAACTATCTGGGCTACCGGATGTTCAACGGCGAGGGGAAAGTAATGGGGCTCGCTCCGTACGGCGAGGAAAACCCCGAAATCGAGGCCTTGCTCCGTCGAACGATCGAGACGGGCGTCGACTACGACGTGACCGGACTGACCGGGCGCTGGGGAACCGAACACGGCGTCCGAGCCCTCGAGGACCTGTTCGATCGCCCACGGTCGACGACGACCGAAACGTTCGATCAGTTCGAAAAAGACCTCGCCTACACCGCCCAGAAGCTACTGGAGGAGTCGGTTACGTCCATTGTCCAGGAGTATACCGGTCAGATCGATACGGGCAATGTCGGTCTCGCTGGTGGCGTCATCCTCAACTGCAAGTTGAACAAGGCCATCATGGAACTCCCGTCGGTCGACGAGCTGTTCATCCAGCCGGTCGCTCACGACGCTGGTCTCGCCCTGGGCGGTGGCTGGATCGACCGTCACCCGGACGAGGTCGCCCCGATGAGTGACGTATATTTCGGTCCACAGTACGAAAACGACCACATTCGCCAGCTTCTCGAGACGAACAAAATCGCCTACACCGAACCGGACGACCTCGAACGACAGGTCGCCGAACTGATCGCGGATGGTGCACTGGTCGGCTGGTTCCAGGGTCGCCTCGAGCTGGGGCCTCGAGCGCTCGGTAACCGCAGTATCCTCGCGGACCCGCGAACGACCGACTCGCGCGACCGAGTCAACCGCTTCGTCAAGCACCGAGAAGAGTGGCGTCCGTTCGCCCCGTCGATGACCAGATCTGCGGCCGACGACTACCTCGAAAACGCGACGGAAAGCCCGTATATGATCAAGACGTTCGACGTGAAACCCGAGCGCCGTGACGAGGTAAGTGCGGTCGTCCATCCGGGTGACGACACGACTCGGCCACAGACCGTGACCAAAGCGCAGAATCCGCGTTACCATCGACTGCTCACGGCGTTCGAGGAGATCACCGGCGTTCCGGTTCTCCTCAACACCTCGTTCAACGATCACGCCGAGCCAATCGTCAATACGCCGACAGAGGCGCTCAAGGACTTCTACGGGATGGGGCTCGACGTCCTCGTCCTCGAAGATCTTCTCGTGACGAAGCCTCATTCGAACAGCCTCGAGTCGGCTGGGATAGCGGACGGTCGGTGCCTTTAGTGACCGTATAAGAAAACGTGGCTGGGGACGAGCGCCACCCATGCAAACCGTTATTCTCGCGGCCGGACAGGGAACCCGAATGCGCCCGCTCTCCGAATCGGTGCCAAAGCCGATGTTGCCGGTTACGAGCAAACCACTGGTAGCACACACTGTGGAGGCGGCAATCGAGGCCGGGGCCGATGAAATCGTTCTCGTCGTCGGCTACGGGGCCGATGTCGTCCGTGATTACTTCGGAGACCGGTTCCAGGGCGTTCGGATTCGATACGCCGTACAGGATCAACAAGACGGAACCGCAGGGGCGCTCTGGGCGGCAAGTGAGTATCTCGACCCCAGCGAACCGTTCGCGGTGATCAACGGCGACATAGTCTTCGACCGGCCGTCACTTTCGGCCCTGTTTGCGGCCGGTCCGGCCGTCGGGTCAACTCGCGTCGAGGAACCGTCGAACTACGGAGTCCTCGAGGTCTCGGGTGGAACGGTCACTGGCATCGTCGAAAAGCCCGATGACCCACCCGGAAGGCTCGCAAACGCGGGTGCGTACGTCTTTCCTCCAGCGGCCTTCGCGTGTCTCGATGTCCGTCGGAGCGAACGTGGCGAGTACGAACTCACCGATATACTGAGTCGAGTGCTCGAGGACGAGACCATCGACGTCGGTCACGTCGAATTTGGCCAGTGGCTCGACGTCGGCCGTCCGTGGGAACTGCTCGAGGCAAACGAGCGGAAACTGGCCGAACTGGAGCGCGATATCCGCGGAACAGTCAGTGACGACGCCGAGATTTCCGGCACGGTCGTCGTGGAACCGGGTGCGACAATCCGATCGGATGTGGTTCTCGAGGGGCCAGCGCTGATTCGGTCGGGAGCGACCGTCGGGCCGAACGCGTACGTTCGGGGGGCGACGCTCATCGGTGAGGGCGCCACTGTCGGCCACGGCGTCGAGATCAAAAACAGCGTGTTGATGGCGGGGACCAGCGTCGGCCATCTCTCTTACGTCGGTGACAGCGTTCTCGGACGGGACGTCAACGTCGGTGCGGGGACGGCTATCGCAAACCTGCGCCACGACGATCAACCGATCGAAATGATCGTTTCGGGAGAGCGTGTTTCGACCGGTCGGCGGAAGTTCGGGGTCGTCCTCGGCGACGAGGCCAAGACGGGTATCAATACGAGTCTCAACCCCGGTGTACGACTGTCGTCGGGTCAGACGACTGTGCCCGGAGAGAGCGTATTCTCCGATCGGTAGCCCAGAGTGTTGCTCTCGAGTTCGGTTTCGCTCGAGTATCTCCGGCCGTCTCGCAATCGAGCTTATCGACTCTATAGTAATCCTCCGGCGGGGGGTTGAGAGGGTATTCACATGTTTGGAACGAGCGGTATTCGCGGTACTGTTGGCACCGACGTCACGGCCGAACTCGCCCTCGATGTGGGCCGAGCCCTCGCCTCCGAGGGGTACGAACGCGTCGTCGTCGGACGGGACGTCCGACCGAGCGGTGCTGTGCTGGCCGACGCGCTGATGGCCGGTGTCAGAGAATGTGGTGGCACCGTCCTCGAGGTTGGAGTCGCTCCCACACCGACAATCGCCAGAGCAGTTTCGTGGACGGAAAGCGATGCGGGCGTCGTCATCACGGCCTCGCACAACCCAGCAACGGACAACGGGATCAAACTCTGGAACCCCTCCGGCAGGGCGTTCGATCCCGAGCAGTGTGAGACGATTGCAACCCGTCTCGAACGAGGTACATTCACGCTCCAGCCCTGGGACGGCCACGGCTCGAGCGAACCGGTGGAGAACGCACTCGAGCGTCACTCGAGGGAACTGAGTGAGGCCGTTTCACTCGATACGTCGCCGAGCGTCGTCGTCGACGTCGGCAACGGAACTGGCGGGATCACTGCTCGTGTCCTCGCCGATCTGGGGTGTGACGTCGTGACGCTGAACGGCCAACAGGACGGGAGTTTTCCGGGGCGTCCGAGTGAGCCGACACGGGAGACGCTTGGCGATCTCGCGTCTTTCGTCGAGTTGAGCGATGCAGACCTGGGTATAGCTCACGATGGTGACGCCGATCGGATGGTCGCGGTCGACGAGACAGGAACGTTCGTTCCGAAAGACGTCCTTCTGGCACTCTTTGCCCGTGAGACGGCAACCGTCGGCGACGTCGTTGCGGTTCCGGTCGACACGAGTATGGCTGTCGACGATGCCCTCGAGAGCGTGGGTGCCGCCGCCACTCGTACACCCGTTGGTGACGTTTTCGTCGCCGACCGAGCCATGGACTCGGACGTCGTCTTCGGCGGTGAGCCGAGCGGGGCGTGGATCTGGCCACAGGAAACGCCGTGTCCCGACGGGCCACTCGCAGCCTGTAAGCTCCTCTCGCTCGTCGCCGACCGTGGGCCGCTCTCGACGCTCGTTTCAGCAATCGAGACGTACCCGATTCGTCGGCAATCGATCGACGTTACCGACAAAGCAGCGGTTATCGGCCGTGTACGCGACCGCTGTCGTCAGCGGTACGCCGACGTCGACTCGATGGACGGCGTCTACGTCGCTTTCGAGGACGGATGGATGCTCGTGCGAGCGAGCGGAACCGAACCCGTCGTGCGGATCACTGCCGAAGCGCGAACCGATTCGCGGGCAAACGAAATTGAAGCCATCGCGGTCGACCTGCTGGAGGCAGCAACGAGCAGAGAATAGCGGGTCGAAATCTATCAACGGGAGTGGAAAACGTCCGGAAATGGACACATTTTTTCGAGAGGTGCCGGTTCGACGCAGTGAAACTGGACTTATCGGTGGTATAAATATGGCCGTCGATTCTCTGGTCTTCAGCACCACTCGTCAATGGGATTTACTACAACCGTCCATCTGGTCCACGACGAACTCCCGCTGGTGCCGACTATCGAAGTACACCCCGATCTAATACTTCGATACGAGTACGGGGAAACACTCGAGGACCGACGTCTGTTGTTCGTTTCTGCCTTTTGTGAGGAGCGTTCTGACCTCGAGCGGTCACTGGAGGCTGACCCCACCATTTCGAACCCAACTCCGATTGCCACGTTCGACAATCGGACGATCTATCGTCTCGAAACCGAAACCGATCTCGAGATAATTCCCGGCCGATGTGGGACCGACGGCCTGTTCGTATTCACCGTTACGAGCGGGGATGGGGGATGGATCGTCCGTGGATACCTTCCTGATCGAGACGCACTTTCGGCGTTTCGGGCGCGTTGTCGAGAACGCGGCATCTCTTTTCGCGTGACGCAACTGTGTGATTCCTCGTCTGCGGACGAGCAAACCTATTACCTGACCGAACAACAGCGAGAACTACTCATGATGGCGTACTATGCCGGTTACTTCGAGGTCCCACGGACGATTACACAGGACGATCTTGCCGAACGCCTCGAGATTTCAGATTCGGCCGTCTCTCAGCGAATCCGTCGAGCCGTCTCCGAGTTGATAGCGGGCACGCTCGAAAATAATCGTGAAGTTGACATACGCGGTTGACCTGCTTTGCACTGGGTCTGTTAGGTGGTGTATATCGGAACCGGACCGTTCGTTGACTGTGATACAATTTGGAATTGTCGTGGTTAGGGCCCCGAAACGGACAATCCTCTGAGATCGCCTCTCGCCTCATTTCACTCTTTCTCGACCGTTTCAATGTGTACAACTATCAGATACGCTCGTTCTGTGCGTAAGTTATCAATTATGGTACCATAGTAAACTTAAAAACTTGCTATCCGAACCCACAGATACTGGGGTTTGTTATACCTATAAAGCAATGACTATCAATGTCGGAACGAAGTGAGATGCGGTGTGGACGTTCTCGGTGCTCTCGGCCAGCGGATACTGTTGACGATCGGACGACACTAGATGATTCGACGGCTTCGACGCAGTCGCGACGGACAGTATTGCAAGGAATCGCAGCGACGTGTGCGGCAGGAATCGGATTGACGTCCGTTGCGAGCGCGACAGATTCGTACACACACTACGAGGATCAGTACGAAAACGTGGTTAACGTCGTCGAAGCCGGTGCTGACAATACCGGCTCCGAATCGATTACCTCCGTCCTCGAGGACGAGCGAGCCGACAACACGTTGTTCGTCTTCCCGGAGGGGCGGTACTTCATGGACAAGCAGTTCAGGTTTACGGGTTTCGAAAACGTCGGTTTCGTCGGGGACAATGCGACGTTAGTCCCCGCGAATTACTACGATTTTGACGGCCCGCAGTACCGGCTGTTTCGTCTCGGTGTCTCCTATCGTCCAGGGAAACGGCTTCGATTCGAGGGTTTCGAGGTCGATCAGACGGCTTCCGATACCGGTATCCGGACGATTGAAACGTACATCTCCGAGCGACTCGAGGTTCGGGACGTTATTATTCGCGGCCAACACGATAGCGGCACCTGGGGGCCAGGATTGTTCAATATTACCGAGCCGAACGGCTGGGGAATCGTCGAGCGATTCCGTGCACCTGACGGGGGTGAATGGGTCGATAACACGCCGATGGCCGGAAACCGCTGGCGTGGACCGATCGGAATCGAAGCGAATCAGAACCGTGGCACGCTCGAATTCCGCCGGTGTGCGTTGGGGGCGTTCCCGAACAACGGACTCTACGCGGCGGGCGGTGACGGAAAAATAATCGTCCACGGTGGCTATTATAGTAATAGTAACGGGGCAAACGTGCGCGTCGGCGGTGATAATAGCGAGATACGGTGGCCGACGGTCGAAATCGACGACACGCGACCGGAAGATAAGACCCAGCGTGGTATCCGCATCGAAAACGGGCGTGAGATCGAGATTTACGGTGCGGCCGTCGAAATCTCCTCTCCAATGCCGACCAGTCACGCCATTTCGGTGATGAACTCCTGTGAGAGTGCACGCATTGCAAACACGCGTCTCCAACTCGAGGGATCGACGGTCAACCACGGGATTGTCATCTCACCGGATGCTGGTGAGGTAACCATCGCCGATACGGCGATAACTCACGAGACGGCCGGTGGGTATCCGCTGTGGATCAGAAACAGTGACCGGAGCGAGCGGGTGCTCGCCGAATATCTCACTATTTCGGGCCGGGCCGGCGACGAAGGTGGGTTCCGTGACGGCATTCGCTGTGAACGGGACAACTGTCGGTTCAGTCACGTCGAGGTGATCCAACACGGTCGAGACGGCGTGGATCGAAACGCTATCGTCAACATGGCCGCTGATTTGACGGTCTATCGAAGCAAACTCCGGGCCAGTCAGTATCCGTACATCGACATCGGCTCCGATGCACTCGTTCGTGACTCCGACCTCGAATCCTCTGGTGGAAGACACGCTGTCTGTCTGTATCCGGAGTCACACAGCCCCTCGTTCAAAAAGAATCGCCTCGTCAACGGGATTCGAGACCTTGGCGCGACCGACGTGTTGACCTGGGAAAACACGTATTAGTCCCACTCCAGGCGTCGGCCCGTACGCAAAATCGAGGATTTTCCACACGGGTTCGGACCTGGAATCTCACTACTGCCGGGTCGTGAACTGACGCTACGCGCCGTTATCGTCGTTTAACGCCCGTATAATAACGCCTCGGTCGTTCCTCCAGTTCGATACTGTGAGTATGTCGTCGCCTGAATCGATGAATTCCTCGAGTATCGACCTCGAGCGAACCGGCTCTCCGTTCGAAGCGCTGTCGGTGAAACCGTGAATCGGAGCATTGGGAGTGGCGTCTTTTCCGTGGTGAGTGCGAAAGTCGTCGTGCTCGTCGTCACTGCTATTTCGACGCCGCTTCTGTATCGATTCCTCGGGGTCTCTGCCTTCGGTGAGTACGCGTTTTTGCTGTCGGTCTTCGCAATCTACATGATCTTCGTCAGTTCCGGGATCACCGACGGCGTTCGAAAATTCCTCGCCGAAGATCGCAACGAGGCAGACTGGAGCGAACACGTTGTCGGCTTTTACTTTCGGCTGGCCTTCCTCTTGGCCGTTATCGGAGCACTCGGACTGGCCCTCGGTGCGCAATCCGGACTCGTCGCTGCCCTCTTCGGGTCCGGCGTCGCCCCGTACTTTTATCTGCTGGCCTTGCTGGTCATTTCGGCGCAGTTTCGAGACTACGCGCGCAAGACGCTCATGGGGTTCGGCCTCGAACGATATTCGGAACCGCTGAAGATTCTCGACAAGGTCGCTTTCGTCGCGATTGCGCTCCCGTTAACGTACCTTGGAATCGGTGTTGCAGGGGCGCTCGCGGGTCATCTTGTGGCGAGTATCCTCGTTACTATCGCCGGACTGGCGCTCGTTCACCGACGAGTTTCGCTGTCGTGCGTGTTCACTCGCCCGACAAAGCGGTTTCCGCGAAAGCAGATGCTTACGTTCAACTCCCTGAACATCGTCCTCGTCTTTCTGTTGATGTCTCTGTATCACATCGATATCGTGATGCTCCAGCGGTTTACCGATAGTTCGGCGGTAGGGAACTACCGGGCAGCGCTGACACTCGCGGAATTCCTCTGGTTCGTGCCGCTCGCGATTCAGACGGTGTTCGTCCACTCGACGTCGGAACTGTGGTCACAGAACCGTCATCGAAAAATATCCAGACTGGCGTCGAAGACGACGCGATACACGTTCTTACTGACGGCCGTAATGGCAGTGGGACTTGCCGCACTGGCTGAGGTCGCTGTTCCCATCTACTTCGGTTCCGACGCCGAACCGGCGGTCGAACCGCTGTTGTTATTGCTCCCTGGTGCACTCGGGTTTGCCCTTGCACGTCCGATTCTCGCCGTGTCACAGGGAAACGGGGCGCTCAGATATCCCATCGCTGCTACCGGCGGAGCGGCTCTGCTGAACGTGATTCTCAACGCTGCACTCATCCCCCGGTACGGGATGCACGGCGCAGCCGTCGCAACCAGTGTCGGCTACGGAACGATGTTCGTTTTCCACTGTCTGAGTGCGCGTCTGGTCGGCTTTGACCCACTCGAGGATGCTCGATTCGTGCGAGTCACACTCACTACCGTCCTCGCCGCCGTCCCAATCTTTGCCCTCTCGTCGGGAATCGGGAGTTTGTGGTTTGCCCTTCTCATCGTCCCGCCGGTCGGATTCGCTATCTTCCTCGCGTTTGCGCTGCTCGTCGGTGCCCTGGACCTGACGGAAGCGTTCGAATTGCTGGCGATGCTTCCCGATCCGATCGGGTCCAAAGCCGACGCTATTCATCGCCGCCTCGAGGCCTCGAACGAGCGGGGGCCGGCGCCGAGCCAGCTACAGAGCTTGCTGTTTCTGGCAGGGTTGTCGCTGTTTCTCACCGGTCTCCTACTGGGATTCCTGCATCCCGACCAGCAACTGGTCCCGTAATATCCGCCTTCTCGGGTCGATTACGGGCAGGCACTTGTCGCGCCCCCTGGGCCAGCCATCGATTTCTCGTGGATTGTCACGCCGGACAGCGATCGCTTCGCACAAAAACGGTGTAAGGGTTTGTCGACGCTACCTACAGGCAGTTCACTGTCTCCAGAGTGGTGTCACAGGAGTAATTGGCTACTCAAAGATGGAGCAAAAGGCGGAGTCGTACGGCTGTCTCGTGATGATCGACCGACCTACTGGATCTGTGTCTCGAGGTGTTCGCTCTCCGCCATGTCGAACACCATCGCGAACAGGAGCAACGTGACCCCTGCTACCAAAAGCAACAGGCCCGTCGAGCCCGAGAGTGGGCTCCCGACGGCGACGAGTGCTGTAAGCAACGTGAGTCCGACGCCAAGCAACCCGGTTGCAGCCGTTCCGGCGCCAACGAGATAAAACAACGCGAGCGGGTGAAAGTCCAACACGAGATACTTCGCTTTCAGCCGCCACAGGAAGTTCTGTAGCAACATCAGCGACACCTTTGGGATGTACGTCGAGTACTGGATGCTCGACTCTTCGTTACCGTAGACTGCGGGCATCGTAACGTCGGCAACCCGCATGCCGTGGACGTTCAGCTTCACGAGCAGGTCGTTACAGTAGCCATAGTACTCATAGAGGTCCTCGACAGCGATCGCCTCGAGCGCCTCGTTGGAGATGGCTGTGTACCCGTTCTGTGGATCCATCGTCTTCCAGTAGCCGGCGGCAATCTTCGTCAGAAACGAGAGGATCGCGTTGCCGACGAACCGGAACCGTGGCATCGCTGCCCGGTACTCTTTCGAGAGCAGACGGTTTCCTTTGGCGTAGTCTGCCTGCCCCTCGACGAGCGGATCGAGCAGCCGAGACATCTGCCCGAGGTCCATCTGTCCGTCCGCATCGACGGTTACTGTCGCGTCTATATCATCCTCGAGGGCGGCAAGATACCCAGTTTTGATTGCACCACCAGCACCTCGGTTGTGCCAGTGCTGGATCGGGACCACTCGACCGATGGCATCGTCGACGAATGCTCGATTCTCGAGGGCGGTGGTTCCGCCGTCTGCCATCATCGGCTCGATGTCCTCGCCTTTGGGTCGGTGGGTCCTGCCCCCATCCTCGCGTGCGGCCGCTCGGATCTCCGACCAGGTATCGTCGGTGGACTGATCGTCAATCGCGTAGATACGGTCGACGTACTCGGGCATATCACGGATGACGTCGCCGACGAACCCCTCTTCGTTGTACGCCGGCAGAACGACGCCAACAGTTTTCTCTCGGTACATTAGCGCCCCTCCAGGAGTTCCGTCGCCGTGACGACCGCCACGTCTTGCTCGTCGATGTATTCGAGTAACGCTTCGAACGCTTCTATGGACATGCCGTTCTCACCGATGTATTCGAAGTGGAGGACGGCGAGCTGTCCATACTCCGCTGCGTAATCGACGTAGCTTTTCGTCTCGTCGCCGGCATCTCCGGCGAAGAACCCGACGTTGTGAGGGTCTGTTAGTTCCAGCCCGTTCGGTCCGCCCCCGAACCGGAACGCCTGTTCGTGATACTCTCTGACAAGATCGATCGTCTCGGGGCCGAGCACGTTCCGTGGGGTGAGAAAGTGCTTCGCACCGTCTTCGAAGCCCCGATTCTCGAGGTACGCTTTCGTTCGCTTGATCATTCCCTCCTGTTCTTCCGGCGTGTACTCGTGGATGAACTGTGCGCCGGTTCGTGGCCGGGCAGCCACGTCCCAGCCAGCGTCGTCGAGTTCGTGAAGCTGGTCGAGCGTGAGTCGGTCGTCTTCCCCGAGCGCCTCGGGCATCACCGCTTCGACCCCGGGGAAGTCGTACTCGTTCATCGGTTCGAGCGCGTTGGTATAGTGACTCTCGAGGGTCCCATCGAACAACAACACGACCTTGCCGCTCTCGGGTCGGTCAACTGCCCGCAGGTCGTCGACGGAACACTCAAGCGTCCCGTTCAGATTACCGCGTCTGCGGGCAGTGAGTCGAATTTCACGCACATCAGTGAGGTCGGGTTGTGTATCGACCCGCGAGGTACCGAAGTCGACGCGAAGCCACCGATCGCTCGGTCCCGTGAGCGTCCGACGCAACGTGTGGACGTTACGCGAGTTCGGCGCGAACAACTCGAGTGTAAGCTGGAGCTGGTCGCGCCCGGTGAATTTGACGGCAAGCGAGAGGTTCGAATCACGGAGATCCATCCCCTCGTCGTGTGTCGAGTAGATTGCCGCGTAGTCGGTTTCCTCGTCGGCTGTGAGATGTGCCGACTGTGTCCCCGCGTACGGGTCGTCCGTTTCGGCCTCGAGCGATCCCGCGTCGATCATGGTTATCCAGTTATCCAGATCCTCGAAATCCTCGAGGGACGTACCAGGCAAGTCGGGCCCGTCGACGGCTTCGGGACCGCCATCGTCGCTTTCCGACGGCGACTGTGTGGGTGTGGACTCATCGTCTCCGGGACGTAACTCGCGCACGTCCGAAAGGCATCCAGCGAGCCCGAGTGTTCCAGTCGCTGCAATCGTAGTTATAAACGATCGTCGGTTTCGGTTCGTCATCGACCAGGACGACGATTCGGGGTCCCTTTCTTATAGAGATATTAGTCCGGGCGACGGACGATGTGAGTCGCCTGCACGTTTCAGTTTGGCTGTTTGCCGGTCGGTGGACCGCTCGGTACCGCTGTGCCAACCTGCTACTTGCGTTTATTCACCCGATAATAATCCGCTCCGGATGGGTATCCTCGACTATGCCTCGCGTCAGTGTTATTATTCCGACGTACAACAGAGCGGAGACGCTCTCTCGCGCCATCGACAGCGCCCTCGAGCAGACGGTCGACGACCTCGAGGTGGTTGTGGTCGATGACGGCTCGACGGACGAAACCCAATCGGTGCTGGCTGGATACGACGACTCGCGGGTACGACCGATCGTCCACGCGACGAACCGGGGCGCCAACGTGGCTCGGAACACGGGCATCGAATACGCCCGCGGCGAGTATATCGCGTTCCTCGACTCTGACGACACCTGGCACCCCGAGAAACTCGAGCGACAGCTGGAGACCCTTGCAGACCGATCGGAGGTGTGGGTCGGCACGTACTGTGACTCGACGTTCGAACTGTCGGGGCCCGCTGGTCCGATTCAATCGTTCGTCGCATCCGTGCTGGCTCGTGGCGATGCGGAACCAACGAGGGAAGGCGGCGAGGAACTGATCGGCGAGATTCTGGCGGATAACGTCCAGCCGGGCGCTGGATCGACGTTACTGGTACGTGCGTGTGTCGCCAGGGAGGCTGGCGGTTTCGACGAAACGCTCGATCGATTTCAGGACCCGGAGTTCTGTCTGCGGGTTCTCGAGCACGGCAAACTCGCGTACGTCGACGAACCACTCGTGCGCCGTGAACCGACCGGGCATCCGCCGGCGGACGTGATCAGAAACGCGAGCGAGCAGTACCTCTCGACCTACGAGGATGAGGTCGAACGATTCGAGTCGGCAGGGTACGAAATTCGCTCGACGCACGAACTCATCCTGGCAAAGCGGTATCTGGCGGAAGGCCGGCTCCCTCGCGGCGTGTGGCATCTCCGTACGGCTGCGGTGTCACCACGACACGTGCCTGGACTCTGTTGGGCTCTCGGAACCGGTGTACGACGACGCCCCCTGTCAGTGGTCGCTACCATCGGTCTGGTGGTCCTCTCGATGCTTTTCGGACAGTGGGCGATAAAACATCGGCTCTCTGATAGTTCCGGACACTGATTGGACGCTGTTCTCGATGGCATTTTTCGGCCAGCAGTGTTGTTCCAGCAGGTACCGTTTCGGCTCAGCAACGTTCGTCCACGATCCTTTCTCAAATGAAACGTAACCGTTGCATTCGTTAGCATACCTGTAATGAAACACGTGCGGTGAGTCCCAGCAACCGGAATGAGACGCGATAGATTGTCACGTCGGACCGTATTAGCACTTACAGGCGCCTGTTCACTCGCGACAGTTGGTGTCGGCCAACTGGCCGGCGAAACGGGCGACGACGAGCAACCTGACGTGGACGATGGTGTTTCTCGAGACACTTTCGTTATTCGCGAGGGCACGGATCAAGCGACGACTGTCTACGTCACGACTGCGGAGGCGGATGGACCGACGGTCGTCGTCCTTGGTGGGATCCACGGCAACGAGGTAGCGGGATACGTTGCGGCCGGGGAAATCGCCGACTGGACGATCGATGCGGGGACACTCGTCACGATACCGGAAGCCAACGCCGTCGCAATCGAGCGCGGAACCAGAACTGACGACGACGGAATCGACCTCAACAGGCAGTTCCCCGAAAGCAGTGAACCACGGACCGACCTCGCTAGCGCTATCTGGGACGTGCTTTCCGAGTTCGATGCTGACGTGGTCGTTGACCTTCACGAATCAATCGGTATCTACGCAGGCGATCCGATCGACGGTGTCGGGCAGGCAATTTTCCATTCAGACGGGGATGCGGTCGCTGAAACCGCAGACAGCGCTGGGACGTACGCGACCAAACACTACGTCGACGATATGGATCTCGCGTTCAAGACCGGATCGTTCTCCGGGCCGGCCACTGAACCGAGTGGCTTACTCGTCCACAAAGCTGCTCGCGACCTCGGGGCGGATTCGTATCTGGTCGAAACCCTCTCGAGGGGCCCCGACCTCGAGACGCGCGTCCAGTGGCATCTGGCGATCACCGAACGACTGCTTGCGGATGACGTGTTCGTCGACGACCCCGAGAACGGCGACGTTCCCGAACAACCGGTCGATGACGATCCTGGTGAGGAAGTTCCGGACGATGACGACGACCCTGTCGAGACGGATCCAGGTGATGACGACGATGGAGAGACGGGGGTATCGCCGAGCGCAGAAATCAGAACCGACCCACCGAACGCCGACGAACTGTCACTCGAGTCGGGCCAGACGGTCACTCTCGATGCCACCTGTTCGACCGTTACTGACGGTGAAATCGTCAGCTATGACTGGCAACTCAACGGCGATGAAACGGTCGACGAAACGGGTGACACAATCGACGTGACGATCGGCGCAAACGGCGACCACTCGATCCTATTGCGGGTTACTGGTGAGGAGGGAGCGACTGACACCGCACAGATTACGCTCTCGGCGGAGTAACACAATAGTCTGGAATCGAACGGCGAGATAGCGTCGAGGGATTTTCGAAATCGGAAACGAAATTGCGATTCTCCTCGAAGCGACCACTCTGACGACTCGAAGAAAGATTCGTCATACCGTTCATGCATGGGGGTATGCAGATGATCAAGTTGTACCCGCGAGGACGCCAGTGGTTCTTTCTCCGTCTGAGGGTACTGTCGACTTCCGGACGCAGCTGACGCCTTCGTCACTCCTGACTCGTTCGGAGCTCCCAGAGATCGTCGAACGTGATGACCTCGATGTCGGTTTCATCGATGTGCTCGAGTAACGCCTCGTAATCGTCTTCCCCCACCGTATTATCCGCATCGAAGGTGTGGAAGTTGAGGATTGTACACTGATTGTGCGTTGCGGCAAGGTCGACACACCGTTTCGATATCTCGAGGTCGTGGGCGATGGTCCGCGGAAGCACGAGCGGGTCGAATCCGTAGACGCTCGTCGTGTTGACGTTACCAGCCTGATTGAACCCGCCACAGTGGTGATAGCTTTCCTTGTGTTCGAGGCTTCGTCTGTCGAAACTATTGTGTGGATACACGATGTAGTTCGCACCCTCGAAGTCGTTGTCGATGTACCACTGTTTGTCCTGTCGAAGTCTGGCTTCGATTTCGGCCTCGTCTTCGTACTCGTGAATCGGGGTGTGCGTCCCGTGGACGACGATCTGATCACCCTCGTTCTGGCGCTCCTGAAGCTCAGAGACGGACATGATTCCTTCACGGCCCTGTTCAGTCCAGCGGGGAACCGGAGCCTGCACTGTCCGGAACCCGTATTCGTCGTGCAACGGTGCGGCAACGTCGTAGTAGTCACGAAAGCCGTCGTCCCAGACCAGCATTACGTACCCCTGGTCCGGTGTCTCGTGGGTTCGCAGATCGTCGATCCAGACGGTTGCCTCGTCCATCGAGTGCAACACCTGGATTTCGAGTCGGTCCAGATGATCCATCGCCGGTTCGTATTCGCTCTGTTGGAACACACCAGGACTCGAACGGAACCAGCCGACTTCGGGCGTCCGATACGTGACTTCACGGAGTGAGTACACCTTTTCGCTCCCGAACTGGTCGACGAGACGGAGGTTGACCGTCAGGTTCTGCGGTGTCGTCGTTCGGATGGCAAACGACAGATCGGTCGCTGTCAGATCCTCGCCCTCGAGCGAACGCTGTGCGATAATGTTCTGACTGTTTTCCGATTCGAGTCTGAGGCTTTGTTCGCCGTCGAAGACGATATCTTCGTCCGCGTCTCCCGATCCCTGGACAATCTCCCAGCCGTCGAGGTCGCTAAAGTCGTCATACGACGTCCCTGGTTGTCGAAATCGTTCTCGACTGTTGTACTCGGTTTCGAGGGACGGCACGCCATCCGAAACGGTGGGTGCCGATTCGTTCGGGTCGTCCGTGTTTCCGTTTGCCGAACTGTTGCTGATCTCGTCCGTTGCTGATTCGAGCCGATTGGTACAGCCTGCAATACCGGTGATACCGGCGGCACCCGACAGTGCGAGAAACCGTCGTCGCGTTGCGTGTTGCTGTGACATTCTCGGCCCGAGGCTACCGACGGGAGGCCCATTATTATAGATAGGATAGTCGAAATTGACCTCACATCTGAGCGTTGTCTACCAGTCCGAAAACTACGGAATTCGGGCTTAACAATACCATAGTAATGTCGATATCGATCGTATCCCACTCCAGTGAAGCGTACGTGTCGGCTCCGTTTTTCGAACGGAACCGCTTTCGACCGTACGCAGACTACCAGCGGAGGTCGTTATCGATGAACAGGGAACTTTTCGGCGTCTTCGGCGGTATCGACACGTTTGAGCGATTCAGAACGGACGACGAGTTCGACACGGTGCTTAGCGGCCCGACTCTCACCGTCGGCATCAAGGATGGCGATCTCGCCACGCCTGGCTGGAGTGCGACGCACGCGAACGACGAGGGTTTCTGTGTTATCTGGGGGGAGGTGTACCCCCCAACTGACGAAGGGAACGCCGCTCAGTGGTTGCTCGATGCCTACATAGAAGATGGCCGTGAGGTACTATCGGCGCTCAACGGTTCGTATCTCGCCGTTATCCACCTCGAGAGTAGTGACGAACCGTTCGTCGTTACGGACCCAGTCCGTTCACGGGCGTGTTTCTACACGGACGAACCGGGAGTCCGGGTCTTTGGCACCGACGCCGCCATGGTTGGTCGCTCGATCTCCAATCCAACCCTCGACCAGCAGGGAATCCTCGAGTTTCTGCATCTGGGCGTCGTTCTCGGCGAAAAGACGTCCGTCGCTGAACTCGACCGCCTTCCGCTGGATTCTCGGCTCACTCCCACTGCGGTTGATCGACTTGACCGGTTCGTTTACGAGCCACGCTCGTTCGATTACGTGGACGAACTTGCGGCTCGACTCGAACGGGCGCTCGAGCGCCGGTCGACGTTACCGGGGAAAAAAGGCGTCTTGCTCTCGGCCGGCTACGATTCACGGATTATCCTTTCCCAGGTTTCCGACCTCGAACAGAGTTACACCGTTGGAAGCCCTGCTGCTCAGGAAGTTCGGGGTGCCAATCGACTTGCGGCCCAGTACGACGTGGCTCACACGGCCTTTCCACCTGATGGACGATACCTTCGGCCCGAAGAGAGGAAACTGCGTTACTCACAGGGAATCAAAGAATCACTCCACATCCACCACGCCGGATACACAGACGAGATCGACGTCGATACGATGTATCATGGATTGCTCTGTGATACGTTTTTCCGCGGCCATTTCACTGCCCAGGAGACTATCGACGTTCTCGGTAAACGGATTCCCATCGGCCAACTCGAGTCCAACCCGAACCCGGTCGAAACGCTTCTCGGGAAGTTCGGGTACAACCGTGAGGCGAGTGAATCGCTGGCCCATCGAACATCCTTCGGTATCGATCCGGAACCGTTCGTCAGCGAGGCAATCGAATCGGAGTTCGAGTCGTATCGTGATCGCACAGATAGTGTGCAAAACACACTCACCTGTTGTGGGATTGCAAACCAGCCGTCAATCCCATTTCATAGCCAGCTGTCGGATCACTTCTTGACCTCGTTTTTGGCGACTGATCGTGAACTGATCGAGTGGCACCTTCGGACACCGCCGAAACATCGAACGACAGAGACCTTCCTCAGAGCCTGTGAACAACTGGATTCGAACATTCTTCGACACCGACCACCGGATCGTCCGTACGGAACGACGCTATTTAATGAGGTGGAAGGTTTCGTCCGACGGAAGACGCCGTTTCTTTCCTCGTTCGAACCTCCGTGGCCGGACCGACAACAACTCTTCGAACGACATCAGTTGGATCAACGTATGCTCGGTGACCTCGAACACGTCCATAGCCTTCCAGCAAGGCACAAACTGAGACTTCTCGATCTTCGTGGTTGGCTCGAGCGGTGGCGGGGATCAGATGCACCAGCGCTCTCGGAATTGCAACCGCCAGAAACGGTACCGATCTGATCGTAACGTATCGGCCCTGGGTACAAACTGCCGATCTGTCTTGCTCGTGCGTTATATTGTAGTAGCCAGTGAAAACGATTGTACACCCCCCTACCGCAAGACAGGGTCGCGGTAGTGCATCAATCGTTTCGCTGGCCACACATGATCTCTGTTTGAGTGTGTTTTCGCTCGTCGTATAACAGCAAAAACATCCTCTAGATGGCTGACTGTGCCCGTTTATTGTGATTATATTCCGTTTATCATCGGTGAACCGTGAATATGCTTATATGATACCGACATATAACGTGAGACATGCGTCTGACGCCGTCGTGGCTTCGGTCTGACACGTCCACGGAAGAATCCGACACTGGGGTGTACGATGTGTCTGGTGTGACGGTCTATCAGTGCTCGGGAAGCGGTTTCCCGAACAGTGATTCACAGGACGAGAGCCGCGTGGATGCGTACATTCCACGATCCGACGAGCGTCTGCTGGCTGTTATCGAAAGTATGGAAACACCTGTTACGGTTGATGAAATCGCTGACCAGTTAATAGAGCCGGCACGACCACCAATTGATACGTGGGCTGCTGTCCACCAACATCTCCAGTGTGAAATGCTCCCAGCACTTGATGCGAGCGGAGACATCGAATTCAATCAAACGGACGGGACCGTCCAGTCCACTGTAGCTAATACATCGCACAGGAGTCTTCACTCATTCACCTTTCTGGGGGTAGTGGCGATTACCCTCCTGGTTCCAGTCATTGCGTTCGTCTCACTGTCGACACTGACTGCTGTGTTGGTTTCTCTCGTGACAATATTGTTTACGCTGTGGGTAGTTCCATAATGGGTAACTGTTGTGTTTAGTTGATGTTCCACCCGATAGTAACCACTGTATAGAGGAGCAAGATCAGCGCAGCCAAGCTGATACCCGAGATAAACGAGGTAAAAGGCAATTCCATTACGGCTCCTAAAACCACCGCATAACCCACCACTGTGGTACCGATGTAATAATCGCCCCATTCAGGCCCCTGTCCGCCGTTTTCATCTGTGGACTCCGTCGTGGGTTCGATCTCGAGATACTGATCGACCTGGTCTGCAAGTGGCTTTCGCTCGACGATGCCACGGTCTTGCTGGTACTCGATAACACCTGCTTTATCCAGTTTCTTCAGATGGGACTGATACAGTGGGATGTACACGCGCTGGCGCTGGGTTGACGTGAGTTGTTCGACGGTGGTGTTGTGTTCCCATGCAGCGACCTGTTCTGCGACATCGCGCATGCGTACGGGTCCTTCGGTGCCCCGAAGATACCGGAGTACCATGCGACGACGCTCGTTTTGCAGCAGATGAAAGATTTCGTCCATGGAAAAACGCTTCGCTGTCTCACCAGGATCGTTTGCACTATCGGTGGTGTGCTCATCCTGTTCTTCTGTACTGATATTATCTGCTTTCATCGTACCAGTTTTGCTTAAACAGGAGGGGGTAATAAAGTATTGAAATCGTGTATTTCTTCGAGGAACATTTTATTCCATTTCACGACCGACTCATAACCTTTCATATAATTTTAAATCTGCGATACAGGCTGCCAAAATTGCCATAGGAGGAGTTTTATGAAATAGAGGAGCCCATTATTATCCAAATAAATATACAGAAACAAACTAACGTTTCAATTCAGTTCATGCAATGTTTTTACCGCTCTAGAACCACCGAAGTCTACTTAAGGGGTTTAGTGTCGTGGCCGTTATGCATCGGCGTCATTCACCCCTCGATATTGGGGCTTATCTGGACGATAATAAACCGCTGTTGGCCCGTATGTGTGGGCAATGAGCGACACGAACTGGTGGTTTTTCGATCAGGCTGTTGTCATCGCTGCCACAGGCCTTCTCACATTCGGCATATTTTCGGGAATAACTGGTGTCGTACGAATTGGGCTCGCTATTCCACTAGTCCTCTTTCTTCCCGGGTATGCACTGGTCTCTGCGCTGTTTCCGGACAAACCGAACGATTCGTATCACTCCTTCGATGAACACAAAACCGGACTTGGAAACCCACTGCTGGTGAGTGGTGGTTTGGAACCCATCGAACGGTTCATCCTGTCATCTGTATTTAGCGTTTTCCTCGTTCCAGTGATTGCCCTTATTCCGTCCGCAACCCCTGGGGGTTTCACCCTCGAAACGGTACTCTCCGGGATTTCAATCGTCACCGTTATTCTTTCCGTTATCGCGATCATTTCTCGATACCGGTGTCGGCCGGAACGACGTTACGTTCCGTCACTTTCTTTTCCATCGCTGTTTTTTCAGTCACGGCCATCGCTTCTCAACGCCTCGAGTTACCGACTCTACAATATCGCAATCGTACTCAGTCTGTTCCTGGTAGTCGCCAGTGTGGGATTTGCCGTGGCAAACCCACCACAGCCTGATGGATACACGGAGTTTTCGATCCAAACCGATGCTGTCACAGGTGACGTCGAGACGATGTACGAGTCGACGTACACGTCTGGTGAGACAACGACCATGAACACCTCGATCACGAACCACGAACACGATCAACAGACGTACACAACCGTGCTGTTGATCCAGCAGGTGAGTTACGAAGATGGGAACGTCACTGTGCACGAAACCGACGAACTCGATCGACAGACGACGACGGTCGGCGACGGTGAGACACAACAACAGACGCTCGAGGTGACGCCGACGATGCAAGACGGTGATCTCCGGCTCACCGTGCTGCTTTACGACGGTGACCCTCCAGACGACCCCACTGTCGACAACGCCTATCGTGTCATAACACTGCCGATCGAGGTATCGTGATGTGGCC
Source organism: Natronosalvus amylolyticus (assembly GCF_024298845.1). Classification (NCBI taxonomy): domain Archaea; kingdom Methanobacteriati; phylum Methanobacteriota; class Halobacteria; order Halobacteriales; family Natrialbaceae; genus Natronosalvus; species Natronosalvus amylolyticus. Next base: position 2,842,542 of record NZ_CP101156.1, read on the forward strand.
GTGGGAACATCTTGCGGTTGCGTACGTGCTGTACTCGTTGTGTACGAACCTGTGGTTACATCGGTCGCCGTCGACCCGTGAAACGATCGCTGTCGCAATTGGCTCACAACTCCCTGACCTCGTTGATAAGCCACTCGCCTGGACGTTTGGCCTGACGGAGACGGGCTATTCGATTGGGCATTCGATATTCGTCGCGCCGCTCATCTGTGTGTTCGTGTTTGCAGTGGTTATCCGGTCCGATACCGTCATGCCAGCCGTCGGATTTTCGCTTGCATACGCCTCACATCTTGTGACCGATGTGTTGAATCCGGTTCGATACGGACGACCGATCGAACCACGCGTCGTTCTTTGGCCACTTTCGTCGCCGCCAACCGGTAATCACGGCGGACTCGTCGATCATTTCGTCGTTTATGTTCTTCGCGATACGACGGCCATCGTAGAAAGTGGTCTGACGTTCCAGCTGGGGATCCAACTTCTGCTGGGGGTGGCCGTTGTCGGTCTCTGGCTCTCGGACGGGGCACCGGTTCTCAGTGACGGGTGGCGTGTCGTGCGGAACACACTCCAGTGATTTTCTTCTCGCCTCCTGGGAGTAAGACACTCCCTCGAGGAACCTTTCGACACCGTTTTTGTGGTGTCACCAGTGCAAGGACGTTCGTCGAGGTTCGATCCAGACGCTATCAGAAAGTGTGATAGCCGCTTCTCTTGGTCCGATCACAAGCTCCTCCGGCAGTACTCGTGCGGCCAGATGAGTCGTCGTCGGTTCCTGTTGATTCAGGACGTGGTGTCGTCATCATACACCTTGAAAATGGATTTCGTCGAGATTGGAACGGTCGATACACAGCGGCTCAGCTACATCGATGCCGGTGAGGGTGTACACATCGAGACCTCACCGTTCGTGTAGACGATAGCCTGATCGGGGCGACAAAGCCGATCTCGAGTGATCTGTTCGATCCGACCGTCCCCATCACCATCTCGGAAGAACGTCGCCTCCGTAGATTGGGTGGTTCGATACACCACGTAGTCGTGGTTTGCTACACTGCCGTCGGGGACGGTCGCAGCGGTCGTCGATGGGTACGCACCAGTTCGACTGATCAGCGTTTGATACGGATGGTCGGTGTGGAGTCGTTGGTCCGGACGAATATCACCGCCACTGGGTGAACCGGTCAACTCGCCGATCGACGCTGCAGCAGTCAGTTCCGCGTCACTATAGGCAAGTCGTTCGTGTTGGTCGGCGAACACCGGGTTATCGGCGTTGCTTTCGGCGGCGAAGATCATCGCCCCCGGGAAGACGAGGACGAATAGCAGGAGGACGGAGACGACGAGAGCGGGAGAGAGCTTCCCGTACAGCGTTCGGAGGCCGATCGCACCGAGTATCGCCATCGGTGCGTACAGGAAGGCAAACCAGCGAGTCGGAATGAAATTCCGAATGCCAAACATGGGCAGCCCGAGGACGAACACGAGCATGAACGCTGCGGCCAACAGGAGGGTAAACACCGATTGTTCGGCACGTCGCCGATGGACGACGTAGAGACAGCCGACGAACGTAGCTCCGAGGAGAAACAGGAATCCGAGGGCGTCGACGTACGGAACGATCTGTTCGACCAATGTCTGGGTCGTTTCCGTGCTTGTCTCGGTTGAGTCGGCTGTGGAGTCACTCGCGATGTTGAGGAAACCAGCACTCTCCTCGAGGGTCTGCGTGAAAAAGCTCAGTACAGTCGCCAGAAACGAATCCTGACGGTACGGGGTAAGCGACCAGACGAAGATGGTGAAGCCGAAATTAAATGCGACGAGTCCAACGAGGTTGACCGGCTTCTTTGCCCGAAAGACGCTCGTATCGAGACGGTCGAGTCCGAGGGGACCCACCACGAATACGATCTGTGCGATGAACGCCGCCAGCAACAACACGAGCATGATGAACGTCGAGACTTGGTGGGTGAGAATAACGGCGACACTCAACAGTAACAGCAGTGAGAAGTCGCGAAAGGTGTACTCGATTCGCATCACTCGAAGTAGTGCGTACAAGACGGCGAGGAAAAAGACGAGTCCAAGACTCGTGGGGATGAGATGCATTCCCCACATCGCGACGTGGCTCGCAAGCGCATAACACGTGGCTGCTAGCGTCGCCCATCGCTGTGCAACGAGCAGGTTCGTCCCCGCATAGACCAGCAGTACTGACAGCGGCATCACGAGGCCGACGGAGAGATACAGTGCCGTGCGAATTGGAACCCCATAAAGCAGTGCTGAAGACGCTACCAGCAGGTGGTACAACGGAGACGCGAAGTGCTTGTCATCGGAGATTGCACCCAGGGAGCCTTCTTCGAGGATTGCGGCCGTCAGCTCGACGTGGGTCCAGATGTCGATTCCGATATAGCCCGGTGTGACGTACAGGGCCGTAAATCGGAAGACGAACGCAAACAAGACGACTTGCAACAACACGAGTCCGGGTTTGAACGTCTGGTCGTTCGTAAAGAGAATCTGTCCGAGCAACAGCGTCCCGAGAAGACTCGCGACCCCGAAAAAAAGGGGCGTACGTGTTCCCTGAAGGACTGTCAGAATCACGAGTCCCGCCAGTCCAGACAGTACGAGGCTTGGCAGTGTCATCGACACCGCTGCGGGAAGGGTCGGGAGTCCACGTGCGTTTTCCTGGTAGAGAGCGATGAGATACAGTGCACACGCGGTTCCAAGGAGTATCGGAACGGTATTCAGGTAGATCTGTGACGCAAAAAATCGGAGCGGGAACAGTGTAAGTGCGAGCAAGAGGCCACCGATTGCAGCAACCGTATCCAGCCGAAACGGCCGTCGCCGCTGGATCGATTTATACACCATGGCTGACCTCCGTTCGTGACTTCGTTTTGCCTTCTCGGTCGAGCGTCCGTCGATACACCTCGAGCAGGGAATCACCCAGCGACTCGAGACCGAGTCCGTCGATCGATTGGCGCCCATTCGATCGACTACCCGCATCGAACGTCTGCTCGAGGCCGGCTACGAGCGTTTCGTCGTCGTCGCTGACGGTGCAGTTGTGGAGGTTCCCGACTGTTTCCCGAACGAAACCGACGTCAGTCGAGACGATAGGGAGGTTACAGGCGGCGGCTTCCTTGACGACCATGGGGCCGCTCTCGCGTTTCGAGGTCACGAGCAGGACGTCGCTCGCGTTCATGAAATTGGGCATCTCGTCGTGGTCGACGCCGGAAACTGGTCGAAGCTCGAGGTCGGCGTCGGCACCGCTGACGAGCTTTTGTGCCCGTGTGTAGTCTTTGACGTCTCGCGTCCCGTCGTACGGAAAGAGCGCAATCTGGCGGTCGCTTTCCCAGCCGACGCGCTCACGAGCAACCTGTCGTGAAATCGGTCTGAACAGGTCGGTATCGACGCCGAACGGGATCAGGTCGTAGTCGGTTTCCAGTTCGCTTGCCATGACCTGACTCGGAACGATTGTGGCGTCAGCTCGCCGAGCGGCGAACCGGCTCACCGACCGTAACCAGTCGTGATCGCTCATCAGATCTGTCCCCCATAGCGTCACCACGACGGGACGAATCGGCTGTGCGAAGGCAAACGGTGCGACCAGCCCGTAGTTCGCGTGGACGAGGTCGAAATCCCCCGATCTGATCACTGAGAGCACGTCGCGATAGTATCGGGCGTACGCCGTCACCGACCGACCGGAATCGCCACCGTATTGGCCGGGAACGGCCAGGACCGTACAGTCGACACCGCGCGTCTGGAGGGTCGACACTTGCTGGTCGAAGAAGGGTCGTGGTGAGGTGACCAGCTGTAGCACTTTCATGGATGGTCTGGGACTGACTGGGCTGGCTGATCGAACGTTCGTGGATGGGCGAGCGCTTCGATTTGGTCGACGACGAAATCCGTGACGTCGATTCGGTCTTCGAGCAACTTTTCGCGACGCCGTTCCCACGTTGCTGGGGATTCGTCGAGGACCGATACCGCTCGTTCGACTCCACGTGCGTGTCGCAATCGCCCGGTGTACTCGAAGCACAAACCGTACTCTTCGAGTTCGGCCGTATATCCCAATGAAAGGGGGTTCACATACACTGACGGCGTGCCGAGGACGGCGGCTTCCGCGGCAGTCGTCGCACCCTCACTCAGGACGACGTCGGCGAGGGATAGCAGATCGTGCATCCGTTCCGGTGTCGTCGAGAACTGGTAGGACTCGAGGTCGGCCGGTGGCTCGCCTTCTGCGGCGAGTAATACCTGGACACCCGCCTCCTCGAGTCGGTCCACGATACGTGCAGGTTTTTCGAAACCCTCGTGGCCCACATCGTGTGACGCACCCCAGTTACTGAGTCGAACTACAGCGAAGGGATCGTCTGGATCCAGCTCGACAGCTTCGAGGACGGCTCGATCGGTTTCGAACCGATTCGGATGGAGATACGCCAGCTCGTGATAGCCCTGATAGCGAACCTGTTTCGAGCCGAGTTCGTCACGATAACACGCCGGGGTACAGATAACGTCTGCAAACGGGTAGCCGAGACTGGTGATGAGACTCGCGTGTTCGGTATCGTAGAAGACGAGACTCTCCGTGTTCAACACGGATGCGATGTGTGCAGCAGCGACGCCGCCGATAGCCGTAATCACGTGTGGGTCGATTCGTCGGGTGCGACGCAATAGCCGCATCTCGTAGGTGGCCTGGACTGCTGCCAGCGAGAAGAGACCGTTCGACTCGCCGGCCAGCACTTCGTGGTCGATACCGTAGGCCTCGAGGAGCTCGATCGCGACGTCGTTCTCTCGGGCGAAGACGTGCACGTCGTGACCCCGTGATCGGAGGACACTGATCGGGTGCCTGAAGAAGTGGACGTGGCCCGGATGCTGGATCGTAACGACGACTCGGAGTGTCGATTCATCCGCTCCAGCGACGTTGTCTCGAGGTCGTCTCATCGGCTTACAACCTCCGGTAGACGAAGCCGGCATTGGCGGCGTCACGTTCCTCGAGTGCGCCGGTCACGTCGATCAATGCAGGAGTGGCTTCGAGTGCTGTGGCCACCTCCTCGAGATCGAGCGATTCGAACGTGGAGTGGGGTGTGGCAAGCATGACGGCGTCGAAGCCGTTGAACGAGAGTGAGTCTTGGACGTCGATCCCGAACGCGTCCCGAACCACGTCGTCATCGGCTAACGGATCGTATCCTTCGACATCGACATCGTACTCTTCGAGTTCGTCGATGACGTTGACGACCTTCGAACTTCGAATGTCTCCAACGTTGGGTTTGTACGACAGGCCAAGAACCAGCACACGACTGTCTCGAAGCGTCTTTCCACAGCGGTTGAGTGCTTTAATCGTCATCTCGGCTACGTACGACGGCATGGACTCGTTCACTTCGCGGCTCGTTCGGATGAGTTTCGGATCGTATCCTTCCTGTGCCGATCGGTATGCGAGGAAGTACGGGTCGACCGGGATGCAGTGGCCACCGACCAGCCCTGGCCGGTAGTCGTGGAAGTTCCACTTGGTGCTCGCCGCCTCGAAAACGGCCGCTGGATCGATATTTAGCTGTTCGAGCACTCTCGTGAGTTCGTTGGCAAAAGCAATGTTGAGGTCGCGCTGTGCGTTCTCGACGACTTTACACGCCTCTGCGGCTTCGATCGACGGTGCGCGGTGGATGCCCACATCGACCACCGCTTCGTACAACATCGCAACGTCCTCGAGGACGCTCTCGTTCGACGCACCGACGACCTTGACGACGTCCTCGAGTCCGTGCTCGGAATCGCCCGGCGTGGCCCGCTCGGGTGAGTAGCCCACGAAAAATCCTTCTCCAGCGGTGAGGCCGGAGGCTTCCTCGAGGGCTGGAACGAGGACGCTGCGCGTGGAGCCAGGATACACCGTCGACTCGAGAATGACTGTCGTGCCGGCGGTCATCTTCGACCCGACCGTCCTCGCTGCGCTTTCGACGTAGCTCATGTCGGGGCGGTCGTCCTCGTCGATTGGCGTTGGAACGGTGATGATGACGTAATCGCTCTGGCTGATGGCACTCGCGTTAGTCGTATACGAGATGTCGCCGTCCTGAATCACGTCGTCCTCGAGGTCACCGGTCGTATCGATCCCCTGCTGTAATTTCTCGACCGTCGATTCGTCGATATCGTATCCGATTACACGGTACTCCGCCTGGGCGAACCCGACTGCCAACGGGAGTCCCACGTAGCCGAGTCCAACGACACAGATCGTTGCCTGTCGTGTGGACGTTTCGTCAGCGTACTCGAGGGGTCCAGTATCGGCGATACCGTACTGGCCAGAATCCTGTTTCCCGTCTCGTTTTTCGGTGTCAGTGAGTGTTGTTGTCATGGGTGGTGTGTCGATTCGTTCACACAACCGCTTGCGTCGGCCCGCTTGCAGCGGTGTCACGTGATCGGCTGTGCGTTCCTCGACTTCGCCAAGTCAGTGGGGGCGGTTTACTATACCTCGAATAAACTGTTGCAATCGTGAGACGGTTCGATAGAGGGGTTTTATGGCCGTTCTCGCGCCCGATTTCGGCGTATCGGCTCAGGGAAGGACGTGCGCGCTTATATCGGAATTAAACAGACCTGTATGGGTCTATAATGAAGGCACTATACCCCACACTCTCGAGTGCGGTCGGCGAACTCACCCAGTGTGACTCGGTCAAGTGCCGGCCGCGGTAGAACCGCGACAACATATGGTATCCAACGTCCCGTTCGAAACCGAATTCGCAATCGTATCCACCACCCTGTCCGATGCGGGTTCGGTTTCGGCTAGCAATCTCCACGCACACGCCATCGTAGTGGGAACATCCCTTTCCCGGATTCGAGACCCTCCCGGGGGGATCTCCTGGCTCCACTTTCTTGGCAGCGGGTGGGACGTAGCCCTGATCGCGGTTCTATTCTTGCTGATTAGTGGCCTCGTTGGGCTTCGTATTCGAGCAGTTGCCACGAAACGTGAGGTCGAGGACCGCGTTCAGTCGCTGGTCCCAGAGGCCGACGATGAATCGGCACAGACGACTCACTCACAAACAACTACTCACCAGGAGTTCGAACAGTACCTCTCGCCCGATACACCACCCGAACTGCTGAGCGATGAAGGGAAGGTGGTCAGACTGCTCGTCGAAAACCACGGTCAAATTCGCCAGCATCAGATCACGGAAGAAACTGGCTGGTCGAAGTCGAAGGTCAGTCGCATCTGCTCGAAGATGCACGAAGACGAGACGATCGAAAAGCAGTCAATCGGTCGAGAGAACGTCATTACGCTGTCCGAAACCAGAGGCACGATTACCGACGACGGCCTCGCTTCCGAGGCCGTCGAGCATCCACTTCCATGATTGGGTATGGGCTGTCACCGGCGACGGCTATCCAACCACCACACCGCCGTTACCGGTGACGGTCCCCTTGCACTCTGACGATCCCTGGCATCGACGACCACTGGTTCTGCTTGTGGTGTCACCTCGAGTGACAGCCATTGCCAACGGTATCGAAGGCAGTCGCAAGTTCGTCGTATCGGGCATCGGACGGATGCACGATGGTTTCCTGACGGACGTCCGCCACAAGTGAGGGGGTATCCCTTCGAGTCAGAGAGGAACTCGTCCGGTACATCGTCTCATTTAACCCCCTGATAAACGACTCGAGGAGAGGTCACAGACCCACCTGTCTCACTGGCAGACCCTGTCCACTGTCGAACTCCGTGATGAACGCAAGCGTCGATGGCGAGCGGTTGTGAAGCCGTGAATTGCAAGCGCTGAAACCGTCCTTTCCGATTCTACCGTCGATAGCGACAGTCTTACCCGTCCTATAGTAATGGACGCTGTTCGTTTTGGTGGGTATAGCGACCCGCGACTCCAGTGATGGGGTGCGGAAGACAAACAACTATGACACGAACCAGTACTGCAGTCCGGCACGAAGCCTCGAGCCGCGGTGTACCAGGCACAGCTGTCGATCACCCTGCTGTCTCCGCGTCGGTAGATAGTGTGACGTGGTTTGCGGTGGCTTCTCGAACGGAGGTGAACGGCTAATGTGTGGTATCATCGCCCGTATTGGCCAGGGGGAAGCCGCGGACACGCTCCTTTCGGGGCTGGAGAACCTCGAGTACCGTGGCTACGACTCGGCTGGTATCGCCGTTCAGAACGGCTCCGGTGTCAAGGTTCACAAGACGGCTGGCGAAGTGTCCGACCTCAAATCGTCACTGGAGACTCGCCCCCACGGAAACGTTGGAATCGGCCATACACGATGGAGTACACATGGCCCGCCGACCGACGAAAACGCACATCCCCATACGGACATGGCGGGCGACGTTGCCGTCGTCCACAACGGTGTCATCGACAACTACGACGAGCTCAGGGCGGAACTCACGGCGAAGGGCCACGAGTTCGAAAGCGATACCGACACGGAAGTGATTCCACACCTCATCGACGAGTACCTGGGGTCCGCTTCCGATACCGAGCAGGCGGTTCGACAGGCCGTCGACACCCTCGAGGGGAGTTACGCTATCGCCGCCATCGTCGACGGTGAGGAACGGGTTTACGCAGCACGGAAAGGCTCACCCCTCGTTCTCGGCCTCGACGACGAGGAGTGGTTCCTTGCGAGTGATGTCCCGGCGTTTCTCGATCAGACGGATCAGGTGATTTACCTCGAGGACGGCGACCTGGTCGTCCTCGAGCCGGACACGTATCGAATCACGGACCTGCAGGGGAACACGCGCGAGCGATCGGTCGATACCGTCGACTGGGACCCCGAAGACGCCGGAAAAGGGGCCTACGACCACTACATGCTCAAAGAGATTCACAGTCAGCCGACTGCGCTTTCGAATACGATCGAAGGCCGGATTCAGGACGGGGAGGTGACGTTCGAAGCCCTTCCAGCGGGAACCTTTGAAGGTATCGAAACCGTCCAGTTCGTCGCCTGTGGAACGTCCTATCACGCAGCGATGTACGGCGGGCAGTTGTTGCGCGTGGCCGACCTCAGGACGGAGATCGTTCGTGCGAGCGAGTACGAGTCGGCCTCCGGACCCGTCGACGAAACGACGCTCGTCGTCGCAGTCACCCAGAGCGGTGAGACTGCCGACACCCTCCACGCACTCCGTACAGGTGCTGACCACGGTGCCCGGACGCTCGCTGTCACGAACGTCGTCGGCTCTACGGCAGCCCGTGAAGCCGATGAAGCGGTCTATATCAGGGCCGGCCCGGAGGTCGGTGTCGCGGCGACGAAGACTTACTCCTCACAGGCGGTCACCCTCGCGTTGCTCACCCAGCGTCTCGCTGACGACGTGGCGCATGCGACACCCACCGATGATCGAGCGGAGATGCTCGATACGCTTGCTGACCTTCCGGATCACCTCGAGCAGATCCTCGACCAGAATGCGGCCGAAACCCTCGCCCAGGAGAGTATCGACAGCGAGTCGTACTTCTTCATCGGGAACGGGCTCGGCCATTCGGTCGCTCTGGAGGGTGCATTGAAATTTAAGGAGATCACGTACGAACACGCCGAAGGCTTCGCCTCTGGCCAACTCAAACACGGTCCACTCGCTCTGGTTACGGAGCGTTCGCCGGTGATCGCCGTGTCGACCGGCGGGGACGACGAGAAGACGAAGACGAACGCCCTCGAGGCACAGTCTCGTGGCGCCCCGATCGTTGCCATTGGTCCGGACGACACGCCGTTGACTGATATCGCGGATACCCACCTCTCGATTCCCGAGACGTACCCCGTCTGGGGAGGCCTGCTCGCAAACGTTCAGCTTCAACTGTTCGCTTACCACGCCGCAAAGCAACTCGACCGCCCGATCGATAAGCCACGGAATCTGGCGAAAAGTGTTACCGTCGAATAACGACACCTCGAGGGGTTCGTGTCCGGTATCACTCGCTGCACGCTACTATCTTTTCACTATCTTCTTACTATCTTTAAGACACCAAAAGGCCCGGTCCCGGTCAATAGGTGAACGGGACGAAACCCACACTCGAGGTCGATGCTACCGACCACGTAAACTGGTCGGGCACCCGTGCGGTGTGTGCTCGAGCCCTCACAACGAACCCACACACGGAATCCACACGACTCGAACACCGATGACGCAACGTCGTCGAGTTCCATGCCGACTTCACACCGTTTTCGAGTCCTTTTCCACAGGATTTCATAGCCGAGGCTGAGTACTCCGTCAGGCGTCGACGTGCGAACCGAACCCGACAATCGTTATCGGTTCGGCCCTCACGTTCAGGCGTGACGAACCACTGGGCGTCCATCTCGTAGTGGTCGACGCTCTCGAATGTACGGTCGGATCGAACTCGAGGGGCCTGCTCGAAGCCGGGGAGCAGAGAAGGGACGTTTTTCCGGCCTCCTCGAGCAAACCCCTGTAGTGAAAGACTCGAACTACCTCGCTACCGATCCGAAAGAGTGGACTGGCTGGTTGTGGTCTGCGAAGCCCCGATGGAAAAATCATCGACTCTGACAGGGTTGGTCGTCGTCTCTTCCCAGTCAGCGAGAACCTCGCTTCGTCGATAACCGATATACAGTGACAACAATCCCTATACAAAGGAACCGTCCGTCGTGTGGGTGTCAAGAAATACTCACGATGTGGATGCGATCGAACCGTCGTTTCCTTCGGTTTACAAAGCGCGTTCGCGAGGTCACAGAAATGTAAGGAGAGCCCACGGCTTTGGCTGTGGCAGGAAGTCGACACCTCGCGGACTGTTAGACGGAATTTGTACACGTCATTGGGGGTGGACCCCATCTGGTCACTGGATCGAAATGCCCGGTCGTACGGATAGCGAGACCCAAGGTCCAACGGACTCCTCGAGCAGCTAACGGTGTCTGCCGCGAGCGAGAAGGTGGGTAGTTCACTCGGACTCGAGTGTCAGCGTAATCGTTTCGTCGTCACCGTCGATTTCGACCGTTGTGGACGCATCCTCGTACCCATCAGTATCGGCCGCAACCGTGTACTCGTCGTCCTCGAGTTCTTCGAACTGTACTTCACCGTCGTCGTCAGTTTCGCCGCTATCATCGGCCGTCCCGAGGAAGGTCGGGTTGAGTTCGACAGTAGCGTCCTCGATTGCGTTCCCATCCTCGTCTTCGACGATCACCGTCAAGGTGTGCGTCTCGTCCGCGTCGTCGCTGTCATCGTCGTCGCTGTCATCGTTGTCACTGTCGTCGTCGTCGCTGTCATCGTCGTCGCTGTCATCGTTGTCACTGTCGTCGTCGTCGCTGTCGTCGTCGCTGTCATCGTCGTCGCTGTCATCGTCGTCACTTCGTTCTTCGAGTGTTAACGTGACCGTTTCGTTCTCCCCATCGATCTCGGCGGTTTCTTCAGCGTCCTCGTAGCCGTCTACGTTCGTCGTCACGGTGTACTCACCGTCGTCGAGTCCCTCGAACGTCGCCTGGCCGTCTTCGATACGCTGTTCATCGCCAGTGAGGATGCCGTTACTGAGTTCGACCGTTCCATTGTCGATTGGATCGCCGTCTTCGTCCTCTACGAACACTGTCAACGTGTGGGTCTCGTCATCGTCGTCGTCCGCGCCACTGCCATCGTCGTCTGTGTCGTCATCGTCGCCGTTGTTACCCCCGTCACTGTCGTCTATTCCGTCATCAGCAGTGTCTTCTTCGTGGTCATCACCTTCCGTACCGTCGCCATCACCACTATCGTCATCGACTGGATCATCTCCTCCATCGGATTCTTCGGTATCGTCTGACGAATCGGTCGAACCGTCGCTGTCTGGCTCGCCGGTGTCGTTATCATCGACACCGTCGTCAAACTCGTCACTGACCGATCCGAGCGCACCGGCGATAGAGCCACCGCTCGCAGCGAGTATCAATCCGGCAACCAAGAGGACGATGCCGCTCACGGTGAGTAGCACCTGGACACTGGTTTGAATCGATCGGGCGTTCGTCCGTTGATTGTTGACGTTTCGGCTCATTGTAGATCACAAAGCAGTAAGGGTGACTAGAAACGTTCCGTCCACACGACAGGCTCGAGGTTCGGTCGGCCATCCGTGTTGAATCGGCTGATTTCGTCACGAGGCGACGGCTGTCTGCCAGCGTGCCGACTCGAGTGAGACACCGGTCGTGCACAAAACCAGCCCTGCTCGTTTCGGGGTTGATCGACAGCCTGGTGTGTACTCATTACGCGATAGTTTTTCGACTCGGTAGTTCACTATGGTGCTGTTAAACCGTTTCACGAGCCAAATTTTCCGAAATGGTCGCACACACAACCTATCGGTTCACACTATCCTGACCCGGCCCACAGCCGCTTTGCGAGTCGCCCGCCGAGCCAGGCCGGTAGCAGCCTCGAGAGTCGATATCGAATCCGATTTCGCCAGCCGGGAACCACGACTCGCTTGCCATCCATGAGCCCGTCGTACCCGATTCGAGCGACGGTTTTGGGAGACATCAACTCGCCGTCGGCGACGGCCGATCGCTCCATGCCGCCACGTTCCATGAACCCGGTCTCGGTTTCGCCGGGACAGAGCGCGGTCACCGTGACGGGCGTGTCTCCGAGTTCGTCTGCCAGCGCGAGCGAAAACGAGTGAACGTAGGCCTTGCTCCCGCCGTAGACGGCCGCCGTGGGAACAGGAACGACACCCGCCAGCGAAGCCGTGTTGAGTATTCGCCCTCGACCGCGCTCGAGCATGCCGGGGAGAAACCGGTCGGTCAGTGCCGTGAGGGCTTCGACGTTGAGCCTGAGCAGTCGCCGTTCGTCCTCGAACGTCGTCTCACTGAAGTGGCCGTACACCGGGACACCCGCGTTGTTGACCAGGATTGCGAGCGGGTGCTCGAGTGCCCTCACTCGATTTTCGACGCGGTCGATAGCTCCCTCGTCGGTGAGGTCGACGACGATACGGTCCCTAACCGTTCCGGGTTCCGTTGCGAGCATCGATTCGACCGCCTCGAGGCCCGACTCGTCGATGTCGACCAGTACCAGGTCGTGGCCGTTGGCTGCGAACACTCGGGCGAGTTCCCGGCCGATGCCACTCGCCGCGCCGGTGAGCAGGGTCAGCCCCTTCGAAGTGGGTGTCACCTGGCGACCCTCGAATTCGTCCATATCTTTTCGTTTCACCCGGGACTGAAAAACGTTCACAGGCACTCGAGGTGCCGATACCAACTGATTCGGTGCTGAGCCGCTTCGGGCGAGCCGTAACACTGACGATACCGGCGGACGCGAACACGCACGTGTACGATCTCGTATCCATCGCGTCGACGCCCGACCTGTTGCGTCTGGTCGTCGTCCCGGTGTTCGCCTGGGCGGCGATCCGGGATATCAAAACCCGGCGTATCTCGAGCGATCTCTGGATTCCGCTGACGGCGCTCGCGACACTCCTGTTCGTCTGGGACGGCTGGGTCGCCTATCGGACCGGTGGCGTCGTCTGGTCTCACGAGTTCGTGATTCCAGCGGCGATGAGCCTGGGGTTGGTCGTCCCCATCGCGTACCTGTTCTGGTGGTTCGGCGGTTTCGGCGGCGCGGACGCCAAGGCGTTGCTCGTCCTCGCGCTGTTGTTCCCGACCTATCCCGTCTACGTCATCGGGTCGACGGTATTCCCCATCATCGACCCGCCCATCGCGAGTGCGTTCTCGCTCACCATCCTGACCAACGCGGTTCTGGTGGGTGCGTTGATCCCGGTTGCCCTCGCCGTCAGAAACGCCGTCGCGGGTCGGTTCGGCCGGGTCATGTTCATCGGCTGGCCAACGGACTGGACGGCAATTCCCACAACCCACGGCCGCCTGCTCGAGACGCCCGAGGGCGGCACGCGACACGGTCTCGATCTCGACGCCCTCCGGATGTATCTTCGCTGGCGGGGACTCTCACTCGAGTCGCTGCGCGCTGACCCCGAGCGGTATCGCGACCCGGACTCGCTGCCGGCAGAACCAAATCCGCCGACGGATGGTGCCGTGAACGCCATCGCCGCCGATGGTGGCTCGAGCACGGCAGTGGAGACACAGTCAGCGGACGAATCCGAGGAGGACGATCTGACTCCCTCCGGGGATACCCGTCCCCGGTCGTCCGACGACCCCTGGGGTGCCGCGACGTTTCTCGAGGACATCGAGGGGACGGCCTACGGCACCGATCCCGAAACCTTGCGGGACGGCCTCGAGGTACTGGTCGAACGCGACGTCGTCTGGGTTTCGCCGGGGACGCCGTTTCTGGTGCCGGTCTTTCTCGGACTGGTGTGTGCACTCGTCTACGGCGACCTGCTGTTGAGCGTGTTGCTCTGACATCGTTTAAATAGCACCTGTCCGAACGCTGCCATATGCCCCGACGGCGATGTCCCGACTGCGGCGTGACGATGGAACGGACGAAACTCACTTCTACCGACGGGTTTCGATTGCAAATCAACACCGGCAAACGCGACGGGTTGCTGGGCAAACTCGGCGTCGGAACGACGGCGTCGGTGGACGCCGTCTGCTGTCCGGAGTGCGGACTGGTGCGTCTGTATGCCGACCTCGAGGACTGATCGTACGGAAATGGTGTGAACCCTCTACGTTATCACGATGAAGTAACGCTTCCGAGTCGACATTGCCCGGAACCGAAGCGCACTCGAGTGGACAGTACACGACACCGAAGCGCACTCCAGTCGTACCGCTCGTCGGGACTGTCTCGAGTCGTACCCCTCGGAAGCGGCGTATCCTCTCCGCTGCAGTCCGGCGTTCAGTGCAGGTTCGCTCTCGTCGCCTCGAGAATCTCGTCGACGTGGGCGTCCGTTTTGAACGCCGTCCCGCTGTAGTGGGCAGGTGAGGCCTCGTAGCCGGCTGCCTCGAGGTCGGCCAGAAACTCGTCCATGGCGTTGGCCGAGAGGGTCCAGTTTTTGCACAGTTTGTGCTGGTCGTAGTGAGTCGGCGTGTCGAGTTCGTCCTCGAGGGTCTCGAGCAGGCGGCGTCCCTTCGAGGCCGTACCGAAGGCGTCGGGGATGCGCTCTCGCACGTCGGCGACGAACTGCCGATCTTGCATCCCGGCGAGCCAGAGCGGCCCTGCGACCAGCACTCGTGAGCCGCCACAGTTTGGGCACGTCTCGAGTGGAAGGCCAGCGTCGGGAGCCAGCCCGTGGGCGTGTTCGCGGTACAGGCAGTCCTCACAGTGGACGAGAAAGCCGAGTCGCTCGAGGGTGCGGTCGGCAGCGGTCGGCTTGCGCTCGAGTTCGAGAAACGTCCGAACGTAGTGGCTGGTTGCGTGGGTGAGAATCGGGGTGACGCCCACGTCGAAACGGGCGGCGCTCCTGGCGAGAGCAGACAGCAGGATGCGGACCCCCATCTCGGGATGGTACTCCGTGTTCCGGGGGACTGCACCGTACGAGCGCATCCCGCTGTTGAAATGGGCGCCACACAGCGGGGCCGTATCCGTCGCGGTGACACAGACCAGATGTCGACAGCGGGCGAAGGCCGCGTCGGCGAACGGCATCGGCGTCCCGTAGGGGTCGAGGTCGATGACGTCGAACACGTTGTCGTGCATCAGCGCGTTCGCGTTTCGGGCTTCGACGGCCACGTCGCGACCGAGTTCGAAGCCCGCCCGTTCGAGGTTCTCCGTCGCGAGCGAAACCGCCTCGGGCTCTCGATCACAGCAGGTGACGTCCCAGCCGTCGACGGCGGCTCGAAGCCCGCGGACACCGCTGGCGGTCATCGCGTCCAGATACCGGCGAGCCGCGGGCTGGCGCTCGCGAAAGGCTCGCAACGCGGCAATCGTCAGGTCGCGGTTCAGCTCCTGGCGTGGGTTGTAAAACACCGCCTCCTCGACGCCTTCGGTCTGCTCGCCGGGCACCTCGAACTCGACGCCACCTTCCGTCACGCGCATATACCCCTGCTCGGGGCCTCGAGGCGAAAAGCGGTGTGATCTCACCTCGATTCACCGACTCGACACCCAAACCGATTTGTCGGCCCAAGCGAGAGTATCGAGCGTGCCCGAACCGAACCCCGTCGACCGCTGGCGAGCCGACCTCGAGGAAGCCGGCAAGTTGACACCAGCGATCGTGGAGCAGATTTCTCGCGTCCACGGCGACCGCGGGGTTCGAGCCATCGAAGCCGTCGCGGAAGGCCGGGTGAAGGTCTACCGCGATTTCACGATCGTCGTCGGCTACGAAGACGAGTACATCGTCGAAGACGGCGGCTGCACGTGTAAGGACAGCGAGTATAACCTCGATCCAGACGACCCGACCGAACACTGTTGGCACGTGCTGGCGGTGTGGATCGCTCGGCGGGTGGGCCACCTCGATTATCACGACATGTGGTACTCGGAGGTTCGGGAGTTTTTGTAGGGACCTCGAAACCCTCTGGGCTGGTCGTGGATGGAAACGGCGTTCTCGAGTCTGGTCGGCTGAACTCATAGGGAGTATCGTCGGCGTGCATCGATACCGACGAAGAACCCAGGCACAGCGTCGACAGCCGTCCTTCGAAACCGCTGGCTGCCTACGATACCCCCTACCAGTCCCCTCCCAAGCCACTCGGCCCACCGCTCTTTCAGATTTGCCCCTTTCGAGCCCTCGAGCAGCCCGTGGCTCGCAACGAAAATAGTGCCGGGTGTCCACGCGTTAGTCCTGTGTGCACGACGTGTCGCTCGTGAGACCCTGTTCGTACAGGGTCTTGATGAGCGTGTGTTCGACCGCTGTCAGTCGCTGTGACATCGCAGACGACGAGATATCGAAGGTCGCTGCGAGTTCAGAGAGCGACACAGCCCGTGGCCGCTCGTAGTAGCCCGCCTCGATAGCCGTCCGGACGGCCTCGAGCCGTTTCTCGGAAATGTGGTCGATCGTGATAACACACGATCCGGCGTTTGGCCGGCTGAGATGCTCGACGCGGGCTGTTTCACCGTACTGGCCCCCAGTGAATGACCGGAGCACCTCACTCGCTGTCTCGAAATCCTCGAACGCGAGCACCATCCGCACGGCCGTGTCGCTCTCGTCTGCAGCTGAACACGGGGAAGCGGTGTACTTCGAGGCAGCCATTACGGTTCACCCCCGGTCGCTGGTACACAGTCGAACGCGCTCGCCGTTCGGTGCAATACTGTCTCGAGTGTTCGGACCGCCCAGACGTAGAACGGAACACGACACGTCTCCTCGACGCGCTCGCGAAACGACTCAATCCAGTCGAAGTGGGTTCGATGGAAGTCCCTGTATGCCTCCTTGGCTCCATCCTCGAGGAGCAACGACCCGTACTCGAGCAAGAGCGCGATGTGATCGGGTTGGTACTCGGGTGGAATCTCGGCGTCTATCGCCTGATACCGTCGTTCCATATCGTGTGCCGGTGGCCCGGACAGGACTCCGCGGATTGTCCCATCCCACCACGGTTTATAGACGGAGGCGACCGGTGGTGCTGACGGGCCATCGAACCCCTCGAACGTTTCGAGATACGACTCAAGTGGCTCCTCCGGCGGGGATGGTGCTTCTGTTTCGACGTCGATGTCTCTGGCCGACGACGCTATCGCTTCGGCGAGCGTGCCCGACTCGAGGGCGTGGATGGTCGCGTCATCCGGCTGTTCGAAACAGCGGGCGAGCAGCCCGTACACCGAGGCGACCGTCTCCGGCTCCATATCCGCACCTCCCTGTCCCCGTGTTGTCAGTGATTCGGTCATACGACGACCACCACCGGATCCTGCTCGGCCGCGAGCAACAGGAGGACTCGGAGCAACAGGCTGCTGACGAAGAGGAGCCCGAACGATCCGATCAAGACGGGTCCGCCGATCCGTTCGACGGACGCCGTAAGCCGGCCAGTGGCCGCGGCGAGACCGAGGAAGACGCCCGCGAGCAAGGCGAGCGCGAACCCGAGTGCGACGACCCAGACGCCAAACGCAAGCAGCCCGTCGGTTAACGACGAGTACGAGGCTGCCGCCGCAGGGGTGTTGTTCGCCGCGAGTTGCGTCCAGCCGTATCCGGCAATCAGCAGACTGACGCCGGAGAGGACGCCGCCGACTGCCGCGTATCCGCCGAACATCGGTGTGATTTCTCGCTCGAACACCATCGTGACCGCGAGCGTGCTCCCGATTCCGGCGGCCACACCACTGGTCAGGAACAATAGCGGCACCAACACCGGCTGGTTCCAGAGCGGAACCGTCTCGACGATTGCCAGCTCGAATCCGGTGTAGATGGTCGCCAGTGCGAAGAGACTTCCCACGACGTGCAAGAGGGCGAGCCCGGCGGTGGGTGGCCGGATGCGGTCGACGAACCGGTCGACGACATCCAGCAGTCCGAGTTTGGCAACGAACCACCGAGGCCATCGACTCGCGCCGTCACCTTCCGCAGCGGCTTCTCCGAACAACTGGAGCACCAGACAGACGATTGCGAGCACTGACAGCATCACCAGTATCCACGTCCCGATGGTAATCCAGGAGTCGTAATTCGTCAGATACACCGGGAAGAGGATCGCCCGGTAGTACACTGCCAGGTGCGAGAGGACGGCCAATCCAGCACCGCCCGCGCTGAGTACCGAGACCAGAAACCCCCAGCGAAGGATTTCGGTCTCGAGACCGTTCGAATCCGACCCGCGCCATCGTCGAAGGAACCAGGCGGACGCACCGGTGAGATACGCCCCACCGGCGACGACCGCCAGGTAGAGATAGACCGGGATCGAGAGATCCCAGTAGTCCGCCGACAGCCAGCGGAATTCCACGAACACCTCGAGTGCAGTGACTGTGAACGTCATCGTGATCACCCGTTGAGCCACCCTGCTGTCTGGGTGTCCGACTGTTCGGTTTTTGTGGCAGGTTCGTCTCGGTTATCGACCGTGTCACTCGACTCGTCGGTGTCTTCGTGGAGTGGTGCCCGCTCGGCGATCGGTTCGACGATAACGCGGGACTCGTAGGCACCGTTTTCGAAGCGCTCTGCAGCAGCACCCGAGGCTTCGGCCTTCATCTCGCTCACGGGCCCGGCCTTGATAGCCTCGCCGACACAGTTGTCGACGCAGGACGGCTTCGCGCCGCCATCTTCTGGTTTTTGTTTCGCTGGCTGGCCGTGACCGCTACCGGGCCCCTCACCGAGACACATGTTACACTTCGACATCAGCCCGTCATCGCCGTAGGTCGGCGCGCCGTACGGGCACGCCCACGCACAGTAGTGACAGCCGATACAGCGGTCTCGGTTGACGGTTACGATCCCGTCTTCTTCGCGCTTTTCGATGGCGTTTGGCGGACAGACCTTCTCACAGGGCGCGTCGTGACAGTGCATACACGACATCGAGACCGGTACTTCCTCGAAGTCGGGATACTCTCCCTGTGAGAGGTGTGTCACTGTACGCCAGTCCTCGGCGTCCGGATCGCGATCGTGTCGCTGCTTACACGAGATCGAACAGGCGTGACACCCGATACAGCGGTTCGGGTCGAAGTAGAACATCCACTGTTCTCCCATGATCAGTCACCCCCTGTTTTCCGCACCTCGGCAGCGATGTGCCTGTCCACCTGTGAGGAGATCGGATCCGTCTGTCCGTCGTGTACTATCATGGTGTTCATACCGTCTTCCTTTGAATTGCCCTGACCGAAGCCGAACTCGGCGGTGACGAACCCGGGCGGGGTTCGTTCGCTGACGTATGCCATTACCTCTCCGTCGCCTTTCTCGGTGGCAACCGTGACCATATCTCCCGTTTCGATGCCACGTTCGTCGGCATCCGCCGTGTTCATGACGAGGTAGTTTCCTTCGTACTCCTCGCTGGCGAGCCCGTGTTTCCGCGCGTACTGCTCGCGTGGATGGTCGAGCACCTGGTCGGCACCGAAGGCGAAAAACACGGCTCGCGTGTCATAGAAGTGCAGCGGATACTCGCCGTCAGGTGTGTCCCCGAACGTTCCGGGCGGCACCCACTGCGGGCCAGTGTGGAGGTCGACGTCCGGAACCTGCTCGTCCACTTCCTCGATAGATCGCCTGTATCCGTCTTCCTCGTCGAGATAGAACTGGAATTTCCCCGTCGCCGTCGAGAACCCGCTGTCTTTCCACTGTTCGTAGCCGAATTCGTCGAGGATAACGAAATTTTCCTGGGCGACCTCCTCGAAGCTGTAATCGATGTTCGCCAGCATATCCTCGTTGTACTCGGCTTCGCTTTGCCAGGGGATGTACTCGCCCCAGCCCATCGCCTCCGCGATCCCCTTCAGGATGTCGAAGCCGGGCTTTGTGTTCCCCTGTGGCTCGACTGCCGCTTTCGACGCGGATACCCACCGATTCTCGTGGTAGGCGCTCCAGGCCGGGGCATAATCGATGAGGGTGTCTTTCTCCAGCTGGATCGCCTCGGGGAAGACCACGTCAGCGTGTCGCGTGAGTTCGTTCCAGTAGGCGTCCACCGTAATGATTAGCTCCATCTCTTCGAGCGCCTCGAGCCAGGCCTGCGTGTTTCCGTCAGTTAGCGGATTGTCGTAGTGACAGTACATGCCCCGAATGTGCCCGTTTTCGACCATCTCGGGGATCTGGTTGTGGCCGATTCCCGTGGTGTGCCGGAACGGGTACTTCTCGTACTCTTCGTATTTCCTGAGTGCGGGCGTTTTCCCCGCAGCGTTGTTCGGGAGGTCGATATCGCGAACCTCGAACGGATTCGAGAACGGCGGTCCTCGCCAGAACCGAAGTCCACCCGGACGGTCGATGTTCCCGACGAGCCCGTTGAGAGCGAAGACAGCCTGGGAAGCCTTCTGGGACTCGGCGTACTGACCGACGCCTGTCCAGAGGGCGATTCCAGCTGCAGGTGCTGCTTCGGCAAACTCGACGGCGATCTGTCGAATCACGCCAGGCTCGAGGCCGGTTCGTTCACTGGCCCACTCGGGTGTCTTGTCGGCGACTTCCTCCCGGTAGCGCTCGAAGCCGTAGGTCCACTCTTCGACGAACGCCTCGTCGTACAGGTTTTCTTCGACGATGACGTGGCCCATTGCCAGTGCCAATGCGCCGTCCGTCCGTGGCTCGATCGGCAACCACTCGTCGGCCTTCTGTGCCGTTGGCGTGTGCTGTGGGTCGACGACGACCAGCTTTGCGCCGTTGTCGAGTGCTTCGAGCACTCCCTTGGGTTCCCACTGGCCTGCGAAAGACTCGAAGAGGTTTCGCCCCCAGGCGATGATGTAGTCGGCGTTCTGATAATCGACGAAGCGCATGTCCGCTCCGACACCCATGAGATTTCCGCTCAGGTGCGCACCGCCGAAACAGACGTGCCGACCACGACCGATTCGTTCGGGCGTTCCGTAGAGGTTGCCCCAGACGATTTCGTGCAGGTTCGTCGTCGCCCAGCTCGCGGCGTTGAGAAACGTCTCTGCACCATACTGCTCGTCTAACGCTTTCAGGCGCGTGGCTGCGTACTCGAAGGCTTCGTCCCAGTCGGCCTGGCGGAGTTCACCATCCTCCCGGATGTAGGGCTGGGTTATTCTGTCCGGGTCGTGGGCTTTCTCCATCTCTGCGAGCCCTTTCGGACAGAGTGTTCCCTCCCTCCCCGGGCCGGCGCTGCTACGCGGGTGGCCATCCACACCGGTGATGTCGACGATCGTGCCATCGTTGACCGCGACTTCCTGGCCACAGGCGTGGTGACACATCCAGCAGTTCCCGTAGGCGACCTCCGCATCGCTGAGTCGGTCAAGATCCCGATCCGTTTCGTCATCGAGAACACCGAGACAGCCACCCAGACTCATCGCACCGAGAGTAGCCCCGCTCACTTTCAGTAACGACCGCCGTGAGAGGGCGACCTCTCCAGCGTTGCTTTTACTCATGGCTGATCGCCTCCGGTGGGACGTAGTCGTCACCGAACTCCGCCTCGAACTGTTCGTGATACAGTTCGTAAAAGCGCTCTTCGGACAACTCACCGGCCGCTACACGTTTTGCAGCCTCCCCGGCGGACCGTCCGAGTTCCTGGTCGTATTCGCTCTCCTCGGGTTCGCTGTCCAGAGACTCGAGTGTCCGCAACGGATCCTGTGAATTTTTGGGTGCCATAGTCGCTCACATATATAGCTTCATTCTACAGTGCCATCACCGACACTCGGGATCGGTTAAGGTTTTATAAGGGACCGTGTGAACCGCCCGCGAGACGAGCGCTCACAAATGGCGTTGGATTCTCGAGCGCTCAGCAACGACGTTATCTCTTCCTTTTCGAACGCTCAGCAACGACGTCGAGTTCTCGAGGCGTGGGACGCAGTTCAGACCGACACGAAAAACAGGGTCCAACGAACCGCTCGATCAGTCGTCTTTCCAGCAACGACACGCACAGTTCAGCTGTCTGAGAATGTTTCCCTCCGCACGACTGAGCCGCTGTGAGAGTGCCGACTTGGAGATGCCGATTCGGTCGGCGACCGTTCCGAGCGATCCCGAACTGTCCAGGTCGTAATACCCCGCTTCCTGTGCAACCGTGATGGCCTCGCGCTGTTTCGGCGTCAACACCGAGAGATCGATCGAACACCGTTCGTTCTGGTCGGACACGCCGGTATGGGTGATCGATCGAACGGTCACGCGGTTGGCTCGCTCTCTGATATCGTTGACCAGCGCCGAAAGCACGTCCACACTCTCGAGGTGGGTCTCGACCACGAACGTGTCCTCGGTCGCCTCGAGAAACCGTGGAATGCAGTCATAGACCGAAAACACAATCCCCGGACAGTGGGTGCAGACGTCGCTGGAGAACTGTTTCGTCGTGGTGGTTTGGTCTTCGCACTCTCGGATCTCGGCTTCGGCAAGACACCGGTTACCCTGAAAACGGATGTCGAACCCGACGATGTCCGCCTCGAGATCATCGACCGGACAGCTTCCGCCGCGCTCGATTTCTAGCTCCGCGCGGACGGCTCGGTCTGATACCGGACCACTGTGTAGCGTAACCGCCGACTCACCGACATTGGACTGCGCCGGCGTCGATTCGAGTTGTGTCATGAATTTCCCTCCGGGCTGTTGCCTCGTACGTCCACGTAGGGTCTCCCTCGAGTAATGTAACTGGCCAATTCCCGACCGCCGAGAAAGCCGGTAGTTACCCGCTCGAGGAGGGCAGTCGGCATCCCTCGAGTGTCGCTGGCTCACAATAATACAAGCGAGAAGCTCACGACTTCAGCCGTGAGGGGAACGTGACTGTGTGCGTATTACGAGTTTGAGAATCGTCGGCTGGCCGGCTCGAGGATACCTGTCACTTCCAACCGTAATGCAGAGGAAAAAGCCTAGGCCGGGATTTGAACCCGGGCTCTCGTCCTTACCAAGGACGCGCTTTACCGCTAAGCTACCCAGGCAGGCATACGCTGATTGACTCGAGTCGTCTTTATGGGTTTCGATTTACCCCCGTGACTGTGTCGGGCTGACAGTGTCGCTGAAAGAGACGCCTCGGTGTGAGTGCTGGAGTCCTCGAGGCGGAACGCGCTTGTTCGAGCAGCTAACGAGTATGGCTGGGGGAGGAATCGGTTGTGAGCGGACAACAGGCCCGATCAGTGGTCGCTCGCCGACGGTACACGGTCGGTCGCGGGTGATTCGAGGTCGGTCCCTGAAGGCGTCTCTCCGTCCGGGCCGGCGAACGCCCCTGTCTCGAGGGCCGGGACACAGTCGTCTGCGGGCGGGAACTCGCCCTCGAGGGTGGCCGTGATGTCGGTGGCGAGCGAGAGGAGGGCGGGGGTTGGGGTGGCGTCGACGGCGGTCGCGCCGGTTCTGATCGCGAGTTCGAGGACGTCGCGCTCGAGGTTTGCGTCGTAGGCCGGTCGGTCGGCATCGGATGCGCTCGCGCGGAGGGTCTGATCGCGACCGAAGTGGCGAACGGTTTCGACGGCTTTGTCGGCGGCGTCGGTGCGCGCGAGGAGATAAAAGCCGCGGGCGACGAGGATGTCGGCGGCCAGGATCTCGAGGTCGGCGTGACTGTCGCCGTCGAATTCGGTCCAGGGTTCCTCGTGGGCGAGCGATCGAGTGAGCCGGAGGCCTTCGTAGATCAGCTGGACGCCGGCGGCGTGGTGGGCGATTCCCTCGAGATGCCTGTCGCTCGACGCGTGTTCACTGCCGGCTCGTTCCTCGTCGGGTGCGCTCGCGTCGGCGTGTGTGACGTCGGTCCGTGCGTGTGTTTCCGAACCGTTGTGCACGTAGGTGTGGTCCGTGAGGGCACCGGCGCTAGCGAGTGTGAGGGCCCCGGGTGCCATCGAGGCGTTCTCGAGCGTGGTTGTGATAAATTCGTAGAGGGCTGCCGGTTCGACGTCGGCGATGGCGTCGTATGCGGCTCGCCGGCAGGTTTCGGCCCGATCCATCAACTGCTCTTTACGGCGGGGCAGGCAAAGACCTTTGGAAAGCCAACACCCACGACGCGTATGATCGAAGTCGACGACGGGGAAGGGATTCGAACGATTCTGCTCGACCGGCCGACGCGGAGAAATGCGTTGACGCCCGACGGTCTCGAGGCACTCGAGTCCGCGGTGGCCGAGACGC
Source organism: Natronosalvus amylolyticus (assembly GCF_024298845.1). NCBI lineage: Archaea > Methanobacteriati > Methanobacteriota > Halobacteria > Halobacteriales > Natrialbaceae > Natronosalvus > Natronosalvus amylolyticus. Next base: position 2,866,772 of record NZ_CP101156.1, read on the forward strand.
CCCACTCGGTGATCTTTCTCGAGGGTGCTGGCCCGGCGTTCTGTGCGGGTGCTGATCTGGACGTGGTGGCGGGACTCGATCGGGATGGGGCGGAAGCGTTCGCTCGCCTGGGCCAGCGGGTGGCGAACGCGATTGCGGACAGCGACGCGGTCGTCGTCGCCGGGATCGACGGTCCGGCCAGGGGTGGCGGGCTCGAGCTCGCGCTGGCCTGTGATATTCGCGTCGGGACGCCGGAAGCGACGCTGGGCGAACCTGGCGTGACCTTCGGGCTGTTCGGCGCGTGGGGTGGGACGGTTCGACTGCCCCGCATCGTCGGCGAGGGGGTTGCTCTCGAGTTGGCGTGCACCGGGCGGGTACTCGAGGCCGAAGAGGCCCTGCAGGCCGGACTCCTGTCGCGACTCGAGGACGAGCCCAGAACCGTCGCCGAGACGATCGTCGAGTATCCGACGGATACGCTCGCCGTCTTGCAATCACGGATTCGGGACCGGGCAGACCGGGCGACTCAGGAAGAGCGAGAAGCGCTCGCGTTCGGGGCGCTCGTCGAGTCGCACGGAGAGGCCATCGCTCGCCGATTCGGCTAATTTCGTGGCTGGTCGGTCACCCGGGGAGGGTCACGCTGTCACTCACACCAGGAGGTACAGCGCCGCTCCCACCACGGCTCCCGTCAGTGTCGCGAGGAAGTTGACGCTCTGGTTGCCGATCGTCTCCCCCTCGAGTGTCGCTCCGAACAGGCTGTCGGCGGTCATCCCGAGGAAACCGGCGGCGAAGATCACCGCTGCACCGCCGATGCCGAGGTCGGGATAGACCGCGAGGGCGACCCCGGCGATGGCACCTGCACCGGCGATACCCGCGAGTTCGCCCTGCCAGGTGATCCCGCCGTCGGTGCCCGGGTCGACGGGCTCGAGGGTGGTGATCAACCGCGGGTTGTCGAAGACTGCCCCGATCTCACTCGAGAGCGTATCGCTGAGGGCGGTGGCGACGGAGCCGGCGAAGGCGAACAGGAACAGGTGCGGGTCGACGCCGATGAGCGTCGCGTTGCTAGCTGCGTAGCCGAGGACGCAGGCGAGTGCAGCGGCGGTGTTGCCGAGGACGTTCGAACTCCCGCGTGCGCCGTCGTTGCCCTCGGCGACCCCGCGGCTTGCTTTCTCCTCGTAGCGGAACTTCGTCGAGAGGCTGCCGACGGCGAAGAAGGTTATCAGGACGGCGAACCAGTCGTAGCCCCCGAGCACGATAGTCAGTAAGGCGAGCAGGATCCCAGTGAGCATACCGGCGATGGAGGCCGTCCCCAGTGCGTGGGAGACGTAGCCCAGCGCGAGGGTGACCCCGAGCGCGACGACGATGCCGGTCGTGTCGACCGTGGGCTCGAGGGCCCAGAGGAGCCAGAGGGCAAAGCCGACGCTGAGCAACACGATGGGTTCGTCGTAGTTAATCAACACGTCCCGGAGCAAGGCTGCGAGCAAGGTGCCGGCGACGGCGAGAAAGACGAGTACCGGGAGCGCTCCCTCGAGCGTGGTGTCCGTCGCAACGTACGACGCGGCCTGGCCGGCGATGGCAGCCAGGCTGCCGACGACACAGAACGCGGCGGTGTGGACGATGTCGCGGTCGGTGCGTGTGCGAGCCAGGTGCTCGGCGAAGCCGCCGTAGCCAACGAGGAGGACGGCACCGACGAAGACTGACATCGGGAGCGACCAGTTGACCGCGAGTAGCCCGAGCGCGCTGATCGCGAGGACGAATGTCAGCAGGCTGTAGAGTCGACCGTCTTTGTAGTCGCCGGGAAACGCGAACAGTTCGAAGAGCGGGCCGTCGGTGACGACGAGCGCCAGGGCGGCAGCGGCGACGGCGATGGGGGCCGCTAGCTCCGGGCCGAGAAACGGAACGGCCAAAGAGAGTGTCGAGAGTGCGGCATAGGCCCCTGCGCGCCGGGCTGGTGACGTCACGTTATCGCTTCTTTCTGTGGGGGGTACTTGAAGGTTCGTCAACGGGGCTGGCGCCCACCACGTCGAGTTGGACCATCGAAACACGCGGGTTGCAGGTCCATACGTGGTGAATCGATACGCTCGCCGAACCCGTTGACCGATGCTCGAGTCGTTTTTCCCATAGCCTCGAGTCGTTTTTTCGCTCCCTCGAGTCGTTTTCTCTCACTTCCTCGAGTCGGCTCCGTAATCGGTATAGAACCCGCCCTCGAACTGGGGCTGTGGGCCTGTACGAACGTTATCTTCGGTCGCGAATCAGCCGCTCTGATGGTGAGCCACCGGCACACATCGCGCTGGTGATCACCGAACGTGACCTCCTCGAGCGTGGCGCCTACGATACGCTCGCGGCCTTCTTCGAGTGGGCCTTCGAGTACGCCTCGCGCGTGACGGTGTACGTGAGTGTGCTGGACAGTGCGGCCGTTCCAACGCTCAGGCGGGAACTCGAGGATCTTGAGACGCCGCGACCGGCTGCGGTTCGCGGTCCGGACGATACCGACGCGGCGGATGCCCCAATTCAGATCGGTATCGGGCTTGGTGGCAAGCACGAGTTCACACGGGCGGTCCGCACGCTCGCCGAACGCGTCGAAGATGGGGAGCTTTCGGCCGATGAAATCGAAGACGGGGACGTCGAGACCAACCTGATCTTTCCCGACGAGCCGGATCTGGTGATCAAGACGGGCGCAGAACGGCTCTCGGATTTCATGATCTGGCAGTCGGTATACTCGGAGCTGTATTTCACCGACGTCAACTGGCGGGACTTCCGGCGGCGGGACTTCCTCCGGGCGGTTCGGGAGTTCTGTAACCGCTCGAGGCGGTTCGGAACGTAGGGCCGCCCTTGACTTGTATTACAATAGCGATTTTGTATTAAAATTGAATCAATAACTCCACTACTAATAGCATATGCTATTTCTATTGGGGTAATGCCAAACCGGGAAGTACACCCACTGCACCTTCGTACTTAATCGGCTACCTGACTCGAGTCGCCGTCGCCTGCCTCGCTCGCCTCGACAGCCGGTTGCCCGATGGCGTCGGCCTCGGGCTGTTCGGCGGTCGGAAGCGAATCGCGAAAGCGACCGAGAATCGAGCGAGCTTCGGCGAGTTCGGGTTCGCTCACCGCCCGGAGCAAGGCGAGGGCACGTCGGGCTCGCGTGCGCCGCCAGGAGGCCTCGCGGGATTCGTAGGTGCGGATGCCACGGAGGAAGTCTCGTCTGGAAAACTCGGGCCAGAAGGGGGCACAAAAGAAGACGGCAGCCTCGTTGCCGTTGGCGTGCCAGGGCAGGAAGTTCGAGGTACGCTCGTCGCCGCCGGTGCGGATGATGAGATCGACGTCGCGAACCGGCTGGGCGTACAGTCGCTCCTGGACCGTGTCGACGTCGATATCAGAAACCGCGAGGTCCCCCGATTCGACGTCGTGTGCGACGCTGCGGGCGGCCTCGAGCAACTGGGCGCGGCCGCCGTAGGCCAGAGCGATGTTGAGGACGAACTGGTCGTAGCCCTCCGTTCGTCCTTCCGCGTAGTCGATGGCGTCACGCACCCGTGGTGGAAGTCGCTCGAGATCGCCGATGGCGCGAATACAGACCTCGTTCGCGTGGACGCGCTCGGCGTCGGCGAACTCGCGCAGTTTCTCACACAGGAGGTCGAACAGGGCCTCACGCTCTTCGGCCGGCCGGTCGAAGTTCTCCGTCGAGAAGGCATACAGCGTGAGTTCTTCGACGCCGATCTCCTGACACCACTCGAGGACGCGTTCGGTCGTCTGGGCACCGGCCCGGTGGCCGTCGTGTGCGCCGTCCCCACGCTGGCGAGCGTAGCGGCGATTGCCGTCCTGGATGACGGCGACGTGTGTGGGCGCGCCGGAGACCTCTCGAGCGAGCAGTCGCTCGTAGCCTCGCTCGAGTTGCCGGAACAGCCACTGACGCATTACTCGGGACTGACACACTCGAGGGGTATGTCTCTTGTGTGTCACACTACCGCAGTGAGAACGGGTGACACTATCCACGTTCGTCCGTTCTGTCGACACTGTCTCGGGGAAATCGTGACGGCTTTGGGTCGTCGCACGAAACACTTACCAATGAGCGAAATCCTCGATCCGGACCTGTACGCACGGACCAAAGCCTTGCTCGAGCCAGGAGACATCCAGCTCAACGGTGCAATTGTCCACACCGAATACGGCTCGGACGATGACGTCCAGATGATGCAGACGACCATCGACGTGGGCGACATCATCGCCGAACACGCGGGCCACGACCCCCACGACTGTTTCGTCTACTCGGGCAACGACGACCCCGACTTCTCCTCGAACCAGCATCAGGGGTTAACCCTCGAGGACGAGTCGTTCGTCTGGGAGTGCCAGCAACTGCTGCGTCAGGGAACCTTCGACATCGTCATCTACTACGAAGCGAGTGCCGACCACGAGGCGATTCTCGAGGGAGTTTCGGACCTCGGATTCGACGTGACCGGCGTCGAAGGCGAGTAAGCTTGTACGGCGATTTTTGACTCGAGCCTTCGACACCAACTCGAGTTCTCTTCTCACCGTCATCCCGTGACTTCCTCGAGTTCTCTTCTCACCGTCACCCTCGCTTTGTCACCCTCGTTGTTCACTCGAGTCCAGCGTTTCGTTGGGACGAGACTCGGGTCCCGAGTCGCTTATGTCCCGTCCGTCCTGAGAACAACGTATGAACACGGACGTCGATCTCACTGAGCGCGAGCGGGCCGTCGTCAACGCCTTTCAGGGCGGCTTTCCGGTCGTCGACTCGCCGTTCGAACCCGCTGCAGCGGCCATGCGCGAGGCGGGTTTCGAGATCACCGCAGCCGAACTCCTCGAGACGGTTCGCGATCTGGACGAGCGCGGCGTTCTCTCCCGATTCGGTCCACTGGTAAACGCCCAGCAGATCGGCGGCGCGGCGACGCTCGTCGCGATGCACGCACCCGAAGACCGGTTCGACGAAGTCGTCGACCTGGTCAATTCCCACCGCGAGGTGGCCCACAACTACGAACGCGAACATCCACATCTGAACGTGTGGTTCGTCGTGAGCGTGTCCGACGAGGCCCGCGTCGAAACAGTCCTCGAGGAAATCGAGGCCGAAACCGGCCAGCCAACGTACAACCTGCCCAAACTACAGGAGTTTCGCGTCGAGGCCAAATTCTACGTCGACGGGCCACTCGAGGGCGGCCTCGACCTGACCGACCTCGGGCCGGACGTCGAGCCAACCGACGAATCGACGCTCACGCCGGCCGAACGCGACCTCGTCCTCGAGATTCAGGGCGGGTTGCCGGTTACTGCAACCCCGTACGCGGACGTTGCCGATGCCATCGGCCGTGACCTCGAGTGGACGCTCTCGACGATCAAGCGCTTCGACCTTGAGGGGAAGATTCGCCGAATCGGGGTCATTCCAAACCACTACGCACTCGGCTACACGGAGAACGGAATGACCGTCTGGAACGTCCCGGACGAACTCGTGAGCGAGGTCGGCCCCGACGTCGCTTCCCTCCCCTTCGTCACCCACTGTTACGAGCGGCCGCGACACGACGGCGTCTGGCCGTACAACGTCTTCGCGATGACACACGGGCGCACGGAAGCCGAGAGCGACCAGCGCGTCGAGCAGGTCAGAGCGCGGATGGCCGAGTACTGGGACGTGGGCGAGGACGACTGGGACACGCTGTTTTCGACCCAGATTCTGAAAAAGACGGGCATCCGACTGGCCGAACGGGCCGAAGCAAACACGCAGACACAGTGAGCCAACTGGTGTACTCGAGACGATGATTCCACTCTTTCACGACTTTACGGACGCGACGGTCCTCATCTTCGGCGGCGGTCCCGTCGGAGCACGGAAAGCCCGTCGCTTTGCCCGCGAGGCGCGGACGGTCGTCGTGAGCCCCGCGTTCGTCGACAGCGACTTCGGCGACAGCGAACTGGTTCGGGCCGCACCCGACCCTGGGGAGATCGGCGGCTGGCTCGAGCGACACGAACCCGCCCTGGTCGTCGCGGCGACGGATGACGAAGCCGTCAACGACGCCATCGTCGACACAGCACAGGCGCAAAACGTGCTGGTCAATCGTGCCGATCGGGCAGGCGGGCGGGAACCCGGCAGCGTCGTCGTTCCGGCCACCGTCGCAGAACCGCCGGTAACCGTCGCCATCGCGACCGGCGGGACGGCACCGGCACTGAGCAAGTACCTTCGGAAAGACCTCGAGGAGACGCTCGCGGGAGCCGGCGAGATGGCGACACTGCTCGGCGAACTCCGACGTGAGCTCAAAGCCCGATCGGTGCCCCAGGACCGGCGTCGCCAGCTGGTGACGTCGGTCGTCGAGGACTCGACCGTTTGGACAGCTTTACGTACCGGTACGACCAAGCCCCGACAAGTGATCGACGACGTGATAGCCGACGAACTGGTCTCCGGTGGTGAGTCGCCGTGATTCGAGGCGGTGTCGTCACGGGCATGTGCGTCACCCACGACAGCGGCGGCATCGACGATATCGCCGCTGCGAGCCCCGAGAGCCAGGCTGCTGGTGTGGAGACGCTGTTGTCCGCCCCGTCCGTCGAAGAGGCGTTCGTCCTTTCGACTTGCAACCGGACGGAGGCCTACGTCGTCACGGGAGAGCCCGCCGAAGGACTGGCCGTTCTCCGGGCCTTTTTCGCCGACGTCGATATGGACGTCGTCGTCCAGATGCACCACGACGAAAGCCTGGTCCATCTGCTTCGAGTGGCGACCGGCCTCGAGTCGGTTATCCTCGGTGAAGATCAGATTATTGGACAGGTCAGAACCGCCTACGAAGACGCGCGCGAAGCGGGCGGCATCGGCCACCTGCTCGAGTTGGCCGTGACGAAAGCGATCCGCGTGGGCGAACGCGCCCGCACCGAGACGGCGATCAACGAAGGTGTCGTCTCGCTCGGTTCCGCTGCCGTTCGCCTCGCCGAGCGCGAACACCGCCTCGAGGGCGAGACGGCGCTCGTCGTGGGGGCCGGCGAGATGGGGCAACTCGCCGCCCGTAACCTCGCCGACGCCGGCGCCGAGTCGGTCTTACTCGCAAATCGGACGGTCGAGAACGCGGGACACGTCCTCGCGGGCATCGACGCCCCGGGGGAACCACTCCCGCTCGAGGCGCTGCCGGAAGCTGCATCGAAGGCGGGCGTCATCGTCGCTGCAACCGGCCGGGACGACCCACTCATCGAACCGGCCCACCTCGGGGAGCGCGAACAGGTCGTCGTGGACCTCGGTCAGCCACGGGACGTCCGTCCAAGTGCGGCCGACGTCGATGGTGTGACGTTGTACGACCTGGACGATCTCGAGGATATCACCGCCGAAACTCGCGAACAGCGGGCTGACGCGGCACGCGACGTCGAGGCGATGGTCGACCACGAGTACGAGCGACTCTGTGAGCAGTACAAACGCACTCGCGCGGACGAGGTCATCGCGGCGATGTACGAGTCGGCAGAGCGGGTCAAACAGCGCGAACTCGAGACGGCGCTCTCTCGCCTCGAGGGGGACGACTCGTTCACCGACGAGCAACGGGAGGTCGTCGCCGCGATGGCCGATTCGCTGGTTGGACAGTTGCTCGCCCCGCCGACCCAGAGCCTTCGCGAAGCGGCCGCCGAAGACGACTGGTCGACGATCAACACGGCCCTGCAGTTGTTCGACCCAGAATTCGGCCCCGATGGGATTTCCGTTACCAGCCAGTTTTCCGGCACGTCCGACATCTCCGTCGGAGCGACCGACGACGACTGATAGCCATTCGTCGTCGTTCTCATCACCTCGGGCACAATCGTTATTTAATTGGCTTCCGTTCGTGTGCGTATGTCAGATGTACTTTCCGACGAGGAGGTGGCAGCACGATTACCCGAAACCTGGGACCGAGAGGGGGACGAAATCGTTCGTGTCTACGAGTTCGACGACTACCTCCGGGGCGTCAACTTCGCCCAGATGGTGGGCGAAATCGCCGAAGCGCAGTTCCACCACCCCACGATTACTATCGAGTACAAAACCGTCGAAATTCGGTTGACGACTCACGACGCCGGTGGTATCACCGAAAACGACCTCGAGATGGCAACACTCATCGAATCCGAACAGAGTGCCTGATACCGACTCCCTCGGCTCTGGGGCCGCTCGTTTTCGAGGGCGGTAGACCGGTGGGTATCGCTATGCCCGGCCGGTAGGGTTATCGGGGTACCGACCTGGCTACCATACAGCGGCGAACGGCCACTGTCAAGAGGCGATCGGTGCAGTAGCCTTCACCGATTGCCACGGTATGACAGTGACTGGCACTGGAACGGTACCTGCTTCCCGGCACCGCGGCTCGTTCACCGTGTCGACAACGTCTCATGGCTCGAAACTCTGTCGTCCATCTCGTCCTGTTCATCGCGGTCGTGAGTGTGTCGGCCATCGCTGTCGGCCTTCTCGTCACCCAGGCGGGCCTTTACAGTCAGGCGCTCGAAGGCGAGAGCGAACGCGAGCAAGCGACCCTCGAGACGGACCTTTCGATCATCAACGATCCGGAAGCCGGGACGACCTACGACGCCGACACTGAGACTGTCACGCTCTACGTCAAAAACGTCGGGTCGCGCACGCTCGAACCGGGAGACCTCGACGTGTTGCTCGACGGGAAGTACGTCACGGCCAGCAGCGCGGTCGTCGACGGCGACGAGTGGCGGCCCGGCAGCGTCCTCGAGGTTACGACCGATCTCGAGGAACCGCTCGAGCGGGGTACCCACCGGGCGATGGTAACCGCCCACGGCGTCAGCGCCACGCTCGAGTTTACCCACCGGGTCGTGTTCTGGCTGGAACCGGACGCCGACGGTGTTAGCTGCGATGGCGAGCGGTGTGTCATCGACGCGGACGAAGTCGACTCTCTGCCGGTTACGATGGGGACCGACCCGACCCAGGAAGATACGCCAGTCGCCTACGCAGTGAACGACACCTCGGTACTCACCCTCGAGTCAGATACGGGGGTTACTGACGACAACGGCCGGAACGAGACCGTCGTCGTCCCCGAAGGGAACGGGGAAGCCTCGCTCGTCGTGGACGCGGGCTGGGACCGCGACGACCTGTTACTCGAGGTAACCAACGCTTCCGAAGACGAGGAATAACTCTCCTGTGGCGAATGAACAACTGTCTCGAGGCCGATGTACGACTGTCTCGAGATCGAGGAAACGCCCTGGCTACCGGTCTCGAGAGGGTAACTCCGGCTGGAAGTCGATCAGGTCGACGGCGGCTTGCAAGACCTCCTCGACGCCCTCGCCGGTTTCGATGCTCATGTAGTAATCCGCTTCGACGTCGCGTGATCGGTCGGCTTTGTTACACACCGTCAGCGTCGGCAGGTCGTCGAACTGGGCGGCGATGGCATCGCGCAACTCGAGTTGGGACTCGAGGGGGTAGCCACACGCCTCACTCGCGTCGACGAGGATGAGGAGACAGTCGCCCAGGTGCTCGAGGGCGCTGACGGCCTGTGATTCGATTTCGTTTCGGTCCTGTGGCGGGCGGTCGAGCAGTCCGGGCGTGTCGACGATCTGGTGACGGATGTGGTCGCTGGTGAAGTGACCGAGACCGATCCCTTTCGTGGTGAACGGATACGAGGCCGTCTCGCCGCGCGCGTTCGTCACGCTGTTGACGAACGAGGATTTGCCGACGTTCGGGTAGCCCGCGACGACGATGGTCGGTTCGTCGGGGTTGATTTCGGGCAGGTCGCGCAGGTCGTTACGCGATTTGTTGATATACAGCAGTTCGTCGTCGATCTGTTCGACGATGTCGGCGAGTCGGGCGAACGCCTGTTTGCGGTACTTTCTGGCGGTATCGACGTCGGTCTTCCTGAGTTTCGACTGGTACTCCTCGTGAATCTCGCGGGCCTTTCGACTCGCCCAGATCACTTCCGAGAGGCTCTGTCGCAGGCGGTCGACGTCGACGATGGCGTCGGCGAGTTCGTAATAAAACGGGTGGACGTCGTACTCGAAATCCGGCCACGAGGTGACCACGTTCTCGAGGTTGTCCGAGATGATGTTGGCTGCCGTCTGGAGCATCGACTGCTGGGCGTCGAGCCCTCGCTGGGCCCGACCCGCTCGGGACGCCCGGGAAAACGCCTTGTCGATCAGCTCTTCCGACGTGGGCGTGGTCGGAAGGTCTTCGAAAATCATACAGGACCATAGGTGACTCGGTCATAAAAGGTCGTTCGTTACGCGACGGGTATTTTTGACTCGAGTGCCTATATCCGGTATGACTAACTGGCGAGCAGTCGGTATCGGCTTCATCCTCATGGTTTTGTTGAGCCTGATCGGGGTTTCAGCGCCTGTCCTCGGCCAACTGACGGCCGGACTGGTCGGCGGCTTCGTGGCTGGCTACCTCGCTGGCGGCGGCCTCGGCTCCGGCTTCTGGCATGGCCTCCTGGCCGGTGCACTCGGTGGTCTCATCGGTGCCCTCATTCTCGGTCTCGCCGTCGGCGTCGCCGGCTTCGCGTTCGGCCCCGGTGGTGGCCTGGTCTCGAGTGCCATCGGCGCGAGTATCTTCCTCGTTGCCACGGTCGTCGCCTTCGTGATGGCGCTCGAGAGCGCGCTGGCTGGTGCACTCGGTGGTGCACTGAGCGATTGATAACATAGCTGTGAATAGGGAGGATACGTTCAGCACGCCTCTCGTATTTTTCACACCATGGCAAATGAGCACATGGCGTACTACTTAGATACTGTACGTTGAAGAACAAAAACACCCGCCGGTGCCAAACGGTCTGGCTGGTCCCACGGACACCTCTCCGCCGAAGAACTTGATGAATCCCGGAAACGTCTGCAACGGAGCCACGATTCATGTCACAGGACGACCCAGGGGACGTACGCGATTCGTACCATACCCACGATGAGAAGATACGGCATGAGAAGCCGACTGACGGTGATTGCCCGTGCTGTCGGGTCTGTGGATTAACTGGCGAACGGGGCGATCGATCAGCATCGCCGGTTCAAGACGACCATCGGGTGCGCACGGAACCTGACCAGGATTCTCCAGGGCATACGCACGAAGATCATTCCGGCCACGAGCACGAGGCACACGTCGATCACTCGGGGCACGAAGCGATGTTCAAGACCCGTTTTTTCGCCTGTCTCGTCATCTCGCTACCGGTACTGTACTATAGCGAGATGCTCCAGGAGTGGTTCGGCTATACCGCGATATCGTTCCCTGGTAGCGAATTCGTCGCGCCGGCTCTCGGGGCTGTCGTATTCGTCTATGGAGGTGTTCCATTCCTGCAGATGGGTGCCGTCGAGGTTCGAAGGCGCGAGCCAGGAATGATGTTGTTGATCTCGCTGGCGATTACTGTCGCGTTCGTCTACAGTATCGCTGCGATCGTGTTCACCATCGGAGAACCGCTCTTCTGGGAGTTAGTCACACTGATCGTTATCTTTCTGCTCGGTCACTGGATCGAAATGCGAAGCGTCCGGCGCGCCTCGGGCGCTCTCGATGAGCTTGCCGAGTTGATGCCGGATACTGCCGAGCGAATCACCGAAGACGGAGATATAGAAGAAGTGCGCGTAGACACGCTCGAGGAAGACGATCTCGTGCTCGTGCGACCAGGGGCGAACGTTCCTGCTGACGGGATCGTCGAAGAGGGGGAAGCTAACGTCAACGAGGCGATGATCACTGGGGAGTCCCGCCCGATCAAAAAAGAACCCGGTGATGGGGTCATCGGTGGGACGACCAACCGCGACGGGAGTCTCCGTGTTCGCGTCACTGCGACAGGAGAGGAGACGACGCTCTCGGGAATCATGCGACTCGTCGAGGAAGCGCAGGAGAGCCGATCTCGAACACAGGTTTTGGCCGACCGGGCAGCAGGCTGGCTGTTTTATGCCGCGATCTCGGTCGCCGTCGTGACTGGTGTCGTTTGGACCATCGCCGTTGGTTTCGGATTACCCGTTATCGAACGAGTCGTCACCGTCCTCGTAATCGCCTGTCCGCACGCCCTCGGACTCGCTGTGCCGTTAGTCGTTGCCATCAACACGACGATGGCAGCACGGAACGGGATGCTTATTCGGGACCGGATTGCCATGGAGGAGGCTCGAAACCTCGATACCGTCGTCTTCGACAAGACTGGGACACTCACGAAAGGCGAACAGGGTGTGGTCGAGGTAACGACGGTCGACGGATGGGACGAGGACGAAACCCTGGCGTTGATGGCTGCTGTCGAAAGCGACTCCGAACACATGATCGCTGAAGCGATCCGTGAGGAGGCCCGTGCACGAGCTCTGTCCGTCCCCGACGCACGAGACTTCGAAGCGCTCGAAGGCCGAGGCGTTCGCGCCACTGTCGAAGTCGAACCGGTAGCTACCGCAGGTGTCGACCAGACAACTGTTCGTGATGGTGAAACCGTGTACGTCGGTGGACCGAACCTCCTTCGTCACCTCGAGATCGAACCGGATGCGACACTCGAAGCGTTTGCCGATGAAGCTGGAGAACGCGGTCAGGGCGTCGTCTATCTGCTTCGAGATGGGGCCGCTGTCGGCGCCGTTGCGCTTGCGGACGTAATCCGTGAAGAGAGCTTCGAGGCGATTGACGCACTTCACGAGATGGACGTGGAAGTGGCGATGCTGACGGGTGATTCCGAGGACGTCGCCAGCGCGGTGTCCGAAGAGTTGGGAATCGACACGTACTTTGCGGAAGTGTTGCCCGAGGACAAGGACGAGAAAATTATCGAACTACAGGAACAGGGCAAACTCGTCTCGATGGTAGGTGACGGTGTCAACGACGCCCCGGCATTGACACGCTCTGACGTCGGCATTGCTATTGGATCCGGAACTGACGTCGCCGTCGAGTCCGCTGCTGTCGTTCTCGTGGAGAACGATCCGCGGGATGTCGCTCACCTTGTCAGATTGAGTCGGAAGAGCTACCGAAAGATGCAGGAGAACCTCGTCTGGGCAGCCGGATACAACGTGTTTGCGTTGCCCCTTGCTGCGGGTGTTCTCGCACCGATTGGCATCCTGCTGTCACCGGCGGTGGGTGCAGTACTGATGTCAGCAAGTACCGTTATCGTCGCGATCAACGCACAGTTCTTGCGACGAGCGGACATCAGCGCATAGTCCATCTGTCACAGTTGTCTCGTGGAAGAAACACGAGTAACTATGCCTGCCTGACAGCACACATAGATGAGAACGACTTGACGGCAGGAGATGCCTGCCAATGGTCGCCCAATGAACGAGATTGTTGTTGCGTAACGATCGGTGAAAGTCCTGCGACACTCGAGCGACACCGTCTCCACTCGAGTGTCTCGATAGGTCTACCAATCACAAACGACGTCGTTCAATCCCTTCTCGAATCCTCGGGAACGAATACACCGGTGAAAAACGTTTAGAGCGCAGTAGAAACGCTATAGGACAATTTCCCACACGAGTTCACACCCACACTTTAAACCCTGATGTCGGTGTACTCGTAGATATGGCAACCGATGATTCATTGGTACGAACGCTTCTGATCGTGATCGCGGCAATTCTTTTGTTGCCGATTCTTCTGATGGCACTCATGGTCCCCATGATGGGACTGTGGGGTTGGGGACACATGTGGAACGGCGGGATGTGGGCTGGGACCGGATCCACGTGGATGGGGTTCATCATGTCGATCGTTCCGTTACTCGTGATTCTTGGGGGTGGATACCTGCTCTACAGCGTCCTTGGTGGATCCCAATCACGACGGACGGACCCAGCAATCGAAGAACTTCGAGCGGCATACGCTCGAGGCGACATATCCGATGAAGAATTCGAGCAACGCCGGGAGCGGTTGGAACGAGAGAAGTGATTCGTGGAACGACTGTGACACACGAGTGGGGACGGTATCGCTCGAGTATCAGAAGACTTCCACGGACCGCTGTTATCAGAGACCGGAAGAGGTAGAAAGCCTCCCGCATAAGATCAGCGTAGAATCGTGAAACAAAAACACGCTGATGGCGCAGCCGCCTTTGTAGTCGGCTTGATTCTCCTTATCGGCGGGTTTGCGACGTGGCAGGCGTACCAGCGATGGGTTGCTCTCAGTGATATGGATGGCCACATGGGGACATCCGTAACTGCAATGCACGGTACGCATCCAGTGTGGTATTTGATCGGAACGATTGTGGCTGCTGGCGTCATTGCCGGACTGTATCTGGGGGTTCGTGAACGGATCGTTTCTCCAAACGCTCAGGTAGGTGCGTCCGACGGTTCGGGCGCAAAAACGTCGGTCGAAGACGACGCGCTGGAAGCGACACAGACTGCCAAAACGGAGCGCCCAATCCTCGACTTTCTTCCGGATGATGAGCGACGTATACTGCAGCCAGTACTCTCTTCGCCGGGACTGACACAAATTGAACTCAGAGACCGATCCGATTTCTCGAAAAGTAAGGTCAGTCAGACAGTGACGGATCTCGAAAAACGAGGGTTACTGTACCGGGAACCACAGGGACGGACGTATCGAGTGTATCCATCTGATGAACTCAAACAGAATAAGCGTGAGTTCTTTCCCCAAGAGTAACGTGGCAAATTCTCGAGCGAGAAACGATATCGCGTGAAAGAAACGTTCTGTGCCGTGTAAAAACGTTCTCGGACAGTCTCTGAGATGAGTTCACACCCACACCGATAACCTCGCATCTGCCGTAGTCCTTTTTGAGGCGAAAGCAAATGACATCCAAACTCGTTCACCTGGTCGTGGCACTCACAGTCGTTGTAGCCCTCATCGTGGCGGTAGGGCTCGTCAGTGCCGAAACGAACACTCCCCTCGAGACAGCAGCGAGTAGCAGTGGCGAAATTGCAGAGCACATGGCGGGGCACAACCACGGCGAACACATGACGGAGCACAACCACGGCGAACACATGACGGAGCACAACCACGGCGAACACATGGCGGGGCACAACCACAGCGAGCACATGGCGGGGCACAACCACGGCGAACACATGACGGAGCACAACCACGGCGAGCACATGGCGGGGCACAACCACGGCGAACACATGACGGAGCACAACCACGGCGAACACATGGCGGGGCACAACCACAGCGAGCACATGGCGGGGCACAACCACGGAGAGAACGGCGGTGAAGCCGGTCACTGCTGACGTCATATCCTCTGCAATCAGTCTTCACACTCCTCAACACCCCAGATCTTTTTTGCGCTATAGACTGAGTTTTATTGTCTCCACCGAACACCGGTGGCAATCGCAGTCGACGGTGACCGCAATGATACTGTTGACCGGTCGAGGCGCTTGCTCGAGGGGTGTCGACTGATCCGAGAGACTCGAGCCTACCTACAGGTTGCTCGCGACCGTCCGGTAGTGGTCGGCGATCTTGCGGTCCCACTCCGGGTCGGTCGCGTAGTAGACGTTCATGCCCTCGAGCGTCGGGCCGTTGTATCGCCAGTTACCGGGGGTGAGATACAGTTCGTAGACGTCGTCCATGACTGCCCAGACACAGTCCTCGAAGGAGTCGTAGCGTTCGGCACACTCGTACGGGCAGTCGTCTTCGGCACCGTAGCCGAAGAGGTTGTTGTGGTCCTGGGCGATGTCACTCGTTCCCCATGCCGACTCGTGAATCGCGTGTGCGAGCTGGTAGATGGCGTTGATACCGTACTCGTTCTGGACAGCGACGAACGTGTTTCCGAGCCCGATCAGGGGACTGTCCGGTCGCTCGGCTTCGATTGCGGCATTGAGTTCGGCTCCCGTAACCTCGACCGGTTCGGTCAGGTCGGTTTCGACGTCGAACGGCAAGGGTGCACGTCGGTCGCTCGCCGCCTCGAGATACCGTTCGACCGACCAGCCGCGCAGGCCAGTTTCCCACTCGATTTCCCACCAGATGTAGCCGTCGCGGGTGACGATACCGTTCGTGACGGTCCCTGTCGTGGTTTCGTCGACGGTTCCGACGATGTCTGCCTCGAGGGAGCCGTCGGCCCGGACATTGAGCGTCGTGGTTGCGCGGAGTTCGTCTCCGATGGAAAACGGCGGTTCGTAATCGCCACCGGAGGCGAGATACCGGTCGGGAGACCAGCCATCGACGTCGTTGTTGTACTCGACGCGCCACCAGCGGAAGCCGTCGGCGTCGACGGGGCCATCCGACACCTGTCCGTACACGTCGGCGGGCTGGGTGTGGATGACGTTGTCGCCGACGGTGGGTTCGCTTCGAGCGGTTACGACGTCGGTCGTGTAGACGCGTTCGCCGGGTTCGAACCGTGCCTCGGTGTCCGTCTCGCGTTCGCCGGATTCGCCGGTCGTCGACACCTCGAGTAAACCTTCGGCTGACCAGCCTTCCGAGCCGTCGTTCCACTCGACGTGCCACCAGGTGTAGTCGTCGTGGTCGTTCGTCTGTGGCCCCTGGGTTACCGTGCCGACGGCGTCGGTTTCGACGCTCGTACGCACGTTGTACCAGGTGCTCGGGCCCGAGCGAACGTTGGTCGTCGACGTCGGCGTGACGACGGTACCGTGACAGAAGCCGGGACAGCCCTCGAGCCAGGGTTCGCCCGCCCAGGCCCAGATCCCTTCGGAGACGAAGTGCAGTCCCCACCATCGATACTTATCGCCAGCCTCCGGGCCGTTTATGACTCTGGCGGCGCTGTTGGCATCGACGGTGGCGACGACCGAACTGTCCGTTCGCGGTGCCTCGTAGACGTCGAGGGTCGAAGTGGTGCGGACGGGTTGCTCGAGTTCGAACGGGCCCTCGGGGTCGTCCCCGCCGTCGCCCTCGAGGTGGGCCATGAGTCGGTCGGGGTCGTACGGACCGGGACAGGACGTCGAGTTCGAACTCGAACACCAGCTGTTGGTCGGCGCGTGCATGTGCCCGATAATGCCGCCGTCGGCGTCACAGGGGGCCGTGTGGCTGGTGTAGTAGTTTTTCGGGATGTCGTATTTCTCGGCGAGGAACTCGATTAGCTGGGCCGACCGGCTGTAGAGCGCGTCGGAGAAGCCGTTTTGCCCTTCAACCCACTCGTGTTCGATCCCGATCGAATTCGAGTTAAACCCCGAGGCGTGCCAGGCGACGTCCGACTCGTCGACCATCTTCGTCGTGTGGCCATCCGAGTTTCGGATGACGTAGTGAGCCGAAACGTTCGCACTCGAGTTACGGAACCAGTTGATCGCCCCTGCATACGACCCGACCGTGTAGTGGATAACGATCCAGTTGATGTCGCTTTTCGTCCGATTCGAGGCCGAGTAGTTACTCGAGTGAGCCGGTAGCCACCGATCGGTAGGATCCGAGGCCGCCGACGCTGTGGTCGTTGCTGTGCCGAGTCCCACACCGGCACCCAGTGAGGCACCAGCAGACTGTAACAGTTTTCGCCGTGGTATTTCCATACACACCCTGTTCTTACAGAAACTATTAAATTTTAGGATTGGTTCTAAAGAATCAATATTTAAAACACGTAGTATTTTAAACCGGAATTGATATTTGCACGCCTTCTCTAGCTGTGGAATACCGGGTTCCCGAGATTGTTTATCGATTGGCTACGAAATACGTCGGGATTCTACATGGTATTGATCATGTATTGTTACACTCAAAAAATCAAACTAAAACGCTTTTACTAGTGTGCCAATGCGGTGGATAGCATCATCAAATCCACTTGTGTACTCGAGTCCAACAACCGCTCAAAACAGGCTACGTCGCGGTTCCGGCCTACTTTCTCGCGTCGAGTTCTTCTGAGAGGTCCTCGAGGGTCATGTCTTTCATCGAGAGCAAGACGAGCAGATGATAGACGATATCGGCTGCTTCGTAGGCGATTTCGTCGTGGTCGTCGTCTTTGGCGGCCAGTACGAGTTCGGTGGTTTCTTCGCCCAGTTTTTCCAGGACGGCGTTTTCACCCTTTTCGTGGGCGAAAAGCGACGCTGTGTACGAGCCATCCGGGAGCGTCTCCTTGCGGTCTTCGATCACTGCAAACAGGTCCTCGAGTGTGTCATCCATCAGGGTTCACCAGCGACTTCACGCAGGTCTTCTAACGCCTCGAACTTCTCCCTGTCGTCTCGACCCGACTCGAACACCGACTCAGTAATCTCGATTGGGACGTTCGTCCGGGCGGCCAGCGCTAGCGAATCGCTCGGTCTGGCGTCGATGACCACCGTTTCACGAGGTGTCTGGACGTGTAAGTCGGCGATGTACGTGCCGCCCATCCCGTCCTCGCGTGCGTCGATGTCGCTGACGACTACTCTGTCGACCCGGCCACCCAGTTCCTCCATCACGTCCAACAGCAGGTCGTGGGTCAACGGCCGGCCGATATCTTCGGCCTCGAGGCCCCGTGCGATGCTGGTTGCCTCCTCGATGCCGATAAAGATCGGCACCACGTCTTGTTCGCCGTCGACCGACAGAACGACCACCGGCACCGGTCCCTGTGGCGTGCCCGCGATTCGGACCGCGTCGATTGCTGCCTGCATATCTCTCGTAACGACGGGACAGGGGAAAAGTCTGGTCGCCTGTGAGCCGAACCAGGTCTGGACGTTACTGGAGACCTGTCCCCTGTAGGGATCGTCTCGCTTACCTCACACTCGAGGCCTTCGGCGAGAAAGCCAATACACTCGAGTGACCGCTTCAGTGCCTACTCGAAAAACGCGAGGCGGTGTATCCGGTCGTCCTGGGTCAACTCCGGATGAAACGATGTCGCGACGACCGGACCGTCTCGAACGGCGACGGGACGGCCGTCCCAGGTCGCCAGTACCTCGACGTCGCCGACGTGGTCGATCACGGGGGCCCGAATGAACACGGCCGGGAACGGCTCCTCGAGACCGGCCACGTCGAGGGGGGCTTCGAAACTGTCTTTCTGTCGCCCGAAGGCGTTGCGCTCGACGGTGACGTCGAGTACGTTGAGCGTCGACACTCGGTCGTCGTGAGCGTCGTTCGCCGCGACGATCAGTCCGGCACAGGTCGCCAGCAACGGCTTGCCAGCCTCGACGTGGGCGACGATCTCCTCGGCGATGCCCTCGCGTTCGATCAGTCTCGAGATGGTGGTCGATTCGCCGCCGGGCATCGCAAGCAGATCACACTCGGGGGCGATGCCGGCCGTTCGAATCTCGCGCACCTCGACGGTACGGCCGTCGCGATCGCAGGCGCGCTCGATGGCCGCCGCGTGTTCGCTGACGTTTCCCTGGACGCCGATGACGCCCGCAACCAGTGACATACCCGGAGTAGGGGCCGGCGAGTAGAAAAGTCACGCGTCACAGCACCACACCCCCTCCGAACCGCTCTCACCTCCTGTCTCGAGTGATTCCGGGATGTGGGACGGTCTCGACCAGATGAGGGTCGGTGCTCTCGATCCAGGGGCTCGAACATGTAGACGGATTCGAAACGGCATGGGAAAACGGACCGATAAAAACGGTAGGAGACACTCGAGGCTCCTCGGACGCCGTCGATAAAACGGAGTGCGGTCTACGAGACGAACGTCAGTAGCTGTACGAGGACGCCCAGCAGGACGCCGAAAGCGATCACGGTTTTGGGGTCGATACGGATGGCGTTGGAGTCCTCGGAGTCGAAGTACCGGACGAGCCCGGCACTGGACATCAAGCCGCCAGTGTTCTGTCCTCTGTCCATACCCCTCGTTGTAAGCCATCGAAACTAAACCTTTCGACTGGGCGAGCCCCCTTCGAAGCGCTTTTTATTGGGGCCACGAAAGCGACGGCATAATGCTCGAGCGCGAGCGGCTCATCGAAATCGCCGTTGCCGTCCCAGTCGTCCTCTTGATGATCGGGGCGATGATGCTGATCGGCGAGAATTACACGACCAACGACACACTCACTGCCGACGGCGGAGAGGTACTCGTCGGTGCAATCATCGGCTTCGTCTTCCTCATGCTGGCCGTCGGCTTCGTGCTGGCATACGTCACTGCCGGCGAGGACGAAGAGCCTTCGAGCGAGGGCAACAGCGACGTCGAAAACACGGCCTGAGAACGTTTCACTGTTACTCGAGGACGTCGAGCATCGATCTGAGAACGGGTTTTGGCAGCGTGTACTCGCGTTGTCGCCCATCAAGTGCCGAGGTGCGACGAACGACGACGAGGTCGTCCTCGAGCGTCGTCTGTGAAATCTCGGCACCGTCTTTCACTTCGTATTTCGGACGGGACGACTCCTCGAGGAAGGGCTGGACGGTGTGCCACACGGTCGAAGCAGAATCGGCGGAAAGTGCTACTGGGGAACGTTCAGCTTTACTCATTGTTTGCGATCGGATACCTTCTCTGCACGTAAGTATATTCTCAACAAACTCTTTATACACATTTCCTCTCTAATGTGTGTATTATGGTGGTATAATTCGTGACAATAGCTGGATAAAGTCTCACATTTCTGCAGGGTTTACTATTTTCACTCAGAGGAACCCGCCCATCAGTACCAGTCCAAGGAGCAACACTAACGCGCTCATAGCAGCCACGAGCGGTTTGTTCTCCATCGCTTTCCGGTGAATCGGCAGCTTCGAATACTGCTCCCGGAACGCTTCCAGATTCGATTCGTCGTAAAAATACTTCCGCTTGAACGCGAACCGTTCGGTGACTGCACAGCCGGTACACACCGGTTCTCCCTCGAGGCGTTCGGTCTTGCTGTGGTCCCCACAGTTGATACTCCCACAGTTATCGCAGTAGGTGAACGGGCCACCTTCTTCGGCACAGTGGACACAGCGGTGGATGCCGTCGTCGACGGTCACACGTGAGGGGCCAGCGACGTAACTCTCGTAGGTGTACCCGTATTCGCCGAGACGGATCGAATGCTGCAGTTCGGGAACGTACACCGCACTGACCGACTGGACGACGATATCCGACCCCTTCGGTTCGCAGGTTTTGTTGTAGGTGACGTTGTTATCCCCGGTGTAGGTCACCGTCGTCGTGTGCTGGCGACGCAACCGCTCGACGGCCCACTCTTTGTAGCCTGTCTCCGTCTGTCCGAACCGTTTGATCGTGACGCTATCGAACGTCGTTTCGAAGGACTCCGACTCGAGTTGAACCGTCCGGTCGATGTTGGCACTGATGAGATCCCGGACCGCTGGCTCGAACTCGCGCGGCTGCTCGCGACTCGCGTGCACGACGAACCGGTTCGTCTCGTCGATGCGATGAATCACGCCTACGGAGGTTTCGAAGACGGCATCCACTCCCGCCTCCACCGCGACCGCCGGCTCGAACGTCGCCTCGACGTGGGTCGCTGGCAGGTCGCTCGAGTCGATGTTCCCGACGTCGCGTATCGCCTCTCGAATCGGTGTGTCCACGTCACCGGTCGGATCGACCGGCCGCAGCGTTTCCTCACAGAGGATTTCGATGCGGCCATTGTACAGGTCGAGCCCGACTGCGTCAGCGATCTCCCGGAGGTCACGCCCGTCGATCAACTCGATCGGGTACGGGTCGTCGTTGCGCTCGAGGCGGTTCGCGTACTCGGTTGCCGGGCCGGTGAATCGTCCCGTCGTAACGACCATTCCTCGCTTCGGGCCGTCGTACTGGTAGGTCGCAATCGCCGAATGCAGTTTCTGGACGACCGGCCGGCCGACCGTCCCGGTGTGTTTACACTCGACGACGATGGCACGACGGGTTCCATCGACGACCTCCTCCATCGTCACGTCCCGTCCCTCGTCGGCCGTCTTGACGGCCTGGCGAACGTTTTCGTAGCCGAGATTCCGGAACACGTCCTCCATGACGTCCTCGAACTCGAACCCCGACAACTCGTCCAACACTGCCATTCTCGTCTACATGTTCGTCTCGCTGGGTGTTCAAAGGTGTTGTGACCAGAGGCTCGAGGCGGGCGTATCATCACCCCTGTAGCCAAGAGCGTACGAAACACTTTCCTCGAGAAGCGGGTCAACCCGGATTTGAACCGAAAGAAGCCATTCCTGCTCGCTTCACTGTGCGGGCTGTGACTTCCAGGGTTCAAATCCGAGTTGGATTCCATATTTACGGCTCACAGAATTGCTCGCCGCAAAAGCATGGGCCAACTCGGATTTGAACCGAGAGCCTCCACCTTATCAGAGTGGCGCTCAACCTGATTGAGCTATTGGCCCGCTACGCAACATGAGGTTGCGCGGAGGGACGTTTAAACGTTTCTTTCTCGAGGACCCGTGCGAACCGCTACCGAGCGGAGGGGTCAACGGGTGTCGTCCGTGTTGACCGTATAGTCGTCTTCGCCGAGGTCGACCGTGCCATCGCTCGAGGTGCCGTCCCCAGCGGACTCATCGCTTCGCGCTCGAGTCGGTCCGTAGCCACCGTTCGCGCCGGACCAGCTGGCACGGTGTTCCTGTTCGTCGGGAAAGCCTGCGGTCCAGACGACACCACTGGCGAAGCCGTCGGTTTTGCGGTCGAGGTAGGGAACGACCACGAACCGTTTGAGGGCCATACGAATCGGGATTCGGGTCGGTGGGACGACGAGCAGGAACCCGATGAGGTCGGTGACGAGACCGGGAGTCAACAGGAACGCGCCGGCGGCGATCAACAGCGCGCCGTCGAGCAGCTGGTTCGTTGGCGGAGTGCCGGCTGCCAGCGAGCGCTGTGTCTTGCGTAAGGTCCGCCGACCTTCCGCACGAACGAGTAGCATGCCGACCAGACCAGTGAGGACGACCAGCGCGATCATCCCGACCCAGCTCAACGGATCGTACTGGGTGACCACGACGGCGAGTAACACCGCGTCGAGGAACGGGATAACCAACAGCGCGAGGATCCACCGGAGCATTACCCCGAGATAGCTTGTCGAGGGTCAAAACCCTTTACTCTCGGCGGCAGTCTCGAGCCCCGAACGAAGCGCTTACACACGGGTGTGCCGACACTCGAGTATGGACGACGTCACGCGTGTCGAGTGGCGCGAGTGGGGCGAGGAAGCGTTCGAGGAGGCGGCCGAACGGAACGTGCCCCTGTTGCTCTCGTTGACGGCCACCTGGTGTGATCACTGTCACGAGATGGACCGGGAAACGTACGCGGTGCCGACGCTCGCGGCGAACGTCAACGACGGCTTCGTGCCCGTCCGGGTCGACGTCGACCGACAGCCGCGGGTGCGCGACCGGTACAACATGGGTGGCTTTCCCTCGACGGTGTTTCTGGCACCCGATGGCTCGGTGTTGACGGGGGCAGGGTATCTCGGCCCCGATGGCTTCCGACAGGTACTCGAGCAACTGCGTACGATGTGGGATTCGAAAGGGGCCGACGCAGGGAGGGTTCCCCGGCCGCTGCAGGGTGAGGACCCCCCAGCTGGCGACCTTTCTCCGGATATCGAACGCCAGATGCTCGGTCAGCTTACCGACCGGTACGACGAACGCGCCGGGGGCTGGGGTGAGGAGCCGAAGTTCCCACATCCAGACGCCCTCGAGTTTGCGCTCAAGCGAGACCGGACGATGGCGTTGCGCTCGTTCGACGCGGTCGCGGCCAACCTGTTCGACGAGTATGCGGGCGGCTTCCACCGGTTTGCGACGGGTCGGGACTGGTCCGGCCTCGAGCGAGAGAAACTGCTGGACTCGAACGCGGCGTTACTCCGCGCCTTCGCCAACGCGTACCTTTATACGGGCGAGGACGGCTATCGCCAGCCGGCAGCGCGAACGCTCGAGTATCTGACGACGACGCTGTGGACGACCGACGGCGACGCCGCCGACGAAGACGAACCGACTGGGGGGTACAGCGGAGCCTTCGCCGGCAGCCAGGCACCCGGTGAGCCAGCGGCCTATTCCCTCGAGGCGAGCGAGCGGGAGGAGGCCCCGGAGCCGGCGGTCGACACCACGGTATTCGCCGGGGCAAACGCGCTCGCTATCGACGCGCTGTGCACCTATCACGCATACACCGACGACGAACGTGCGGCTCGATTCGCCGAACGAGCGCTGTCGACCCTCCGTGACCGCCTGCTCGAGGACGGCGTGACGACGCACTTTTGCACGCTCGAGAGGGGGGTGGAGACGCCGACGGAGGAAACGAGCGGTCGAGCCGAACGTGGCCTGCTGTCCGATCAGGCCCGGATCTTGCAGGCGCTGACGAGTGCCCGAAGCGTGCTGGGGGCCGAGACGGTCGAGGACGCCGTTTCGGTCGCCGAGGCGACGGTCGACACCCTGCGCGTGGGCGATTCGTTCGTCGACGGGCCGCGAACCGGGCCGGGACTCCTCGAGCGCCCGCTTCGACCTCTCGACGGAAACGTAGAACTCGCGGACGCACTGATCGACCTGGCGGCGATTACCGGTGAGGGTCGCTACGAACGGATTGCTCGCGATGTCCTCGAGGATTTCGCCGGGGCGAGCGACCGATTTTCGATACCAGTCGCCCGATATGCCAGCGTCGCGACGCGCCTCCTCGAGGGGACGCTCGTCGTCCGTGTCGGTGACGAAGCCGGGTCGGATCTCCATCGAGCTGCCTGCCGAGTTGCCGACCACGAGAAGGTGATCGTTCCCGACGCTGGGGACGTGCCGGCCGGCGAGGCCGTCGCGGTACGTGGTGAGCGCACGACCACTCCGGCGACAACCCCGCAGGAGTTGAGTGAGCGCGTTTCGACCCTGCTCGAGTGAGGTTTCGGCTCTTTTCGAGAACTCTCCGACTGGTCAAACTACCCAAGCGTTTATCTTTCTGTGGTGACTTTCTTCAAGATATGGCTACACTCAGGGATCTCGGGCTGTCAGAGTACGAAGCTCGAGCCTATCGGGCACTGTTAAATACGGGTCCGACAACCGCGAAAGAGTTGTCTCGTGCGAGTGACGTTCCGATGGGGCGGATTTACGACGTCCTCAACAGTATCGAACAGTACAATCTCGTCCGAAGTCAGACGGCGAGCCGGCCGAAAAAGTACGTTGCTGTCGAACCGGCGACGGCACTCGACCGGCTGCTCGACGACAAAAAACAGGAGCTGGCCGAGAAGGCCGAACAGTACGAGTCGATCGTCGACGACCTCGCGAACGAACTCGACGCGGCCGAGCCGGTCGAAGAGCAGTTCTGGACGGCAGCGGTCGGCCCCGATGAAACCATCGACCTGTTGCTCGAGCGCCTCGCGGCGGCCGATCGGGATATCGTGATGGTTGCCGCGGACCCCTCGCCACAGATCGATATTCGGACGGTCGGTGACGAGGTGCTGGCGAATCTCGAGGCGGCCCTCGACCGCGGCGTCTCCGTCGACGTGTTGATGAGCCGTAGCCTGGTCAACTCGCTGTCGCCAGCCGTCGGCAAACGCTATCAGGAGGCTTTACAAGAGCGAGAAGACTTTTCGGTGCGAACCAACGAGGACGTCAGCGGCTCCTTCAACATCATCGACGACGTCGAGGTCGTGATTCAGGTGCCGAACCCGCTCGGCTCCGGGGAGGCGTTCGGAATGATCGACCTCAAAGACCCCGAGTTCGCCGCCGACGTCCACGAGGAGTTCCTGCCGCGGTGGGAGGAAGCGACGCCGCTCGAGTTTTGACCCCTTTCGTACCGAGAATCGTCGATCGAGGGCGACTTCGACAGCAGACGACACGCTCGAGGACGTGTAATAAGGCAAATATTTTAGGGCCAGCCGACCGACCAGCGAGCAATGTCCTCATCGACAGCCCTCGCCATCGAGACTGACGGGCTCACCAAGCGCTATGGCGACGAAACCGCCGTCGACGACCTCCATCTCGAGATTCCATCGGGAACGGTGTACGGCTTTCTCGGTCCAAACGGCGCTGGGAAGACGACGACGATGCGGATGCTCACGACGCTCACTCGCCCGACGTCGGGGAGCGCTCGCGTTGCCGGCGAAGACATATCTGATCGTTCGGCGGTGACTCCTCACATCGGTTACTTGCCCGAGGAGCCGCCAATCTACGACGAACTCACCGGCCGCGAACAGCTCGAGTACGTCGCCGGCTTGCGCGACCTCGAGAGCGAGGCAGCAGGCGAGCGAATCGAACGGTTACTCGAGCGCTTCGATCTCCTCGAAGACGCCGACAAGCGCATCGACGCCTACTCGAAAGGGATGCGCCAGAAAGTCGGCGTTATCCAGGCGGTGTTACACGAACCGGCGGTCGCGTTCCTCGACGAGCCCACCAGCGGCCTCGACCCGCGCGCGGCACGGACCATGCGGGAGACGATTGCGGATCTGGCCGACCAGGAGATGACCATCTTCCTCTCGACGCACATCCTCTCGGTCGTCGACGAACTGGCCGACACCATCGGCGTACTTCACGAGGGGAGGCTGGTTGCTGAAGGCGAACCCGACGCGCTCAAATCACGCGCGGAGACCGGCGAGAGCCGCAGCCTCGAGGACGCATTCCTCGAAATCACCCAGAATGGCGGGGTACCAGAGAGCGGCGAGTTCGAGGGCGTCGCGCGCTCCAGTAGGGAGTAACGTTCGCTGGCGCCCGTGTCGCGTGCTCACTGCACGTACGTGTCGAACCGTTCGACGGCGTAGCCGGCGGACGCCAGCGGGGCGAGGAGGCCGGCCGGAAGTGCAATCCACGCGGCGAGCGAAATCCTCGAGGCGGCGACGGTGATCGAGCCGACGGGCGAGAGCGAGAGGACTGCGGTGGCGGTGGCTGCCATCGGTTCGGCCGCGTCGGCGTACAACACTGCGGCTGCGCCGGCCGGGATGAGTATACAGAGCGTGTAGACGACGAAGGCAGTTTTACTCGGCATGACGGCTTCGCGTTTGCTGGTAAGTTTGACGCTCCCGAACCGGGGGAAGACGGTGCCGACGCCGGTCGCCAGCGCGGGGGAGGCGATCGTTCCGATCACGGTCCCGACTAGCAGAACGGCGGTCTGCTCGAGCGAGAGCGGACTGAGGAGACCGACGGCGAGGCTGACGACGATGGCGATTGGCACGCTCACGACCGTTCCGGCGACGATGTGGCCGGTGACCGCCTGTCGGCCGGTAACCGTCGAGGTGAGAACCGTCGGTAGGGCGGGGCCGAGATCGCCCAGTGGATTGAGCGTGAACAGTGCGCCAGCACCCCAGACGACGTACAGACAACAGAGGACGGCCAGCGAGGCAGGTAACGTTCCGGTGCGGGCAATCTCGTCGACGAAAAACGCCGCCATGAACAGCGGGTAGGCGACGTACAGCAGTCGAATCGGCGCGCGTTTCGCCCGTCTGATTGCCGTGAGGGCGACGGTCGTGACCGGACGACCGAGTCCCATACCGAGCACAGCCGAGAGGCGACTCGAGGTCGGCTCACTCGCGGGTACCGTATCGGTCGGTTTGCGATACGGATCCGCGAACCAGTGAAACGAGGTGAGCCAGGTACCGGCGCGGATGGCGACCACGGCGAGCACGCCAGTCAGGGCCAGCGAACCCCCTGCCAGAACGACCGAGGGGGAGACGTTCGGCACGCCGAACAGCAGTAGATGCCCGGGCCATCCGAGTGGGCTCCCGCTGAAGAGATCGAACAGGAACGTCATGACTCGGTCGAACTGACCGAAGGCGATCGTTCCGAAGTAGGCGACGCCGACGAGTACTAGCAGTGGCGTCCGGAAGCGAGCGACCGGTTCGTAGACCGTCAGGAGGTGTCGAATACCGATGCCGACGACGAATCCTGCGGGGAAAGCGGAACAGAAGAGGACGACGACGAAGGGGAGGGCGACGACGACGGGCCAGAGCGTTCCAGCACCGTAGGCGAAGGCCCCCGAAAGGACGAGCGTGATCGGGACGAGCCAGGTGAGAAACGCCAGCATCTCACCGAACACGAGACCGACGACGACGGCTGAAAGCGGGCTCGAGACGAGCACGCACGCGGGTTCATCGAGGTCTCCGACGCTGCTCACGGTACGGACTGTCGCCAGCGCGAACAGGCCGAACCACAGCAGGGCGGTTCCACCAGTTGCGACGTCCGTGGCCGTAATCGTCTCGAAGGCGACCACGTTCCCGGCGGCGACTGCCTCGCCCACGGCGGGGAGGAGCAACGAACCAAACACGAGCATCGGCCCGAGCGCAAACACCGCGACGGCCAGCATCAACAGCAGTTTCGTCCGGTTTCCGACGACGATGCGGAACTTTCGCCGATACTCGGTCGTCCCAATGGTGAGCGCCGGCGAGGTCATGATCGTTCCTCAGTGCGTACTCGTCCCTCTTGGGCAGTCACCCGTACCCCTCGAGCGGGCATCCGTTCCCTTCGAGCGATCATGCATCTCTCTCGAGGCGATGTCGCGCTCGAGACGGTTCGCGACGCCCGTGCTGTCTGGCGATAGTGGGCAAACACATACCGATGGCTGAGAGAGCAATCGGCCTAAAACATTCGGTTCACTGTCACCTTTCTCGTCGCCTGTCGGCAGCATCGATGTGCGCGTGGCGGTGATTGTCGTGAGTTCACTCGAACTCGGCTGTAACTTCCTCGCGCAACGTTTCCATGTCGACGACGCGCTCGGCGTGGGCGTTGTGCTGGTGGATGGACTCGTCGTTGGACTGGACCATGCGAATCACGGCATCGTCCGGCAGGTCGGGGAACGTCTCGAGGACGCCGTCGGCCATCGCCCGAACGCAGTCTTCGACGAATTTGGCGTCGCTGTGGGCCTCGAAGGTCATGTGGTCCTCGTCGGGCCGTTTGGCGAGGTTGTAGATGTGGGCGCTCATCGCGTCTCGAGCGACGTCGATGACGTCGTTGAGGTCGACGTCCGGCGCACCCGACGATTCGATGGTGAGCGTGGCGTGTCCGCGCTGGGAGTGCCCCGGCTGTGGAACCTCCTCGAGGAACTCGTCGATCTTTTCGCGGGGAATCTCGAGGGCTTCGAGCTTATCGCGGGCTCGGGATTCCGACATTCCCTGGGAACACGGGCAGACGGTCATGCCGACGACGTGCGCGCCGATTTCCTCGCGAGTGCCGTCCTCGGTCGCCGTCGCCGACGCGATGATGTCGACCGTATGCTGGGTTTCTCGGTCGCTGGCCGGGGTCTGCTCGCGGCGCATGAACTCCGCTTCCATCGAGACTTCGGCGCTGGTGGTGTAGTCGTGTTTCTCGAGCAGGCGTTCTGCGGCCTGTCCACAGACGTCCTCGACCCGGTAGGCTTCCTCGCGGGTGGCCTCCTCGAGGATTTCGTCGATGACCTCCATATTCCGGCTCATGTCGGCGCCTTTTCGCCAGGATGGCAGGTCGACGAACACCTCGAATTCGGCCGTGAACACGAGCGGTCGCTTGTCCGCTCGAGCGATCTTGACGAGTTTTTCGACGCCGGTGACGCCGACCTGACTCAGGCCGACGGTGACGTCGGGCGCGGTCGCCTGGACGTCCGGAAGCTGGTGACTCATTGCCGTCACTCGGGCCAGAACGTGATTAGGCCTTTCGGAAGGGGAAGAACGCTCGCTCGAGTGTGCGTTCTGTTGACCCTCTCTGATGTCACTGGGTGATGTCGCGTGTGGTGCTTGTCACTCATTTAAGTTCCTCTCGTCACAAGGTAGAGCTATGAAGGGCATTTTGGCGGAGATCGTACGAACGAGCCGTTGGCTTCGTCGAACCAATCCCGAGTAGACGAATTTCGGAGCCTCGTTCCGCAACGGTGCGTAGACGAGCGCCGACGCCGTGACGACGGGGTTAAGAGCGTGTGGTGAGTAGGTGCGACGAATGAGTAATCCGGCGCTCGAGGTCGTGGAGTTTCTGCTCACGACGAGCGTATACTCCGACGACCGAACGCTCGACGAGAACGACCTGCCGCCAGCGATCCGCCGGGTGTACTGGAGTGGGGGTTCCGGTGGATCCGAGGACGATGGCGATGGGTCGAGTGATTCAGGAACCGATCCGGGGACGGAATCGAACACAGGTACCGGAACGAATAGCGCATCCGGCACCGCCACCAGCCCCCCGCGCGGTCGTCTCCAGTACGGCGGTGGCATCTCCCGGCCGCTCACGGCGACGAACACGACGGCTCGAGCGGCGACCGGCGTCGACCGGCCGTGGAACGCCGTCAGCGATCTCATGTTCACCGAACGAGACGATTTCTCGGGAGCCATCTCGCTAACCGAACGAAAACTGGCCGAGCGATGGTACCTCGAGCGAACGGACGCCGAGCGGTTGCTCGCCAATCCGACGCTCGCGGCGCACTTCGAGGACCACGAGGACGCTCCCGAGGGCGTCGATTACGAGACGGCTCGCGAGCAAAACCGGCCGATACAGGCCGACCGGGTCTGGATCGACGGCTTGCTCGAGGAGTACTTCGACGGCGAGGACGACGAGGAAATGCTCGATCTCGTGGAAGTGCGTGCACCCGAAGAGATCGAGATGACGCTCGACGAACTCGTCTTGACGCCCGACCAGGAGGCTGAAATCGAGAAGATCGCCAAAGCGATCGAACACCGCGACTACCTGGCACAGATCGGGCTGCGAGAGATCGGAAAGCTCCTGTTCGTCGGCCCGCCGGGCACCGGCAAGACGTCGGTCGCTCGAGCGCTGGCTCAGGACATGGACATGCCGTTCGTCGAGGTCAAACTCTCGATGATCACGAGCCAGTATCTGGGCGAGACGGCGAAAAACGTCGACAAGACCTTCGAGGTCGCCAAACGGCTCTCGCCGTGTATCCTCTTTATCGACGAGTTCGACTCCGTCGCCAAAACCCGGCGCAGTGACGAACACGCGGCGCTCAAACGCGCGGTCAACACGTTGCTCAAGAGCATCGACAACATCTCGCTGATTCAAGACGACGTCCTCCTGATCGGGGCGACCAATCACCCCGATCAGCTGGATGCGGCCGCCTGGCGTCGCTTCGACGAAATCGTCAACTTCCCCAAACCCGACGCCGGCATGCGTGAAGACATCCTCCGGGTCATCACGCACGCGATGGACATCGACGAGTTCGAACCGAGGGTCATCGCCGAAGCAACCTCGGGACTCACGGGGAGCGACCTCCGGATGGTCCTCCGGGAGGCCGTCCTCGAGGCTCTGACCGAAAACCGGACGACGCTCACCCAGGCGGACTTACTCGATGCCGTTGCAGACTTCGAAGAGCGGGACAACCTGAAGAACATGGATATGATCGACGGCGACCACGACGCCCTCGTCGCTGGTGGCGATTTGGGAGCCGCCAGCGACGGCGGACACGACCACGACCACGACCACGGACACGACCACTAACCAGAGCGTTTCATCTCGGTGCAGATCGTCGACAGCCACCCTTTTCCCTTCGTCGCCCCACCGTCAGGTATGACCACATCGGATGATCGAAACGTCTTCGGCGACCCGCTCGAGCCGTGCTCGAGTGACCCGGAAACCGGCTTTTTTCGCGATGGCTGTTGTCGCCGCGTCGAAGGCGACCACGGCCGCCACGAGATCTGTGCGGTCGTCACGGACGCGTTTCTCGATTTCAGTCTCGCGCAGGGAAACGACCTGATCACGCCACGACCCGAGTTCGAGTTCCCGGGGCTCGATCCCGGCGACCGGTGGTGTCTCTGTCTCGGCCGGTGGCTCGAAGCCGTCGAGGCCGACGTGGCTCCCCCGATTATCCTCGAGGCGACCCACGAAGCGGTGTTGCGTGACGTCGAACCGGACCTGTTGCGCGAACACGAGTACGATGGATCGCGCTGAAGCTGTGACGAGTAACATCCTTGACCCCCAGGCCCCTATCTGGGGACGATGCGCCGTGGTCGTCAGTCTCATCCGAAGCCGGCGTTTCCCTCTGAGGTGAGCGACTGGTGCGGGTAACCCTGCTCGGAACCGGCGATACGACGGGCACGCCGACGGTTGGCTGTGACTGTGAGACCTGCGAACTGGCTCGAGCGCGCGAGCTCGAGCGAACGCGATTTTCCGTCCACGTCGAAAACGAGCGGACGGGGGAGTCGCTGTTGGTCGACGCCAGTCCCGACTTTCGCTATCAGTTCCTCCGTGACGAAGTACCGCTCCCCGATGCGGCGATCATCACCCACGTTCACTTCGACCATCTGGACGGCCTCGGCAACGTCTTCCGACTGCTCCGTGACCTCGACGTGTTTGCCGCCGACGAAACCGACCCACAGACCGGCCAGAGCGTCGCCGAGACAGTCGAGGCGGACTACCACTATCTCGACGCCGTGACCGTTCGTCCACAGACGCCCCTCGAGCCGTTTTCGACCTGCGGCCTCGAGGTGACGCTGGTGCCGGTGGTCCACCCGCCGTTGGTCTGTTATGGCCTCGTCATCGAGGACCCCGAAACGGGGGTCAAACTCTCGATTACGGGCGATACCAGCTACGCGATTCCCGAAACATCGCGGGCCGCCCTCGCCAACCCCGACCTCTTGCTTGCCGAAGCCATTGTCCCGGCACACCTGTGTGAGCACCACCCGATCGGGGGTCGCGATGCGGGTCCCGACGGCGTTCCCCGGACTTTCGGCACCAAACACATGACTCGAGAGGGTGCGCTCGCGCTGGCGGCCGAACTCGAGGCCGACCGGACGCGGCTGGTCCATATGGCACACTTCTACCCCGCTTCAGAGGCCTTCGAAGAACCGCTGGCGGTGGATGGCGAAGTGTACGAACTGTAAGGCTACGTCACGTCTCAACCTGGAAAAGTTGCTGTCTCATCGTGATTCCTGACCCGTCGGTCGGGCCGGTAGCGTCCTCTCGAGTTCCTCGACGGAGTTACGAATCGCTCTCGTTCGCTGTCGCCACGCGGTCGTCCTCGGGGTCGACGATAGTGACTTCCTGGCCCCGTTCGACCGCAATTCGGTCCACTTCGTCGCCGTTTTCGTCCGTGACGATGATGTAGTAGGCGACGTTCGAGTCGTCGGGTGCGGGTTCGACGTCACCGTCGTCGATGACGTCGAGGTCGTCTTCGGTTACGTCCCCGCGGATAAACTCGCGGATTGCGGCGTCCTCGCGGATTTCGACGGCGGTCCCGGTTTCGGCGTTCACGAAGACGTTTCGGGTGACGTCGGTGAAGTCGGTCGGCGAGACCTTGATGTGCCACCAGAGACTGCCGTCGATGGTCACTGGAACGGGTTCCGTGACGACGAAGTTCTGTCCCCAGTTGGTTCGCGAGTCGGCCGAGCGAGCGATACCCATCGCTCGCTCGGGACCGGTCAGGGTCTGCGCGCCGCTCCCGTAGTAGGCGTACTCGCCGGTTTCGGCGTCCGCGAACCAGACCTCGTCCAGTCCCCGGGTGTCCGCGCCGAAGGGCTCCATAGCCGTCACGTAACTCATGCGCTCGCCCTCGAGGTCGATGACGAACGGCTGTTCGTTGTCGGCACCCTCCGGGAGATTCGCCATTTCGACCTCGCCTTCGTGAGCGCCGATGACTGGCATCTGATTGACAATTCCCTCACGGTAGCCGAGCGAATCCATCTCGGCGTGTGTTAGCGTCAACGGATACAGTCGCTGCCCCTCGAGCACCTCGTGATCTCGTGCTTCCTCCGGTGAGAGGTGTTCGATAGTCCCGTCGGGGTGGACGAGTGCCCCACCGTCCCACGTGGGCGTGGTGTGTGGGAACGGGGCCAGGTGCCACTCGTGGCTCGTTTTCGCGTAGTACATGTACGGCTCCCCGTCGTAACTGAACTCGACGGCGTCGTCGTCGTATCTCGAGAAGTAGTCCGTCTTTTTGAGGTTCCAGTCAGCCGAACGGTGGAGGTACATCCCCTCGCCGTATTCGAAATCCTCCTCGTAGACGACGGTCTCTCTGTCGTCCATCGAGGTCATGTCGGCGATCAGCACGCCCCGCTGATTCTCGAGCAGTTTGTTCCGTGGGCCGTCGGGTTCGATCGCGTACGACCACCCGAGCGAGCCGTCTTCCATCCTGGCAATGTCGCTGGTCCCGAGTCGGTGCTGTCTATACGAGACGGAGCCACGAGTCGTCACGTCAGAAACCTGGCGAGGGACGACGCGCGGATTGTCGGCGTTTGCCTGTGGAAACTCCTCGAGTTCGGTCGCGTCGGCCATCGTCTGCTGTGCGAGCGTCCGTTGCTCGAGTGCGCCCGCGGGAACACTCACCAGCAACGCGAGCAAGAACAGAACGCCGATGACGACGGCGAAGATGCGGAGTTTTCGTCTGGCAGTCCCACCACCCATGACGAGCGTCTCGAGTTCTTCGTCGTCGAACAACACCGAAAATCGTCTGTCGCTACCGTTTTCGCGTTCGAGTCGAGAGGGCGGAAAGAAAGCGAGGACGAGTGCAGCGAGCGCTGACCCGCCGAGAAAGACGAGCCCACCTGGCGAGTACACCATCGAGTAAATCAGGTCGTGCCACAGCGGGCGAGTGAGATAGACACCGCCGAGGATCGTTGCGAGTGCAAGCAGACGGATACCGAGGAACCGTCCCAGGTTTGACCTCGAACCGGACGAATCCGTGTCGGATGTCGTGACACTATCCATTGCTGTTACATTTTCGTCGTGGCGTTTATATCGTCCGATTCAATCGGGGGACGTCGGCGTCACACGGTGGTTCCGCTTTGGTTACCCAAACCGGTCCAGGCCACTCTGCCGTCGTTTCGTTCCCCGGGGATCGCGAACCCATGCCGTTCGGTTCTCGCGTTCGGCCTCGAGATCGATCTCGGCGCCGTCGCCTTCGAGTGCTTCGAAGCCAGCACAGGTCGGACCACAGTCGCTTTCGGCGTCGACGATCCGACCGAGCCACGGACAGTAGGGCACCGTTGCGCCGTCAAGACTCGCAGTGCTGGCGCGTCCACACGCCGGGAACCCGTACGTTCGCCACCCCTTTCCGTAGGCTCGCTCGAGGAGTCGTCGGCGAACGCGGGCTTTTTCTTCGCCTGAGAGGACGGCGATATCGGTCCGCCCAGGGTGATACGCGACCGGTTCGACGCCGGGGCCGTCGGCAGGGAGGGGCGTCGGCTCGCGAATCACCTCGAT
This sequence comes from Natronosalvus amylolyticus, assembly GCF_024298845.1. Lineage (NCBI taxonomy): Archaea > Methanobacteriati > Methanobacteriota > Halobacteria > Halobacteriales > Natrialbaceae > Natronosalvus > Natronosalvus amylolyticus. Next base: position 2,901,336 of record NZ_CP101156.1, read on the forward strand.
CTCGAGCGCCCTACGTGCTACACTTTCAATACCGCTTACTCTTTTATCAGTGCCATTCGGTCCACTTTCACTACTATTAACTCCACCCTTTGAAGTGTTTTCTCCGCGGCTCGAGCGTTCGAGGTCGATCGATTCGCTATGGATCCGCCAGACACCGACGGGATCGGGGAGTCGGTTGAGGTGTGCTCGAGTAACGTAGCTCTCGGTCGCCAGCACGACTTCGTCGACGAGGCCGAGGCTCACGTCCAGCCGTAACTGGTGTTCGAGGTCGCCGGGACTGGCGAGGTCGGGTTTGTTCTCGATGGCCAGTACGCGCCCGGCCCACTCGGGGTAGCGCGTCGTCTGCCGGACGTAGTCGCGACCGCCCCGTCGTTCGCGTTCGAAAAAACCGATCTCGAGGGCGCGCTCGACCGCCCGTCTGGCGCGTTCGGGATGGCAGTCGAAACAGGATTTCCAGTAGCGAGCGCGACCGGTCCCCACGTCCGATTCGATAGCGGCCGCCGGAATCGCAGACGGCGAAATCTCGGCCCGACGGTCGAACGCCGGGCCGGGTTCGATGTGGACGATATCGAGGATACGCCCGCCCCCGCTGGCGACGCTCGCGCCGAGCTGTCGGGCGACGATGCCGTCTCGCTCGTTCTCGAGAGCGGCACACAACTCGAGTTCGAACGCAAACTCGCTCACATCCGGCACGTAGGGGCGGGTGAGTAAATGGTTTTCCGAGCATGCACCCGCTTCGGAACGTCTTCGATGTGGCTCGATGACGGGTCCGGACCGGCCCCTGGACCGGTCAGTTGCCGTCGATCGAATCGAGTCGGAATCGCCCATGTCGAGCCCATGTGGCGCATTTTGCGTGCAGTTGTCGGTGGGTTACGAGCAAACGTATTTGCGTACAATTTAGCAACTAATCCATAAAATGTATCTGTATCGGGGCTGATGTTGTGACAACCAATGTGTCGGGGGAACCGATGGGGGCGTCGGGGAATCGCCAGCGTCGTCTGTCTCGTGGTCGTACTGAGTCTCCTGGTGGGTGGTGCAGGCGCGGTCACACTCGAGGCCGACGACGTCTCGACGACACACTCGGTCGCACAGATCGGTTCGTGGGCGGCGTTGGATACTCGAGCGGATGCGGACTCGGCCGCCTCTCTCGAGGGGATAGTCGCTCAGTATCGGTCCGGGTTCGACGAGGACAAGGAAATCGACGTCCGCTCTCGCCCCGAGGGTGCGTCCGTGTACGTCGACGGCGAGTTCGTCGGCGAGACACCCTGGCGTGACGATGGCGAGTACGACGACCCGGTGGATATCCGTGTCGAACTCGACTCCGGCGAGTCGAAGACGTACACTGACGTCACCGCGCCGGAGACGATTCGAGCCGATTTCGAGGATGGTGACGACGAACCCGAGCGAGGGACGCTCTCGGTCGACTCCGACCCTCGCGGCGCGACCGTCCTCGTCGACGACCGGGAGGTCGGCGAAACGCCCTGGGAAGACGACCTCTCCGTTGACGAATCGGTGACCGTGACGCTCGAGAAACCCGGCTACGAAACGGTCCGGGAAACTGACGTTGGCGCGGGCGACGAACTCGTGTTCTCCCTCGAAGCCAGCGACCAGCCACTCGAGATCGCCGCCGTCGACGCCCCGCGATTTGTCGACGCGTCCACGACGTCGGTCGATATCGAGACCACGATCGAAAACGTCGGGCCGGCCGAACGCACCGAGACGCTTTCGCTGACGCTCGAGGGAACCGAAACCGACCGGCAGTCGGTGACGCTCTCGGGCGGCGAGCACACGACGGTCACGTTCACACCCGAAATCGAGGGCGAGGGCGGTGAGACCCTCGAGTATCGGCTCTCACTCGAGGCCGACGACGAGCTCGGGCAGATCGTGTTCGAATCGAGCCGGGATGAAGAGGACGATGACGGAGACGAACGAGGTGGAGACGACGAGGAAGACGAAGGGGACGACGGCTCCACGAGCCCCGACTCGCTGTCAGTTGATGCGGGTGACGACCGGAGCGTTACGGTCGATCCCGGCGACCGACTCGTCCTCGGTACGACGGTCTCGAGCGACCCGCCCGCGGACGACGAGGACGTCGCTGTTTCGTGGACCCAACTCGAGGGGCCGCCGGTCGACCTCGAAGACGAGACGACCGTGGCTCCTGCCTTTTCTGTTCCGGAGCGAGCCGTGCCAGCGACGGTCACGTTCGAGGTGACGGCAACCGCCGGCGAAAAGACGACGACAGATACGGTGACGCTCACGCTCGAGTCGACGGCTGATGGGTCGACAGACGACACGAGTAGCGGTGAAAGCGATGGGGTCGACGGTGACACTGGCGGAGACGAAAGCGGTACGGAGGAGACGAAGACTGACGGGGCGGACGATGAACCGCCAGACGAGGCGAACGAGTTCGGAGATTCGACCGACAGCGAAGGGAACGACCCCGCAGAAAGCGCCGTCAGGGGTGACATCGCAACCGGCGGCAGTGCACTCGTGACCCCGCGGTTGGGACTCATACTGGCGCTGGTGACGGGGATGATTGCCCATCGAAAACTGCTGAATCGGGAGTGACGATTCTCGAGTATGATTGATTACCCTCGAGTATGATTGACTCCTTTCAAGTATGATTGACTACTCTTGCGTGGGAGTGACGATTCTCGAGCGGTGAACCGAGACAAACGGTTTTGGTAGTGAGCCCTGAGTATCAGGACGAATGACTCGACTCGGGGGAGTGGTCCTGTGGGTGGCCGTGGTGGTCGTCGCCCTCTTTGGTGCTGGTTTGTTCCTGGGAACCGCTGGGGCGACACCGGCGGCGCCGATGGACGTGTGGTCCGATCAAGAATCTGATGCCGCCCTCGCGACAACCGACTCGAACACCGCGCTCGAGACGGATACCGGCTCCAGTCAACCGCTCGTGAGGATGGTCCACGACGAGGCAACCGATCCAGACGACGGTGACCCCGCCGACGACGGCACCATCGAGACGACGTACTTCACGATCACCTATCACGAAGACTACGAGCAGGCGGCCGAATCGATTGCAGCCGTCGCCGACGACCACTACGTCGTCCTCCACCAGAAATTCGGCCTCGAGTTGCCGGCAGAGCGAACGCGGATCATCGTCGGGCCGCGGGATGACCAGCCGTGTGACGCGGTCGGCTGTGTCGACCCGCTCAATCGCGTGTGGCTCACGACCGACCAGCGGTCGGTGCTCCACCACGAACTCGTCCACACGATTCAGTTGCGCGAACACTGGTCGCCACTGAGCTATCTTTCGCCACCCGAACCGGCAGAAGGGGCGTTCATCGAGGGTACTGCGAAGTACCTCGACGCGTCCCCCGATGCCTTGGAGCGAAACGCCAGATTCGATGCCGACGCCATCGAGTTGACGCCGTATCCCGTGAGCAGTACCGAGTACGCCGAACGGGCGCTGTTCGTCGAGTACGTTCTCGCGAACCACGGCCGCTCGGCGTTCGACGCCATGTATCTCGAGGGCGACGTCGACGCACTCGAGGCGGAAACGGGCGAATCGTACGCTACCCTCAGGGCGGAGTTCAACGGCCAACTCGAGAGCCAGCGCGACCGACTGCTCGAAGGTGGGGCAGTGTTGCCCGCGTTTACGTACAGCCCCCTCGAGCCCGAACCCGGCGACGAGATCACGCTCGATGCCCGGACGCCCGCGGTGGTCGAGGCGCTCGATCGGACGTGGTATCCTGCGGACGACCCGGCCGCAGTGACGTTTGCCTGGGACTACACCGGCAACGGCGAGATCGACGCGACGGGCCCAACGACCACCCTCGAACTGCCCGACGACGGGGACTGGTCGCCCGCGGTCACGCTCCACGCCGACGTCGATGGGGAGACCCATACTGCGACACAGCGGATCGTGCTTTCGGGAGAGGGCACGCTCGAGGTGATCGACCGATCGGTGCCCGACACCGCCGTCGCCGGGGAGTCGCTGACGGTGACGGCAGTGATCGAAAACGACGACCCGCGGGCGATCGAGGACACCATCTCTCTGGTCATCGGCGAGACGGTCATCGATTCACGAACGGTCTCGCTCGAGGCGGGCGAACGGCTCACGCTCGAGCTTTCTGGATCGGTTCCGGAGACGCTCGAGGCCGGCGATTACGAGCTGGAAATTCGGGGTGGTTCGGGCGATGCTTCGACACTGGATACGGGGCTGACTGTGGAACTCGAGGCAGCGAGTGACCCGACGGAATCAGGGGCGGGCGTCGGTGAGGGGGCCAACGAAACCGACGATGGAGTCGACTCGAACGAGTTCGAAACGGGCGACACGGACGGTTCTTCGATCGTCGACGCCGTTCAAGGCTTCGGCACCGTGACGGCGATGGTCGCGCTGGCTGTGCTTGTGGCCGCTCTCCTTGGGCGAGTACGCCCCCGTAGCTAAGCTCTTCATACGGCCGGTTGTCGTCTCTTCCCGGGGACTGTCCACCGGGTATAGCTGGTGGCTGCCCACCTCGGTATAAGGATCACCACTAGTTACAATCGACCGTCTCAATCGTTGACGGACCACCAGATCCACCTGGGCCCTGTGTTTCTGCGAGCGTACCGTGAGCCTCTGCGAGCGTACCGTCGATGTACCGCTCGAGTGTATTCCCTCGGGAGCACCGTCGCGGTCGCTTTCTGCGGACTCGCCCGCACTGTGGCGGATTTGGCGCGGCCAGAACAGTAGGTTTATCAATCGCAGAGCGGAATCCCTAGTACAATTACTATCCGTCTTATGGCAGAAAATGAACAACCGGAGGTGAACATCGGACTCGTCGGCCACGTCGACCACGGGAAAACGACCCTGGTACAGGCGCTGAGTGGCTCGTGGACCGACCAGCACTCTGAGGAGATGAAACGCGGCATCTCGATCAGGCTGGGCTATGCGGACGCGACGTTCCGTCGCTGTCCCGACGTGGACGAACCCGAATGTTTCACCGTTGAGGAGGAGTGTCCGGACGGCTCGGCAAGCGAGCCCGTGCGGACCGTGTCGTTCGTCGACGCCCCAGGGCACGAAACCCTGATGGCGACGATGCTCTCTGGAGCCTCGCTGATGGACGGGGCGGTGCTGGTCGTTTCAGCGTCCGAACCCGTCCCACAGCCCCAGACTGAAGAACACCTGATGGCGCTCGACATCATCGGGATCGAGAACATCGTCATCGCCCAGAACAAAATCGATCTGGTCGATGCCGAGACCGCTCGAGACAACTACCAGCAGATTCAGGAGTTCGTCGAGGGAACCGTCGCCGAAGACGCGCCTGTCGTTCCAATCTCCGCGGGTCAGGAGGTCAACATCGACTACCTGATCGGCGCAATCGAGCAAGAGATTCCGACGCCACAGCGCGATCCGGAGACCAACCCTCGGATGCACGTCGCCCGGAGTTTCGACATCAACAAGCCGGGAACTACCCACGAGAACCTCATGGGTGGCGTCCTCGGTGGCAGCCTCGTGGCCGGCGAACTCGAGGTCGGCGACGAGATCGAGATCCGCCCTGGCCGACAGGTCGAAGAGGGCGGCCAGTCGACGTACGTTCCGATCGAGACGACGGTTCGCTCGTTGCAGGCGGCGGGTCAGTCGGTCGACACGGCGACACCGGGTGGATTGCTCGGTGTCGGGACCGCTCTCGACCCATCGCTCACGAAAGGTGACGCCCTCGCGGGCCGGGTAGCCGGACCGCCGGGATCGCTCCCACCCACGTGGGACCAGTTCACCATGAGCGTCGACTTGCTCGAGCGCGTCGTCGGTGCGGAGGCCGGCGAGACCATCGACGAGATTTCGACGGGCGAACCCCTGATGATGACCGTCGGCACGTCGACGACTGTCGGCGCGGTGACCAGCGCTCGAGAGGGCGAATGTGAGGTTTCGCTGCAGCGACCAGTCTGTGCCGAACCTGGTGCCAAAATCGCCATCAACCGGCGTATCGGTGCCCGCTGGCGGCTCATCGGCCTCGGCACGTTGCAGGGATAACGATGACCACGACGGTTGCACTCGATACGAGCGCGCTGATGATGCCGGTCGAACTCGACGTGCGACTGTTCGACGAACTCGACCGCTTGCTCGGTGGTGTCTCGTCGAAACCGAACGAGGCGGACGGTGACGCACAACTGGAACCGACCGTCCCACAGCCGGTACTCGAGGAACTCAGGCGCCTGTCTGAACGCGGCGGTGCGGAAGGCACCGCGGCGAACGTCGGACACGACCTGGCAACCGAACGCTGTCTCGTGGTCGATACGGAAGCATCGTACGCAGACGACGCCCTGGTCGAACTCGCCCGTGAGGGCATGGTCGACTACGTCGTCACGAACGACCTCGCGCTACGCGACCGGGTCCTCGAACAGGACATACCGGTACTTGCATTACGCGGGAGAAACAAATTGGCAATCACGCAACCATAGATGTACAAACGGGTCAAACTAAAGGATACGGTGGAAGTGCCCCCCGAGGAGCTCGGCGACGTCTCGCCGGCCCTCGTGAAGCGACTGTTGCAGGACAAACTCGAGGGTCGGATGGATGAAGAGGTCGGAAGCGTCGTCTCGGTTACCGACGTTCACGACATCGGTGAAGGGACCGTCCTCCCGAACCGACCGGGAGTCTACTACGAGGCCGAGTTCGACGCGGTCACGTTCGATCCCCAGATGCAGGAGGTCGTCGACGGGACGGTCGTCGAGGTCGTCGAGTTCGGTGCCTTCGTCGGGATCGGTCCCGTCGACGGACTGCTCCACGTCTCACAGATTTCGGACGAGTACCTCTCGTTCGACCGGGAGAATCAGCGACTGGCTTCGAGCGAGTCCGATCGCGCGCTCGGCGTCGACGACGCCGTTCGAGCCCGAATCGTCACGAAGAGCATCGACGAACGCAACCCGCGTGACTCGAAGATCGGTCTGACGGCCAAACAGCCCGGCCTGGGCAAACACGGCTGGCTCACCGACGAACTCGAGAAACGCGAAGACGTGCCGGTAGGTGAATAACCGTGGCGTCGAACCGACTGGCCTGTCGAGAGTGTCACGCCATCAACCCGGCCGACGAGACGACGTGTAACCAGTGTGCGTCGTCCTCGCTGACCGAAGATTGGGCGGGCTACGTGGTCATCGCCCACCCCGAAGAGAGCGAGATTGCCAGCGAGATGCAGGTTACTCAACCGGGTTCGTATGCCCTCAAAGTCAGGTAACCGACACTCGAGCGTTCGTTCGTGCGGCCGAACCGGCCCAGCAGACAACGAATGGTGATCCGATGACGGAGACGGACGACCCGACTGACCCGGAGTCACAGCTTTCTTTACCAGCAACGCTTCGCCACGAACTCAAAGAGCCGATGGGCCCGATCGAAACCGATGCTGAGCGGCTGCTCGAGACCGTCGAGGGTCCGCTCATCGCGGTCGGTGACGTCGTCACCTACCACTTCCTCCAGGCCGACCGACAACCAGACGTCGCGCTGGTCGACGGACAGACCAAACGCGAGGCCGTCGACGCGGAAATCGACCGCGTCGTTCGGGATGTCGAGACGGGACAGACCGTGACTGTCACGAATCCACCTGCCGTGCTCACCGAATCGTTGCTCACCGCCCTGGCGAGTGCACTCGAGCGTCCCGAGCCAACCACGATATTCGTCGAAGGGGAAGAGGACCTCGCCGTCCTGCCCGCATTGCTCGCCGCGCCGGAGGGGTCGAGTATCGTCTACGGCCAACCCGACGAGGGGATGGTCCACGTCGTCGTCGACGAATCGACTCGAGCCAGGGCCCGCGACCTCCTCGAGCGATTCGACGGTGACGAGAGTCTTCTCGAGATCGTGGGCTCGAGCGACTGTTGACGGCGTTGCCGCGGAGAGTCTGTCAGCGTTTGCAGAGTGCCCATGTGGTTTCAGCGCTCGGCGAATGGCCAGAGGGTGTCATCGTTTGCCGAGTGCTCGCTCGAAGACGCGTTGTGCGCGAGCGTAGGCATCGCCGCGGTCGACTATCGGGGCCGGATACGCTGGTGCGAGTTCGTTTCGAACGTCACTCGAGAGCGTCGGCCAGTCGACCAGTTTGTCGGCGGGAACCTCGGCCAGTTCGGGGACGTAATTGCGAACGAACACGCCCTCGGGGTCGTACTTTGCGAGCTGACTGACCGGATCGAAGATCCTGACGTCGACCGAATCCGTCCCGGTCGAGGCGATCCACTGCCAGCTCGACGGATTCGTCGCAGGGTCGTAATCGAGGAGCTGTTCGCGGAAGTGACGCTCGCCGAGACGCCAATCGACGAGCAGGTGTTTCGTCAGAAAGCTCGCGACGACCTGTCGCGGCCGATTGTGGACGTAGCCTTCGGCTTCGAGCTGACGCATGCCAGCGTCGACCAGTGGATAGCCGGTTTCGCCCCGTTTCCAGGCCTCGAGGTCGTCTTCGTCGTTTCGCCACTCGATCTCACCGGGGAGGGATTTGTAGTTCGTCGTCGCCAGGTCCGGATGGTACTGTAGCTGGTGGTAAGCCCACTCGCGCCAGGCCAGTTCGGAGCCGAATTTCTCGACGTTTCGCCGGATGTCGCCGTCGGTTTCGGCGTACAATCGGACAACCCGTCGCCAGACCGTTCGGATGCCGAGTGCGCCGACCGCGAGAGCGGGCGAGAGCCGTGAGACTGCCTGCGTCGGCTGTTCGACTGCGTTTGAGAGGTCGTCTCTGGTCGCCGCATAGGTTCGAATCCCGTTCGCACAAAAGGCATCCAGTCGGTCGCGGGCAGCCACCTGTCCCGCGTCTGGGAGATGGATAGAAACGTCGTGATCGAGGAACGGAATCGGGGTTTCGTCCTCGAGAGCGGCCAACGACGTGGCGTCCGGTTCGGTTCGTGGCTCCGGCTTCTCGACGCGTTGCCAGTCGCGATAGAACTGGCTGTAGCTAGGGTACTTCGCTTCGAGGACCGTTGGGTCGACGAGGACGGTGTCGACGTAGCGGGTCGTCTCGAGGCGTTCGTCGACTCGCCGCTGTTGGTCGCGTCTGGCGGGCGAGTAGGCCCCAGCGTAGTGGACCGTTTCGGCGTCGTGGGTCGTAACCAGTTCCTCGAGCACGTCGGCGGCGGGGCCGTGGCGAACGAGCAAGTCGCTGCCGAGGGCTCGATACCGGTCTCTGAGTGCCTGGAGCGTGTGGCCGACGAAGGCGCGCTGCCGGGTGCCCAGTTCGGGTTCGACGGCTGGATCGACGACGTAGACCGGAATGACGGATCCGTCGGTCGTGGCCCCGGCCAGTACGCTCGCGTCGACGGTCCGCAAATCTCGGCGGTGCCAGCACAGTTCCATATCGGGAGTCAGCCGGCGAGTCACAAGGGGATGTGGCCCTACCAGTTTGGCTTTCCGTCGGCATCGGCCCGATCCTTGCTCCGGTACGACGAACTACCGGAAGCCGAGCAAGCTATTTGTCCGCGGGTAAAAACGTCATCCAGTATGTACGATTTCGTCGTCGTCGGCGTCGGTCCGGCCGGTGCTCGTGTCGCCCGGCAGAGCGCCGAGGCTGGCTACGACGTCCTCGCACTCGAGGGCGGCCGGATCGGTGAGCCACTGGCGTGTTCGGGGCACGTCAGTACGGACATCTGGTCGTTTACGGGTGCGGGTGCTCGAGACGAACTGTTACAGAACGAAGTGTATGGCGCACGGTTTCACGTTCGCGGGCCACACGACTACGAGACGCGAGTCGGTACCGATTCCCACGCGTTTTACAAGGAATCGGTCGTCTCGAACGTGATCGACCGGGTGGGGCTGGATCGCCATCTCGCCGACCTCGCACGCGAGGCGGGCGCGGACGTACGAGAACGCCACACCGTGACGGACGTTCGAGAACGCCACGACCGCGTGGTCGTGACGGCGAACGGACCCGATGGCACCGAGACGTTCGAGACCAAACTGGTGGCCGGCTGTGACGGCCCGCGATCACGGGTCCGCGAGACGCTCTCGATACCGGAACCCGACGAGTTGTTACACGGGGTGCTGGCGTTCTCTGACGAGGTCGACGACGGCGATTTCGTCGACGTTCATCTGACTGCCCCGACGTTCTTCGCCTGGCGAATCCCTCGCGGCGAGGCCGGCGTCGAGTACGGGCTTGCCGCCCCGCCGGGCGAACAGGTCGGTGCTCACTTCGACGACCTGATCGACGGCTACGACGTGGAGGTATCGCACCGCTGTTCGGGCGTCATTCCCATCGGCCCGCCCGAGCGGGTCACGAGCCGTCGCGGTTTTCTCGTCGGCGACGCGGCCGCCCAGACCAAGCCCTTCACCGGCGGCGGCATCCTCTACGGGATGACCTGTGCTGACCACGCTATCGCCCAGATCGACCCCGACCGTCCGGCCACGCTCGAGGCCTACGAACGCGCCTGGCGCGAGGACCTCGAGCGAGATATTCGACTGGGCCACTGGCTTCGCCGGGCGTACTCGCTGCCAGAGCCGGTGAAACGGGTCGGCCTCGCCGCCACGTCCGGCGAAATCGGGGTCCACATGGACCGGCCGACGTCGGCGCTGTCGCTCGAGCAGGTCCGGGCGATGCTCTCGAGTCGGCTCTGAGTGAAAAGACCTATGACTCGTAGGCTGGCACGCGCGCCGACTCCTCGGAGCCGTCGACGAACGGCAGATCGGCTCGACGAGCGGGAACGTCTTCGCCGTCGACGCGCACCGTGAGGTTCTCAGTTGCGAGGTCGTATTCGACGAACGCCAGGGCGAGAGTCGTCTCGAGTAACGGACTCACGCCGGCTCGCGATACCTCGCCGACGGTAGCGTCGCCGTCGAAAACGGTCGCGCCGTGGTCGGGGAGTGCCTCGCCCTCGAGTTCCAGCCCGACGAGTCGCCGACTCGGTTGGCCTCGGTTTTCGACTCGCGAGACGACCTCCTGGCCCACGTAACAGCCCTTCTCGAAGTCCAGCGCGAGTCGGAGTCCAAGCACGTTCGGGATCGTCCCCTCGAGGTCCGGCTGAAACAGGGGGGAGCCTGCCTCGAGGGTCAGCGAATCCCAGGTTCGGTAGCCGAATGGGGCCGCGTTGAGGCCCTGGGTAGAGAGCGTGTCGTGGACGTGGGCGGCGTCGTCGGCGCGACAGATAACCTCGTAGCTCTCCTCGCCGGCGAGGCCGTCGGTGCGAACGACGGAGACGCCGGCGTCGCCCATTGAGCCGCGGACGAAGGTGAACCGTTCGTCTGGCGTGCTTGGGCCGGTGAGGACGCTCGCGATCTTTTCGGTCGCCATCGGACCGTGGATGCCGAAGACGGCGAACTCGTCGGTCGCGTCGCGAATCTCGACGTCCTGAATGAATACTTTCTCAGCCCAGTCGGCCGCGATGGTGTCGGCGTGAGACGGTGGCGTGAACAACAGGAGCCGTTCCCCAGCGTTGTACACGTAGAGGTCGCTCTCGATGCGACCTTGTGGGTCGAGCAACAGGGCATAACAGCCCTCGCCGTCGGCGTCTGGAACCCGGTTCGAAACGACGTTGTCGACGTACTCGAGGCGGTCGTCGCCTTCGACGACGATCACGCCGTAGGCGTACTCGATGAGGCCGACGCCGTTTCTCACCGCGCGGTGGGCGCGTTCGGGGCGACCGTAGTGGTCGACGACGCGTCGGCCGTCGCGCTCGCCGAAGGTCGCGCCGTGCTCGTCGTGAATCGACTCGATGACGCTCGTCTGCATACCTCGAGAGAGGGCTCGAGGCCCTACGGTCGTTTCGGTGTCGGCTGGGATTTCGACACGGCGTGAACGGCCTCGCGCAGCACTCCATCACTCAGTGGCTTCCCAACCCTGCACGGATACGTGAAACTGATGGTTTCACGCAGGGGTCGACGTTTGGGAGGGTACTCAGGTAATCAGGAACACCAGTGCACCCACCGCAACGACGATACTCGCGATTCGCAGAAAGCCGGCCAGTCGCTGGCGGTCGCTCGGGAGTACCTCCGGAATCGCGGTGATGACGAACACCGTTCCGAGGACGAGTCCGATGACGGAATCGGTTTCTTTGAGCACGCTGTAATACAGGTGGATAGCGTAAAATGCGACGGCAAAGCCGAGCCACAGCAGACCAGTGCGCGTGCCGTCGGGTTCTCTGAACAGTCGTTCTTTCGGTGTCTGGCTCACGGGTCGTCTCGAGGAGATTCGCCCGAGCGGCTAATAATCGTTACCCGCTCACTCGAACGCGGCGATCCCGGTCAGGTCCTGGCCGAGCACGAGCGTGTGAATGTCGTGGGTCCCCTCGTAGGTGTAGACGGTCTCGAGGTTGGCCATGTGCCGCATCGGGGAGTAGTCGGTAGTGATGCCGTTGCCGCCGAGCATTTCGCGGGCGACGCGCGCCTGATCGCGTGCCATGCGGACGTTGTTGCGTTTGGCCATCGAGACGTGCTGTGGACGCAGGTCGCCACGCTCTTTGAGGTCGGCCAGCCGGTAGGCAAGCAACTGTGCGAGCGTGATCTGGGTCGCCATCTCCGCCAGTTTCTCCTGTTGAATCTGGAAGCGAGCGATGGGACCGCCGAACTGGTCGCGCTCGAGGGCGTACTCGCGGGCGGTCTCGAAACAGTCTCGAGCGGCACCGATAGCGCCCCAGGCGATGCCGTAGCGCGCCTGCGTGAGACACGACAGCGGGCCTTTCATGCCCTGGACGCCGGGCAACACGTTCTCCTCGGGAATTCGGACGTCGTTCAGGCCGATTTCGCCCGTGATCGAGGCACGAAGCGAGAGTTTTTCGGTGATCTTGTTCGTCGTCACGCCATCGCGGTCGGTTTCGACCAGAAAGCCCCGCACGGTGTCCTCGTTCGAGCGGTCTTTGGCCCAGACGACGGCGACGTCCGAAATCGGGGAGTTGGTGATCCAGGTTTTCGAGCCGTTGAGCACGTAGCCGTCGGCGTCTTTTTCGGCGTGAGTCTGCATCCCCGAGGGGTTCGAACCGTGTTCTGGCTCGGTGAGACCGAAGCAACCCACAGCTTCACCGGCCCCCAGTCGCGGAAGCCACTCCTCTTTCTGTGCCTCGCTCCCGAAGGCGTGAATCGGGTACATCACGAGTGCGCCCTGAACCGAGGCCATCGAGCGCAGCCCCGAGTCACACGCCTCGAGTTCCTGCATCAACAGACCGTAGGCGGTCTCGGAAACGTTCGGCGAGCCGTACCCCTCGAGGTTGGGCGCGAAAAAGCCCATTTCGCCCATCTCGGGAATGAGTTCGGTCGGGAACGTACCGGCTTCGAAGTGGTCGCCGATGTCGGGGCGCACCTGTTCGTCGACGAACTGGCGTGCCGTGTCCCGAATCAGGCGTTCTTCCTCGTCGAGGTCTGCCTCGAGGTCGACGTAATCGAGCATAGTTGCGTCTCCGTGTGACGATGTAAAAAGCCCTCCTATCTGGGTGCAATATTTGCCATCCGCGGGTTCGCTCCGAACCGACTGCGCTCTGGTGATACGGAACAGTACTCCCGCCGAGTGATAGTCGTGGCGTACCTTTAGAACGTCGCCGCCCTACTGCTGGTGTATGCACGCCCCTCTCTCCCACTCGCAGTGTTTTTCGTCGACAGCGCTTTCACCCGCCGATCTCGAGTCGCTCGCCGATCGAGTGGCGGTGCCAGCGGCTGAAACGGACGATATCGTGGTGCGAACGCCGATTACCGACGAACCGATCGGGTCGGTGCCGGCTGGCGACGAATCGACCGTAAACGCCACCGTCGAGCGCGCTCACGAGGCACAGGCTGGCTGGGAAACCCGCGATCCAGTCGACAGAGCGGCCGTCCTCGAGCGATTCGGTGATCTCGTCCTCGAGCACCGGGACCGATTGCTGGATCTGGTGCAACTCGAGACCGGCAAATCCCGGGCGCACGCCGCCGAAGAACTGCTCGACGTGCCGGCGACGTGTACGTACTACGCTCGCGAGGGGCCGGCCGTCCTCGCCGACGAGGCTCGAGATGGAGCGTTTTCGTTCGCGACCGACGCGCGTGTCACCTACGACCCGGTCGGCGTCGTCGGGATTATCTCGCCGTGGAACTATCCACTGACGCTGTCGATGACGGACGCGATTCCGGCCTTGCTCGCGGGCAACGCCGTCGTCTGTAAACCCGACGAGAAGACACCGTTTATCGCGCTCGCACTCGCCGAACTCCTCGAGGAAGCCGGGCTTCCGGACGGCGTCTTTTCGATAGTCACCGGTTCGGGTCCCATCGTCGGCCCCGCGCTCATCGACCGAGTGGACTACCTGGCCTTCACCGGCGGCACCGAAACGGGGCGCGTCGTCGCGGAACAGGCGGGTCACAACCTGATCGACTGCTCCCTCGAGTTGGGCGGCAAAAACCCCTTCATCGTTCTGGCTGACGCCGACCTCGAGCGAACGGCTCGCGGGGCCGTTCAGGGCTGTTTCACCAACGCGGGCCAGCTCTGTCTCGCCGCCGAACGGGTCTACGTGGAGGCGTCGGTGTACGACGACTTCCTCGAGGCATTCGTCGGGGAAACCCGAAAACTCACGCTCGGCACCGGCATCGGCGACGCTGCCGACGTCGGCTCACTCATCGACGGCGACCAACTCGAGCGCGTCGAGGCCCACGTCGAGGATGCACTCGAGCGGGGGGCGTCCGTCCTGACGGGTGGGCGGGCCCGCCCCGAACTCGGGCCGTTCTGTTACGAGCCGACGATTCTGACTGACGTCGACCCGGCGTCTCGAGCCGCCTGTGAGGAGACGTTCGGCCCAGTCGTGAGCGTCGCTCCCGTCGACTCCCTCGAGGACGCTATCGAGGCGGCAAACGACTCGCCTTTCGGGCTGAACGCCAGCGTCTGGACGGGCGACCGGGGAGTCGGACTCGAGGTCGCCCGACGGATCGACGCCGGGACGGTCTGTGTCAACGACGCCTACGTCGCCGGCTGGGCGGCCGTGGACGCGCCGATGGGTGGCGTCGGGGACTCCGGACTGGGCCGTCGCCACGGGCCGGAAGGGTTGGCGCGGTTCGTCGAGTCGAAAACGATAGCCGCCTCTCGAGTGGGGCCGCTGCGAAAACCGTCTCGCGTTCCCACAGACCCCATCGTCCGCGGCATGGCCGGACTCCGTCGGCTTCGCCGGCGACTCGAGGGGTGGCTCCCGTGAGCGAACAATCCCGCGATCCGACCGTCTTTCTCACCGGGTTCCCCGGCTTTCTCGGTTCGGCGTTGCTCGAGCGACTGCTCGCTCGCGGAGACGAACCGGTCGTCTGTCTGATCCAGCCGCAGTATCGATCCCAGGCGGAGACGCGGGCCGAGACGCTCTGTCACCGCCTCGAGGTGCCGCCAGATTCGATCCAACTGCTCGAGGGCGACATTACGGAACCCGATCTCGGCTGTGGCGACGCACTCGAGGGGGTGTCGTCGGTCGAAACGTGTTATCATCTCGCCGCCGTCTACGACCTGGCGGTCGACCGTGGACTCGCCGAAGCCGTCAACGTCCGGGGAACCGAACACGTCCTCGACGCAGCCCAAACGCTCGATGTCGACCGATTTCAGTACGTTAGCACCTGTTACGTCAGCGGGCGCTACGAGGGTGTGTTTACGGAGGCTCACCTCGAGGAGGGCCAGTCGTTCAATAACCACTACGAAGCGACGAAGCATCGCGCCGAAGTGCTGGTTCAGGAGCGAATGGACGCGGGATTGGCGGCGACCATCTATCGCCCCGCAATCGTCGTCGGAGACAGCGAGACGGGAGAGACTGGCAAGTACGACGGACCGTACTACCTGCTTCGACTGTTGCTCGAACAACCCCGGGCCTGCTCGCTTACCGTCTCGTTGCCCGGGTCGGACGACACCGAACTCAACGTCGTGCCTCGCGATTTCGTCATCGACGCCATCGCACATCTCAGCGCTCGCGAGGAGACCGTCGGCGAGGTATACCAGCTGTGTGACCCGACGCCGCTGACGATTCCACGGTTCGTCGACGCGCTCGCGAACGCGATGGACCATCGCGTTTACTCGATTCCCACGCCGAAATCCGTTGCCCGGCCGATGCTGGGGGCGCTTGAGGGAGTCGGCCTGCCAGCCGAACCGGCCACCATCGACTACTTCGACCACCCGACGCGATACGCCTGTCCGAACACCCGGCGAGCGCTCGCCGGGACGGGGATCGAGTGCCCGCCGTTCGAATCGTACGTCGACGAACTCGTCGCGTTTGTGCGGGAGAATCCGGTTATCGGATCCGACGCGATGGTGTGAACTGGTTCGTCGTACTCTCTCCTCGGGTTTGGGAACTCACGCAGAGGTAACCTGTGGGATTACTTCAGAGTTAGCGCGGACATATACCTATTTGATCCCCAACCGTTTGTATGGAGAAACGTTCGACACGGCGGCGATTGCTCACGTGGTGTGGCGTGGGCCTGGCGGCTGGTCTTGCAGGCTGTACGGGAAGTGACGATGGGAATGGAAACGGGTCTGACGCCCCGGATTCGGGCGACGACGATTCGGCGGGCGAAACCGAACAGGATGCAGCGGACACGACTGGTGAGGAACCGATTACTCTCCGCCACAACAGGCAAAGCGGACGATACGTGTTCGAGGGGAGCACGGGTCCGGATGAGTTCACGGACACGTTCGTCTGGAATGTCCAGTCGCTCGACGAGTACGATGCCGAGGTCGAGGGTTCGTTCGAAGGGGTACACGGCCTCGAGGAATTCTCGCTGACGGCCTCACCCGACGCTCCCGAACCGACCATGACACAACCATATATGATCGGCGTCGACGAAGACCTGAGTGAATATGTCGATACCCGATTCATCGAACTGTGGCTTCCGGGTGTCATTGTCGGTGAGGCCGATGTTTCCTCGTTCTCGGTTGGCGACGAACTCGACGCCGGGAGTGGATTCGACCTGGAGGTAGTCGATACACAGACACACGCCGGGATCGAATGTTACGTCCTCGACGCGATCCTCATGGGTGGCGATGTTGAGTACACCTACTGTATCTCCCCAGAGCACGCGATGGTCATCAGCGCGAAAAACTACGATCGCGGGTACGAAATCGAGTTGGTGGAGTATGAAGAGTGAGCCGACTGCCGAGCGGACGAGTCGCCGTCGCTTGCTCGAGTTTGGCCTCACGGCCGGTATCTTCGGTTTGGCAGGCTGTATGGGAAGTGACGACGGGAGCGATTCGACGAACGGAGACGGCGACTCCGGCGACACGACTGACGATGGAAACGGATCGACTTCCGGGGCCACCGGCGAATCACCACACGACGACGATGGTATCTTCCTCCACGACACGCTCCAGACGGGGTACTATCAGTACGGCGTCGTCGACAACAGCGGGCAGGGCATCACCGATCTCGTCTGGAACGTCACCGCAGTCGACGGGCGTAATGGGACGGTCGACGCCGTCGTCAGATTCGACGACGGTACCGAAGAAACCCACTCGATTTCGACGGTCGCCGACCCCGACCTCGGTTTGGCGTTCGAAAACGGGTTCGAGTACATGGACCTCGGGTTTCAGAATCGGAGCTGGTTCCCGGGAGATACCCTCAGCGGGTTCGACCTCTCAGAATTGGCGGCCGGCGAGATTTACGAGCACCCCATGCCGACGTTCGGTGGCGAGGTACCAATCACCGTCGAGGCCATCGGCACCGAAACCTATGCCGGTCTCGAGGGGTACGTCGTTCAGGTCACGATGGACGAACCGTCGAGCGATCTCGAACCGAAGTACGAGTACTGTATCTCGGTCGATCACGCGATCGTGCTCCGTGGCACCGACGGTATCGAGGAAGACCGACGGCGGCCCATTCAAGAAATCACGCTCGTCGAACACGGTCCGGCGATCGACATCGCTGACCGGCCAGCCTTAGAAGAGCCGGACCCCCCGGCAGAACGAGGTGCGACGAGCGATGGTTCCATTCGATTGGCCACACCGGGGTACTACCGCTGGGACCGTGAACAGGACGGGATGGCATTCCCGCTCCAGATCGCCATCGAGGAACCGGCCGAGGAGGAACTGTCGGCCGTCACGGTCCAGACCTTCGATGGGAACGACTTCGATGACTCGATCGAGGGAACCGTCGACTCGATCGGTGGGCGGTTGTTCGGCAACCAGGGTCTCGGGACGACAGTCGCCGGCACAATGTACGAAGTGATCGGTAACCACGCCGATCGCTCGTTCACTGTCGGTGAGGAGTATACCCAGGCCGGGTTCCGGTACGTCGTCGAGGGCACAGAAACGGTAGCCGGTCTCGAGGGGTATCGCCTTGCGGCGTACGAAGCCGAGGACGACCAGGCGTTTCTGGAGTGTCGCGTCTCACTCGAGACGGGGCTACTCCTGAGCGCGACCAGCTACGATTCCGATGGAGAGCCAGACTACACCAGCGAACTGGTCGAACGTAGCGACGAGATTCCCGAGGAGATAGCGGACCTGTTGTAACCGTTCGTCGACGCGTCCGGTCCTTTCCACGGTCGGTGCCGTCTCGAGCGGTTCGTTTTTGTCTCTCCCGTCGGTACTCGAGGGTATGGACCTGACACACCGCCCTCGCCGCCTTCGAAAGGACGGAATTCGAACTCTCGTCAGCGAGACGAGTCTGGAGCCGTCCGACTTTATCGCCCCGGTGTTCGTCGACGCGACGACCGACGAGCGCGTGGCTATCGATTCGATGCCAGGCCACGAACGCGTGCCGCTCGAGGAGGCTGTCCCCCGCGTCGAGGAAGTCCGGGAAACGGGCGTCGAGGCGGTGATGCTCTTTGGCATTCCCGAGTCCAAAGACCGGGCGGGAACGCGGGCATGGGCTGACGACGGGGTCGTCCAGGCGGCGACCCGGCGGATAACGGCCGAGACCGACACCTACGTGATCACCGACGCCTGTCTCTGTGAGTACACCGACCACGGCCACTGTGGCCCGCTCGAGGCGGATGTTCTTGGGGGTGAGAACGGCCACGAGTGCCACGACCACGGCCTCACCGTCGACAACGACGCGACGCTCGAGGCGCTGGAGAAAATCGCCGTCTCCCAGGCTGATGCGGGTGCGGACATGATCGCCCCGAGCGGAATGATGGACGGGATGGTCGGCGCGATTCGCGGCGCACTCGACGAGAGCGGCCACACGGACGTGCCAGTGATGAGCTACGCGGCGAAGTACCAGAGCGCGTTCTACGGTCCGTTCCGCGACGCTGCGGATGGCGCACCATCATTCGGCGACCGTCGGCACTACCAGATGGACCCGGGCAACCGCCGGGAGGCACTGCGTGAAGTCGCCCTCGACGTCGAGGAGGGAGCCGACGTGTTGATGGTCAAACCGGCACTGCCGTACCTCGACATCGTGAGCGACCTTCGCCGGGAGTTCGACCATCCCATCGCGGCCTACAACGTCTCCGGCGAGTACGCCATGTTACACGCCGCGAGCGAGAAGGGCTGGCTCGACCTCGAGGCGACCGCCCTCGAGTCGCTGCTGTCGATCAAACGGGCTGGTGCGGATCTGATTTTGACGTACTTCGCGGAAGATATCGCCCGAAAAATTTCATCGTAGACGCTACTACCCACCAGGGTGACCGAACGTCCATACTCTCCACATCTGACATTTTCACATCGCAAATTCTACCGCGCAGGAGCCAATCGGCCCCGGAAATTGGACTCTTTCACCAACGAATCGAACGAAGTTGCAACATTTGCCTCCCCGTTTGTCCATTTTTCGCGAGCGATGGGCCACCGACTCGCGAACCGGTAACCTTCCACACCCTTATACGAATATAAATATCTGTACTATTCTATGTTTGTGCACACAATTCACTCATACGTCAACGCTAACCCTTATACAATGGTCTTGCTTTAGGATTTGACGTGATAAGAGGTACGAATATGACGGAACATTCGATTGAAGTAGACGACTGTCCAGTAATAAGTGATATAACTGATTGTGCTTCCGGGGTGGGTGTATGATAGACGCCGTCGCACTCGAGGCGACAGCATCTGACCTCGAGACGCTCGCCACGGGGATGAACCTGATGTGGGCCCTCGTGGTTACCTTCCTCATCTTCTTCATGCACGCCGGGTTCGCGATGCTCGAGGCGGGCCAGGTTCGCTCGAAGAACGTGGCGAACCAGTTGACGAAGAACATGCTGACCTGGGCGGTCGGTATCGGAGTGTTCTTCCTGATCGGGATGGGGATTTCGAACAACGTCGGTGCGGCGCTGGTCGGTGGCGATTCGACTCCGTTGACCATGTTCGGTGCCGAATCGTTCGACTGGGTCATGTGGCTGTTCAGCGCGGTGTTCGCGATGACAGCTGCAACCATCGTCTCGGGGGCCGTCGCCGGTCGCGCGAAGCTCCGTGCGTACGTGGCGTACACGTTCTTGCTTGCGGCCGTTATCTACCCGGTGGCCGCTGGTCTCGTGTGGTACGCACCAGGTGAGAACGCCGTTCCACTGCTCACCGACCTCGGCTTCGCCGATTTCGCCGGCGGGATGGTCGTCCACGGTGTGGGCGGCGTCGCTGGCCTCACGGCGGCCTGGATCATCGGTGCCAGAATGGACAAGTACAACGACGACGGCTCGAGCAACGTCATTCCCGGACATTCGATGACTTTTGCCGTACTCGGGACGCTGATCCTCTGTTTCGGCTGGTTCGGTTTCAACGTCGGCACCGCGGCGACGGTCATCGACCCGGGCGCGGCCGCCGAAGGCGTCTTCCAGCTCGGTGACTTCGGCTACGTCGGCAGCGTTGCGATGGTCACCGCACTCGGCATGGGGATGGGCGCAATCGGTGCGTCCGCGGTCTCGCTGTACATGAACGGCAAAGTCGACACGCTGTACGTGGCAAACGGCATGCTCGCCGGTCTGGTCGGTGTCACTGGTCCGACCGACCTGATCACGCCCATGGGCGCGCTGATGATCGGTCTGCTCGCCGGCGCGCAGCTCCCGCTCGTGTTCAGCTTCGTCGAGAAGACCCTGAAAATCGACGACGTCTGTGCGGTCTTCCCCGTCCACGGAAGTGCGGGGATGCTCGGACTGATCATCTACCCGCTGTGGTCCATCGAAGGCACCGCTATCGGCGGCGGACTCGTCGCGGGCGGCATCCTCTCTATCGAGGCCAGCGCCTTCGGCCCACAGATTCTGGGCGTCGCCGTCCTCACCATCTGGACGGTGCTCGCAACCGCAGCCGTCTGGGGCGGCTTCAAAGCGATCGGTCAGGCTCGAGTCACCCCCGAACACGAGCGTGACGGCCTCGACGTCTCCGAACACGGCGTCGACACCTACCCAGAGTTCGGCCGCCCGGAGGTCGCAACTGACGGTGGCGAACTGTACACCGACGGCGGCGTCGAGGAGACGCCGATCAAGATGGTTACCGCCATCGTTCGTCCGGACCGCCTCGGTGCGGTCAAAAAGAGCCTTGCAGACGTGGGTGCCCCGTCGCTGACGGTCACCAACGTCTCCGGTCGCGGCTCTCAGCCGGCGAAGAAAGGCCAGTGGCGCGGCGAGGAGTACACCGTCGACCTCCACCAGAAAGTCAAAATCGAGTGTGTCGTCGCCGACGTTCCCGCAGCGGACGTCGTCGACGCGATTCGCGAGGGCGCAAACACCGGCGAACCTGGCGACGGCAAGATCTTCGTCCTCCCGGTCGAGGACGCCTGCCAGGTCCGCACGGGCGATACGGGCCCCGAAGCGGTCTAATCCGGCACGACCGCTATCGAACACCGAATACGACTCGAGGAACGCGCCAATCCGTCTCTCGAACTGTTGTACAGCGGCTTTGTCCGACCAGGGCGGTACTGATCGCCTCTCCGTTTTCCGTTCGAGTCAGGTTGGTGGTGGTCGCTCGAGCGAACGTCATTTTTCAACGGGGCTCCCACAAGTGACACTTCAACGGGGCTCCCGCAAGTGACATTTCAACTGATGCTCTCCTCGAGTGGCCAACAGCGCGGACGCGTGACCGCGTTTGGTCGCTGATCCACTGGCTTTTTGCTGATGGCGTCGGTGGAGTCGGACATGACACTCGATCCGGTACACTACGACGGGATCGCCAGGCTCGCCCATCGGATCGACCACGGAGCTGACGAACGCGACCACCGGGCGTTCGCCGAGACCGTCTGGAACGAGTTTCTCGACCCGCTCGCGGTCGACGGGAGCGTGGTCCTCGAGCCGGTCGACGGTGTTTCTCGCCACCGTGTCGATATGCAAGACGTTGCGCTCTGTGAGCCCCCTTTCGATTCCACGCACGGTCTCGATGCGGGAACGATCAATCCGACGATTTTCAAAAACGGCCTGGTCATCGACATCGCACAGGCCGCGATGAGCGCGACGCCGAGCGACCTCGATTTACACCGCTCGAGGACCGTGATCGCGACCGTCCATGCCACCGATCCGACGGCCCACGTCGACGAGACCTGGGACACTTTCGACGAGGGATTCAGTCGGTCCCGAGCCATCAAAGTTCCACCGTTGCCACGGTTCGCCGAAGGCGTCGTCCACGCCCTCGCGCTGTACCTTGCCGAGAGCGAACACGCCCTCGAGCACGCCGCGGACGTCGACGACCTGCTCGTGCTGGACGGACCGTTGTACCCGCGAGGACTGCTTCGATGGTCGGACCAGCATCCCGATTTAGCGACGTTCCTCGAGGAAGAGTCTCGGCCGAAACAGGTCGTCCAGAACTACGTTCGACTGGTGGAGACGTTCGTCGAGCGCGACGTGCCGCTGTGTGGCTTCGTCAAGAACCCCGCCACCCGCGTCATCACCCGCGCCGTGAAATCGAACGATGGGGACGCCCCGTGGGCCGACGACGCGACCTTCTTCACCCGAATCCTCGAGCGGGGATCGTACGTCGATGACGTCGATGGCGACCGCTGGGAACGCGATACCGACTCGCTGACCTACACCGGCTGGTTCCGCTCGCGCGGCGGCGTGGACCGGCCGCTTTCGGTCGATGGAGAGGCGCTGGGCGTCGACCGAAAACTCGAGCCCGAAGCCTACGAGGTGACGTTTTTCGTCGCCTACGACCCGCGAGACGACTTGTTGTATCGGGTCGAAGCACCGTACGCGTTCGTACGCGAGGAGCGCTGGCGTGAGCAGTTGACGATGCAGATTCTACAGGACGTAGCCGTCGCTCACGGCCCGCCGACGGGCATCGAAAAGGCCGACGAACTCGCCCGGATTAGCGCCGCGGAAAAGCGTTCGCTTCGGGAGACCCTCGAGCAGAGCTTCGACACGGCACAACGGCGGAGTTACGACGACAAGCGGTGGGGCGACGATTTCGACCGGTAAACGGACACTTGGTCGCAGCAATTTGTTGTCTCTCGTAGCGCTCGAGCGGGTCTATTTTTAAACAGCGAGAGAATCCCTCCCTGAAGCCGAGACAGCCAATGTGCGAATGCGACATGGGTAATTCGTTCGCATCATTCGGAGAGACACCGCTCGATTGCGCGTTCGGTGTGCAGTGCTGTCGTATCGAACATCGGTACATCGGGGCGGTCGCTTTGTTTTACGAGCATTTCGATCTCCGTACAGCCTAATACAAGCCCGTCTGCCTCCTTCGCGGTCAACGTATCGATCACAGAAAGATACCGTTCTTTGGAGTCTTCCCGGACAAGGCCGTTCGTCAATTCGTCGAATATGATGGAATCGACTGCCTCACGCTGCTCGGCGTCCGGGACGACGACCTCGATGCCATGATTCGCGAATCGGTCTCGGTAAAACGGTGCTTCCATCGTGGTCTTCGTTCCAAGGACACCGACGGTCTGGATGTCTTCGGCCAGTATCGCATCGGCTGTGACGTCGACGATGTGAAGGAACGGTATCGAGAGTGCATCGGTTAGTTGGGGCGCGACTTTGTGCATCGTGTTCGTCGCCATAATGAGAAAATCAGCACCACCGCGCTCGAGATCACGGGCAGCTTCAGTCAGAACTCCTGCGGCAGTGTCCCACTGCTCGTTTCGGATACACCGTTCGATCTCTGCGAAGTTCACACTCCGAATTAGCAGATCGCCTGCAGCGTGGTCACCGTACACGTCATTGATGCCCGCATCAATACGGCGGTAGTACTCGATAGTGGATTCACTGCTCATGCCGCCTAAGATCCCAACTGTTTGAAGCTCGTCCATAGATGTTCTCACCTACACAATCAGTTTGACATCCTCCACACGACTAAAGTCGTGGGCTTTCTCCTTGTGTTCTGTAAGTGCTTTCGTTCGTAGGATGGATGGCTCTCTGTCAGCAGCCAACTCTTGTCGTCTACAGAAACGACAGGGGGAGTGCCTCGAGGTCGTTCGAGAGACGCCGTCTCTCGTGACTGACCGAAGCAAAGCTTCGCGATGTCCGCGAAACCGATGGTTTCGCTTGATGACGAGACGCAGAGCGTCTCGAACCACTTGACCCTGAGGCGGTTCACAGGCACTTTCACCGATTCCGCTACGAATCGCTATATATTGTCGGCTGCGGCTTCCGCTTCCGGCTCTGCGCTCTCGACTTCGACCTCGACCGTTTTCGGGTCGACGCCGATTCTGGCGAACTGCGTCTCGATGTGCTCGGTTGCGGCTGCGAGCGCCTGGTCTTTCGTGTCGAAACCACGGGGCATCGGCGACTCGAAGGCGACGTTGATTTCCCGATCGTCGATCACCTGTATCGTGCCGCCACTATCGACCTCGTAGAAGGCATCACAGATCCAGACGTAGGCGGCGTCCTCGTCTGGAGCGCCGCGAAACGAGGGGGCCTGTTCGCCCCGTTCGTACAGCGTGCCGGTGAGTTCGGTGCCGCCGGCGCGGCCGCGGATGAACAACATAAGACGACTAGGGTTCCAGCACGGAAAAGGCGGCTGGTTCGTCCGCGAAATACCGCTCTCGAGCCACGTCGTGACATCCTCCCCGCGGTGAACGGCGGGGCTTCCCGTACCGCGTTGGGATATTTACGGTTTGCAGATGCTCGCTTGTTCAGCGAACGTCCCCTGTCCACTACTCGGGTCGTGTTCTCCACGACGGAACAGGTTGACCGCAGGACGTGCCACACGCCCGCTACTCCTATCCCCGGAAGACCGGGGATTCAGAGTTACCTTTTCTGCTTGGTCTAACCGACGCCGAATGTTTTCTGCACCATTCGAGTCGGCATTCATCACGGCGTTACACCCACGACAAACGTACAATCCGCGTTCTACACGATTTGCCTTCCGCTTCTGTCCACAGCACGAACACGTCTTCGACGTATCCCGTTCACTCACTATGACTACGGCAATGCCTTCGGCTTTCGCCTTGTACGTGAGCAAGTTCGTGAAGCGGTCGAACGCCCAGCCGTGCAAGCCTTCGTTCCCACGGTCGCCCCAGTTTCGAACCTCGCCAGTTTCGTCGTCTTCACGGACGCCTTCGAGGTTGCCGACAGCAATCGTTCCGACACCTCGTTCGACGCACTCTGTGACGATGTGTCTGGTGACGGCGTGGAGGTAGTGCGACCGACGCTCGGAACGCTTTCGGCGGATTCGGAGTGCCTTGTTCGACCGAGATGAGTTGCACTTCGCTATCTCCTTGGCGAAGTACCGTTCGTCAGTCTTGAGAGCGTTCCCCGGATACAACTCGTGGTCGCCCGTGGAGTACGAGACGGCGGCGAAGTTCTTGATGCCGAGGTCGATACCAGCGGTTTCGTTGCCGGGAGAGTCGGCCTCGATTTCGTGCTTGCACACGAGGTGGAGTTCCCATTCGTCGCCATTCCAGACGGCTCGAACTTGGCGAACATTCTCAACAACAACGTCTGGTCGGGTTTCGATTTCACAGAGGATGAAGTCCGACCAGTGTTCTTTCAGATTTCGACCTTTGGAGAGGCGAATCCGGTTGTTCTTCGAGTCGTGTTTAAAACCGTCTTCTTTGAACGTGACCGTGGAGCGTGGGTGGTCGCCGTTGTGTTTTCGGTACTTCGGTGGGTTTGCGCGGTCGTCCCCGTTTCGGCGCTTGGCGTACCACCCTTTGAACGCTTCAGCGAGTTCTTCTATGACTCGCTGACTCGACTGAGAATTGAGGTCGGCGTAGCGTTCGTGGTTTTTTAGGTACGCTTTGAGCGGTCCATCCTCGGGGATTGTCCCTGTTTCACTCCAGATTCGGTCGCACGTCCAGCGTGCAATGTTCCAGAGTTTCGAGGCGGCGAACCCGAGCGAATCCAAATCACTCTTGACCTGTTGCTGGTTCCTGATGGAAGCAACGTAGGTACGAGTGACCTGAATCGCCATACATAGGCTATGTAAAAAACCTACTTAATGGTTCGGATTGACGTTGAATATCCAGCCTGCCATCGGCGGTGGACTGTGTGGAAGTGGCCGGATTCACTCCCGCCGTAAACGGCGGGATTCTCTCCTCGCAGAAAAATAGCTCCCGTCAAACGGTGTCGGGAGGGTAACGTGTAAACGCTCGAGTCACCTATAGCCGCCAACAAATGTACGGTGAGGGCGACGTTTCCAGGCGCGGTCTGTTGTGCGGATGTGTTGGGGCAGGCGCACTTGCACTTGCGGGCTGTCTCGAGGGTGATTCGACGGATGCCGAGGAGGGAAACGGCGACGATGACACGGAGACGATAGGCGAGGATGGGGTGCCCGCGTTTCCGGAGATCGAGAACCCCCCGGACGTTGTGTACCGTCCAACACATCGCGAGGAGATGGTGATGCTCGAGCCGGTCGAGGCTGGCCCCTATCTTTTCGGACCGATGCTGACCTATCCGCACCCGTTCTGGCTTACTCAGGGGCGGGACGTCCAGCGTGTCGACCCGTCGGCCAGCGACGACGTCCATCTGATGGTGACTGCCTGGGACCGGGAAACGGGGCTCGTCATCCCGCTCGACTCGAGCCCGGTGTTCGAACTGTTTTACGATGGGGAATCGATCGCGGAAGAACGACCGTGGCTCATGATCTCCCAGCAGATGGGCTTTCACTTTGGCGACAACGTGGCGCTGGGTGAGGACGGCACCTATCGCGTCGAGGGTCGAATTAGTCCGCTTTCCGTGCGACGGACCGGTGCCTTTGCGGGGCGATTCGACGATGCGGTCTCGTTTTCCTTCGAGTTCGAGTTGGGCGATGAGTTGCGGAATCTCGTCACCGACATCGAGTACTTCCCCGAAGAAGAGTGGGGCGAACCCGGCGCACTCGAGCCGATGGACCACGGTGGACACGGGCACGACGATCACGAACACGGGGATCATACCGAGGGGGACCACCACGATGACCACGACCACGGGGATCATACCGAGGGGGACCACCACGATGACCACGACCACGGAGAGCACCACGCGATCCCCTACTCTGCACTCCCACCGGCCGACGAACTTCCCGGCACCCACCAGGCGTCACTCGAGAGCGGCGACGCCGTCTTCGAAGTCACGCTACTCGAGTCCGGTTCCCGGTTCGTCGACGACGATTCGTGGTATCTCGGGGTTTCGCCGCGGTCGCCGTACAACCGGTGTGTACTCCCGTTGATGGACCTCGAGGCCGTCGTCGACGGCGAACCCCACCAGCTGGTCGAGACGATGGACGACGCACTGCACCACCACTACGGTACCGCACTCGAGGGTGATCCCGACGGTGCTTCCCTCGACCTCGAGGTCATCACCCCACCGCAGGTGACTCGCCATCAGGGTTACGAAACCGCGTTTCTCGAGATGCCTGCGATGTCGACGGAACTGTCACGATGACCGGGGAACGAGTGTCGACCGAGACGCGTTCGAATGCCGAATGCGAGGGGTCGTCCTCGGCCGGCAAACAGGGTCGATCGAGTTCGTTCCGGTGCACGCCCATCACACTCGTCGGTCTGGCGGTCTGTCTCGTTGTCGTCGCTGTCGCCCTGGGGGCCGGAGTCGTCAGTGCGGGCGACCAGCTCGCCGTGATCGCGCCTGCTGACAACGAAATCGACGCCGAACCTGGCGAGGAGTTCGAGGTCGACGTACTCATGCGTAGCCGTGGCGGTCACGGCGGCACCGGCGTCGCTGAACTCACCCTGGTCGCCCAGTATCATCCCGATTATCTCGAGGTGACGAACATCGAGGGCGCGGGCTGGCTCGAGCAGGGCAACGAGACCGATATCGTCGAGGAGCACCGCATCGCCCACGAAGCCGGGACGGCACTCCTCGAGCAGCGCCGCGAGCCGGTCGACGGCGGAGCGACGGGCGACGGCAGGGTGGCGACGGTGACGGTAACAGTGAGCGAAGACGCACCGCCCGGCGTGGCCGAAATCGACTTCGGCGAATCGGCAGTGATCCTCGAGAACGACCTTCCGCTCGCCATCCTCGATCAGGCGGTCACCGTTTCGATCGACGGCGGCGACGACCCGGTTCCGGCGTTCGACCATCCGGACCCGGACGACCGGGAGACGCTCGAGGCAGCCGTCGTCAACGACTCGAGTGACGAGGATGTGTCGGGCACGGATGCGGACGATGACGCCGTCGCCGAACCGGTTCCCGGGTTCGGCGTGCTCGTGACACTCGCTGGGTTTGCCACACTGCTCGGGACTGTTGCACTCCTCGCTCGCTCCCGACGAACGCAGTGAACGGGCTCCACTCGAGGGGCCAGCCACCGTACAGCGATACTCGTCCTCTTCGCGTGCCGGAGGGAAACGCGTTTGTACGTCCCACCAGTTGACGTGTGTATGACCGACGCGGATCTGGGTGATTTCGACCCGCTCTCGACCGGCGAGGACGGAATCGAAGACGAAAGCGGGAGCGACTCGAGCGAGCCAGCAGACACCCCCGAAACGGAGACGGATGAGTTCGAGACGGTATCCCTCGAGCCACAGGGAACCGATTCCGGTATCGGGACCATCTGCGTCTCACAGGGACTGCGGGTGGCGACCGACAGCGACGAGACGAACCTGCGGGCGTACGTCACCGCGGAAAACCGCTCGTCGATTCGTCTCGGAAGTTACGTACTGGCCAGTTATCCGGACGGCGAACGGCTGTTCTGTCAGATCGCCGGCCTCGAGTACGCCCAGCAGTATCACACCGACGACGCGACCGAGATCCACGCGCGTCGAGCGATGCGAGGAAACGGCTTCGACCCGGATGCGGAGGCCGACTACAAGTTCGTGGCCGAACTCGAACCGATTGCGGTGTTGTACAATGACCGCTCGGAGCCGAGTTCTGCGAACAGCGGGACATCGTCTGCCGACGATGGCGAACTCAAAAGACGGATGACCGATCGGGTGCCAAAACCCCAGACCGTAATCAGCCAGGCGACAGACACCGAGGAGATCAAAACGGGACTGAAGATGCCCGAAAACGGCGTTTTTCTGGGACATCTCTCCGTCGGCGGTGAGAAGGTCCGGACGAACACGTCGCCGCCGACCATCGATTACCGGCTCAAAGACGATTACGAAGCCGGCGACCCGCTCGTCTTCCGGCACACGCTCATCGCCGGCGGCACGGGCTCGGGGAAAACTCACGGCGCGAAAAACATCCTCAGGCAGTATCTGGCCGACGAACGCCGGTATCCGATGACCGACGGCCGCACGGTCAACCCGGCCGTCGTCCAGTTCGACCCCCAGGACGAGTACGCTCAGATGCACGACGACAACCCCGACCTCGACACCGAGTTTGCCCGACGCCTCGAGCGAGAGGGACTCGCCTATGGGGGCCACGAGGAGACGACTGCGTTCGTGCCGAAAGTCGGTACCTCCAGTTACGCCGCGGGTCACCACCGGGCCGAACAGGTCGAGTTCACCATCCCGTTCTCGATGTGTCGTGAGCGGCCCTGGCTCGTCTCGGGCGGGTCGCTCAACGATAACCAGTACGGAGCCCTCACCTATCTCATCAGCCGCTTTTTCAACCAGTACGGCGCCGGCGGGAGCTACCGCGAGTTCAAATCGTTTCTCGACGACCCGGCGCTTCGGGAGGAACTCGACGAATCGGGCCGGGTCCACGAGGCGACCTACGACGCCGTGCGTCGGCGAGTGTTCGGCTTCGACGCCGTCTTCGACCAGGACGCTCGCCCCATCACTGAACTGATCGATTCGTTCGTCGCACCCGGCCAACTCAGCGTCGTCCCCACCTACCACATCAACGACTCTCGAGCGACCGAGGCCGTCGTCCTCGCGCTCTCGAGTCTTCTGATCGATCAGAAGCTCTCGAACGACCCCGACTACGACCGGATCAAAGAGACGCCGCTGATTCTGGGGATGGACGAGGCCCACAACTTCCTGACCGACGCCGACAGCGTCCAGGCTCGAAAGGTAATCCAGAAGTTCACCGAAGCGGCCAAACAGGGACGAAAGGAGCGACTCGGGCTCTTTCTCATCACCCAGGATCCCCAGGATATCGACGATGCGGTGTTCAAACAGATCAACACCACCGTCGTCCTCAACCTGGGCGACGAGGATGCCATCAAGAGCGTCAACATCCCGAGCGACCTCGAGTCCAAGGTTCCCTACATGGAGAAAGGCCAGATGGTCGTCTACTCGCCGGACAACTCCGAACCCGTCGAGTTGATCGGCCTCTCGACGTGTCTCACTCGACACGGTCGAGACTGATCGCTCGAGGGATACCGTGCCTGAGTGGTTTTCACCGAAGTTCAACGATCGTCGAAGTACTTGCCATCGATCATCGTAATTCCGGCAGGACGAAAGAACATGAGTTATGTCGCTCAAATCCTCTCGAACGAATAACGCCAAAATTGCACCTATGTCTGGCAAATATGACCTCATTATCGTCGGCGGTGGTATCAGTGGCGCGTCACTGTTGTACGCCACGGCGAAGTTCACCGATATCGAGTCGATAGCACTGCTCGAGAAAGAAGCCGAGATTTCGGCGATCAACTCCCATCACGCGAACAACTCCCAGACGCTGCACTTCGGGGATATCGAGACCAACTACACCCTCGAGAAGGCCGAGAAAGTCAAAGAGGGAGCAGAGATGCTGGCAGGGTATCTCGAGCACTACGATTCCGAGCGAGCGCTCCACGCCAAGCGAAACAAGATGGTGCTTGCCGTCGGCGACGAGGAGGTCGCCCAACTCGAGTCCCGTTACGACGAGGAGGGCTTTGGCGACCTGTTCCCGAAACTCGAGGCGATCGGCCGTGAGGAAATCGCCGAACTCGAGCCGAAGGTCGTCGAGGGTCGCGATCCGACCGACGAACTACTCGCCTTGCAAACTCCCGACGGATACGTCGTCGACTACGGCGAGGTCGCCAAGTCGATGGTCGAGCAAGCCGACGAGGAGGCCAACGTGGACGTGTTCACGGCGACGGAAGTCACTGATATCACCGAAACGTACGACGGGTTCACGCTCGACACCGCCCGCGGGAAGTTCGACTGTGAGGTGGCCGTGGTTGCGGCGGGCTCACACAGCCTCCAGATCGCGAAGGAGATGGGCTACGGCGAAGACAAGGTCTTACTCCCCATTGCGGGCAGTTTCTTCCTCGCAGAAAACTTCCTCAACGGGAAGGTTTACACCTTACAGATGAAGAAACTCCCGTTCGCTGCAGTCCACGGCGATGCCGACGTGCACGACCCCTCCATCACGCGATTCGGCCCGACCGCGAAACTCGTGCCGACGCTCGAGCGCGGGCGACTCTCGACGGTCGAGGATTTCATCGACGTGTTCGGCTTCAACCCGGCGGCACTGGCCAGCTATGGAAACATCCTGGCCGACCGAATCCTGTTCCCCTACGTCGTGCGCAACCTCGCCTACGACGTCCCCGAAGTCGGTCCGAAATCGTTCCTCCCGCACGTACAGAAGGTCGTTCCGAGTGCCACGCTCGACGATATCGAGCGCGCTGAAGGCTACGGTGGCGTCCGCCCGCAGATCGTCGACACGAAGCGAAAATCCCTCGACATGGGCGAAGCCAAGATCGTCGGTGACGACATCATCTTCAACATCACGCCTTCGCCGGGTGCTTCCACGAGTTTGAAAAACGCCATGCAAGACGCACAGACCGTGGTCGACTGCTTCGACGACGAGTACACGTTCGACGAAGCTGCGTTCCGTGCTGACACCATCGACCAGTTCCCGCGTGCTGAAGTCGAGCTGAGCGCGGAAGCTGAAGCCGACACGAAAGCCGAATCGTCCGCGGACTGATCGGTTGTCCTGCTCGCGTATCTCGAGTGAAATGTGACCGCTCGTCCTGCCGCCAGTTCGTCTCTCAACGACTCCACCCGAAGCTCTCGAGCGCTTTTCGATCAGAGATACCCGAACAACGTCCCCACCAGTACGAGCGACCACATCAGAATGCCGACGATTAGCATATCGTTGAGCCGGCGTTCTCGAGTCGCGCGTTTGGCAGCCCCGGCGGCGATCAGTCCGAGCGCGACGATCACGAACATCCGCTGGAGGACGACGTCGACGGGCAACGAGTTGACGTTCATCAGCCCGTAATCGAGCCAGATGGCGAGCGCGAGCGATAGCGATGCCGCGACGGCAGCGTCGAGCCGGGACTCGAGGCCGCTGGCGATGGCGTACGTCGCGATCGGAATCCCCAGGGCGATCACCGGGTACAACATCGCGGCGATCATGTGCATGGTGAGGAAGTCGGTCCAGCGCTCGAGGGCGATGCCCCCGATGCGCACGCCGAGGAACAGGGCCAAAATCGTGAACGCCAGTATCAGGTGTCGGGCCTCGAGTCGGTCGAAGGCGGCCTCGAGGCGCTTGCGGTCCACGTCCGTGAGGTGTTTGTCTACCGTGTCGGGGGTACGCTTGGCGACCTGCTGGCTGGCACTCGCCATGCCGAGCAACAGCAGTGGCGAGAGCAGCATGCCGAGCGTGTCGACTTTGGTAGCCCAGCCGTCAGCGTCTGACGGTCCCGAATTATCGACGTTGATGCGGACGACGTCTTCCTGTGGATCGACGTTCGGCATGTCCATGAACTCCTGTTCGACTCGAAGTTGGGCAGCCTCGACGCCGTCGACGCGGTGACGCAGGGTGAACCAGTCGAAGTGTTCGGTGTGGGTCTGCATCGCAACCCACTGGTCGTCGTCGTTGGGGCTTTCGTACAGCCGGATGTGCATTCGCTCGCCGTAGTAATCACCGTCGTCGAGTTGGCGGGTTTCGGTCATCCAGTAGGGATCGCCGTCGCCGGGGTCGACCCAGGCGTACCGGGTCGTCCCGGTGGCGTCACCCCACTCGGTGCCCGTGGCGTGGTGGCCCTCGTCCTCGATGAACGAGAACGTCTCAGGCTCGGCGTCCATCTCGTCTTCGTCCAGCTCTTCCCAGTCACCGTCGCCCGCTTCGGTCAACGCGACGACGACTTCGTCAGCTTCGCCGCGGACGAAGACGTTCAACGGACTCCGTTTGTCGTGGGCCTCTCTGGCGCTCATGAACGCCCAGATCGAACTCTCGGAATCTTCGAACTCGACCATCTCGAGTTCTGGCTCCTCGGTTTCCTCGGGGGCGATGTCGCTGGTCGACGGCGATAGCAACAGCGACGGCCCACCGACAAAGAGGAAGGCGATCGCGATGAGTGCGGTGGCAACGACCAGTGAACGGCGCATTGGTGTAACAAGTTGATAGTCACGCAAACCGAATCAATCTAGGGGTACCGTCCACCCACGAACGTGGATACACAGACGCCTCAACTCGAGTCGCTGCCCTCGCACTCACTCGCCAGTGGTCGAACCGGTGATGAATATCGCGAACGAGGAGATGCGCTCTCCCGTTCGCCCGAGTCTTATCGCTCGGTTTCGGGGCCGACGGTGAGCACTGGGACGGGTGCCGTTCTGACGACGCGCTCGGAGACGCTGCCGACGACGTTGGTCTCGTAGGCGTCGCCGCTGGTCCCCATCACGATCAGATCGGCGTCGTTTTCTTCGGCGTAGCTGACGATACACTCGGCAGGACTGCCGCTGTCGACGATGGTTTCGGTGGAGACGCCGGCATCTGTTGCGGCTGTCACGGCTTCCTCGGCGGCCTCGAGCGCTTTGGCTCGCAACTCCTCGCGAACGCTCTCGACGCGGTCGTCGTCGAGGACGAGAAACGCGCGATCGTCGACGACGGAGATGACGTGGAGGTCGGCGTCTCGAGTGTTGGCAATGTCGATGGCGTGTGCGGCGACCGTCGATGCGTGGTCGCTCCCGTCGGTGGCAAAGAGAATCCGGTCGTACATCGGTAGGTGTGTGTTTCGGGCCGAGACAAAAGAACGTCTCCATTATCCCATGTCCGTGGGAATGGCGCTCGAGAGTGGTCCGCATGCGTCCGATAGCTTTAGTACCACTTTACTACCAGATACTTCTTTTTCTATAGTAAATGGTGGTGCTTTTGTAGTGTGGTCTGCACGACGGAGTACAGTCTCCACCCAACCCTCGTTTCGGGAGATTTGTCGGTCGCTCGAGTCGGCCTCACGGACGATTTTCAACAGACGATTTAGGTGTGTAGAAAGCGAGTGGGTACCTATGATCGAGACCATTACCATCGACCGCTTCAGCGAGTTGCTCGACGGAGACACGGCGTTCGCGCTGCTCGATACGCGACCGCCCGAGAGTTACGAGGCCTGGCATGCCCCTGGCGCGAAAAACGTCCCGTTCGAGCCCACAGAGGACGTTTCGGACCGCCTCGAGGAAATCCGCGAGGTTGTCGGCGACCACGAGCGGGTGCTGACCATCTGTGGCAAAGGCGTGTCTTCGGGGACGCTAGCAGCGAAACTCGCCCGCGCTACCGACGCGTACGACGTCGTGGCCGTCGAGGGCGGAATGAACGCCTGGAGTCGCGTCTATCATCGGGCCCCGGTCGACGTTCCGGGTGCCACAATTGTCCAGCTACAGCGGCGCTCGAAGGGGTGTCTGTCCTATCTCGTCGGGGACCCCGAAACCGGGTCGGCGCTCGCTGTCGACCCGACGGCTGACCTCGAGGCAGTCTTCGCTGCGGCGGGCGAGTACGGCCTCCGAATCGAGGGCGTGCTCGACACGCACGTCCACGCAGACCACGTCTCCGGCGGGCGGGACCTGGCGACACGTCTCGAGGTACCGTACTATCTGCCCGAACGGGCTGCAAGTCGGGGTGTCGAGCACGCCTTCGAACCGCTCGAAGACGGACAGACGCTCGCCATCGGTGGTCTCGAGGTCCGCGTTCTGCACACGCCGGGGCACACGAGCGATGGCATTTCACTGCTCGTCGACGACCGTGCCGTTCTCACCGCCGATACCCTGCACGCCGAGGCGGTGGGCCGCACGGAACTCGAGTTCGGTGACGAGGACGCCGAACGCGGTGCACGGTTGCTGTACGACAGCCTTCACGGGACGTTGCTCGAGCTTCCCGACGATGTCGTCGTCCTGCCGGGCCACGTCGGCGTCAGCACGGACGGACGGTTCCAGACGGGCATCCCTCGAGAAGCGATCTCGACGACGGTCGGCACCGCTCGGACGGCTATCGAGGCGCTCTCACTGGCTGAAGATGCGTTCGTCGACCGTCTCGCTGCGGCCGGTGACAAACCCGAAAACTACGAGACCATCATTGCGATCAACCGGGGGGCACGGGCACTCGACCCGGACGAACGAGTCGAACTCGAGATCGGACCGAACAACTGTTCGGCCTAATACGGAGTGGTGTAGCGCTGTACTGCCAGCACGGATACGAGGTCAGCACTCGGCGTATGTACGGGGGCAACTCGGTGCTACCGAAGGCTCGTCTCGAGGTGAACGATACGTCCTTCCTCGAGGGAAAAGCGGTCGGTGAACGCGAA
Source organism: Natronosalvus amylolyticus (assembly GCF_024298845.1). Lineage (NCBI taxonomy): Archaea > Methanobacteriati > Methanobacteriota > Halobacteria > Halobacteriales > Natrialbaceae > Natronosalvus > Natronosalvus amylolyticus. The sequence goes on from NZ_CP101156.1 coordinate 2,936,837, forward strand.
CAGTGCTACTTCCGTTTCACTCTCCTCAGCGGCCGGTTCGTCGAGCACTCGCCCGTGGACGACGACGGTTGCAACCCCCTTATGATCTCGCTCGATGGAGATGTCCTCGAGTTCGTGTCGCGTGTGGGGATTCGGTCGTCCATCGCGCATGAACGCGATGAACGCCGCCCGGTTTTCGAAGGTCCTGTCCGGCCGGTGCTGGACGAATTCGGCGTCGAGCAGGTCCTCGAGGGCACCGTAGGCGTGTTCGTCGAGGGCCGCGTAATAGTCTCGGACGAGTTCGCGTGGCGTGGGCGTCATCGTTGTCGAACCGTTTTACGCTCCCTCGATATCGGCGAGGGCCTCGATGTCTTCGGCCGTTGGCGGTTCGTCACCCGCGGTCAGCGAGTCGTGTTGGCGTTCGGCGTCGTTCCGATAGTCCTCCCCCTGGTCGACCTCGCCACGGCTGTAGTGTGTCGCCGCGCGAGCGAACCACTTGGCCGCGTTTCGACGGGTGGTCGCCCGTTCGTTGGCGTCCTCCGCAATCGCGCCAACCCGTTCGCTTTCGGTGTACCGGCGTGCCGCGTCGAACGCCTCGAGGGCATCCGTCAAGGATTCGCTGGCGGTTTCGAACGCGCTTTCTGCGGTGAGCCAGTCTTCGGTTTCGAACGCGTCGTACCCTTCGTGGTAGGCGGTTCGACCCTCGAGATACCATTCGAAGGCGACGCGGTACCGGCCGAGTGCTGTCTCCTCGTCGGAAACTCCCTCGATGGCGTCCCGAACGGCCTCGAGGTCGGGCATTTCGCTGCTGTCGTCGGCAGCCCAGGCGTACCTGACGGTACGGTCGGGGTCGAGGACGAATACGGCTCGCTGTGCAATGCGGCGATGGCCATGGAGGCCGGTCTCTTCGAGGACGTCGTATGCTTCGGCGATGGTACCGTCGTTGTCCGAGACCAGCGGAAACCCCAGGTCGAACTCCCGGGCAAATCGCCGGTGGCTGTAGGCGGTGTCGGTCGACAACCCCAGGATTCGCACGTTGGGCTGGAGCGAAAAGAGGTCGATATCGCGCAATGAACACAGCTCTTCGGTACACATCGGACTAAAGTCAGCCGGATAGAACGCGAGGAGAACGACCCCGCTGTCGTCGATGGTTTCGTCCAGCGATAGCTGGCGAATCTCGCCGCCAACGACGCCGGGTCGGGTAAACGATGGTGCAACCGCACCTGTCTCGAGCATACCGTCCGTTAGGACGGCGGTAACGTATGTCCTGTGGCCACTCGCTGGAGGAACACGCTCAGTGACACTCCTTTGGGCTATCAGTGTCGTTCCACGGTGGTAAAGTACGTCGACCACGTAGGTTGGGTGATGCGAAATCCCGGGATTCTGTGGATGTTGCAGGTCGCTGCCGGGCTCTCGATGGCTGGTCCCATGTATATCGTAGCCGTCGAGTTCACGCGGAGTGGGGACCTGCTTTTCGGTGCGTTGATGTTCGTCTTCGGAACGTTCGCGCTGTTCGCCCCGAACTACCTGCTCAAGCGTATCGGGGGCCCGCGGGCGTGGATCAAACGCCGACTGTCCCGTCGCCGGAAGCGTGACTCGAGCGAACCGTCAGGCTCGAGTGACGCGAGCAGGCCGAGCGAAACGGCGGACCCGAACGGAACGGACGTCTCGAGTGGTCGGGCCGGATCGGGCCAGGAGGCGAACCCGGACGCTCGCTCAGGATCACGAGCGAGCGATGACGGAGGCGGACTGGGCGTCCTCGACCGGCTTCGAAACCGGTGAACTGCCACCCGGACGCGAACACCTTTGCTCGTCGCTCGCCCATTCCCCGTATGTCCTGTCCGTACCTCGAGTATCGCTCGTCGGGTGACGGCCGCGAGTTCGATACCGAGCGCCCCTTCTGCACCGTCCTCGAGCGCTTCGTTCAGCCGATGCGCGCCGATATCTGTGCGGGACGATACGCCCTCGAGCACGGCCGCGACTGTGAAATCTATCGCGAACACGTCGGAGGCGGGGGCGATTGAGATGGGGTACGACGACTACCTCGCTGGCGAGCCGGTGATCATCACGGCTGCGCTGACCGGCGGCGTCCACGGGAAGGAGGCCAACCCGGCGATTCCCGAAACGCCCGCGGAGATCGGGGAGGCTGCCGCAGCAGCCGAAGCCGCGGGCGCAGCTGTCGTCCACCTCCATGCTCGGCGTGACACCGGCGAACGCGCGTTCTCGACCGAACGGTTTCAGGCGGTGACGGACGCGGTCCGCGAACGGACCGACGACGTCATTATCCAGCACTCGACCGGCGGCACGGGTGCGCCGCTGTCGGTCCGTCGGCAACCGCTTCAAACCGATCCGGCTCCCGAGATAGCTTCGCTCGATATGGGGCCGCTCAACCGCTATGACCACCTGACGAGCGAAAATCCGCGCGGAATGGTCGACGAACTGTACGACGAAATGTCAGAGCGCGGTATCAAACCCGAACTCGAGGTGTTCAACGACGGTCACCTCAATGAGGTCGGTGGCTTACTCGAGCGCCGTGACCTCGAGGAACCGGTGTATGCGACACTTATCTTCGGAGGCGGGACGCTCTCGCCACCGCACCCGCGAAATCTCCTCAACGCAATCGAAAACCTGCCCGAGGGGGCGCTGTTCAACACGCTCGGGTTCGGCCCGCATCAGTTGCCGTTGACGACGATGGGGCTGCTCGTGGGCGGTCACGTCCGCGTGGGCCTCGAGGACAACGTCTACTACCGACGCGGCGACCTCGCCGAGAGTAACGCCCAGCTGGTCGCTCGGACGGCCCGACTGGCAGCGGAACTCGAGCGACCGGTCGCAACGCCAGCGCAGGCACGAACAATTCTCGAGTTGTAGGGGTGGAGGGGCTATCTTTAGACAGCGAGAGAATCCCGCCGTTCACGGCGGGCGTGAATCGCGTCACTCCACTACGCCAACTGCGAACTACAGCACTCTGAATACCCCACGCAGTCAGAACACATAAGGTACATAATATCGTACGAAGAAACGGATGCGAGTTGACATCGCCATCGAACGTGGAAGCGACCTCCACGAACGAGTCAAAGAATACTCTCGTGAGAACGGCCTGCGAATGGACTTCGCCTACGCCGAACTCATCGAACAAGGACTTGACGCTGCTGAAGAATGAGCGAAGAGTGCAAGACACTCGAAGCGTATCTTGCCCCACCCACTCAGCACAAACAGCGCAAGCTCCACGACGAACACGCCCGATACGAATCATTGCTCCGTCGCAGTTTCAACAACGAATGCGACACGATGAGTGCCGTTAACGAGGTCGTCAGCGGTGAAGACCTCAACTGGCACTCGAAAAATGCACTCAAACAATACGTTCCCAACTTGCTCGATGCGGGCACGTATGGCGCGACGCAACTCGCAGACGATCATCCAATTCGCTACGCGAACACCGCAGCCGTCTTCGACGTTGATGAAAACCGCCACCACGAAATCTGCTGGGAGGTTCCCCTTCCCGGTCGCGGGACGAACTTTTGGATTCCACTCCAACTGAACCCCGAGCAAGAAGACTGGTGGCATCCACTCATCGACGACGATGATGAGTGCGTGTGGGCGGGCGAGATTCGCCTGCAACGCGACGGGACTCGCTGGGTGTTGCACGTCACCGCGAACTACGAAGTCGAAGCAAATCACTCGTGTTCGTGTGAAAGTGACGACGTAACGCCCGTCGGGTTCGACGTGGGCGAGTCGAAACTCTTGGTGGGCTGTGCCCTCCGAGACGACACGCCCGTCGACCCGTTGTTCGTGGATGGAGGTTGCGTCCGACACCTCCGACAAAAACAAGCCTCTGCCGAAGACCGCTTGAAACAGCGGTATGCCTCAAACCTCTTGGACGACCTCGTGTGGGGTACGTGGCAAGACGCCATCGAAGACAAAATCGAGAAAGCTTCCACACGAGCCGTTGAATACGCCTCCCAGTTCGAGAACCCGATTATCGTCCTCGAATATCTCGACGGTATCACGGACGAGGACCTCGGGAAGTACTGGAATCGGCGCCTCGGCAAATGGCTGTTCTCTCGGTTACAGTCACGTATCGAGGAGAAGGCAGCGGAACGCGGTATTTCTGTGGAATACGTGTATCCGCATCACACGTCGAAGACGTGTCACGCTTGCCAACACATCGGGTACAGGCCGCATCAGGGCACGTTCAAGTGTACGAACGAGGAGTGCTGGGTGTCGGAGTATCAGGCGGATTTGAACGCAGCAGCGAATATAGCCAATCGGTTGAATCCGTGGGGAGAGAGTCTGCCTTGGAAATCGGCAGGCGATGACTCGCTACGGAGTGGGGGCCAGTGGCAGGCCCACGAAGACACGTCACCGAGGGAGGGACTCCCGTCCGAGAGGCGGGCTTCCGATGACAAGGTTTCGTCTAGCTCACCATCGGTGGAAGCGGGGGCGAAGCCGGAGACCGGTGACGCGCACACGTCTTGAAACCTCAATCCCAGTCAGTCTGGGTATTCCCTCTGTGAGGGAAGCCCCGGCGTTCACGCCGGGCGAGGATGTCACCCTGGTTGTGAACACTCGAGTAGCCGCCTGCAACCGCCTCTCGCAGTCATGGTTGACTTGTCGATTCGAGTTCTGCTAAACGAACGTACTCGATTGGTCTTTCTGTCACCTACTACTCGAGACGAGGTCGTTATCGACGCGTTTTCAACTCCAATAGTGTGATTCTAAGCAACGAGCCTTCACTGGATGGGATTGAAGGAAAAAGACTTTCAATACTGGCCTATGACCCATAACCACTCACAGGTGACGTAAATGGTAACAATGGAAACGACGGCGCTGGATACCGAACTCAGCCTGTTCAAATACGACACGCTCGAGCAGCTCCCGGCGAACTATCGCGAGCTCGAGGAGGCCGACCGAACGCAGCGAATCGAGGCCGCACTCGAGGAACTGGGCGACGACGTGGTTATTCTCGGGCACAACTATCAGCGCCGGGAGATCGTCGAACACGCCGATTTCGTCGGTGACTCCTACCAGCTCTCGGTCGAGGCGGCCGAAAGCGACGCGGAGTACGTGATCTTTGGCGGGGTGACGTTCATGGCCGAATCTGCCGACATCATCACGGACGACGACCAGACCGTGATCTTGCCGAGCATGGAGGCCTCCTGTCCGATGGCGGGTATGGCCGAGGCCCTCCAGGTCGACGCCGCCTGGGCCGAAATCACGGCGGCGGCCCCCGATTCGGACATCATCCCGATTACGTACATGAATTCGTATGCCGACTTGAAGGCGTTCTGTGCGAGCCAGGGCGGGCTCGTCTGTACCTCCTCGAACGCCCACCGCGCATTCGAATGGGCGTTCGACCGCGGCGACAAAGTCCTCTTCTTACCGGACAAACATCTGGGGGAGAACACGGCCCACCGCCTCGGGATGGAAGAACAGATGGCGACCTGGGACCCGTGGGACCCCGAGGGGAAGGACCCCGAAGCGGTCGCCGAGGCCGACATCATCTGCTGGGACGGCTACTGCCAGGTCCACGAACGCTTCCGCGTCGAACACGTCGAGGAAATTCGGGAGGAGAACCCCGACGCTCGGGTTATCGTTCACCCCGAGTGCCGTCGCGAAGTCGTCGAAGCGGCGGACAAAGCCGGCTCGACGGCCGAAATCTGTCGCACCGTCGAGGAGGCAGACCCCGGCGACACCTGGGCAATCGGCACCGAAATCCACCTGACGCGACACCTCCAGCGCTGGCACCCCGACGTCGAGGTCCTCCCGCTGTGTGGCGATGCCTGTATGGACTGCAACGCCATGCGCCAGATCGACCCCAACTACCTGACCTGGGTGCTCGAGGAACTCGTCGCTGGCCGAGAGCGAAACGTCATCGAGGTCGCTCCCGAAGAGAAGGAACTGGCGAAGGTCGCCCTCGAGCGAATGCTGGAGGTCTAACCATGGCGGAGACACCCGATACCGCTGACGTCCTCGTCGTCGGTACGGGCATCGCCGGCTGTGCGGCCGCCCTCGCAGCGGCACGCCAGGGAGCCGACGTTCTCGTTCTCACCAAAGCGTCCCGACCCGAGGATGCGAGTACTGACTGGGCCCAGGGCGGCATCTCGACCACCCGGGGCGAGCCTGCCACGTTGAAAACGGATATCCTCGAGGCCAGCGACGGGACGGCCGACCCGGACGCCATCGACACGCTGGTCGAACACGCCGATACGGCCGTCGAGGACGTACTGCTCGAGACCCTCGAGATTGAATTCGACGAAACGGACGACGGCGAGTTCGACTACACCCGTGAGGCGGCCCACTCCGACTCGCGCATCCTGCACGTCGATGCCGCCACAGGTACACACATCCTTCGCCCCTTCCTCGCCCATCTCGAGGGCCTCGATACCGTCGACATCCGAGACGATACCGCCGTACTCGAGTTGCTCACCCACGAGGGGAGGGTCCACGGCGTGCTGACCGACGCGTCCGAGACGGGACAGCCGGTGTTCGCCGGAACGACCGTCCTCGCCACCGGCGGAATCGGTTCGCTTTATGCGCGGTCGACCAATCCTGCCGGGTCGACCGGCGACGGCATCGCCATGGCCGCACTCGCCGGGGCCGAGGTCGCCGACCTCGAGTACGTGCAGTTTCATCCGACGGCGTACGCGAGCGATGGGGCCACCCGCTCGAGTGAGAGAGGCTCGGGTCCAATGAACGAGGCGCTCCCCTCGAACGAGCGCGAACCCACGTTCTTGCTCTCGGAAGCACTTCGGGGCGAGGGTGCAGTGCTCCGAAACGCCGACGGTAAGCGATTCATGCCCGACGTCCACCCCGACGCCGAACTCGCCCCACGGGACGTGGTCGCTCGAGCGGTCGCCAGCGAGCGCGACCGAACTGGCGAGGTCGCCCTCGACGTCTCACCGCTCGCCTTCGAGAGCGAATTCCCGAATCTGGCCGAGAAATGCCGCCAGCAGGGAGTTGAAGGCGACGCTATCCCGGTCGCCCCGTGTGAACACTTCCTCTGTGGCGGGATTGCCGTCGACGGCCATGGTCGAACGACACTCGACCGACTGTACGCCGTTGGGGAATGTGCCCGGACGGGCGTCCACGGCGCGAACCGACTCGCGAGTACGAGCCTGCTCGAGGGCCTTGTCTGGGGGCTTCGGGCGGGCGAACACGCAGCCTCGCTCGAAGTCGATCCCGAGCCAATCGAGGCACCCGACCTGCGCAACAGCGACCCCGAACTCCCGCCGGGATTTGCCGCCGAGAAGTTCACCCGACTGCAACAAACTATGGACGACGCACTCGGCCTCGAGCGCGACCCCGACGAGGTTGCTCGAGCAGGGGCCGTCTTCCGCCGTCTCAAAGGCGAGGTCGACGCCTACCGGCGGACGCGAACGTCTCGAGACCTCTACGAACTCCGGAACGCCTGTGTCACGGCCCTGTTGGTCGCTCGAGCGGCGGCTGAGAACCCCGATTCGATCGGGTGTCATCACGTCGTCGATACGGCCCGAGACGGGCTCGCCGGCCACGCGCGCTGATCAGTCGAAATCGACCACGCTGCGGGCGATACAAAACTGGGCGCTGTAGTAGGTGGCCATTATCAACAGCCCCGAGTACGTCACGTCCGCGACGAACATGTTCCACGAGAGGATGGCGTCCGAGGTGACGAACAGGAGGCTACCGACGATAGCCCATCGGTTGCCAGTCAGCAGGGCTGCCCAGGCCATCGCCAGGATGACGACGATGTAGCCGGCAACGGGGAGCAACAGGTGAGTGTCGCCGGCCCCCTGGATCGCCGAGAGCAGCGGCATTCCAATCGCGACGCCGACGCCAGCGAGAGGGAGTGCGCTGGCGACACGGGCGCTCGTGACTCGCGCTCGAGTCAGAAACCCTGCCAGATACCAGATGTGTCCCAGGAGAAAGGCCGTAAGACCGACCAGAAACCAGTGGAGGGTGACGTCACCGATTGCACAGAACCCGAGTCCGATCACGATGAACGTGTGAACGCGGTCTCGGCCCGCCGGAAGCAGCGTGATCGCGTAGCCGATGATCAACACCATCGGGAGTACTTTGAACGCGAGCGACAACCACAGGGGGTCACCCGGCGCGAACCCGATGTAAAACACTGCGGTGAGGACGATGGCTGCCGGCACCCAGTGGCGTCTCGTATTCGGCACACCGCGTTCACGAATCATGGTTCCGTATACCCACGAGCATATCACTTCGAGTAGTTAAGTGTAGTCGCCGGTTCGGGGCCACTCGAGTGATGGATTCGGGGCCACTCGAGGATCGCTATCAGCTGTGATCGTTCGTGATCGGCTTCTCGACTGCATCGGTCCCGCCGCTGGCGAGAGCACCGGGGTGCTCGCCCTCGGGCGATTCGGACGCGGGAACCACGTGAATGTCTCGTTGTGGGAACGGGATCTCGATGCCGGCCTCGAGGAACGTTTTGTAGATCGCCCGGTTCAGCTTGTGTCGGGTCTTGTTCGCTCGAATCGGCGAGCCGACCCAGCACAGGAGTTCGTACTCGAGGGCGGAGTCGCCGAAGTTTCGAAACCGCATCCGGGGCTTGGGCGAGTCGAGCACGAGCGATTCGTCTTCGGCGATCTCGAGGACGAGCGCTTCGAACTCGTCGATGTCGGTACCGTAGGCGACGCCGATGGGGAGCTTGAGCCGTTTTCGGCGCTGTGGCGCCGACTGGTTGATGACCTTCGCCGCGTTCAGGGCGGCGTTCGGCACCGTGATCAACACCTCATCGCGCATCATGAGCGTCGTCGAACGCACTCCCACTTTGACGACGGTGCCGGCTTCACCGGAATCCAGCGTGATGTAATCGCCCAGTTTGTACGTATCGTCGAAATACAGCGCGATACCGCCGAAGAAGTTGGCGACGGTGTCTCGAGCAGCGAAACCGACGGCGATGCCAGCGACACCCGCAGCCCCGAGCAGTGGGGTGATGCTGTACTCCCAGACCGAGAGCAACGCGCCGATAGTGCCGACGAAGACCACGAGCGTCCAGACGTTCGAGAACACCGGTGCGAAATCGAAGCGCGAACCTTTGTCTTTGACCTCCTCGACGAACCGGTTGACGACTCGGTTGGCGGCGAATGCCCAGGCGATGATGATGACGGACAGCGAGGGCCGTCCGAAGAAGGTATTCAACTGCTCACTGGTCAGCAACACGTTCTGGGTTACCGCCGGAATCTGGGTCAGCAAGTAGACGCCGGCGAGAGCAACCGTCAACACGACCGGAACCCGGAGTTCCCCGACGAGGATGTGATCGTACGCCGTCCGCGTTCGGCTGGTGTAACGTAACAGCGTCCGAAGAACGACGACCTCGAGTATGACTGCGATCCCAACCGAGACACCGACCAGGAGCAGTGTCGCCTGCCAGGCAGGCACCTCCTCGAAGAGAGTCGCCAACAGGGAGATAAGTGAATCGAACATGACTTACTCACGACTGAGAGTGACCTAACTCTTTCTCTCAGTGTCTGAGGCGTCTATTCTCGATCACCGAGGGGAAAGGGGGTCGTTTATCACATCGTGCGGACCCATGTTACCCAATGATCACCCACGGACAGATCGAACGGTGGCTGGACGAAGACATCGGCCACCACGACGTCACGAACGACGTGCCGGGGGAAACGACCGGTCGACTCGTCGCCAAAGAAGCCGGTACCGTCGCCGGTCTCGAGGCCGGTCGTGCCGTCTTCGAGTATCTCGGTGTGACGGTTCTCGAAACGGTCGGCTCGGGAACCGTGATCGAACCGGGTGACGTCGTTCTCCGTGTCGAGGGGCCGGCACGGGACGTCCTTCGCGGCGAGCGTGTCGCCGTCAACCTCGTCGGCCACGCGTCCGGTATCGCAACCCGGACGGCGGCAGTCGTCGACGCCGCTCGAGTCGAATCCGAAACCGTCACCATCGCCGCGACACGCAAAACGACGCCCGGGCTGCGCGGCCTCGAGAAACGGGCGGTCGTCGCCGGCGGGGGCGATACCCACCGTCTCGACCTCTCGCACATGGTCATGATCAAGGACAACCACATCGCCGAGATGGGCCTCGAGCGCGCTATCGAGCACTTCCAGGAAACGGCTTCGTTCGCGACCAAACTCGACGTCGAAGTCGAATCCACCGACGATGCAATCCGGGCCGCTAACGCCGGGGCCGACATCATCTTGCTCGATAACTTCACTCCGGAGGAGCTTCGCGAGGCCGTCGACACCCTCGAGTGCGACCTCGAGCCAGCCGTCGCCGAGCACGTGCTAACCGAAGCTAGCGGGGGAATCACGCTCGAGACGGTCGGCGACTACGCGGCCACTGGCGTCGACATCATCTCGATGGGGTCGCTCACCCACTCCGCGCCGTCGCTCGATCTGTCTTTTCGGACGGGATAGGTTCCACACTAACTACTTCTTCAATAGCTGGTATTGACATAATAATATTTGATCAGCAACACGGGGGAATCGACGTTCACTCGAGTGGCTTTTCCATCGTCACGAAATCGTACGATCGCTCGGGCCGTTCGTGGTATTCGATCGGTTCGTATCCTCGATCGCGGTACCACTCGAGCAAGAACGGATGCTCGTCGAACGTCGTCAACTGGATACAGGCGTAGCCGTGATTTCGCGCATAGCGCTCCATTCGACCGACCAGCGTCGAAGCGATTCCCTCGCCCTGTCTGTCGGGTCGTACCGCCAGCCGCTCGAGATACGGTTCCTCGCGTTCCTCGAGGAGCCGAACGGTCGCGATGGGTTCGTCTTCCTCGTCGAACGCCAGCAGGGTTCGTGCGTCGGCCTCGAGCCAGTCGCCGACGGTTTCGGCGTCGATTTCGGTCATACGAGAGGGAAACCCGAGGGCAGCTGCGCTCGCATAGGCCTGACGGTACAGCCTCGCTACACGGGCTGCATCAGCTGGCCGTGCGGGTCGAATCTGGAGGGATGACACGCTTTCTCTTTGGAAGACGGCAAAAAAGCTCCGTCGAAATCACCCGCAAGGGAAGCCACCATTACAGAACGACACCGACAGTGGATTCGTCGGGAGACGTGATCTCGGGGCCTGTTCCCCCGACCGAGCAAATTGATAGCGATTCCTGGGCGCTTTGGGACACTCGAGCGGTACCGTTTCCCCCTCGAAAATCGCAGTAGTTTCAGGAAACACTATGAATACCCTGGACTGCCTACGCTCAGGAAGCCGTGAAAGACTACCCCGCTATCCCGCACGCGACTGCGGCCCCGGATCGAATCTTCGAATCGGGGCATCTCTGGCTCCTCGAGAAGGTCGACGGGGAACCGTTTCGATTCCAGGTCCGTTCGTCAGGGCTGCTCCGGTTCGGGGATCGGAATCGCTGGTACGACGACCCGAATGCCGTCCCGCAACCGTACCAACACGCCGTCAGTCACGTTCGAGCGAACCTCGAGCGGTCGGCACTCCGGGACGCGGTCGACGACAGCGAATCGCTCGTTTTCTTCGGCGAGGCGATGCACCGACAGCGGATCGACTACGACTGGGATCGGATGCCGTCGTTTCTCGGCTTCGACGTCTGGAACGACGACACCGACCGGTTCTATCCGCCCGACACCGTCGAACAGATCTACGAGCGCCTTGGACTCTATCCCGTGAACGCCTTCGAACGGGAACGTCGCGCTCGCGATTTCGACCTGGAGTCGTACACCGTCCCGCAGTCTCACTGGTACGACGGTCCCGCCGAGGGGGTCATCGTTCGGGACAAACGTGGCACACGAGCCAAGATTCTCCATCCGACCAGTGACGACCTCGAGGACCCGGTCCAGGAGGTGGCCACTGCAGCACAGTTGGTCGAACGGTACGCAACCGACGAGCGAATCGCGGGGGTCGCCGCGACCCTCGAGGCTCGAGACGGGGCGGTGACCCTCGAGGCACTGCACGAACGAGTGCTCGAGGCGATCGGTCGCGAAGCGAACCACCAGCTGTACCGAGCCGACGGAGCAGTCGATATGGACGCGTTCCGATCAGCACTCTGGGACGCCCTCCGGCGGTGGATGGACGGGCAGTGACCGAGCCGGGCTCGAGGGAGTGCGTTCGTTTGTTGGGGGTGTCATTCGAAAACGGATTTTGTTCGTCGTTACTCGAGGGAAGGGATTTGAACAACGCGAAGACGGTCGCCTCGCGTTGCTCGGCGCTGCGACTTCTCTCGTTCAAACCCTCCATCTCATACTGGTCACTCACGAATTGTTCGTGACCAGTGCGAGGGAAGGGATTTGAACCCTCGGACTCCTACGAGAGCGGGTCTTAAGCCCACCGCCGTTGGCCTGCTTGGCTACCCTCGCGCAAAACTGCACTCGAGGGTAACCACCGGCGGGGGTTGTGCGTTTCGGTGTGACTCGAGGAGTTGATTCTTGCTTTGTCGCTCCCCGTGAACGAACGAAGTGAGTGAACGGCTCGAGGAACCCTCGAAGAGGGTGACGACGAGTTTTGCTGGAGCGTTTGCCAGCGAGTGAACGACGTGAACGAGCACAGCAAAAGGTCCCGGCGTTGTAAGCCCACCGCCGTTGGCCTGCTTGGCTACCCTCGCGCAAAACTGCACTCGAGGGTAACCACCGGCAGGGGTTGTGCGTTTCGGTGTGACTCGAGGGTAGCTATCGGGTGAAATAATATGACCGCGAGTAGCTATATGAACGGATGGAGGCTGGAACGGGTATCGTCGCGGGTTTGCTGACAGCGGCTGCATTCGGCTGTTTTTGGCTGGCGAGAGACGCGTTTCGTTCGGAGTCCTTCGTCCACACGAGCGACGACGCTGATGGGCGGGCAAACGGTATCGTCCTTGCCATCGTTGCCTTCGGATTACTCGCACTCGCTACGGCTATCGCCCTCGAGGCACCCGACCGTCACATCGCGATGGGTACGCTCGTGGCGACCGCAGTTCTCTGTGTCGGCCTGGGCTGGCTGGTCCGCTATCGTGACCGTCGCGACCTGTTGACGACCCCAGATGTCGACCGGAAAACGGCCCGCAGACTCGGGGCCGTTGCGATGGCCTGTGGTGTACTCGTCTTCGCACTCGTTCCCCTAGTGTGGCTCGAGGTCACCGCAAAAACGATTGCACTCTTTGCCATCGGAAGCAGCGTCGTCGTGTTGGTCGCCGTTGCGTTCGCCTATCGGTAGCTACCAGTCTACGCTCAACGTCCCATCGCCGTGTGGGTCCGGGGCGATCTCTTTGTCGGTCCGGCGGTCGACGACGTGGATACAGCCCTGGTCTTTTTTTGCCGGGCAGACCTCCGCAGCGCGGACGTTCTCCTCGAGGTCGTCCTCTCCGATGAAGTACGCGTTGACGCGAGCGAGGCCGGTCGAAATGTCCATCTCCCAGTTGCCGCTGACTTCGGCGCACTTGCCCGCCCCGAAGCACTTGTTGGCCTCGAAGATGATCTTGTAGGGCTTTTCCTCGATCGGTGGCCCGTCACTCGAGCCGACATCGCTCGGGCGGTCGATTCGGTCGCTCATGACCGACTCTCGGTGGCCGACCCTCTTTCGCGTTACGGTCGGTCACTCGAGCCGAAGTCGCCTGGTTTTCACGCCCGGACAACGAGCGCCGAAAACCACCTACACTTACGATGGATCGTTGAGAATCCGTCTGCTATGACGCCGATCACCTTTCTCTTCCTCTTTTGCGGGGTGATGAGCGTGATCGCCGTCGTACGTGTTTTCAAGGCCAAATTCCTCACGACGGATTCGGAACTCGATGGTGAACGGATCGGTGCCGCGTTGGTCTCCGTCGGTGTCACGCTCGTGGCGGCGTTCTGGATGGCACTCGAGGACGGGTTGGGCTCCTGGTCGTTGCGAGTCGTGGTTCTGGGGGGTGGTATCGCGCTGGTGCTCTCCGGATTTGTGGTGTTCGTGGTGATGGATGGGCGGTAAGTGGGATGTGATCGGGCCGCATATGATCGGCTTGGTTCACCCGATGAAGGGGCCGCCTGCGGGCGAAAATTGCCGGAGAGACGCAAATGAGCACTCTTTTAGCCCTGACCCATCCACCTACGAACGATCATGAACTACGAACAAGTCGAGGTTCCCGAAGACGGAGAGAAGATTACGCTCGCCGACGAGGAATCCGGCGAACTCGAGGTACCGTCGAACCCGATTATCCCGATCATCCACGGTGACGGAATCGGGACCGACGTCGGTCCAGCCGCCCAGAAAGTGCTCGACGCCGCTGCAGAAGCGACCGGCCGCTCCATCGCCTGGATGCGCGTCTACGCCGGTTCCAGCGCTCGAGAGAAATACGACGAGAACCTGCCCGATGACACGGTCAACGCCATCCGCGAACACCGCGTCGCGATCAAAGGCCCGCTGACGACGCCCGTCGGCGCCGGCTTCCGCTCGCTCAACGTCGCACTGCGCCAGACGCTCGACATGTACGCGAACGTCCGACCGACCTACCACATCGACGGTGTTCCCTCGCCCGTCAAGAACCCGGAAGCAATGGACATGATTACGTTCCGGGAGAACACCGAGGACGTCTACGCCGGCGTCGAGTGGGAAGCCGGCACCGACGAAGTCGAGCAGGTTCGAACCTTCCTCGAGGAGGATATGGACGTTGCAGACGTCATCCACGACGGACCGGTCGGCATCGGCGTGAAGCCGATTTCCGAGTTCGGCTCGAAGCGTCTCATCCGCGAAGCCATCGACTACGCTATCGCCAACGACCGCGACTCCGTAACGCTGGTCCACAAGGGTAACATCATGAAGTTCACGGAGGGTGCCTTCCGTGACTGGGGCTACGAACTCGCCGAGGAGGAGTACGGCGACGACGTCATCACCGAGGACGAACTCTGGGAGGAGTACGACGGCGAACAGCCCGAGGGCACGGTCGTCGTGCAAGACCGTATCGCCGACAACATGCTCCAGCAGCTGTTGACCCGAACGGACGAGTACTCCGTCATCGCGACGATGAACCTCAACGGCGACTACATGTCCGACGCGGCTGGCGCACAGATCGGTGGCCTGGGCATCGCCCCCGGTGCCAACTTCGGCCACGGCCGCTGTCTCGCCGAGCCCGTTCACGGCTCCGCACCGAAATACGCCGGCGAGGACAAGGTCAACCCGACCGCGATGATCCTCTCGGGTCGCGAGATGCTCGACTACCTCGGCTGGAACGACGCCGCCGACCTCGTTCGCGACGCCGTCGAGGAGACAATCTCCTCCGGGACGGTCACTTACGACCTGCATCGACAGATCGAAGGCGGCACCAAGGTCGCCACCAGCGAGTTCGCTGACGCCGTCGTCGAGAACATCGAAAAGCTCTCATAGAGAGCTTTTCGAGCAGTCAGGTTCCAACGGAACCTGACGATATCGAGAAACTCGCGTAACCTCGTTTCTCGAACAAGCGGACCTCCGTTTCATCTCTATTCTGTTTTTATCCCCTCGAGGGACGGCCCTGTCCTCTCTCGAGGCGTTCTCCCCGACCTCGAGGGGGTTTTCCAATATACGATCCTTCTTCCCGACCTCGAGGCGCTTCCCCACCATCGAGAGACCATAGCCGCCTCCAAGGACCTCCTTACTCGGTCTCGAGGCGCCCGAGCGAATCGCCGCGGCGAAACTCGTCGTTTTCGCCGACGCTAATAGCCGCGAGCGTGCCCGTCGCGGGTGCGGGCACGTCGATGCTGACCTTCTCGATCTGGATTTCACAGAGGGTGTCCCCTTCGGTGACCGACGCGCCCTCGCGGACGAACCAGGTCGCGACGACGCCTTCGTCGACTTCCTGGGCGTCGTCGGGCCAGAACACCTCGGAGTCGATCTCGGCCGTTGTCATTGGGTGATCGAGCGAACGGCAGCCGCGATGTCGTCCGTATTCGGCTGAAACTCGTTTTCGAGCGGCCGCGAGTAGGGGATCGGCGTATCGGGTGCCGTCACCCGGTCGACGGCCTCGAGGTCCTCGAGTGCGCCTTCGGTCGCCCGGGCGATGAGTTCGCCGCTGACGCCGTAGGAGTGGTAGTCTTCGTCGACGACGACCAGTCGGCCGGTCTTGCGGACCGACTCGAGGACGGTTTCGGTATCGAGGGGGACGAGCGTTCGCAGGTCGATCACCTCGGCGTCGATGCCGTCCGTCGCGAGGCCTTCTGCGGCCTCGAGTGCGCGGTGGACGTGTAGGCCAAGGGTGACGACGGTAGCGTCCTCGCCCTCGCGTTTGACGTCGGCCTCGCCGAAGGGAATCTCGTAGCGCTCCTCGGGGACGCCGGTTTTCGGGCCCTCGGGGGCGGGCATCCAGGCCAGTCCCATCAGCCGTTTGTGGAACATGTAGACGACCGGGTCATCGTCACGGATGGCGGTGTGCATTAGCCCCTTCGCGTCGTACGCGGTCGAAGGAACGACGACTTTCATGCCAGGGAGATGCGCGAAGGTACCGTACAGGGTCTGTGAGTGCTGGGCGGCGTCGTTGTAGGTGCCGCCGACGGCCGTCATCACCGTCATCGGAACGGACACCGAACCGCCGGACATGTACGTGGTCTTCGCCATGTTGTTGTAGAGCTGGTCCATGCAAACGCCGAAGAAATCGGCGAACATCAGCTCACAGATCGGGCGCATACCCTGCATCGCCGCGCCGACACCGGCACCCATGAAGGCCGTCTCCGATATCGGCACGTCCATGATGCGGTCGTGCCCGAACTCCTCGAGCAGGCCCTGGGTCGAATCGAAGATACCGCCGTAGTCGGCGACGTCTTCGCCCATGACAAACACCTCCTCGTCCTCGCGCATTTCGTGGGCTATCGCCTCCACCATCGCACGACTCATCGTCAGTTCGCGGTCGATCTCACTCGCACTGGGTGTTTCTGCTTGTGCCATCACTCCTCACCTCCGTCGGTCGCGGTAACTTCCCGACTCGGCCGATCCGGCCAGCTGTCGGGACTGTTCGTAAAGACGTCCTCGTAGGTTGCCTCGGGCTCGGGCTCGGGCTGGTCTTTCGCCCACTCGATGGCCTCGTCGACGCGTTCGTGGGCTCCCTCTCGAATCCCCTCGAGGTCACTCTCCTCGAACCCGTGCTCGCGAAGCCGGGTCTCCATGCGGGTGATGCAGTCCCGTCGCTGTGCGCGCTCGACGTCTGCCTCGGGTCGGTAGGATTCGGGGTCGCCCATGAAGTGGCCCATTCGCCGGTGGACCTGTACCTCGAGGACGCTCGGACCGTTTCCGTCGCGGGCGCGGCCGATGGCGTCGTCGGCAGCCTCGTAGACCGTTACGGCGTCGTCGGCGTCGACGCGCTCGCCATGCATGTCGAAGCCCCACGCGCGTCGTGAGCCGTCTTCGACGTCAGTCACCCGTTCTTTGGGCATGCTGATCGCCCAATCGTTGTCCTCGATGACGAACACGACGGGGAGTTCCTGAACGGCCGCGAGGTTCAGCGACTCGAGGAAGGCACCCTGACTGATCGCGCCTTCACCGAGGAAGGCGACGGCCACGTCGTCGGTGTTGCGTTTTTTCGCCGTGAGTGCGGCACCGACGGCAGGTGGACAGCCCTGGGCGATGATACCGCTACAGGCGAAGTTGACCTCGGGATCGTACAGGTGCATGTGGCCACCTTTCCCCTTCGAGAGGCCGGTCTCGCGACCGAATATCTCGGCGGTCATCCGCTCGAGGTCGACGCCTTTGGAGATGGCGACGTGGTGGGGACGATGCGGTGCCGTCACCGTATCCGAGTCTCGAAGGTGCGCACAGACGCCGGCCCCCGACGCTTCGTGGCCTGCCGCGAGGTGTAATTCGCCCGGGATCGGCCCGGCCGAGATATCGAACGCGGGCTGTTTCCCCTCGAGGTACTCCTCCTGGAGGCGTTCCTCGTAGTACCGGGCGGTGACCATCTCTTTGTACATCTGCTGGAGTGTGTTGTGTCCGACCATGGAACAGAGGCCTCCACCACGAGCAAGCGCTTAAACGTATTCGGGTGTATCAGGTTCCCAGACACTCACTAACGGCGGTATTCGATCTGGAAAATGATAACGGCGTCGGGCATCGATGTGACTACTCGATAGAGCCGCCTGACTTGAGCTCCGAGAGTTCGCCGACCCGCTCCCGCCGGATCAGATCGCGGACGAACAGCCGACACTGGCGGGCGAGTTCAGCGCGGTCATCGTAGGCGTAGATTCGCACGTCCCAGCGATCTCTGACGGCGCCGATCATCGCGCTGCGGACGCCGGACTCGTGGACGAACATGACGCGTTCGCGGTGTCCGTCCGGGTCTTCGCCCGTATACAGTGTCTCGAGTACCGAACCGACTTCGATGCCGACGCCGAGGTTGTCCCCCATCGCGGGAACGACGTAGATCACGGCGTTACTCGCCCGGGCGAACGCAATGGACTGGGCGGCCGCGTCCAGTTCCTCGAGGGGGACGTCGACGTCGATCGCGAGGAAGGCGTTGACCCCCGCCTCGGTTCGGAGGTGATCGCGCACCTCGAGTATGAGGTCCAGAGCGGCTTCCTCGCGCTCGAGTTCACGAGGACGCTCGGTACTTTGACTCGCCGTGGTGAGCGCCCCGAAATCGACCGACTCCGGCACGTTGCCGGGATCGAGCGTCTCGAGGGCGCGCTCGAGGTCGAACGCTTTGTACGGTCCCATAAGGTAGACGAGGAATCGTGAGCGGGGGAGGTCGCCCAGTTCGTCGATGATCCGGTCGCGCATGGTGGCCGTGTTCGCGGGTGCTATATAAATATGGCTGATATCAGCGGCTACTGACTCAGCGAACGCTTATACACATCGGGGGCGATATATGTAATATGGCTCACTCCAGGCGAGCGAACGACCGGGTTCATGACGACCTCCTCCCCGAGTCGAGCGTCCTCTCGCTCGAGGAGTATCTCGACATGCAACGGGCGATCGGGAACGAGATGCGGTTTCGGATCCTGAACCGCCTCGTCGAGGACGGCCCACACAGCGCGAGCGAACTTCGCGATGCCCTCGAGATTCGGTCGAACACGCTGCACTACCATCTCGACGAACTCGTGGACGTCGGGCTGGTCGAAAACCGGAAACGGAAGGAACCCGACTCGAGCGGCCTCTACTCCTACTATCAGGCGTCCTCACTCGGCGAAGGGATTCTGGACGAAGGGATTCGCCAACTGATGGCTCGCGAGTGGGATGCCCTCGAGCGGTACCAGTAGTCAAGTATCGGTCGCTGCCCGTCGGTTCACTCTTGCCAGCTCGGATTCTCCCGTGGCGGACTGAAGATATCGACACCGCGAACCGTGTCCTTCCCCCGGTTTTCGGCCGCGTGGGGCTGGTCGCCCGGAATCGCGTAGGCGTCGCCCGGCGTACAAACGATCTCTTCGCCGTCGGTCATGAAGACCAACTCGCCCTCGTAGATGAATCCCGTCTGCTCGTGGGGATGACTGTGTTCTTCGACGACCGCACCGGGCTCGATTTCGAAGTGCTGGACGTTCATCGAATCCGTCCCGGCCATCAGCGCCAGACGCACGCCGTC
This sequence comes from Natronosalvus amylolyticus, assembly GCF_024298845.1. Lineage (NCBI taxonomy): Archaea > Methanobacteriati > Methanobacteriota > Halobacteria > Halobacteriales > Natrialbaceae > Natronosalvus > Natronosalvus amylolyticus. Next base: position 2,956,233 of record NZ_CP101156.1, read on the forward strand.
GGCTGCCTCTGCGGTCTCGAGCGACTCGAGTGGGGTGTGTTCCATACGCTCGAGTGGGAGGGCCACCACCGTAACGGTTTGTGCGTCGGCAGTTCCCTCGTCCCTGGTTTTGCCGCTTTCACTTCCACCCTGCTTTCCGAACGTTCAACAGCGGTCGCCACGCACTCGAGGGTATGTACGCGGTCGTCGGCTGTAGTTCGTGTTCGCACCTCTGGCTGATCGAAGGCCGGTCCAAGACGACTCAGTGTCCTCGCTGTGGCTCGCGAAAGCCCTACGAGAAACGAAAGAAGTTCCTCGAGACCGAAGACGCCGACCACGCCCGCGAGGTTCGAGCGTCGATGCTCGCCAACCGACAGGGTGAGGGCGAAACCTTCGCTCGCGTCGACTCGTTTGCCGACCTCGAGTGGGTCGAAGACGGCGTCGTGAGCGAGGAGGAGTACCTCGAGGCGTCCGGACTCGACCCCGACGAAGTCGAGGCGGCAGGTGACCGCGACCCACGCCAGCCGACTCGAACGGGGAGCAAGAAGTCTATCGTCGAGGCGGCACTGGAAGATCTCGAGTCACCGACGGAAGCCGACGTGATCGCCTACGCGAACGACCGGGGCGTCGACGCCGGCTATACGAAAAAAGCACTCGAGAAACTGGTCCGGAGCGGGCAGGCGAGTGAGAGCCGCGGCGTCTACCGGTTGTTGTGACAGTCGGTGTACCGGCTTGTTCGTTTCCGGACTCGAGGCCCACTAAACCGGAACTCGAGGCCGGGTCAGGCTGTTCTCGCGGGATCGCCACCCCTATTATCGCTCGAGAGCGAGTGACGGTATGGCAGAACTGGTCGACGTGCAGGGAACGGTAATCGGTGTCGGGCTCCTCGCGGCCGTCGCCCTGCTCGCGGTGGGTACCTTCCTCAGTGAGACCGTTCTCGGCGTCGACACCCTCACGCTCGCCTTCTGGGTGCTCGCCGGCACCTTCGCGGTCATTTCGGTGTTACACGCCTGGGTTGGCCAGTACAACTTCGCCTGGGCCCACGGCGGGGCGGCATTCGGCTGGGGCCTGGTCCTCGTCGGCACGACCGGATTCCAGGTGTTTCTCGGGGTCGTCCTGCTGGTACTTTCGGGAGCCTACATCGCGCTCTTGAGCCGGCGAGTGACTCGCGGCGGACCGTCCGAGTAGTGGTTGCTCGTGCGTTGAACGCTGATTACGACCAGTGTCCGGAGTGATCTCGAGATATGACTAATACTATTGATTAGACACCGATATAATAGTAAAATACTACCGAACGCTATGATAACACTACTAATTGAACCAGTCTACTTTCGCGGCGCTTTCGATCACATTCCAACGAGCGCTGCTTATCGCCCCGTTCCGGCGGGCGCTGCCTAGCGACCCAGGTCTTCGTGCGCACTCGCGAGGTGCCTCGAGGCCAGCGCGGCCAACAGGGACAGTTCGCCAGCCAGCGCCCCGACGGCGATGACTTCGGCGAGCGCGTCAGCGTTCGAACCCGCAGGGTCGCCACCGCCTCGCAGGCCGAGCACGTCGAGGGCTTCGGACTGAGTGGGGAGTTTCGTCCCACCGCCGACGGTCCCGACCTCGAGGCTGGCCAGCGAGACGCTGGCGTAGAGGTCGCTCGAGCCCTCCTCGTTCGGTCGCGCGTCCATTGTCGTGATAGTGTTCGCGCCTTCGACGACCTGTGCTTCGTCCTGTCCGGTAGCGAGGAACGCCGCGCCGACGACGTTCGCCGCGTGGGCGTTGAATCCGAGACTGCCGGCTTTCGCGCTGCCGATGAGGTTCTTGCGCGTGTTGGCTTCGGCGATGGCGTCCGCGGTGGTGTGGAGTCGCTCCTCGACGAGGTCGCCGGGTATCAGGACGTCAGCGGTTACCGACCGGCCGCGGCCTTCGACGGCGTTGATGGCGGCGGGTTTCTTATCAGAACAGAGGTTCCCCGAGAGGGCAACGAGCGAGGCGGGTGTTTCCGCTTCGACGACGTTACAGGCCTCGCCCGTGGCGATGGTGGCCATGTTCATGCCCATCGCGTCTTTGGTGTCGTAGGCGAAGCGGAGGAAGACGGAGTCACCGACGACGTAAGGTTCGACGTCGAGCAACTGGCCGTGGCTGGTCGTCGACTCTGCAGCGTCGCGCAGGGTCTCGAGGTTCTCGCCCACCCACTCCACCGTCTGGGCGGCTTCGACGACGCCGTCCACGCGGAAGACCGGGGCGCGGGTCATCCCGTTTTTGGTAACTCTGGCTGCTGCGCCGCCGGCCGATTCGATCACCGAGAGCCCACGGTTGACGGAGGCCAGCAGGGCCCCTTCGGTCGTCGCCAGCGGGAGGTGATAGTCGCCTTCTGCGGCTCCGCCGTCGATCGTCACCGGGCCGACGACGCCCATCGGAATCTGGGCCGCGCCGATCATGTTCTCGATGGCGGAGTCGGCGGCTTCGGCGTCGAACGCGTAAGCACCCACGGTCTCGAGGTCGGCGTCGGTTTCGTCCTCGAGCAACAACCTCCGGGCCGTTGCTGCCGTGTCGTGATCGGCCTGGGCCTCGAGTTCGTGCAATCGAAGGTCGCCGCTGCGAACCCGGTCGGCGAGCGCCTCGGGATCAGTGTCGGTCATGGATAGGACGTGTCGGGCATGGCTCTTAACAGGTGCTGATCGGACTCGGGGCCTCGTCACCGTCCACCGAGTATCCGCGACCACCCGCTATCCCAACCGTTTTTGCCTCTCCCTGCGCGAGGTCGCACAATGACCGACGCTGCCGACACGATACTCGTCAACGCTCGAGTGTACTCGCTCGAGGCTGTTGGGGACGCCGAGGATGCTGATGCAGGTGTGGCCGCCGAACCGGAGCCTGCTGAAGCGCTGGCGATTCGAAACGGGAAGATCGTTCGGGTCGACCGCGAGTACGAGGTCCGATTCCTCGAGGGCGTCGAAACCGACGTCATCGACTGTGACGGGCGGGTCGTGCTCCCCGGTTTCGTCGACGCCCACACGCACATGGAGAACCTGGGCCAGTATCTGGTGCACGCGGACCTCTCGAGCGTCGACTCCCTCGAGGCCGCTGTCGGTGCGCTCGAGGCCCAGGCGGATACCGATCGCGAGTGGATTCTGGGCTTTGGCTACGACGAAAGCGAGTGGGCCGAGAACCGTTATCTGCGGGCGAGCGACCTCGATAGCGTCAGTGCGGACCGACCCGTCGTCGCCATGCGCGTCGACATGCACAACGCCTCGCTCAACAGCGTCGCCCTCGAGCGATTACGCGAGCAGATGCCGAGTGGGGACGTCGAAACCGACGCGAACGGCGAGCCGACGGGCGTCGTCGTCGAGGAAGCTACCGAAGCGGTCTGGGACGCTCTCGAGGCCGATTACGCGGACACTCGCGACCTCGTGACGGCGGCGATCGACTACGCCAACGCCCTCGGTGTCACCTGCGTCCACGACAAGGTCAGAGAGTCACACGCACCGCGGGTCTACCGCGACCTCGAGGCAGCCGGCGAGTTGACCTGTCGGGTCCGACTCGATTACTGGAGCGACCATCTCGAGAGTCTTCTGGATGCGGGATTGGTCACCAATGGCGGCAGCGAGTTCGTGCAGGTGGGCGCCGTCAAATCGTTCACAGACGGGACTATCGGTAGCCGAACGGCCAAACTGTTCGAGCCCTACGAAGACCTCCCGGCCGACCACGAGGGTGACGGTCGCGGCCAGTGGGTCGTCGATCCCGACGAACTCACCGACATTGCGAGCCGAGCGACCGAAGATGGGGACTATCAGCTCACCGTCCACGCCATCGGCGACGAGGCCGCCGAGGAGACGATTTCGACCTTCGAAGCGACGCCGAACGTCGACGAGGCGCGACACCGCGTCGAGCACGCCGAAATGGCGAGCGACGACCACCTCGAGCGGATGGCCGAATCCGGTATCGTCGCGTCGGTCCAGCCGAACTTCCTGCAGTGGGCCGAGGATGGTGGGCTGTACGACCAGCGACTGGGCGAGCAGCGGCGACGGGAAGTGGACCGGTTCCGGTCGATGCTCGAGGCCGGCGTCCCGCTCGCCTTTGGCTCGGACTGTATGCCACTCGACCCGCTGCTCGGCGTCCACTACGCGGTCAACGCTCCCGCAGAGGCTCAGCGACTGTCGGTCACCGAGGCGCTCCGGGCGTACACGGTCGGGGCCGCCTACGCGGGCTTCGACGAGGACCGACTGGGGACCCTCGAGGCCGGCAAGGCAGCGGATATCGTCGTACTCGATGCGTCGCCGTGGGACCAACCGGACGCCATCGACGAAATTGACGTCGCCCTGACGCTGGTCGACGGCCAGGTCGTCTACGAAGATCGGTAGCATCGAGCGGTATAGTGGCTTCCCAAACCTGCAGCTGTGGTTGAAATCATGTGGTGCGGTTCGATTTCACTCACCGGTCGACGTTTCACTGGCTACTATTGGGACGAAGGTGTCGGCCAGGAAACGGTTTTAGGGCTCCCCGTTCATCGTTCCCGTATGTCATCCGAAAGCGAAGGGTTCGTCGAAGCCGTCCCGCTCGAGCGACTCGAGGCGGAAGGGCGGGAACTCGTCTCGAGAGGTGGTGTGGCGATCGCGCTCTTTTATCACGAAGGCGAGGTACGCGCGGTCGACAACCGCTGCCCGCACATGGGGTTTCCGCTCGCGGAAGGGAGCGTCGAAGACGGTATCCTCACCTGCCACTGGCACCACGCTCGGTTCGAACTCTCCTGTGGCGACACGTTCGATCCCTGGGCCGACGACGTGCAGACGTATCCAGTCGAGGTCCGTGACGGAACCGTCTACGTCGACCCGAACCCACCGCTCGAGCGCGACCCGGCCGACCACTGGGCTGACCGACTCGAGACGGGCCTCGAGGAGAACCTCCGACTCGTGATCGGCAAATCGACGATCGGGCTCCTCGACGCGGGCGTCGACTATCGAGAACCCATGGCGACGACGCTCGAGTTCGCCACTCGCTATCGGGAGATGGGCTGGTCCTCGGGGGCGACGATTCTCGGCTGTATGGCGAACGTCGTGGACGATCTCGAGCCAGACGACCGCAAACGGGCGCTGTACACCGGTGTCCGCCACGTTGCGAACGACTGTGCGGGCGAAGCGCCGAACTTCGATCAGCCCTCGTTCTCGACGACTGACGTCCCGTTCGAGCGCCTCAAGAACTGGTTTCGCGACTGCGTCGAGGTACGAGACGCCGACGGGGCCGAACGCTGTCTCCGGACTGCAATCGCTGCCGGCTACGACGAGGCGGCCGTCGCCGAACTCCTCTTTGCCGCGGCGACGGACCACCCGTACCTCTCGACGGGACACGTCCTCGATTTCGCCAACACGGCCTTCGAGTGCCTCGAGCACGTCGGCTGGGAATCCGGGACGACCGCTGGTGACGGAACGCTCGCTGCTGACGTACTGGCCTCGCTGGTCGACCCGCTCGTGACTGCTTCCCGGAGCGACGAGCGCTCCTCGTGGCGACAGCCAATTGACCTCGTCGCCCTGCTCGAGGACGTCTACGGCGGCGACGTGACCGAGACGAGCGGCCTCGAGGCGCTGGCGGCCACCGGTGAAGGGGCGCTCGAGGCTGACCGAGCATGGGAACCACCTGCCGGCTTTCAGGAGACGCTGCTGGGAGACGACCCCGAGGCCATCGTCACCGCACTCGCAGATGCCATCGAGTCGGGGGCGAGCACGGAAGCGCTGGCGGCCGTTGTCACCCGGGCCGCCGCAACGCGAGTTGCCCAGTTCGGGGTCGCAAACGAGTTTTCGGACTGGAACACGGTCCACCACACGTTCACGTACGCCAACGCGGTCCACCAGAGCACCCGCCGTACGGACGCCATCGAACTGTACCGCGCGGTGTTCGACGTCGCGATCAACGTCTACCTGGACCGCTTTCTCAACACGCCACCGGCACCGATTCCGGAACCCGGAGCGAACGAGGGCGAAGCCCCCGAGACGATCCTGGAGGAGCTGCTCGAGACCTTCGACCGTGAGGGTGGCGTCAACGAGGCTGGCCGCCTCGTCGGCGCGTTCTTCGACGCCGGTGGCGACCCGGCTGCCCTGAAACGCACCCTCGGCCACGCTCTCTTGCGTGAGGATGCTGGCTTTCACACCCTGCAGAACCTCGAGGCTGCGTTCCGGCAGTTCGACCTGCTCGAGGACGGTGCGAGCGGCCCACCGGTAGACGAGCACACCCGTCGCGTGCCGATGATCGCGACGGCGCGATACCTCGCGGCCCACTTCCCCACGAGGCGTGAGGCCGAGCAGACGTTTCAGATCGCCTCGCGACTCAATCGCGGCGAATCGATTCACGAAGGATGAAAAACGATTGCTTGAGCGAATACCGTTCGTCGGATTAGGGGTTACTCGTCGTACAAGACGCACTTTGCCTGCTGATTCGAGGTTACCTGGTGCATCCGTATGGGTGGTTGCTCACAGGGGGTCGAAAACTCGGTCTCGAGTGTGGATTTAGCGGCCTCACGGTCACCCTCGGTCGCTTCAGTGAGCGCCGATGCAAGGACGCGTTCAGCGTTCGGATCGCTGAGCGGCGTCGGAATGTCGTACGAGGCTCGAATCGCTTCGGGCGTTTCGGTGCCCTCGCTCGGAAGCGTCACATCGTCCTCGAGGAGGTCCCGCCTGAAGTTGGCCACTGCTCGCCAGTGGCCCTGGTCGAACTGGTATCCACTGGGCTGGACGAGTTTTGGGCACCGGGGGTTGAATCGACAACCGCTGGGCACGTCGACGGCGTCTGGCACTTCGCCGACGAGTTCGATTCGCTCTCGGTTTTCGTCTGGATCGATACGGGGGACCGAGGACACGAGAGCTTGTGTGTAGGGATGGGTTGGATTGTCGATAATCTCGTTTGCCGGTCCGACCTCCACGAGTTCGCCCAGATACATGATACCGATCCGGTCGCACATGTGTTTGAGCAAGGAGAGGTCGTGACTGATATAGACGGCAGTCAGTCCCAACTCGCGTTGCAGCCGTTTGAACAGGTCGAGAATACTCGCACGAATCGACACGTCGAGCATACTTGCCGGTTCGTCGGCCAACAGGAACGACGGCTCGAGCGCGAGGGCTCTCGCGATGCTGACGCGCTGGCGCTCCCCGCCGGAGAGTTCACTCGGATACTCGTGTGCGTACGCTTTGGCGGGTTTGAGCCCTGCCTGTTCGATGACCTCGTACACCCGCTCTTCGCGTTCTTTTTTCGAGCCGATATCGTGGACGTCGAGCGGTTCTTTCACCCACTTGAATACGGTAAAACGGGGGTTGATCGATTGGTAGGGGTCCTGGTGAATGATCTGTGCTTCACGACGAAACGCGTTCATCTCACGGGTGCTGGCGTCGGTAATCTCTTTCCCGTCGAAGAATATTTTCCCGTCAGTTGGTTCGAGCAGTCGTATTGCTGACTTACCGAGCGTGGTCTTCCCACACCCGGATTCGCCGGCCAAACCGAACGCTTCACCGTCTTTGATGCCGAGTGAAACGCCGTCGACGGCTTTGACGACGTCGTTGCTCTCTCCTCTGAGAATCCGAGAGACGATTCCAGTACTCAACGGGAAGTGTTTTTCGAGGTTTCGAACCTCGAGTTTGTACGAGCCGTCCGTTTCGGGTTCTTCGAGTAGTTCTCGACTTTCAGTCATCGGTTGGCACCTCCGATGGGGCGAACTCGCCGGGCTTTCCGATCTCCTGTTCGAGCCACGTCTCTTTCTTGCTGGCTTCTCTCTGCAGGTGCTCGATCTCATCGGCGCGGTGACATTCGACCAGGTGACCGTCTTCGTACTCTTCGGGTTCGGGGGTCACGTTCCAGCAGTCGTCCTCGGCGAACGGACATCGCGGCGCGAACCGGCAGCCTTCATCGGGGTCGACCAGGTCCGGCGGCGTGCCGGGGATCGATATCAGGTCCTGGTCGTCGTCGCTAATATCCGGAAATGCGTTTCGTAGCCCCAACGTATAGGGATGACGCGGATTCTTGATGATCGTCGCCGCGTCAGCGACTTCGACGATCCGGCCGCCGTAAACGACGGCGATCCGGTCACACGTCTCAGAGACCACCGACATATCGTGGGTAATCATGATCATCGCGCTATTGATCTCGCGTTGTTTCTCCTTGATCGTCTCGAGGATGCGATCCTGAATCACCACGTCGAGCGCGGTCGTCGGTTCGTCTGCCAGAATCATTTTCGGCTCCAGGGCGAGTGCCAACGCGATCATCGCTCGCTGGGCCATTCCACCGGAGAACTGGTGCGGGTAGTCGTCGACCCGGTCGGCTTCGATGCCGAGGTCGTCGAACAGCAGTCTGGCCCGCTCTCGTGCCTCCTTTTTCGAGGTACCGTCTTCGTGGTACCGAATCACCTCGACGATCTGCTCGCCGACAGTGTAGACGGGATCGAATCCGTTCATCGCATTTTGCGGGATCATCGATATCTGCGACCAGCGAATCTGCTTTCGCAGTTCTCTGTCCGACAGCTCTGTAATCTCGGTTCCGTCGAAGTTTATCGAGCCGTCGATGATCTCGGCGTTTTTCGGAAACAGTCGAATAATCGACTTTGCGAGCGTCGTTTTCCCGCTTCCGCTTTCGCCGACAAGCCCGACAGTTTCGCCCCGTTCGACTGACAGGGAAATGTCGTCTGTTGCGCGAACCCAGCCGTCACCGGCCCGGTAGTACGTCTTTAGATTGGATATCTCGAGTAGACTCATTCTTGATGCCTCAGTTCAGGGTTGACTACTTTCTCGAGGGTTCGGCCGATGAAAAACACCGACATCACGAACAACATGATGGCGATGCCCGGTGGGAAGACCCACCACCACGCTTCGCGGACGGCGTTTGCGGTCCGTACCTCGAAGATCATCTTGCCCCACGACAGCATGTTCGGGTCACCGAAGCCGAGGAAAGCGAGACTCGCCTCGGCGATGACCGAGTAGGCGACGGCGAACGCCGCATACAGGAACGCCAGTGGCAGGACGTTCGGGAGGATGTGGCGGTACATGATCCGCAGGTTGCTGGCCCCGATCGCCTGGGCACTCTCGACGTACGGTCGTTGCTTGTGACTCAACACCTGTGATCGGATCACACGCGCCGTCGAGCGCCAGAGGATCAACACGATCGCTGCGATGATGTTGACGATGCTGCTGCCCAGAATCGCGACGAGGACGATCGCGAACGGCAAGAACGGCAGGCCGTACACGATGTCTGTAATACGCATGAGGATGTCGTCAACGATACCGCCAAAGTACGCGCTGATGAGACCGATGTTCGTACCGATGAACACCGCCATGAACGCCGCTAGACTGCCGACGACGAGCGTCACGCGAGTACCAACTATAAGCTGTGAGAGGACGTCGCGACCGAGGTCGGTCGTCCCGAGTGGGTGGGCCGTCGACGGCGACTCGAGTCGCCCGCCAATGCCTCGTTCGGTCGGATCGTGCGGTGCGAGCCCCGGAATCGTTATATTGAGGAAGTCGATGGTGATCGGTCGGGCGAAGATGCCGACGAATACGAACACGACCAGGATGGCCAGACCAATCTGTCCGAGTCGGTCACCCTCGAATACGCCGAGTTTGTCCCGAACGTAGTCGACGCTCCTTCCCACTTTACCCATCGCGTTGTTCTTGGAAGATGTCGTTCCAGTGCTCATTCGTACTCCACCCTCGGATCGAGGTAGACGTAGGCCAAGTCGGCGACGAAGTTCATAATGATCACGACCGAACCCATGAGGAAGAACGCGGCCATCGCGACCGGATAATCGTTGTTGTTCACCGCGCGTACCATCTCACGGCCCATGCCGGGCCAGTTGAAGACCGTCTCGATGACGACGGAGCCACCCATCGCGGCACCGGTGGCAATCGCTGCGACCGTCACCACCGGCAAGATCGAGTTCCTGGCCGCGTGTTTGTACAGGACGGTTCGCTCGGGCAGTCCCTCCGCTTTCTTTATCTCGATGAAGTCCTCGTTGAGGACGTCGAGCATCGTACTCCGCATCAGGAGCGTCGGGGTGGCCAGATAGACGATTGCGCCGGTGAGGGCGGGCAAGAACAGATGACGGAGGAAATCGAGCGAGCCGTATCGGGCGATGAATCCACCGCCGAGTTCGCCACCGGTGGTTCGCATCCCGCTCGAGGGGAACCAACCGAGCCAGTAGACGAACACCGACAGGAGGACGATACCAACCCAGAACTCGGGGGAGGATCGAGCCACGAGCGCGACCACGATGCCGCCGCGTTCGAACTTCGAATCTCGCCACCAACCCATGAGCGCCCCGAAAGTAATACCGATGACGTAGGCGAAAAACAGTGCCGTGGCCATCAGCACGATGGTGTTCATAAAGCGGACGACGATGATGTCCATGACGGGGTCTCGGTAGATGAACGACTGGCCGAAGTCCCCGGTCAGTAGCTGTCTGGCGTATTCGACGTACTGCACGTGCAGTGGCTGATCGAGACCGAGTTCTGCAATCCGTTGTTCACGCTGCTCAGGTGTCATTCCGTCGAGGATAAACATCGACGTCGGATCACCGGGCATCATGCGAAACAGAACGAACAGGATTGTAAAGAACGCCCAGAACGTGACTATCAACTGTAAGATTCGTCTGACGACGTACTCTCTCAGTCCCATACGTCACCCCGACTCGAGCGGGTCGACAGCGCCGTTAACATGTGATGAAAAACGTACATAAAAGGTTCGTCTGTGCGATTACTGGTCTGCGCCGTAGTGGAGCATCCCGTCGTCGTCCCAGCCGTATCCGCCCTCTGCGAGTTCTGCTCGTGCAGCGTCGAGGTCTTCGTCGAACTGCTCGACATCGGGATTGTGCCAGAACTCGACGGCCTCCGAAATCGTCGAGTGGGTCACCGTTCCCATGCCGTCACGGACGAGTTCGACCCAGTCCTCCTTGGGTACACCGTAAGACAGTGCGCGACGAACGTGAACGTCGTCCAGATGGTTGCGACGCATATTGTACGCAATCTTCGCGTAACCAACGGCGGCGAACTCTTCTATGTCGAGGTTGTCGTCCTCCTGTACACGGTCGATAGCTGCCGGCTGTGGAACTGCACCGAGCATATCCAGTTGACCAGCCTCGAGGTCGCCGACGAGCTGTGAGACGTCGGCTCCCGGGATACGGATGAACGTGTCGGCGTTCGGTGTCTCAAAGTGGTCGTCGAACGCTCGAAGTTGGAGTTCAGACTGGCGCTCCCAGTCCTGGAACTGGAACGGGCCGCTGCCGACCCAGTTCTCGTCCTCGAAGTCCGCAAGGTCGTCTGGTTCGACGTCACCCCAGATGTGTTCGGGGAAGATGTAGACCTGACCCAGGACGTTCGCCGTGAACGGTGCGAACGGCTCTTCGAGGTGGAACGTGATCTCGTTGCCGGAGGTATCGATCTCCGAAATGTTCTCCACGAGCGAGCTGTAGGTCGGCGAGTCGGCGTACATCTCGTACGTGAACTCGACGTCGTCGATTGTGAGGTCCTCGCCGTCGTGGAAGGTCATGTCGTCGCGAATCTCGACGGTGTAGGTCATCCCGTCGTCTTCGATAACGGGTTCGTCCGCGGCGACCCAGGGTGTCGGCATCCCGTCCGGACCGATCCGATACAACTGGTCGTAAATGAGTCGAACGAACTGTCGATCCGGCGTCGCCAGATCCTGCATCGGGTTCAGCGAGATGATCTCGGAGGGGTACCCAAAACGAACCGTGTCGTCGTCGATCGGCGTGACTGAGATCATGTTCCAGAACGAGTTGAACCCCTCTCCGAGCGTCGCATCGACATTTTCGACCCGCGAACTCGCGTACGGGTGGAAACCGCCTTCGTTCGCGATGTAGGTACGCGGCTGATCGCGAGCAAGAATTTCCTGGGCTTCGTACACCGTCGCCTGGCGTTCGTCTTCGTCCGTCTGTGTGACCTGCAACTCCGCAAGTTCGTCGTACTCGGGGTTTTCGTATCCTGGTGTGTTACGTCCACCCTCTCCCGTCGTCGAGGAGTGATGCATGTCGAAAATGAACGTGTGCGGGTCGATACGCTCTGGCGTTCCACCCCATCCGAGGAGCGAAGCGTCGAAGTCCTGTTGGACGACCGCTTGGTCGACGTGGGCACCGAACTCGAGTTCATCGAGGTTGACCTCGAAGCCGATCTCTTCCCAGTTCTCTGCAACCATCGAGGCGAGTTCGTTACGGAACGCGTTTACGCCCGCGGTCGGGACCAGGAAGTGAATCTCTGGTACCTGTTGTCCGAGTTCGTCGGCACCGTCGACGTCACCGTTTCCGCTATCATCGTCGCCGCCGCCGAGGCATCCAGCGAGGCCAGTCGTGACGCCTGCAACACCAGCTGCACCTGCACCCTTTAGCACCGTTCTCCGCGATGTGTTATTCTTTCCCATTGCTATACCCGACTCTCTCAAGTATAGTATATAAATGAATCGGTCATTTGGTGGAAATGCAAACCAATCCCCAGAAAACTCGGGAATTTGGTTGACTATCGAGTTATGTATCCAACATTTGGTTGTCTATGATGTATTCCCACTCACACCTATTGCGGATAACAAAAGATTTCTATAAGGGATTGGCAACTACTCAATGTGGAGTGTCACGTCTACTACGAGGGTGACGACGACCCGAAAAAGTGTACGGCGCGTCGCCTCGAGAAGTTCGACCGGGCGATCCTCCATCGCTCGATGGGCGGCGTCCCCTACGGCGTCGTGCTCAACCCCCACGCCGAGCAGGCGCTGTCGCCGGCCGACAAAACCGACGCTCTCGATACGCTCGTCGCCCTCGATTGCTCCTGGGAATCCGCCGAGGAGGCTGCTTTTTCGATGAACGGGATCCACCGTGCCCTGCCGTTTCTCGTCGCGGCCAACCCCGTCAACTACGGTCGCCCGTTCCAGCTGACGACCGCGGAGGCGCTGGCGGCTGCGCTCTGCATTTTCGACGAACGCGAATCCGCGAGCGACCTGCTCGAGCCGTTTCGCTGGGGCGAGACTTTCTTGACGCTCAACGAGGAGCCGTTGCGTCGATACGCCGCGTGTACGGACTCGAGCGAGGTCGTCGCGGTACAGGACGACTATCTGGCCGAGGAGTGACGCCGAAGTATCTGGCCGAGGAGTGACGACAGGTGTCTGCTGCAGGCGTTCCCGTCTATGGATTCGCTATCGCGTTCCCTTGCCCTCGAGCGGCGACCAACGTGAGGCCGCCGAGACCGGCGAGCAACAGCGGCGGGACGAGCGCGAATCCGACGGAAAGACCGCCCTGTGCGCCTAGGAGGACGACGATGGCAAGGCCGGATAGCACCAGTCCGACGCCGAGTATCTGCAGGCCACGATACACGACTCGATCCATGACCGACGCCCCTTCCTGGCTCATACGTGTGGGGTGCGCCGAGGCAATTGTAAGCGTATCGACTCCGAGCACCAGATCACAGCCGTTATATGGTCCAGTGCGTAAGGACCTGCATGGCCAGTTTCGACGCCGCGGAAAACCGAACGCTCGAGAAGATGATCTGCATGCGCTGTAACGCTCGCAACTCCAAACGAGCCAAGCGCTGCCGAAAATGTGGCTACGCGAAGCTTCGCCCCAAAGCCAAAGAAGCCCGCGCGGCCTGATTTTCGGTTTCTCGTCTCTCGTTTCGACAGCGTTCTCGAGATCCTTCTATCGGGTGCCTGTTCACTCGAGCGACGCCTCCAGTCGAGGCGGGCTCAATCGATTCACCCCCGTTCAGAGATACGGGCGAAGTAGATCCCCGTCGTGTATCCGTTCGGGGAGCGATTCGAACCACCGAGCGTCGTGTATCGTCTCGCCGCGAACGCCGAGGCTCGAGACGTCTGGAATCGGGCCCGTCGCTGACGCGTCAAAAACGATGAACTGGGCGCTGAACCACGGTTCCTCGTCGGTTTCGTCGACGTACGTTTGCTCGAGGACGACCAGCGGGTGTTCGATGGTTGCCTCGAGCCCCGTCTCCTCGCGAACCTCGCGCCTGGCGGCGTCTCGAATCGATTCGCCCCCTTCGACCGCGCCACCGGGGAGAAACCAGCCGTCCGTCCACCCGTTTTTGATGAGGGCGAGTCGACCCGACCCGTCCGTTACCCGCGCTGCGGCGGTTCGTGCCGTCCCGTCCGTTGCCCAGGGCTCGAGGGCCTCGAGGTGGGGTGCCGGAAGGGCGAGCGTCTGTTGTTCCCGCGGCACGTCTCGGTTCTCGTAATCGTCTGGGTCGAGTGGGCTAGTGTCCGTCATTTCGAACCCGGAAAATCGGATTATTCGTCCGGATACTTCGGCTCTCGTTTCTCGGCGCGCTCGAGGGCCGTCTCGACCACGTCCCGAACGTCACCTTCGAAGACCTGTCCGTGGCCGGCGTACAGGCGTTTCACGCCGTCAGGCATGCGCTCGAGCAAACGCTCGATGCTCTCGATGAGGGTTTCGCGGGACTGGCCGGGCCGGTCGGTGCGGCCGAAACTGCCGTAGTCGAACGCCCCGTCGTCGTGGACGACGACGTCGCCGCTGAACAGCGTCGTTGCCGAGACCAGCGAGACGTGGTCGTCGGCGTGGCCAGGGGTGTAGACCACGTCGAACGTTTCGGTGCCGATTTCGAGGGTGTCGCCGTCGTCGATCGTCTCGGTGACGAGCGGATGCGGTGCGTAGCCGTACACCGCTTCGGGGTCGAACGCCTCGAGGACCGACTCGAGTTCGGCGACGTGATCGCCGTGCTGGTGGGTGAGGACGACGGCCTCGAGGTCGTCCGTCTGTGCGCTGATCGCGTCGACGACACCGGGCCAGGCACCGGCGTCGACGAGCGTGGTTCGCCCGTCGGTGACGAGAAAGGCGTTAGAGGTGAACGTCTCGGCGTCTGCGGTGACGTGGTGTACGTCCATACCTCGAGGTCGGTGGGTGGGAACAAAAACGCTGGCGTCCGGGCTGGCTGTGCGGTCTCGCCGTTGGACTTATTTTCCAGGCGCCTGTATGATCTCGTATGGGATTCGGGAGTTACGACGAATCCGAACAACGAGATGTGGACGCCGATTTTGACGAAGATAGTGCCGTCGAGTCCGCCGAAACGAACCACAACGGGAGTATCGAGTTCGAAAATGGTGCCTCGAGCGACGAGTTACTCGATCGACTCGAGGAGATCAAAGACGAATAGTGACGGCTCGTCGCCGTCCGAGCACGGGGCCGGACACATAACGCACTCTTTTGGATGAAACCCGGAACCAGAGCGCTCGGAATCGCCGAATCGTTCGACAGAGAGGCGAGACAGAGCACGCTCGCCGGTGCCGTCGTTCGAGCGGATGGGGTTCTCGACGGCGCAATCTTTGGCCAGTGTGCGGTTGGTGGCCTCGATGGGACCGAAGCAATCATCGATTGCTGGGACCGCCTCGAACGCCCTGACGTTCAGTATCTGTTCCTCGGCGCTATCGCGCCCGCGTGGTACAACATCCTCGACCTCGAGGCGATCGCCTCGGCGGTCGAACGCCCGGTCATCGCGGTCACCTTCGAGGAGAGTGACGGCCTGGAGGACGGGATTCGTGACGCCTTTTCGGGCTCGGAGCGAGCACGACGACTCGACCGGTATCGTGCGCTGCCCCCGAGACACCCGCTCGATCTCGACGGAGAGACGGTGTATTTTCGAGCCGTGGATCTCGAACGCGAACAGGCAGCCCGCGTGGTCACGTCGTTTGCCCGTCAGAGCGGTCGTCCGGAACCGATTCGGGTCGCTCGCGTGCTCGCACGGGCCGGTGACGGATTCGTGCGGTCGCTCGAGTAACATTTGTGCGGTCGCTCGGATACTATTCATTTGGTAGCTCGAGTTTGTGCGTTCGTCCGAGTGGGTTCGGGCGTGAGTGCCCACTCGAGGCTTGGAAAAGCACTAGTATCCCCGCGGCTGACTCCGGGTATGGACGAAAACACCGACAACGACGGAGAGATGGTCGGCCTCGAGGTATCGGGCTGTGAGCGATGCCCGGCGCTCGTCGACTCGCGCAACCAGATCGTCAACGGTACCGGGCCGACGGATGCCGACGTGTTGTTCGTCGGTGAGGGGCCGGGTGCGACCGAAGACGAACGCGGCGAGCCGTTCGTCGGGCGCAGTGGCTCCGTCCTCGACGAACAGCTCATGACCGTCGGACTCGACCGCGAGACGGTTCGCATCACCAATTGCGTCCGCTGTCGGCCACCCGATAATCGGGACCCGACACGCGAGGAACTGACGAACTGCCGAGGCTACCTCGAGACCGAAATCGAACGCCTGGATCCCGAGGTGATCGTGACGCTCGGAAAGGTGCCAAGCGAGCATCTCCTCGAGCGCTCTGTCGCAGTCACGAAGGAAACGGGAACGGTCGAAGACGTTCGTATCGGCGAAAAAACCCGACGAGTTCTTCTCTGTCTGCATCCGGCAGCGACGCTCTACGACCGGAGCCAGACCGACGCGTTTCTCGAGACGCTCGAGACCGCTGCGGACCTCGCTGACGTCGACGACGGCGAGCCCCGTTCGCAGGGACAGACACGTCTCGACGGCTACTGAAGGGCGTTCCCGTGTAAACGATTGTATAGTTGTATTCAAGATAATTACAAAGGCGATTGTTGCCGCTTTTATTCCAGCTATCATGTCCAGTATTTCGTGGAATTAGTGGTGGATTGTGCTGCTTTACCTACGGGCTGTGACTGGGTGTGTCATTATTTCTCGAGTCAATGGATGGCTATGTAGCAAACATAGAAACGCCTAAATGGTATCGTTCATAGTCTCATCCATGTCCGAGCAATCGCGGTGGACGAACAAGCGGCGGACGTTTTTGAAAGGTGCAGGGGTTACGGCGACGGCCGGACTCGCCGGCTGTCTCGGTGACCTGACAGGTGGCGACGACGGCGAAACGGTGTCGTGGGTCATGAACCCGGCCGAAGAGTCGATCGACATCGAGACGCAGTACCGCCCGCTTTTCAATTACCTCGAGGACGAGGCTGACGTCGAAATCGAAGGTATCCAGACCTCCGATTACAGTTCGACCGTGCTCGAGATGCAGCGTGGCAGCGGTGACTTCGCGGACACTTCGCCAGGTGCAGTGGCCCAGATTCCCGATGACATCGACGTCGTCGGGATGCGACTGGCCTTCGGTGCAGAGCAGTACTTCTCGATCATCGCGACGACGCCCGACAGCGATGTCGACTCGCTCGAAGACCTCGAAGGAAAACACGTCGCGACGGCTGGCTCGACGTCGGTTTCGGGAACGCTGTTCCCCATGCTGATGCTCAACCAGGCTGGACTCGACACTGGTGGTGCACCTGACGGCGACCCGGACGATTTCGAGTGGAGTCCGTCCGACCACGACACCGCTCGCGAACAGCTAATCGAGAACCCGAACGTCGATGCTGCAGGTGCCGGCGCGTTCTCGCTGGCTCACCATATCCCGCAGGAACAGTTCGACGAGATGTCCCAGGACTTCGTCGACATCTCTGTCGAGTACGGCGATGCTGGAACGCGAGATCCCGAACTCCAGCTTCTCGGCGTTTCCGACCCGATTCCGCGTGCTCCGATCGTGGTTCGGTCGGACTGGGACGACCCGATTCGCGAGGAACTCGAGGAACTGATGCTCGAGGCCGAACCCGAGAACTTCGAACACGACCCCGAGGAACTCGTCGACGAACTCGGACTCGACCCAGAAATCCTCGACGCCGACCCAGATGACATGACGGACGAACAGCTCGAGGACCTCGAGACGTTCGAAGACCACGAACTCTGGTTCAACGGCATCGAGCCAGCGACACACGACGATTATCAGCCTGTCGTCGACCTGCTCGACGACCTCGGTCTGAGTCCAGAGGATATTTAATCAGACACTCGCCTATTCACGATTTAGTTTCAATGTCTCATGTCGTAGTCGACGGGCTTACCAAACAGTACGGTGACGTGACGGCGCTCGATGAGGTCTCCTTCGAGATCCCGTCCGGCGAGTTCGTCATCATCCTCGGCGTCTCCGGGTCGGGGAAATCCACCCTGTTGCGCTGTATGTCCGCGTTGACACAACCGACCAGTGGGGAGATCCGCATCGACGACAGGCCGATGGTTGCACCGCGTCCAGAAGTGGCGATGATTTTCCAGCAACACAACATTATCGGCGACCTGTCGGCGTATTCGAACGCTCTCTCGGGGGGAATGAATCGCAGTGGCTTCTTCGAAAGCCTGCTCCAGTTGCAGGATGACGACGAAAAGTATCGGGCCCTCGAGGCGCTCGATACCGTCGGCCTCCTCGAGGAATCGACGCAGAAAGCCCGTCGCATGAGCGGTGGACAACAACAGCGAGTGGGCATCGCCCGTGCACTGGTACAGGAACCAGAGGTTCTACTCGCCGACGAACCGGTTGCGAGTCTCGATCCGGGGAGTGCACAGGACGTGATGCAGTATCTTCGGACCGCTTCGGTCGAACGCGACCTGACGACGTTTATTAGCTTACATCAGGTCAACATCGCTCGCAAGTTCGGCGAGCGATTTATCGGGCTTCGAGATGGCCAAAAAGTGTTCGACGGCTACCGCGACGAACTCTCCCTCGACGTGATCGACGAAATTTACGGCGATATCGATACGGAGGGGATGTTCGTCGACGGTGACGCCAGCGGGGACACAACGGAGGCGTCACCGTGAGCCGAGAGGAGTCGCCGGCCACGGACGGTGGCACGGTCACCGACGGTTCACAGTCTGTCGAACGGGATCCACGACTCGTCGAACAGTTCGAGACGATACGACAGACCCGCCGGCGTCGAGCGATCGGTGGGGCGATTATTATCTCGTTCCTCGGCTATCTCTTCGTACAGGGGCTGGCAGCGATCAACATCTTCACCGAATACTTCAACTGGGGCTTCTTCGGTGAATCGCTGCGCAACTACTTCCCTCTGACCGAGTATGCGGTCGGGATTTCGTTCATCGACTTTGGTCGGTACTTCTCGTTTATTACCGACCGAAATCTACTGTTCGACCCGGAAATCGGTGGGCTGCTCTTTAGCTGGACGCCGGACTTCTATGCCTTCTTCATCCAGGAGCTCGGCCTCTTTTCGATCTTCGGCCAGGCAGGTGTCACGCTCGCGATGGGTGCCGTCGGCACGATCATGGGCTTCCCGTTCGCCCTGCTCTTCGGTGTCCTCGGCTCCGAGCGCGTGACGCCGTTCCCCTTCAACTTCATCTTCCGTGGCTCGATGTCGTTCATCCGCGCGATTCCGGCGCTGGTGTGGACGCTCATCTTCATCCCGCTTGCCGGTCTCGGACCGGTCTCGGCGACGTTCGCGATCGCCGTCGACACCGTCGGGAACCTGGGTCGGCTGTTCGTCGACGAACTCGAGGAGATCGAAGACGGCCCGATCGAAGCGATGCAGACGACCGGGGCGAGTAAGCCACAGATAATCGTCTTCGGCATGTTGAGCCAGGTAAAGACCTCGTTTATCGCCTGGACGTTATACATCCTCGAGATCAACGTCCGCATCGCGGTCACCGTCGGTGTGTACGGGGCTGGCGGGCTCGGACAGGTCGTCGAAGTCCAACAGAACCTGCTCAACTGGTCGAACACGATGGCGACGCTGATGTGTATCTTCGTGTTGATCATCTCTGTCGAACTGTTCAGCCAGCGCCTGCGTGCTCGACTCCGCTCCGACGAGGAGAAAATGAGCTGGCGCGAACTGATCGTCGGGTTCCCCAAGCGGATGGGCGACTCGATAATGAAATAAGACTCTTCTCCCGTTTTTGCGACGCTTGTGACGGTAGTAATTGACTTACCCCTCGAACGCACAGCCTCGAGTATGGAACCTACGGCTGTTTCCGAACAGGAACTGGCGTCCGTCGCCATCGTCGACTACGGGCTTGGGAACCTCCGCAGCGTCACTCGCGGCCTCGAGCGCGCCGGTGCGAGCGTCGAAATTACCGAAGACCCCGATGACTTCCGTGCGGCAGACGGCGTCGTCCTGCCGGGCGTCGGGGCCTTTCGCGAGGGGGTCGAAAACGCCGACCCACTCCGCGAGGATCTGCTGGCGGTCGCCGAGCGCGGCCAACCGCTCTTCGGTATCTGTCTTGGAATGCAGATGCTGTTGACGACCTCCGAGGAGGCCGAAACGGCGGGCGACGCCGCAGTGACCGGCCTCGATCTGATTCCGGGGACGAACGTCCGCTTCGCCGAAGGGCAAAAGGTGCCACACATGGGCTGGAACGAACTCGCGGTCGAACGCGATCATCCACTGGTCGAGGGTGTCGATGGGGAACATGCCTACTTCGTCCACTCGTATTACGCGGTTCCTGACGACGAGGCTGCGACGGTCGCGACGACCGACTACGACCGTCAGTTCCCTTCCATCGTCGCAAACGAGGCGGGCAACGTCTTCGGGACGCAGTTCCATCCAGAAAAGAGCGGTGAGACGGGACTCCGGATTCTGCGAAACTTCGTCGAAATCTGTGCGGACACAGCGTAGTCTCTCGAGGCAGTGAATCATCGGGTCTGCCGCCGTCTCTTACCGGTGATTACCAATACCGGGTCGGCAATCGCCGAGAAAACGTTACAGCAGACCGTATCAGCTGAAAGCGTTTGCTTGGCCTTCTCAAACGACTGCAGTCGTGGGATTTCTCTCTCGAGGTCGAGTCGTTCTCGACACCGATCGAGTTTCTCGGGGCTTCAACTCTGGGCCGAATGTGTGTTTCGACGTCGTACGGACACTGCTTGTTGTAGACGTCGACGAACCCGTTTTGGACGATTCCGCGCTCGAGTGAGTCGTCCGTGACCCATGGGTATGCGTCAACGAGCTATTCCGTGGTCGTTTCAGCGATCAGGTCACAGTACGGGTTCCAAATTATCGATGTGCCCTGATCGCCCGAACGACCCTGTTGGGAAGTGGCCAGCCAGCGACGAACTTGCCCTCGTTGACGAGCACGAGGAGGTGATCGCGTTCTGCCACGTTCGGGAGGCGGTCACGTTCGACGACCAGTTGGTCGACGGTTTGTCCACCTTCCTCGAGCAGGATGACGACGTGGCGACCGTCGACGATTCGATCGACAGTGCCGATGTAGGTCTCGTAGGGAGTGGCGGGCAGGTGATCGTCGATGTCGATAGCAGATAGATCACTTCCCGCCGACGATGCGTGGTTACTCGCTGTCGTGTCAGGGTTCTCGGTGTCGTCTCGGGTAGCGCCCGTGGCACCGGCGAACCCGAGACCGGTTACGAGGGTGGCGAGGGTTCCGAGTGCGGTTCGTCGCGTCGTCAGTGGCTGTCGTGCCATGGACGCTCTGGCCGCCCTATCGCATTTAAAATCCGACCTCACTCGATTGCCGGTTCCCGGGGGCTCGAGTAACCGGACGTACTCGAACCACCTATGGCAGTCAACGGTATCCCACAGCCCGGATTCGGCACCTCCGGTCACGACGACGACACGTGCGTCGAAAGCGTCGAACGCGCCCTCGAGGTTGGCTATCGACACGTCGATACGGCACAGATGTACGACAACGAAGAACTGGTCGGCGAGGCCCTCGAACGCGTGGACCTCGACCGCGACGACGTCTTTTTGGCGACGAAAGTACACCCCTCGAACCTCGCGTACGAAGACGTCCTCGAGTCGACGGAGGTGAGCCTCGAACGACTCGGCGTCGAAAGCGTCGACTTGCTGTACGTCCACTGGCCGACCGACGCCTACGACTCTGCGGAAACGTTGCCCGCGATGGACGAGGTGGTCGACCGGGGACTGACACGGCACGTCGGCGTGAGCAACTTTACGATCGAGTTACTCGAGGAGGCCCGTTCGATTCTCGAGGCACCCATCGTGGCCAATCAGGTGGAACTGCACCCCCGACTTCAGCAGCCCGAACTGGTCGACTACGGGCGCGAACACGACATTACGACGGTCGCGTACTGCCCGGTCGCACAGGGGTCGGTGGCCGATATCGACACGCTTAGAAAGATTGCTGCAACCCATGGAGCGACGCCGTTCCAGATCGCACTCGCCTGGCAGCACGCTCGAGAAGGCGTCGTCCCCATTCCGAAAGCGACGGGGGCACACATCGAGGAGAATTTCACGGCGTCCGAGATCGAACTTACGGAGGCCGAACTCGAGGCCATCGAAGGGCTGGACCGGGGTGAACGACTCATCGACCCCGAGGCGGCTGCCTGGAATCAGTGAGCGTTGCCTGGCGTCTCTCGAGACTGGCTTCGTTCGGATATGGTGCGAGTTGAGACAGTGAAATGACAGCTCTTCATCCAAACATGATATATAGAATGTGTCCGTATAGCATGTGTATCTTCCATGGAGTGGCAGTCGACGCCGTATAGCCTGTTGCTCTTTCTGGCGGGCGGTACCTCGCTATTGTGGGCGCTGTACGGACTCAGAATACGTCGAAGCGACGGCCCGAAGCCCTACGTCACGACGTTCATCGTGCTGTCGGCTGCCGTCGCCGTCTGGGCGGTGAGCTACGGATTTCAACTCGCGATACCGACTCTCGAGGGTAAGCTCATCGTCTACAGTCTCTTACACGTTGGTGGCGTTCTCGTCCCGCCGGCGTGGTTTGCATTCGCGATGACGTACACTGGGAGGGACGACTGGTTGACGAAGCCAATCGTCGCCGGACTGCTCGTCGTTCCGTTGTCGCTGTTGATCGCGATTCCAACGAACCCGTATTCGCTGGCGTTGACGGATGTCACGCTCGAGATGCAGGGATCGATAACCGTCCTTTCCGTGACGACTGGGCCGTTATATCTCCTGTTTTTGGGCTATTCGTACGTTCTGTTGCTGGCTGGGCTTGCACTGATCGTATTCGACACGGTTCGTTCGCCGGGACCGATCAAACGTCAGGGTCTCTTGCTCATGACCGGTGCGAGCGTGCCGTTCGTGGTAAACGTACTGACCGTGTTGGATCTCCCGCCCCTGGGAATTGTCGGTATCAACCTCACGCCCGTCTCACTCGCCCTCTCGTCGGTTCTGTTCGGGATTGCTGTCGTCCGGTACCGGCTGTTGGATTTGCAACCGATAGGCTGGGATGTCGCGATGGCACAGATGGAAGACGGTATCGTGATTCTCGACACGGCCGAACGCGTGGTCGATCTGAACCCTGCAGCCAAACGGCTACTCGGGGATCGTACGCCTGTCGTTGGTCTCGACGCCGAATCTGTGCTCCCCTCCTACGAACGGTTGGCGTCGGGTGAGCCGGTTTCGATGCAGGTAACGGAATCTGACGGAAACGATCGAGTGGTCCAGTTGACCAGATCGCGCCTCGCGAACGCTGACGCCACCTACGGATGGGTCATCGTGTTCCAGGACGTGACCGTCCTCGAGCAACAGCGACAGCAACTTATCCGGCAAAACGAACGCCTCGACGCCTTCGCCAGAGGCGTTTCTCACGACCTTCGCAATCCGCTGACGATCATCGATGGCTACGCGAGGCTGGCCGAGGAGACTGGGGAGCCACAACACTTCGACGAAATACACGAGACTGTTTCCCACATGAGTACGTTTCTGGAAGATTTACTCACTCTTTCACAGCAGGGGCAGACGGTGACAGACCCGCAGCCGATATCACTCGAGTCGGTCGTTCGTGGCGCTGCAGACGCCCTTTCCGAACACGACCTCGAGGTCCGGCTTCAGGCGGATGCCGTTATTCTGGCTGACCGAAAACGGCTTCGACAGGCCCTCGACAATCTGTTTCGAAACGCCTGCGATCACAGCGAGGGGTCGGTGGTCGTCGACGTTGGGTTGCTCGAGAACGGGTTTTTCGTCGAGGATGACGGCCCCGGTATCGACGACGACGCGCTCGAAACGGTCTTCGAAACAGGATATTCGACACGGAAAGCGGGCACCGGATTCGGATTGGCCATCGTTCGAGATATCGTCGACGCCCACGGGTGGGCAATCGAAGCCACTCGTGGTGTCGGCGGTGGGGCACGGTTCGAGATTATCGGCGTCGAAACGGAGTCAACACTCGAATCGAAGTATTAAAGGCCGATTCGCGGGGAGTTATCCACAGGAATGATCGAGGTACCTCTCCAGACAATCGACAACATCATGCTCGAGTTGCACATGGGACACGCGCTCATCGGGCTGCTCGTGCTGGCGATTCTCGGGACGCTGCCGCTGAAGTCGATGAAAATCATGGGGCTGAATCTGATGCTGGTTGGCTCACTGTTCGTGTTGACGCCCGTTAGCACCACCGGCGACATGGTTATCTTCCGGCTGAT
The DNA here is from genome assembly GCF_024298845.1 of Natronosalvus amylolyticus. Taxonomy (NCBI): domain Archaea; kingdom Methanobacteriati; phylum Methanobacteriota; class Halobacteria; order Halobacteriales; family Natrialbaceae; genus Natronosalvus; species Natronosalvus amylolyticus. The sequence goes on from NZ_CP101156.1 coordinate 2,980,389, forward strand.
CGGCGTCGCGCTGGTGATGGTCGGTCCGATGCTGTATTTCATCGGCCGATAACGCACGCGCTCAGCTTCTCGCTTCTCGAAGTCGCCGTATTCTCTCTCTCTCGCGCTCGGAGTCGGATCGATAGCCGGTTCGATCGACAACGGACGCCCTTTGCAGCGCACGTTACTCGATACCCTCGAGCAATACCGTCTGCGCTCGAGTGACTACAGTAACCGCTATCAGTCGTCGCCCGATCAGTCGCTATCAGCCATCACTCGATCAGTCGCTATCAGTCGTCACCCACCAGATTCTCGTACCGAGCGCCGGTCTGTTTCAACGTGGCCGTCGAATACAGTCGCTCGTGGGTAACCGGGAGATACTCGCCAGCCAGTTCATCGATTTTCTCGTCGACAGCGGCCTCATCGCGGCCGTGGATCATCGTAAACAGGTTGTAGGGCCACTCGAGGTCGGGTCGACGGGGCCGGTGATAACACAGCGTGACGTACGGTAACGAACCGACCCGCTCGCCCCACTCGTCGAGTTTCTCGTCGGGGACGTCCCAGACGACCATGCAGTTCGCGTCGAAGCCGGTGACCACGTGATTGACGATACAGCCGATGCGTTTGATACAGCCGTCGTCTTGGAGACTGGTGATGGCTTCGATCACCCTGCCCACCTCGACCGACTCGGAGAGGCGACTCTCGAGGGAATCAGCCACGTCTCGATAGGGTGTCTTCGTGAGTGGGAATCCGTCTTGAATCTCGAGTAAGAGCGCGGCGTCGAATGCCGAGAGGTCACCGGCGGCGTCCTCGCTGATGCGGGTTGCCGAGGCGTCGGTGCCGCCTTGGAGGGTCGTGGCGTCGCCGCCTTCGTGTTCTGTGGATCGTCGATCCGTGCCCTCGCGGGCGAAACTGTCGCTGTTGACGACCGGGAACTCGAGGTCGATGTAGTAGTCGGTGAGCATCGGGAGCACGAGGACGGTACAGCCGGTTTCGGCCTCGATTTCGGCGATGATGTCGTCGCGCGTCTCTCGAGAGCCAGCGGTTACGACGAACCACATGTTCCACTCGTGATCTCGAGCGTAGTTGTGGTTGACCTGCTGGTATCCGTTGATAACCTCGGCGATGTCGTCGAAGCGGTCCTCGGGGGCTTTGACGGCCGCTAGCGTCGACGACCCGATCACTGGCGGGTTGAGGACGGCACCGAACCGCCGAAAGACGCCCTGCTCTCGAAGCCGTTGTACGCGCTCGAGGGCGTCGTCTTCCTCGATCTCGAGGGCTTCACCAAGCGCACGAAACGGACGTTCCTCGATCGGAAAGCCGCTCTGGTAACCGTCGATGATCGCGGCGTCGATCGCGTCGATACCCTCGCGCCAGTCGCCTGGGTCCGACCGCGTCCGGGAACTCATTATCGGGGCTAGGGACGGTCCCTACCTATCCCTTTCGGGTTTTGCATCGGTTGGTCATGTACTCGAACGCGATCACCAACGACGAATTCGACAGGGGGATTATCCCCATGCAGTACGAATGAACCGATAGCTATGACCCGAATTGAAGTCGTGACACTGGACGAATCGGAGCGTGCATCGCTGCTCGATAACGGCGGAACCGGCGTCCTGTCGTTTTCGACCGAGGGTGACGAACCGCCGCGGACGATTCCGGTTTCGTACGGCTACGACGCCGTGACGTCGAACTTTTACTTTCGACTCGCGACGAGTTCGGAGTGGCCCGCCGACGAGTTCGACGGTCACGCGGTGTCGTTCGTCACCTACGACGTCGACGACGGCTGGTGGAGTATCATCGCGAAGGGTCGCCTCGAGGACATCGAACACGAGGATGTCGCCACGGAATCGTTGGACGCCCTCGAACGGGTCGAAATCCCGTTGATCGACATCTTCGGGACGCACCCGCGCGAAATCGACTTTAGCTTCTGTCGACTCGATCCGACGGAGTGTACGGGTCGCCACGAGGCCAGCACCTCGCTGTGAGACGATTTACCGACGTTTCTTCCCGGTGAGTGTCGACCCGGTACGGGCAATCATTGGTCAAAAGGTGCACCAAACCGGATGCATCGCGTGATTGGAACGAACTCGTTAGCACACTCGATCGGCGCGTTACCGCCACGCGTGTCGGCTGCGTAGCGAGGAGTCTCTGTTATTTCCCTCACCGCAAACGGGACGCTTTTGGCCCGTCCGTCCCAACCCCGTGATATGGCCCAGGCTACCCAGGAATTCGGCGAGTGGCCGCTGAAACGCCTGCTGACTGAACTCGTCGGCTCCGGCCCGAAATCGGCCGACGACATGAACCGCGAACAGGCTCGAGAGGCGTTCGGGCGTATTCTGGCCGGCAAGCCGGATCACACCACGCTCGGCGCGTTCTGGCTGGCAAACCGGTGGAAGAAGAACACGCCCGAGGAACTGGCGGCGTTTTCGGACGTCATGCGAGAAGAGAGCGTCGTCACGGCCGAACCCGACTGTGACCCCGTCGACTGTGGCGCGAACTACGACGGCAAACACACTTCAGCCGTCCTCGGCGTGGCCTCGGGCGTCGTCGCCGCCGCAGCGGGCACTCCCGTCGTGACGCACTCGGGCGACCGCGTCCCGACCCAGAAGGCGACGGCGTACAAACACGTCCTCGACGAACTCGGCGTTCGGACGGAACTCGAGCCCGAATCGTCGGCGCGGATGGTCGACGAAACCGGCTTCGGCTTCTACTACCAGCCGAATTTCAATCCCGGTATCCACGCGCTGTACGACCGACGCGACCAGATGGGCGTTCGAACGTTCGTCAACACAATCGAGACCGTCGCCAATCCGGCCAACGCCGACGTCCACCTCGGCTCGTTCTACCACCTCGCGTTCGCGAAGAAAATGTGTGACCTCGTCGCCGAGAGCGAGGCACTCAGTTACAGCCGCGTCCTGATGTTCCAGGGGATGGAAGGCTACGACGATATCCGTCCCGGTTACACCAAAGTCGCAGACTGGTGCGAGGCGCCACGGGCCTCGGAAGGGGCGAGTGGTGACTTCGACGACTTCGAAATCGAAACGGCCGAGTACGGCATGGACATGGAAAGCGAGGATCTGGCGGTCGAGGACGTGACGGCCGACTCCGCGGCGATTACCGAGGCCGTTCTGGCTGGCGAGCGCGACGACCACTTCGCCGACGCAGTCGCCCTCAACGCCGCCTTCCGAATGTTCGCTCGTGACGACGTCGCCGATCTCGAGGCGGGCCTCGAGCGCGCTCGAGACGTCATCGCTGACGGGAGTGGCGAAGCGGTCCTCGAGGATCTGCGGGCGTTTTAACCACCCGTACTCCACCAGGCGTTGACGCCTGCGTCGAATCTGGCAACCACAATCGCTCCGTCTCACCCGTTCAGGCGCGACGAACCACTGACGGAACCGCTCCTCGCTCACTTTCTCTGGTTGTTACCCATCCCGGTCCTCGAGGTGCTGCGCTCTCCGGTCACGTCGTCGCTTCCCGCGGGCAGCATCATCTTTCGGGAGGCACGTCCCATATTGAGCGAGGCTGTCCCTGACTGGGGCTGGAACGGGAATCGAGTGCGGGACGTCTTCGGCTCGGACGAGGTGCCCTTCTACCTGTACGGTGTCCAGGACGGCTCGAGTGCCATCGGTTGTGAAATGATAGAGGAAGTGGCGATACCGTTCATCAATCGCCATCACTGTCACCTGGGGAGGCTGATGGGGTGCAGCGATATCGACGTCGGCGACACACAACAACTTTCCAGCCTGACTCACACAGTGGGACGAACAGCGCGGACACCGACCTGGATGGCGGCCTCGACCGAGATACCGATAGGAATGACCGCAGGCAAAGCAGGTCACCCGTTTGCTTTCATTCACGCACTCTCCTCCTCGGTTCCGGCGTCGAGTATTTCGCGATATCGGCTTCGAATGGTTACCTCGCTCACGTTTGCGGCTTCCGATACGACGGACTGCGTTACGTGATCGTTCGTCAAGCGACCGGCTGCGTACAGGGCGCTCGCTGCAACACCGACGGGATCTTTCCCGCTGTGAACGCCGTGTTCGATCGCGTTTTCGAGCAACTCCTTTGCCCGCCGTTCGGTTTCGGTCGTACAGGAAATTTCAGATCCCAATCGTGTCAGGTACTCCAGTGGGCTCGTTGGCGGAATTTCGAGTTCGAGTTCACGAGACAGGTATCGATAGGCCCGTTTGATTTTCAGATCATCGACTCGACTCACTGCGGCAACTTCGTCGATTGGACGGGGAATTCCTTCGAGTCGGGAGGCCGCATAGAGCGACGCTGTTGCCATCCCTTCGATCGATCGTCCGGGGAGGAGTTCGTTGTCCAGCGCTTGCCGATACAGGACACTCGCCACTTCTCGAGCTTGCTCCGGGATGCCCAATGCGGATGACATTCGATCGATCTCGCCCAGCGCCTGTTTGAGGTTGCGATCACGGGAATCTCGGGTTCGAAACCGTTCATCCCACGTCCGAAGCCGGGCCAACTGTTGGCGCTTTTCACCTGTAATCGTTTGCCCATAGACGTCTTTGTTTTTCCACCCGATCGTCGTCGAGAGCCCGTTGTCGTGCATCCGTTGTGTGGTTGGTGCACCGGTTCGGGATTTCTGTTCACGCTCGTCAGCAGTGTAAGCGCGCCATTCGGGTCCTGCATCGATTTCCTGTTCGGCGACGATGAGACCACAATCCGCACACACCAGATCTGCTTCGTCCGGATCGTGAACGATCGGCCCGCCACATTCCGAACAGCTGACAGCCAGGTTTGCCTGTGATGGCTTGGTTCGTTCTTGCCTACCGTGTACAGACCGACGCTCACGCATCAAATACCACCTCTCCGTTCGAACACATCCTTTCAACACCTGCTTTCGGTGGCCCGCTCGATGATCGCCAGCAACCAGTACTGACGACTATCTGGGTTCGTGGTTGGCACCGCCCCTCTCGAAATCTTCCGGAGTACACGTCAGACGTAAGGTAACTCATACCAAGTCATTCCAACGCCAGATATGTAAGTGTTATCAGTTGTTAAAATTGGTGCAAGACTTTTAGAGTAACCATTATTGGTTTCTCCTCTCTCGCTCGAGCCACCGCCCAGGGCTGGGAGTGGTTGTCGGTCGAGTGGGATCCCTGTCGACCTCGTAGTCTCGAGACCACCACTGTTTTCACCTCCCCGCCCGTCGGGCGCAGTATGGCAAATCCCACAGCGACGCTGCACACGAGCGAGGGAGATATCACGGTCGAACTGTTCGAGGAGAAAGTACCACGGACGGTCGGCAACTTCCTCGGGCTCGCAACGGGCGAGCGCGAGTGGACGGACCCGGAGACTGGCGAGCGCGTGACCGACCGACCGCTGTACGACGACGTCATCTTCCACCGGATCATCGAGGGCTTCATGATCCAATGTGGCGATCCGACAGGCACCGGCCGCGGCGGCCCTGGGTACACCTTCGACGACGAGTTCCACGACGACCTGAGCCACGATGGCCCCGGAACCCTCTCGATGGCCAACGCCGGCCCCAACACTAACGGCTCGCAGTTTTTCATCACGCTCGATGCGACCCCGCACCTCGACGGCCGTCACTCCGTCTTCGGTGAAGTCACCGACGGCATGGACGTCGTTCGAGAAATCGGCTCCGTCGACACCGACGGCAACGACAAGCCGCTGCAGGATGTCGTCCTCGAGTCGGTCTCCGTCGACCGCTAGAATCCCCGTCAGCGCGTTTTCCCGAAACGTCTCGAGAGTACGGAGAGACATCTCGTATTGCGACCGGAGGAACACCGTGTCTCGAGACCAGCAGACAGCCGCCTCGAGCCGTCATCGATTTTCAGGACTCAGGAGAGATGCTCGAGCAGGCCGTCGACGAGGTCGTCGAAGTCCGGATTCTCGCCGGAGCGGACCCACTTGTGGGTGACGAAACCGTCGGCGTCGAGGACGAAAATGCTCCGCCTCGCAGCCTCGATGGAGCCGTACAGGTCGGGTCTGACAACGTCGTACTTGTGGATTACCTCGTGGTTCCAGTCGGCCAGTATCGGGAAGTTCAGATCTTCCTGTTCGATCCAGACGTTCTGGGCGAACGGGAGGTCGACGCTGATGCCGTACACCTGCGCCTCGAGCTCCTCGAACGCGTCCATCGAATCCCGAAAGGCACACATCTCGTCGGTACAGCCGCTGGTGAACGCGGCTGGATAGAACGCGAGCACGACTGGCCCGTCTTCGAGGGCGTCAGAGAGGGTGAACTCGGTGATGTCGTTGTAAGTGGTCCCACCGGCTTTCGGGAGCGTAAAGTCGGGTGCGCGGTCGCCAATCGAAACCATACGGCCTAACGGGCGGCCCCCGGCTTAGCTTTCCGGTCCCCGGCAACAGTTTTTCTGCGTTTCAGACGCGTGAGCGTGGCCCCTCCAGCGAGCGCCTTCGATACGCTCATGGTGGCCCCGTGACGTGCCTCGAGTATGCAGGTAATCGTCCACGGAGGCGCTGGGAGCACGCCGGATGAACCCGAACCACGACAGGCCGTCCTCGACGAGGCGGCGAACGCGGGTGGGACGGCCGAGACACCGGTCGACGCCGTCGAGGCCGCGATTCACGTCCTCGAATCGTCACCCCGGTTCAATGCGGGCGTCGGCGGTGCGGTCCAGAGCGACGGGGTTGTCAGGACGGACGCGTCGATCATGACCGACGACCGGTCGGTCGGCGCGGCGTGCTCGATGCCAGGTGTCGAACACGCCGTCAGCGTCGCGCGGGTAGTGATGGAAGAGACGCCACACGGGTTCGTCTCGGGGGAACACGCCGTCGCGCTCGCCGAGGCGTACGGGGTCGAGACGGCGGTCGATCTCTGGTCGGATCGCACTCGAGAGCAGTGGGCCGACCTCGAGGTACCCGAGGGCGACGTTGAGACCCAACTCGAGTGGATTCGTGACCAGTACGGCCGGAGCGACCCTGATGGCCGGGACGAGGAGTCCGACGGTGTGGGTGACGAACACGACCACGACACCGTGGGCGCGGTCGCCTTCGACGGCGAGTCGCTCGCGGCGGCGACCTCGACGGGCGGTCGCTGGCTCGCCCTGGCCGGCCGCGTCGGCGACGTGCCACAGGTCGGCTCCGGCTTCTATTGCTGTCCGGCCGCGGGTGTGAGTGCGACCGGTGCGGGCGAAGACATCGCTCGAGTGACCCTCTCGAGGCGCGTCGCTCGTCACGTCGAGCGAGGGCTGGATGCGGGGGCGGCAGCGGACCTCGCCATCGAGGAATTCGGCGAGTTGACTGGCTCGAGCGCGGGCGTCATCGCCATCGACTCGAGCGGGCGATTGGGGTCGGCGTTCAACAGCGATGGGATGCAGACGGCACGATACGACACCACCGACCTCGAGTTGACCGAGTGAACGGCTTCCTCGAGCGGTTTCCTTGTGCTACAGGCATTGTCGAATTGATATAGCTGTTGTAGCATATACTATAACTTTTGTGGTATTTACTCCCGATACTGTATTATTTTGGTCTAAAAACACAACTAAATTAATAGCTACACAATATCGTTGAGCTATTATATCACTACTGAGGTGCTGGCTACGGACTCGGCACACTTTCTGTCGTTTCTGCACGCGAATTGTGGTTTTACTCGTGCAGTACCTCGAGCACGCCGTCGGTGTCGGCGGGGACCGGTTCGGGGTCACGGCCCGCGGCGGCGGCCGCGTCGGGGTCTTTGAGCAGGTGGCCGGTGGTCAGGCAGGCGACGCGCTCGTCACTACTCACGACTCCCTGCTCGCGGAGTTTCCGGAGGCCGGCGACGGACGCCGCGGAGGCGGGTTCGACGCCGATCCCTTCCTCGGCGAGGTCGCGCTGGGCGGTCGTAATCTCCTCGTCGGAGACGGCGATCGCCGTCCCGCCGGTTTCGCGGATGCCGGGCAACGCTTTCGGTGCGTTGACCGGGTTTCCGATTCGAATCGCCGTGGCTTTCGTCTCGACTGACTCCCAGCGCCGAACTTCGTCGGCCCCGTTCTCGACGGCTTCGACCATCGGGGCCGCCCCCTCGGCCTGGACGCCGGTCAGTTTGGGGACCTCCTCCGGCGTCAACTCGCCCGCCTGCACCAGTTCGCGGAAGGCTTTGTACAGCGCCGAGGTGTTACCAGCGTTGCCCACGGGAAGGACGATGCGATCCGGCCAGGCTCCGTAATCGTCTCGGAACCCCTCGAGGATTTCGAGGCCGATGGTCTTCTGACCCTCGAGTCGGAACGGATTCAGCGAGTTGAGCAAGTAGACTTCGCCGCGGCCGGCCAGTTCCTGTACGATGTCGAGACAGCGGTCGAAGTTGCCGTCCACCTCGAGGATGCGCGCGCCGTGTAAGCTGGCCTGAGCGATTTTGCCGGCGGCGACCTTGCCCGCTGGCAACAACACGAGCGTCTCCATCCCACCGCGCGAGCCGTAGGCGGCCAGGGCGGCGCTCGTGTTTCCGGTCGATGCACAGGCGAGTCGGTCGACGCCGAGTTCGCGGGCGACGGCCACGCCGACGGTCATCCCGCGGTCTTTGAAACTCCCCGTCGGATTCATCCCCTCGTGTTTGATTCGGAGGGCTTCGACGCCGATGTCAGTCTCGAGGCGGGGCACCCGGTACAGCGGTGTGTCGCCCTCCTGGGTGGTGACGCCTTCCTCGAGGGGCAGCGCGTCGGCGTAGCGCCAGACGCCGGTGCCCGAGAAGTCATCGAAGGTCGGTAACTCGTCGTACCGGACCTCGAGCAAGCCGTCACAGGCATCACAGGTGTACCGGACGGATTCGAAGGGAGCGAAGGTCTCGCCACACTCGATACACTCGAGCCAGGTGCCGTCGACGGCAGCGGCGGGTGCTGGCTGGGACTCTCCAGTGAGGGCGAGCGGGGATGGGGAACGATCGGGCTGACTCATTATCCGCCGGGAGGGGAGGCAGAGCCAAAAGTGGGGTGGTTGTCGTGGATGTTGCCAGCAGACTCGATATCGAGCGCGCCGACCTCGAGTGCAGGGGACATTCGAACCGACCTCGAGTGCTTGGAGGTTCGGTAGGTCTTGGGCCGAACGCTCGTTAATTTGCTGTAGAACCGTCGAACTCGTCGATCACGCCGTGAACCTGTTCGGTCCAGGCGTCCAGTGCCTCGTGTAACATCGTCTTCGCCTCGGGCAAGGCGATAGCCGTGTACTGGTAGATGTAGCCACCGCCGTCGAGCAGCCGACGGTCGCGGGTGGCGAGGCCGCGGTCGACTAACGTCGATAGCGAGCGGTTGACCGTACTCCGGTCGCGCTCGAGTACCGACGCCAGTTCTTCGATGGTACTGCCCGGATAGTCGAGCAAAACGAGATAGGTTCGCGTCTCGTGATCTTCGATCCCGAAGACACAGCTCAGGACGTTCCGGAACGGCGGGTTCGATTGCTCCATCAACTCCCCGAGTCGGTGTTGTGGTTTCTCAGACATCGGTGCTGGCTCGCTATTGGAGTGCCGGTCTCAAAACTCCACCCCCCGAGCCGGTGCCGTAGTCGTCACGATGTGTACTGGCCGAGTTCTGCCGCCTCGGCCCTGGAGAGTCGGACTCGACCCGTGAAACCGATATACAGTCACACAAAACCGAACTGTCTCGAGTGCGATAACGTGCCCACCACTCGCCATCGGTCAGGCTTCTTCGGCCGCGTACCCCATCTTTCGAATACACGTTCGCATCTCGTCCGGACGGTCGTGTCGGTGCAGTCGCGTTGGCGTGTCACAGTAGTAGATACCGTCGTCGTATCGAAGCGTCACGTCGTGTTCGTTGCCCATGGTTTCGACGGTGACGACGATACGCCGTCCCTCGTGCATCGCCTCCAGAATCGCATCAGTCGTGAGGTCGCCGGCCGAGATGTACAGTGGAGCTCCCATTGTCACCTCTTTTGCCCGGTGAAAAAAGTAACTTCGTTCCCGTTACTCGCGTTCGCCGGCACCCAGCGCGCTTTCGCCGACCTTGCTGTGCCCGTCGATCAGTTCCTGTCCGTCCATGTACGGGCGGAGCGCTTCGGGAACCGTCACCGTCCCGTCCTCGTTCTGGTAGTACTCGAGGACTGCCACCATCACGCGGGGCAACGCAAGCCCCGAAGCGTTGAGCGTGTGGAGGTACTCCGCCGATTCGTGGCGCTCGGGCCGGTAGCGAAGCCCGGCACGGCGGGCCTGGAACGCCTTGAAATTCGAAGCACTCGAGACCTCGAGCCAGCGGCCGCCTTCGTCGGGGCCGTCGTCCATATCGTCGGCGGGGGCCCACACCTCGATGTCGTAGGTCTTCGCACTCGCGAACGTCAGGTCGCCGGTGCAGAGTTCGAGGATGCGGTATGGGAGCCCGAGCTGTTTGAGGACTTCTTCGGCCTCCCCGAGCAGGGTCTCGAGGCGATCGAAGCTTGTCTCCGGTTCGACGAAGTTGACGAGTTCGACCTTGTTGAACTGGTGGACGCGAACGATACCGCGCGTTTCGGTGCCGTGTTCGCCGGCCTCGCGACGGAAGTTCGGGGAGTACGCCTGGTGTTTCAGCGGGAGGTCGTCTTTCAGGAGGATTTCCTCGGCGTACATGTTTGTGACGGGTACCTCTGCGGTCGGACAGAGCCAGAGGTCGTCGTCCTCGTAGTCGTCCTCGTTACTCCCGCCGAGTCGATAGGCGTCGTCGGCGAACTTCGGGAGCTGTCCCGTCCCGCGCATCGACGTGCTTTTGACCGGAACGGGTGGGAGCACGTCGACGTACTCCTGTTCGCGGTGGACGTCCAGCATGAACTGGATGAGGGCGTGTTCGAGTCGTGCACCGTCTCCCTTGAGGAAATAAAAGCCAGCGCCGGTGGTCTTCGCGCCACGAGCTTCGTCGATGATGTCGAGCTCCTCGCCGAGATCGTAGTGGGGGACGACGGTATCCGGCAACTCACGGATGTCCTCGAAGCCCCAGCGGCGATGTTCGACGTTGTCCGATTCGTCCGCGCCGACTGGCACGCTCTCGTCCGGGAGCTGTGGAAGTTCGAGCATGGCTTCCTCGAGTTCGGCCTCGAGTTCGTTCGCTCGGCTTTCGACCGCCTCGATCTCGGTTTTGAGCGATTGTGAGCGCTCGATGGCTTCCTGGGCGGCTTCCTCTTCCCCGGCCTGTTTCAACTCGCCGATTTTCGAGCTGACTTCGTTTCGCTGGTGTCGAAGGTCGTCACCGCGGGCTTTCAACTCGCGCCACTCTTCGTCGGCGTCGAGAATCCGCTCGAGGTCGACGTCCGCGCCTCGGTTCTCGAGGGCGGTACGGACCCGCTCGGGGTTCTCGCGTAGTATCGTCCGGTCGATCATTGCCCGAGGGTTCTCTGTGGCGGGCAAAAACCGTGTCGGATGTGTGTCAGTGGTCGCCATTCGATAGGCCGGTGCCTCCTCAAGCGCTAACCCATAACACGAAGCCGACAACCGCTATCGGTTCAGGCCACGAGGCGATAGGGGTCTCCAAACCCGAAGGGACTCGTGAAAACCGAATACGGGTATTCGGATGCACCACTCGACGGTTGGGAATACGACGGGAGCGCTCAGGCAAGCGGGAAACGTTTTTTTCCACGGGGTGGGTGGGTACGGGTATGGACCCACTCGCGGACGAGGCACCGTCGACGCCGATCGAGTACGAACCGGTCAGCGTCAAGGACGTGTTGATCGAAATGAAAGACACCGCAGAGCTGTTGATCGATCTCGCGTATTCTGCCGTGCTTCACCGAAACGAGGACCTCGCGAGGGAAGTCGTCCGTCTCGAGGCGCGTATGGACCTCCTCGAGATGCGAGCCCGGATGAGTCTCATGATGGCTGCCAGAAATCCCGACGATGCCGAACGACTCGCGCCGGTGCTCGGAATCGTCGCCGCGGCGGGACAGATCAGCGACGCTGCCGGCGACATCGCCAAAGTGGTCCTCGAGGATATCGGACTGCCCGAAGCCATGCGCGCGGCTATCCCCGAGGCCGTCGAAACCCTCGTCAGGGGCATCGTCGTCCCGGAATCGGACTACACCGGTCACACGCTCAAAGACATCAACCTCGAGTCCGAAACGGGTGTTCGAGTTATCGCCCTGCGACGCGGTGACGACTGGTTGCTCAACCCCGGACCGGAGACGACCATCGAAGCCGACGACGTCGCGTTCCTTCGCGGGCCGGATATCGGTATCGACGAGGTGTACGAGGGAATGACTGGTACGGTCCACGAGCCCCCAGTTATCGAAGCACAGCCCATCCCCGACCTCGAGCGCGCCGTCGACACCATCGTCCACATGAAAAACCTCTCCGAACTGGCCGTCGACCTCGCTTACAGCAGCGTGCTGTTCGACAGTGAAGGGCTTGCCGAGGAGGTCGGCAACCTCGAGGTCGAAGTCGACGCCCTCGAGTCCCGATTCGAGGCATGGACGCTCCAGGCGGCTGCAGACGCCGAGGACCCGGTAACGCTCCGTGGACTCATCCACCTCGGCAGCGCGACGGAGGTCATCAGCGACGCGGCAATCGGGATCAGCGAAGGTGTCTTGCGCGACATCGAGGTCCATCCGGTCGTTCGGATGGCCGTCGAGGAGAGCGACGAGATTATCTCTCGTGTCGAAGTCGAAGCCGGCAGCACACTCGACGGCCGGGCGATTCTCGAGGGCGTTCCCGACACCGAGACGACGATGTCGGTCATCGCTATTCGTCGCCCCGATGAGGGCTGGTTGCTGGTCGGAGATGCTGACGAGACCGCATCGGCTGGTGACGTTCTCATCGCGAAAGGAACTCGGACGGCTGCCGCCGAGTTCGAGGATCTGGCTCGAGCCTGATTTTTCTCGGTCCGTGCGGATGTAACGCACACTGACCGAACACTATTTAGGGTTCCTCGAGACGACCCAATATGGTATCCCCCGAACGGGTTCGACGGGCTTACGACGACCTCGCCGACGTGTACGCCGCCCAGCGGTCCGAAGACGGTCCCAGTCTGGCGATTCTGACGGAGTTTATCGACGGCCTCGACGAGCCGACGGTCATCCTCGACGCGGGCTGTGGCCAGGGAACCCCGGTGTTGGCCCGGCTAACCGAGTCGACGACGGCTGTCGGCCTCGATTTCTCTCGCGAACAGCTTCGATTGGCGAGTCAAAACGCCCCCGAGAGCGCGCTCGCTCAGGCCGATATGACCGCCCTCCCGTTCGAAGCCGGCAGTTTCGACGCCGTCGTCGCTTACTGGTCGCTGATTCACGTTCCGAACGCGGCACAGCCGCTGATGCTCGAAGAGTGCGCTCGCGTGCTTTCGCCCGGTGGCCGAATCCTGGTCTGTGATGGGACAAACGAGTGGGCGGGCGAGAACCCCGACTGGCTCGATAGTGGCGTCGAGATGGAGTGGGACATCGCCGGCGCGTCGACTACCCGGAGGCAACTCGAGGACGCGGGCTTTTCGATCACGGAACGGTGGGCCATCTCGCAGGACGTTGAATCCAACGGTGATGAGAAAGTGTCCCTCGATCCGGACGACCCAGACGAGGTCGACTATCCGTGGACGTTTTTGGCCGCCACGTTCGAAGGGTAACTTCGCTCGAGGAAGGGCGGGTTCGGTGAATTTGAGTTGGAATAGTGTTACACTGTACCATCAATCGTCTAACATAGGATCAGCGAGTGGCAGTCGTGACTCCACTGATCCCTATGACCGTCGAAACATCTCGGCTGGCTACATCGACTCCGGAGCGGCGACACCGAGGACGCCGAGCGCGTTCGCGATGGTGTGCCTCGAGGCCGCCACGAGCGCCAGGCGGGCTTCGCGAACGTCCTGATCGACGTCGTCTGCGAGGACGGGACACTCGCGGTAGAAGCCGTTGAACGCCTCCGCGAACTCGCGGGTGTACGTGGCAACCTGGTGGGGCTCTAAGTCGTCGGCGGCCTCCTCGATGACGGCGGGGAAGCGAGCGATAGTCTCGATGAGGTGTTGTTCGGCCTCGGTCTCGAGCAGGCTGGCGTCCACGTCGGTTTCCATGTCGCCGTCAACGCCGACCCCAGCCTCATCCAGGATGCCACAACACCGGGCGTGAACGTACTGGACGTACGGCGCTGACTGAGCCTCGAAGTTGAGCGCTTGCTCCCACTCGAACGTGATTGCTTTCGTGGGCTGTTTGGAGACGATGTCGTAGCGAACCGCGCCGATGCCGACCTGGTGGGCGATACGCTCGATATCGTCCTCGTCGAGGTCGTCGTCACGGATGCGGTCGTCCAGCCGGCTCTCGACTTCCTCGCGGGCGCGGTCGATGGCCTCGTCCAGCAGGTCGTCCAGGTCGATGCCGGTCCCGCGGCGGGTACTCATCTTCCCCTCCGGCAGATTCACGTAGGAGTAGAGTACTTGGCGAAGCTGGTCGGTGTCGTTGCCCAGCAACTCGAGGGCCGCCCGAAGCTGTCTGGCCTGCAGTTTGTGGTCCTCGCCGAGGACCGTCACCGCGCGGTCGTAGTTGTCGAACTTCCACTCGTGGTGTGTCAGGTCGCGGGTCGGGTACAGCGAGGTATCGTCCGAGCGCAAGAAGACGAGATTCTTGTCGATGCCCTGCTCCTCGAGTTCGAGTTGCCAGGCGTCTTCCTCGTAGACCGCGCCCTCGAGTTCCTTGAGTCGGGCGACGACGTCGTCGGTCGAGCCGTCGCGCATGAACTGCGTCTCCTTGACGAACGCGTCGAACTCGGCGGGGAGCCGGGCGAGACAGGCTTTCATCCCGCCCAGCACCTGGTCGACCACTTCGCTGACGCGTTCGTAGGCCTCCTCGTCGCCGGCCTCGAGACCCTGCATGATGGACTGGATTTCGGCCTCGGCGGCTTCGACGGCGTCGTCGTCGGCGTCCTCGAGGAAGGCGTTGCCCTTGCGGTAGTACCGGACGAGGTCGTACTCGATTCGGTCGCGCTCTGGGTCGTCGTCGAGGTCGGCCTCGTCGAAGGTTTCGTAGGCCCAGGTGAAGACGGCCATCTGGCGACCGGCGTCGTTGACGTAGTAGTGGCGGTCGACGTCGTAGCCGGCGATCTCGAGCAGGTTTGAGACGGCGTCGCCGATGATCGGGTTACGAGCGCGGCCGACGTGGACCGGACCGGTCGGGTTCGCGCTGGTGTGTTCGACCACGACGCTCGTCTCGCGGTCGGGGAGGGCTCCGTACCCGGGGTCGACCCCGGCGGCGACCGTCTCCGCGGCGTAGGCGTCACTCGGCAGGAAGTTAAGGTACGGCCCCTGTGTCTCGATTTGTGTGACGTAGGTGAGTTCGTCGACGTCGATTTCTCCAGCCAGCTGCACGGCGGCCTGTGGCGGTGCCACGCCCAGTTCGCCGGCCAGTCTGAAGGCGACGCTCGAGGCCAGGACTGCGGGAACGTCTTCGGGTGGTTCTTCAATTCCGAGGTCGTCGGTGGGGAGGTCGAGTGAGGAGAGTGCCCCTTCGAGGGCGTCCTCGACCTCCGCGCGCAGGGCGATGAACATACCCTCCGTTTTCGGGGCTCGAGTAAAGGGATGTCGGGTTTTGGTCGTCGCTCGAGGGGTGTGCCACAGTGTACCATTGGTTTAAGTCGTTCTCGTCACAAGGTGAAGCTATGAAGGGCATTTTGGCCAGTCACCATCGCTCCCAGTGAGCGCGCAGTATCTCTTCTCTCGTCCCTGTCGCGGTCAGCAACGACAGCGTGTTCAGTGGCGGCGGTGGACGACTGGTATGACCGATTCCTGGACGTCCTGAGACACTCGAGTTGTCCCGCTTCCGCTCGAGTGTCTCGATAGTTCCAAGAATCACTATATCGACAGCGCCAGGATGACTATCGAAACCCGAGCGAGGATTTTTCCCTGTCCTCGTTAGAGTCGTTCGTATGTCCCGCGAGCGCTCGAGTGACGCCCCCACCCAATCGCCACCTGTGAGACCGACCGTGCGACAGCGGCCGGACGAACCGGTTCGCCTCGAGACCCGGCCCGGTGCGGGGGCGCTCTCCCGGGCTGACCACCAGCGCGACGGTGCCGTCCGGCGCTGGGGTGTCCAGACCCCGAGTGCGACGACCATCGGTCGCCCGGAGCGTCCCGACGGCGACCTCTCGGACAGCGTGCGCCGCCTTCACGACGAACAACATCCGGCGACCCCCGGCTACGCCGAGCGTGCCCACCACCTCGACCGCCTGCGAACCACGCAGGCGCTGTGCAACGCCCTCGAACTGACACCCTGGCAACGCGACCGCGCACTGGGCGTGATGGACGTGCTCGACCTCCGCGAGTTCGGCAGCCAGCGAGCGATTCCTGTCGTCGCGCTCGTCGTCATCCGTCACGTCGTCGACCGCGACCGGCGGGCGTATTTCGGCCTCGAGGATCTGGACGTGAGTTCGCTCTCGCCGGAACGGATGGACGAACTGTTCGGTCGGTACCGTGCCCACGACATTACCGACGAGGAACCGTTCAAGCGACTGGCGGCACACCACGGCCTCGACACCACGAACCTGAATCGCCTTCGTCGCATCGTCAAACGCCAACTCGAGGACGCCCAGCCGGCGTTCGGTCGTGAACCGAACCGTGATCCGAATCTGCCTCGAGCGCGCGAGGAGCAGGATGTGGGGTCGCCACCGGTCGATAGTGCCCCGGATACTGATGATTCATCGGACGACGGAGGCGCTGTTGACGACGCTCCATAGCGATTCCTGGAACCACCCGGACACTCGGTAATACCGTCTCGACGAACAGTCACTCGAGTTTCTCGAGCGCCTCGAAGAAGTCGACCGTGGGTCCGGCCAGCGTAATCGGGCTGTCAGCTCGGGTGACGGTCACGGTTTCGCCAGGCTCGAGCGGCTGGCGGTTGCGTCCGTCGCTGATGGCCCAGGCCGTTTCAGCGTCGGAGACGGTGAACGTGATTTCGCTATCTCCGTCGACGATCAGTGACGGCCTCGCGTCGGCTGCACACATTTGCGTGACGACGAGCGCGTCGACCGTCGGATGAACGAGCGGTCCGCCGTCGCTCAAATTGTAGGCCGTCGACCCCGTCGACGTCGCGACGAGGGCACCATCAGCCCAGCTCGAGGCGTAAGATTCGCCGTCGACGGCGATGTCGACGGTTAGGCCGCCAGCCGGTCCGCGGCGAGGACCATGAACGACCACTTCGTTGAGTGCTGGCTCGAGGCACCAGTTTTCCCCGCGTGCCGTCAGTCGAGACACCGAGCGACCCGAAACGGCACCCTGGGTGTGGACTTCCTCGAGGAGTGCAGCGACCGCGTCGACGGCATTTGCCGGGGCGACGGCGTTGAGAAAGCCTACTTCGCCGAGGTTCACGCCCAACAGTGGGGTGTCGCCGGCTTCGCGGGCGACGAACAGGAACGTGCCGTCACCGCCGATGCTGACGACGAACGCACACCCGTTCATCGCGTCTACCGGGACCCCGCTCGAGTCGATAGCTTCGGCGGTTGCGTTGTCGACGAGGACGTCGTCTCCCCGTTTCTCGACCAGTCCGACGAGAGACTCGGCGAGTTGCTGTGCTCGCTCGTTCTCTCGCTGTGCGACGATACCGACGGTGACTGCCATCACGTGCCGGTTATCTCGCAGGACGCAAAAAGGCACCTCCCGTGGCCCTCGACCACTCGTTCCAGACTCCCCATCACGGTATCGTGGCAACAACATTCATCGTCGTGGAACGTTTCGTTGCTGGTAGACAGCCGGTAATGTCGCTTACACCGTTTCACCGCGTCGACCAATCGCCCCCAGGCTCACTTCTGTGCTCTTGGAAAGAGCCGATTCACCCGCCGAGAGCCACGATACGAACCTCGAGTGAGTTCATGTATCGAGATTTCCTCACCTGGCCGAACCACGCCACGCGACGCCTTCAAACGATGCGACTGCCCTGCGCCACGGGAGTAATGCACACAACGCGGCGCATACGCCCCCGAGAACGCACCGTTCCCCGCGATGAGCGTAGACCACTGGTCGAAACCCTTCGGGTGAGCGCATGACGCGGGAACTCGAGGAGGACTGGTTCGAGCGGGCAATTGGAGAGGGGGCGAGCGAGGGGAAGGACGACGTGGAACAGTCCGACGCGACTGATGCCGAGATGGAGACAGAACGGGGTGACGCTGCCGACGAAGACGAAACGAGGGACATGGGTGCGTCATCAGAGCCGCTCTTCGATGATGACTTTGGCAGCGCACTCGAGGGTGTGGAGCTGCCTGACCTCGACGACGCTGACGGTTCGGGGGACGCTATCGCCGGATTCGAAGCCCTCGATTTCGACCTCGGCCCTCAGGGCGAGTCGGATTTCGACGCGGAACTCGAGACCAACCTCCCCCGAATCGACCTCGGTATCGACGGGCTCGATCGCATGATTCACGGCGGAGTCCCCGAGCGAAGTTTGATCGTCGCGATGGGGTCGGCCGGGACGGGCAAAACGACGTTCGGCCTGCAGTTTCTCAATCACGGCCTCGCACAGGGCGAACGCGCCGTCTACTTCACGCTCGAGGAAAGCCGCAGTCGCGTCATCAACAGTGCGACGGAGAAGGGATTCCCGTTCGACGAGTACATCGAGGAGGAGCGACTGGCCGTCGTCGACATCGACCCGATCGAGATGGCAAACAGTCTCACGTCTATCCGGAACGAACTGCCCCGCCTCATCGAGGAGTTCGGTGCGAGTCGATTGGTTCTCGATTCGGTTTCCCTGCTCGAGATGATGTACGACGACCGGGCCAAACGCCGCAACGAGATCTACGATTTCACCCGGAGTTTGAAGAAAGCTGGTGTCACCTCGCTGTTGACCAGCGAGGCCTCAGAGTCGAGTCCCTACGCCTCGCGCTACGGTATCGTCGAGTATCTGACCGACGCCGTGTTCGTCTTGCAGTACGTCCGGCCGGACGATTTCAGAGAGACACGGATGGCAGTCGAGATTCAGAAAATCCGGGATGCGAATCACTCTCGAGACAAAAAACCCTACGAGATCACCGAGGAAGGAATCTCCGTCTACCAGCAAGCGAACCTGTTTTGATATTCACTCGAGTCGGTCGCCTTCGAGTGTGAGCGAGTCGAGGGGCTCTCCAGCGGGCGTCCGAAGTCGGATATCGAACGCGCCTTCGAGCCGTTCGACCGTGGCGAATCCCGGCCGGTTCCCTCGCGGTTGGGTGTGACTGCCCGGGTTGAGCAAGACGACGTCCTCGAGGTCGAGGATTCGGGGCCGATGGGTATGCCCGAAGACGACGATATCCGCGTTCCCGGCGCGACCGAACATCGCGAGGCCGGTGTCACCGCCATCACGTCGGTGTGTCACCGCAATGGTGAGGCCGTCGTACTCGACGGTTCTGGTCGTGGGTAACGCCTCGATGACGTCGTAGTTGTCGGCATTTCCGTGGACGGGATAAAAGACGGGACACCGTTCTTTGAAGGCCTCGAGGGCTGACTGGCTGGTAAAATCGCCGGCGTGGATGACGGCCTCGGCCTCGGTGGCCGCGTTCAGTGCCGCGCCCTCGAGTTCGTGGCCTCTAGGGCTGTGTGTATCAGAGAAGATCGCGAGCATGGCGGGCCCTACACTCTGGGGGGCTACGACCTTTTCGAAATCGTGGGAATCCTTTTATCCGATGCGGACCCATCATCGAGCGTGTCCGAACTGGCTTCGTATCTGCGGTTTTTCCCCTACGAGCAGCCATACGAGAACCAGCGGGAAGCGATGGACCGGATCTACAACACGCTCGTTC